>JAWZDV010000068.1:0-50801 GCA_034142505.1 Bacteroides thetaiotaomicron
CCTTCCGAACGATTCAACCTACATATCTCGTGATTTCCCTCCACAACCTTATCCCCCTGCCCCATTTACCAAGTCAAAAAAAGAACCCCAGTAGTCCGCATACCCTTGTTTCATAGAAAGTTCGCCGGAGAGCAAAAGCTGGAAGAATGTGGCGGAATCCATGAAATCCTTGCGTTTAGGACGAAAAAGAAATAGAATAGAACAAGAAGGCTGGACCTTATCATACGTAAGAAAGTTGAGAAAACAAATATGAGTACCTTTACCTTGAAAATCATCGCGGTTATCTTCATGTTTATTGACCACATCGGTCTTTACTTTCCGGGAACGCCAATCTGGCTTCGGTTGATTGGGAGACTGTCCTATCCCCTGTTTTTATTCTGCATGGTCTGGGGGTACCACTACACCAGAAACAGGAAGATATATCTCATCCGGATGTATCTGATGAGTCTGTTTATGACCGGCTTTGCCCTGGCGGTGGACGCTTATTTCCCCACGGACGGGTTCGGCTACGGATTTCACAATATCTTTGGGAGCATGTTGATGGTAGGTGTACTCATCAGCACCATAGAACTGTTTTTCAAGGACAGGAAGAAGGGACTGCTGGCGCTGGCAGCTGTTTTCGGGGTTCAGGTGCTTTATTACGTACTCCCGAATTTCATCCCGGTACTGCGTTACACAAGCGGAGATGTGGTGACCGGCATCATTCCCAATCTCTATCTGAATGAATATGGGATGGATTTTATCATCCTGGGCGTACTCATGTATTTTCTGCGGGAGAAGAAGGACTGGCTGGCCGTGATGTATATCCTGTTCTCCATCGGCCAGTTCAGCATGGAAATGCTGGTGGAACCGCCTGCCATCCAGTGGGTGATGGTGCTGGCTCTGCCATTGATGCTTGCATATAACAACAAGAAGGGACCAGGGCTTAAATATTTCTTTTATATCTTTTATCCGGCCCATACCTTCCTGCTGTTTTATTTAGCAAATTTTGTCTTCGGAAAGTAATGGGGAAAGCAGTAAGGAGCAAGTCATGTTTCAGTACATAAAGAATCTCTGGTGGTCCGTGTCATTGAAGAAGAAGCTGGGTTCCTATACCGTCATGGTGATACTGGTCATGGCTCTGTCTGTGGCCTTTAATATCTATGTCATGAATTTTGCATTAGGAAGCTTCAACGTGATTCTGGACGACAACTCCAAGTGCCACGATTTTCAGGAGGCGCTGGAGGTGGAGATCAAGGCGTTCGAGACTTATGCCAGGGAGAGGACGGAGGAGAACCGGGAAGAATATGTGCTGGCCTGTGTCAGAAGCGAGCGGTGTCTCCTTTCCCTGCCATTTGACTACGGGGAGATCGGTTCGGAGCGGTACGCCAGAACCTGGAATATCAAGAACAGCTATGAGAATTACAGCACGGCCAGGGACGCGGTCCTTCAGATGAGCACCAGCGACAAGGAATACATTCCCAGTCTCTACAAAATTTATAATATGCAGTCCTATATCCAGACCTACGTCAGGCGTCTGGTTCAGGTTACCTTAAAGGAGGGCAACGCCAGTTACCAGGATAAAGTGTCGGTGTTTTACAACATGCCCTATTTAATTCTGGTGTTCTCGGTGGTTATGATGGTAGTGGCGGTCTGCATCACAAGGATTCTCTCCAACACCCTGATCAATCCGTTAATCAAGCTGGCCCACAGCTCCCGGAAGATCGGGAAAAATGATTTCAGCGAGCCGGACATGGTCACGTCCAACAAAGACGAGGTGGGTGAATTGGTGAGGGCCTTCAACAAGATGAAGCATTCCACGGAAGGCTATATCAACACCTTGAAGAAAAATAACGAGATGGCCCAGCTGCTTCATCAGGAGGAACTGGAGAAGATGGAGATGGAGAAGCGTCTGGATGCCGCCAGGATGGAGCTGCTCAAGAGCCAGATTAACCCGCATTTTCTGTTCAACACCCTGAATATGATCGCCTGCACCGCCAAGCTGGAGGACGCTTCCACGACGGAGCGGATGATCAACAGCATGAGCAATTTATTCCGCTATAATCTAAAGACCTCGGAGCAGATTGTGCCCTTGGCATTGGAGATGAAGGTGGTTCGGGATTATCTTTATATCCAGCAGATGAGGTTCGGAAACAGGATTCAGTTCAAAGCCAGTCTGAAGGTGGATGAAAATGAAGTGATGGTGCCGGCCTTCACCCTTCAGCCGGTGGTGGAGAATGCCATTATCCACGGCCTGTCAAAGAAAGAGCAGGGGGGCATGATCTGTCTGCGGGTGTGGCAGGAGAAGGAACATGTGGTGATCTCTGTCGCGGATACGGGAGTCGGCATGGATGAGGAGAGTCTGCGGGAACTTTTAACGGCGCTGACCGGAAGCAGGACCGCCCGGGTGGGAATCGGCGTGGGCAACATTTACCAGAGGATTCATACCATGTATCCCGATGGCGGAGATTTGAAAATATACAGTAAGAAAGATAAGGGGACGGTCATCCAGATGATCATACCCCAGGACAGACAGGCCGAATTGGTTTGGGAGAAAAAGGAGGAGCAGGCATGTACCGATTGCTGATAGCCGATGATGAGATGATTGAGCGGGCGGTTTTGTATAAGACGATCCAGGAGAATATAGGGGACCAGTGCGTGATTTTCCAGGCGGAAAACGGCAGGGAGGCGCTGCGCATCTACGAGGAAGAACAGATTCAGATTGCGATTCTGGACATCGAGATGCCGGGGATCAACGGGATCGGGGCGGCGGAGAAGATACGGGAGACGGACAAGGACTGCTGTATCATCTTCCTGACGGCCTTTGATGAATTCGCCTATGCCAAGAAGGCCATCACTGTGCGGGCCCTTGATTACCTGCTAAAGCCTTATGATGAACAGGAGCTGATGCTGGTGTTAGAGGAGGCCATGCGGCTGACCGGGGAGCGGGAGAGAGCGGACGGAGAGAAGAACCATGATGGGAACCGGGAGGAGAATTCCGAGGAACCGGAAGCGGTCATGAATGAGGCGGAGCCGGAGGAAGTGAGCAATATCCGTCTGTCCAAGGTGGCGGAGATCATCACCCGGTATATTCAGGAAAATTATATGTTTGATTTGTCCATGCAGGATGTGGCCCGGATGATGAATTATTCGGAGGCCTATTTCTGCAAGCTGTTTAAGCAGTGCTTTAACCGTAATTTTACCTCCTACTTAACGGAGTACCGGGTGGAGGAGGCCAAGAAAATGCTGGCGGAGCCCACGGTGAACGTGAAGGAGATCGGCAAGGCGGTGGGGTATGCCGATTCCAATTATTTTGCCAAGGTATTTAAAAGAATCACGGGACAGAGTCCCACGGAGTATCGTCTGGAAATCTTTCAAAAACATTAATTGCGGTATGTTTCATAGCTGATTGTTATCTTTTTAACGTCATTGTGCGTTATGCATAAAATAAAAAGCCAAACAGGTTAAAATAATACTATGTTTAACAAAAATTTACGGTTTTCATAAACGGTCCCTCCTCTTATAATAACATTAACGTAAAGAATACGTTAAGAATTAATGCAGAAATGTAAAAAATGTGTTAAGAGGAGGAACAGTTTCATGAAAAAAAGATTACTTAGTACAACCTTATGCGCAGCAATGGTGGCAGCTTCTTTAGCTGGCTGTGGCAGTGCAAAGACAGAGGCAACTACGGCGGCTCCGGCTGAGACCACTACGGCAGCAGCAGGCGAGAGCAAGGCAGAGGAGTCAAAGGCTCCGGCAGCTGATACGGCTGACATGCCGGAGGTGACTCTTGTATATGCAGAGGTGAACCCATTAGATACCATCGTTGGACAGACCGGTACTGCTTTCAAAGAGAAGGTAGAGGAATTGTCCGGCGGTAAGATGAAGATTGACATTCAGGCAAGTGGTGTTCTCGGTTCTGAGAACGACGTACTTGATACCATGCTTGGCGGCGGCGGAACCATCGATATGTCCCGTATCTCCGCATTCGCTCTGACAAGCTACGGCGGAGAGAAATCCAGTCTCCTTTCCGTACCGTTTACCTTTGTAAGCCGCGATCATTTCTGGAACTTTGCTACATCTGATCTGGCTCCGGAATTCCTGCTTGAACCGCACGAGAATGGCAGCGGTGTAAGAGGTCTGTTCTATGGAGAAGAGGGCTTCCGTCATTTCTTCACAAAGGACCCGGTTGCAGGTATCGAAGATTTAAAGGGTATGAAACTCCGCGTGTCTAACGACCCGATCATGAACGGCATGGTGGAAGGCCTTGGCGCTTCCCCGACCGTTGTTTCCTTCGGCGAGTTATACTCCGCATTACAGACTGGCGTTGTGGATGGCGCTGAGCAGCCAATCGCAAACTACAAGTCCAACGCGTTCCCGGAGGTTGCCAACAACCTGATCTTAGACGGTCATACACTGGGCGCAATCCAGGTGATTATCACAGATGAAGCTTGGGACAAACTGACACCGGCACAGCAGGATATCATCACTGAGGCTGGCAAGTATGCTTCCGAGTTCAACAGAAAGATCTCTGAAGATGCAGAGAATGAAGTTCTTCAGCAGTTAAAGGATGAGGGATGTAACGTGGTTGAGGTTACCGACATCAAGCCATGGCAGGAAGCCTGCAAGGGCATCATCGAGTCTTCTACTGCTAACAACAAAGAACTGTATCAGCAGATTCTGGATTTACAGTAATAGCAAGTCATAAAAGACGGGCACAGGGGAATCATATCATCATGGCCCCTGTGCCTTTTTGACACGATTGTGCGATTTTGTGATATCACAAGGAGGGGTAGTATGCCGGCAATTTTTAAAACAATCGATAAGATTAAACCTGCCTATGACGTGACGTATCAAGCGGTTATGTTCGTATGTAAGGTGCTTCTGATCGTGGATATTCTGATCACCACTATGGCGGTGGCTGGTCGTTACATACCGTTTATACCAGATCCTGCATGGAGTGAGGAAGTGGTGCTGACCTGTATGTCCTACATGGCGGTGCTCTCAGCTGCCCTGGCGATCAGGAGAGGCGCTCATATCCGTATGACGGCTTTGGACGGATATTTACCGAAGAATCTGGTGAAGGCTCTTGATATACTGGCCGACGTCGCTGTACTGATTCTTGCGGTTATTATGATTACGGTTGGGTGGAAATATGCAACCGGAATCGGCTCCAAGGGAACTTATGTCAGTATGCCGAAGGTATCCAGATTCTGGATGTATTTTCCGGTGCCGATCGCCGGTGTGGCAATGCTGATTTTTGAACTGGAAGCTTTATATAATCATATAAAAAGTTTCTTTGTAAAGGAGGAGGCATAGCGCATGAGTGGAGATACATTAGCAATTACAGTATTACTTGCAAGCTTTTTTATTATGGTATTCTTGCGATTCCCCATTGCCTATGCGGTGGCGCTTTCTTCTGTTTTGTGTCTGCTGTCCCAGGGACTTCCGCTGACCACGATCTGCCAGCAGATGGTAAAGGGAATCAGTTCCTTTAGTTTGATGGCGGTTCCGTTCTTTATCACCATGGGCTGTCTCATGGGTTCCGGCGGCATTTCCGAGAAGCTGATTGCGCTGGCCAACTCCTGTGTGGGCTGGATGCGGGGCGGTATGGCGATGGTAAATATCGTGGCTTCCTATTTCTTTGGAGGTATTTCCGGTTCCGCGGCTGCCGATACGGCATCTCTCGGTTCCATCCTGATTCCTATGATGGTGGATCAGGGATATGATGATGACTTTTCAACAGCGGTTACGATCACATCCTCCTGTGAGGGGCTTTTAGTTCCGCCCAGCCACAACATGGTAATCTATGCCACTACGGCAGGCGGTATCTCCGTAGGCAGCCTGTTCCTGGCCGGTTACCTTCCGGGCGCATTGCTGGCGGCAAGCCTGATGATTGGTTCCTATATCATCTCGGTAAAACGCAATTATCCTAAGGGTGAAAAGTTCAGCATTATCAACCTGTTCAAGCAGCTCAGTGTATCAATCTGGGCGTTGGCGGCGGTTTTGATCGTTGTGTTTGGCGTTGTGGGCGGTGTCTTTACGGCCACGGAGTCTGCGGCAATTGCTGTTATTTACAGTTTGTTTGTCAGCGTGTTTATTTACAAAGGGCTCGACTGGAAGGGAGTATGGAGAGTGCTTGGGGATTGTGTGGATACACTTTCTATTGTACTCATCTTGATTGCTACCTCCAATATCTTTGGGTTCTGTCTGACCCGGCTTCATGTGCCGGATCTGGCTGCGGGCGCGATCACGAGCATTACGGATAACCCGATTATTCTGGCGCTGCTGCTCAACCTGATTCTGCTGGTGCTTGGATGTATCATGGATATGGCTCCGATCATTCTGATTGCGACACCAATCCTGCTTCCGATTGCAACTTCCATCGGAATCGACCCGATCCAGTTTGGTATCATGGTAATCCTGAACTGTGGTATCGGTCTTCTGACACCGCCTGTTGGCGCGGTATTATTTATCGGATCGGCGGTGTCCAAAGTATCCATGGAACGGGTGGTCAAGGCAACGCTGCCGTTCTACTTATGTATGATAGTCACGCTGCTATTGATTACTTTTGTTCCGGCAATCAGTATGTGGCTGCCTCAGATGCTGGGTTAAGGGTGAATATGAGTATTTGATATTAGCAATTCCGGGGGTACTGCCCGGCGGTCCTGGTGGCTGCCGGAAGCGGCCCCTATTGTTTTAGAGGGAGGTGGAGCCGTGAGAAAAAAACAATTGTGTCTGCTGTTGGGGGCGGTATCAGTTTTGATAGCGGCCTGCGCCAGTCCGCGTAAAAGTGAGACGGAAGCTGCGGTTCCGGAATATGTATTTACCTATGCGGAAAACCAGGCGGAGGATTATCCTACCACCCAGGGCGCTTACCGGTTTGCCGAACTGGTGCGGGAGCGGACCGACGGAAGAATTGAGATTCAGGTCAATGCCGGAGGGATTCTGGGGGACGAGAGGACCGTGGTGGAGCAGATGCAGTTTGGCGGCATTGATTTTGCCAGAGTGTCCTTATCAACTATGGGAGATACGATTCCGAAGCTGAATGTGCTTCAGCTGCCCTATCTTTACACCGGCGCCGACCATATGTGGAAAGTGCTGGAGGGGGAGATCGGAGAGGATTTTCTGGATTCGGTCAGCGAGCTGGATCTGGTGGCATTATCCTGGTATGACGCGGGAGCCCGCAATTTTTACAGCACTGCGAAACCCATCCGGAATCTGGAAGATATGAAGGGCATGACCATCCGTGTCCAGGAATCGGAACTGATGATGGAGATGGTGCGGGCGCTGGGTGCGCATCCGACGGCATCGGTGTATAGCGAGGTTTACTCGGAGCTTCAGACGGGAGTGATTGACGGGGCGGAGAATAACTGGCCGTCCTATGAATCGGCAAACCACTATGAGGTGGCCAGGTATTTTACTCTGGATGAGCACACCCGGGTGCCGGAGCTGCAGATTGTAGCCGGTTCCACCTGGAAGAAGCTGTCGCCGGAAGACCAGGAGATGATCCGTACCTGCGCTCAGGAATCCGCCCGGTATGAGCGGGAACTGTGGGCAGAGCGGGAGAAGACCTCGGAGAACAAGGTGCGGGCCGCCGGCTGTGAAGTGATTGAACTGCCGCCGGAGGAGAAAGCCAGGTTCCAGGAGGCCGTCATTCCCATGTATGGGAAGTTCTGCGCGGATTATGTGGATATTATTGATGAGATTGTGGCGGCCGGAAAATAACGGCTGTGAAGGGATGGCCGGAAATAATGGCCAGTGAATGAAAAACAGGGAATCTGACTTGCACGGTAATAATCAGTGCGTATCAGATTCCCTGTTTTTGGATGTCTGGAATGCCGGGCTCTGGCCGGGGGGTTAGTCCTGGTTGGAGACGGCTTTTGGATTATTCTTTAAGTTCTTCTGCGCCGTAGCCAGCATCAGCTTGATCCGGTTTAACTGGTTCACTTCGCTGGCACCCGGGTCGTAGTCCACGGCGATGATGTTGGAATTCGGATAAGCATTCCGGATCTCCTTGATCACGCCCTTGCCGACAATATGGTTGGGCAGGCAGCCAAAGGGCTGGGTGCAGACAATGTTGTTGACGCCGCTGTGGATCAGTTCCAGCATTTCCCCGGTGAGAAACCACCCTTCGCCGGTCTGGTTGCCCAAGGATACGAAATCCTGGGCCATGTCGGCTAAGTCACGGATTTTGGCCGGCGGGTTAAAGTGGGTGCTGGCGGACAGCTCTTTTCTGGCTACTTTTCGGAAGTACTCAAGAAGAGAGATGCCCATGTTGCACAGTCTCGCAGTGGAACTCTTGCCGCCTAAGTGATCCCGCTTGAAATTACTGTTGTAGAAGCAGTAGAGCAGGAAGTCCATCAGGTCCGGCATCACGGCCTCGGCTCCCTCGGCCTCCAGAAGCTCCACGATGTGGTTGTTGGCTAACGGGGAGAACTTCACCAGGATTTCACCTACGATTCCTACCTTTGGCTTCACCACGTCTGTCATGGGCAGGGCATCGAAGTCCTTGATGATGCCGCGGACATTCCTGTTGAATTCCAGCATGGACGGCGTTCTCTTGGACAGGGAGGCGATGCATCTGGCTTTCCATGTTTCGTGGAGAGCGTTGGCAGCGCCCGGTTCCTTCTCATAGGGACGCGTCGCATAGACAACCCGCATGAAAATGTCTCCGTAAACCACAGCCTGCATGGCCTTGGTGAGGAGCGCCGGGGTGAAGGTGAAACCGGGGTTGGTCTCCATGCCGTTGGCATTGATGGAGATGACCGGAATCTGAGGCATCCCCGCTTTCTCCAATGCCCGGCGGATAAAACCGATATAGTTGGAGGCGCGGCAGCCGCCGCCGGTCTGGCTCATTAGAACGGCTGTGTGGTCCAGATCATAGTTGCCGGACAGCAGCGCATCCATGATCTGTCCGATGACAATCAAGGATGGATAGCAGGCGTCGTTGTTGACGTACTGTAAGCCTACGTCGATGGCGTTGCGGTTGTGGTTCTGCAAGACCTCGATGTCGTAGCCAAAGGACCGGATGGCCGGTTCCAGCAGATCAAAATGGATGGGCGACATCTGGGGACACAGCAGTGTGTAGTTCTTCTTCATCTCCTTGGTGAACATCACACGGTTGTAGGCGCTGGATACCACCTTGCTCTTGTAGTGGTTCTTCTCCCGCACCCGCAGGGCTGCAATCAGGGAGCGGATACGGATTCTGGCGGCTCCTAAGTTGTTGACCTCGTCGATCTTCAACACGGTGTAGATCTTGCCCGCGCTCGTCAGGATATCGTGAACCTGGTCGGTGGTGACGGCGTCAAGGCCGCAGCCGAAAGAATTCAACTGAATCAAATCCAGGCTGTCACAGGTTCTGACGTAGGACGCCGCCGCATAGAGACGGGAATGGTACATCCACTGGTCGGTTACCACCAGGGGACGGTCCACCTGGCCTAAATGGGAGATGGAATCTTCCGTCAATACGGCTAGACCGTAGGAGGTGATCAGTTCCGGAATTCCGTGGTGAATCTCCGGGTCCACATGGTAAGGGCGTCCCGCCAGCACGATGCCGTGTCTGCCGGTTGCCTTTAAGTAATTGATGGTCTCCTCGCCCTTCTTCTCCATATCGCGGCGGGAAGCTAACAGTTCTTCCCAGGCCTTGTGGGCCGCCGCGGAAATCTCGGATGCCGGTATGTTGAACTCCTTCTGGAATTCCGATACCAGCTGTCTGGTGAGAATCTCTTCGCTGGTAAATGCCATGAACGGATTCAGGAAACGGATGTGTTTCTCCGTCAGTTCTTCCACATTGTTCTTGATATTCTCGGCGTAGGAGGTCACCATGGGGCAGTTATAGTGGTTGCCGGAGTCCGGTGACTCGTTGCGCTCATAGGGAATGCAGGGATAGAAAATCGTCTTTATTCCCTGGGCAATCAGCCAGGAGATATGCCCATGGACCAGCTTCGCCGGGTAACACTCGGACTCGCTGGGAATGGACTCGATGCCAAGTTCATAGATGTTCTTGGAGGACTGGGGCGACAGTACGGTGCTAAAGCCCAGTTCCTTAAAGAATACGGCCCAGTAGGGGTAATTCTCGTACATATTAAGAACCCGCGGGATGCCCACGGTGCCTCTGGGGGCCTGGTCCGGGGTCAATGCCTCGTAGTCGAACATCCGGTGGTATTTGTAGTCAAACAGGTTCGGCACGTCGTGTTTGACTTTCTCTTTGCCAAGCCCCCGTTCACACCGGTTACCGCTGATGAACTGGCGTCCGCCTCCAAAGCGGTTGATGGTCAGCACACAGTTGTTGGTGCAGCCCTTGCAGCGGGCCATGCTGGTCTCATACTTCAAGTTGATGATCTTGTCGAGGGGCAGCATGGTGGTGGTCTTGGAATCATCGTAACGCTCCCTGGCGATCAGTGCGGCGCCGAAAGCGCCCATAATGCCGGCGATGTTGGGACGGACAGCCTCACAGCCGGAGATATTCTCAAAGCTGCGCAGGACTGCGTCGTTGTAGAAGGTGCCGCCCTGGACCACCACGTGGGTGCCTAAATCCGCCGGACTTGTGATCTTAATAACTTTATATAAGGCGTTCTTGATAACGGAGTAGGCCAGACCTGCGGAGATATCCGCCACGCTGGCGCCTTCCTTCTGCGCCTGTTTGACATTGGAATTCATGAATACGGTGCAGCGGCTTCCAAGGTCAGTTGGGTTCTTCGCGAATAATGCCTCCTTTGCAAAGTCCTCCACGGAGTAGTTTAAGGATTTGGCAAAGGTCTCAATGAAGGAACCGCAGCCGGAGGAACAGGCCTCGTTTAGCTGGACGCTGTCCACGGTGTTATCCTTGATCTTGATGCATTTCATATCCTGTCCGCCGATATCTAAGATACAGTCTACCTCCGGCTCGAAAAATGCAGCCGCATAGTAGTGGGAGATGGTTTCCACTTCGCCCTCGTCTAACATCAGGGCTGATTTTAACAGAGCCTCGCCGTAGCCGGTGGAGCAGGAATAGGCGATGCGCGCCTTTTCAGGAAGCAGCGCCCGGATCTCTCTCATGGAGCGGATGGTAGTCGCCAAGGGACTTCCGTTGTTGTTGCTGTAAAAGTCATAGAGCAGGGAGCCATCCTCGCCCACCAATGCAATCTTGGTGGTGGTGGAACCGGCGTCGATGCCTAAAAAGCAGTTCCCTTCATAGGTAGCTAAATGGGCAGTCCTGACCTGATTGTTGCTGTGGCGGTCCAAAAAGGCTGCATAGTCGTCCTCATCCACAAACAGTGGGTCCATTCTCTTCACTTCAAAATCCATCGCAATCCCATGAGACAATTTCTCAATCATAGCCTCCAAATCAATGGCTGTGTTCTCGTCGCTGTTCATAGCGGCGCCCAAAGCCGCAAATAAATGGGAATGGTCCGGTGCAATAATGGCGTCGCCGGTCAGATGGAGAGTTCGGATAAATGCCTGGCGAAGCTCCGATAAAAAGTGGAGCGGTCCGCCCAAAAAGGCGACATTTCCCCGGATGGGCTTGCCGCAGGCCAGTCCGCTGATGGTCTGGTTCACCACTGCCTGAAAGATGGAAGCGGACAGATCTTCTTTGGTGGCGCCCTCGTTGATGAGTGGCTGGATATCTGATTTGGCAAATACGCCGCACCGCGCCGCGATGGGGTAGATAGCCTGATAACCCTTGGCGTATTCGTTCAGACCCATGGCATCCGTCTGAAGAAGGGAAGCCATCTGGTCGATGAAGGAACCGGTGCCGCCGGCGCAGATTCCGTTCATCCGCTGGTCAATACCATTGGTGAAATAGATGATCTTCGCATCCTCGCCGCCCAGCTCGATGGCCACATCGGTCTGGGGGGCATAGTCCTGAAGCGCCGTGGCCACCGCCACTACCTCCTGGACAAAGGGAACTTCCAGATGTTTTGACAGCGTCAGTCCGCCGGACCCGGTGATCATGGGATGCAGCTTAATCGGACCCAGCTTTTCAAAGCCGCGTCTTAACAGCTCGGCCAGTGTCTCCTGGATGTTGGCATAGTGCCTCTCGTAGTCCGAGAATATCATATGTTGACTGCCATCGGTGATGGCAATTTTAACGGTAGTAGAACCAATATCGATTCCTAAAGAGTGGTAGTTATTCAAATTATTCATATCTGCGGGGGAATCCCCTGCCTCCTTTGTGTTCAGGATATGCGCAAAACGTCAAAAATAGCATACCGCCCATAGTTTAACATAAAATAAGTAAGAATACAATTGTTGAACCGTGTTAAAAAACCGTTAAGACTCTGTCTGTTTATAGTGAATTTACCCACAGAAACACTAAGTAAATATGCGCTTTACAGGCGGTTAAAACTGCGTAAAAAATAGATTTTCTCTGCTGATATATTTGACAAACGGCCGGCCAGAATCTATAATGTATAAGTCGAAGATTGCTTTGATGAAAAAAGAAGAGATGAGGAATATATTATATGATTCAAATCTTTATGACAGAAGATGGAGCAATCCATCAAAAAGACGAGTCCGGGCAGGGCGCGTGGATTGCACTGACCAGCCCGACTGCTACGGAGATTCTGGATATTTCAGAGCGCTACGGCATAGACCCGGACCATTTGAAGGCACCTCTGGATGAGGAGGAGCGTTCCCGTATTGAGGTGGAGGAACATTATTCCTTAATTTTGGTGGATATTCCGGCTATTGAGGAGAGAAACGGGAAAGACTGGTATGTAACGATCCCTCTCGGTATTATTACCACGGACGAGGTGATCATCACGGTCTGTCTGGAGGAGACGCCGATCCTGACTGCATTTATGGACGGGCGGGTGAAGGATTTTTATACCTATATGAAGACCCGGTTTATTCTGCAGATTCTCTACAAGAACGCGTCTTTGTTTTTGCAGTATTTGAGAATTATTGATAAGAAGAGCGATGTGGTGGAGCGGAAGCTTCATCAGTCACAGAAGAACCAGGAACTGATTGAGCTTCTGGAGCTGGAGAAGAGCCTGGTGTATTTTACCACCTCTCTGCGTTCCAACGAGGTGGTTTTTGAGAAGCTTTTGAAAAACGAGAAGATTAAAAAATATCCGGAGGACACGGAGCTTTTGGAAGACGTCATCATCGAGAACAAACAGGCGATTGAGATGGCCAACATTTACAGCGGGATTCTCAGTGGGACGATGGACGCGTTTGCGTCGGTTATTTCCAACAACTTGAATATCGTGATGAAATTCCTGGCGACGATCACCATTGTGATGTCGATTCCCACCATGGTGGCCAGCTTTTACGGCATGAATGTGAATTCGGCGGGGATGCCGTTTGCAAACAGCGTGTACGGGTTTTGGATTGTGCTGGGGTGCGCGGCGCTGATTTCGCTGATTGTGGCGTTGATTTTCTCAAAGAAGGATTTGTTTTAGGTGTTTAATCATAAGAAAAGGATGATGGAATGAAATTTTTTAATCGTTTTGAGACAAAATACCGGAAGTACGCGATTCATAATCTGATGTACTATATTGTGATTCTTTATGCGGTTGGTTTGATTATACAATTGCCCGGAATTGGGAATCCTATGTTTTACTGGAAGTATTTGAGCCTGGATGCGGGAGCGATCCTGCATGGGCAGATCTGGAGGATTGTGACCTTTATTATTTATCCCCCGTCGTTTGGTAACTTTCTGTTTGACAGTCTGTTCTTCGGGATTATCGCGCTGTTTATGTATTACAGCCTGGGACGGACGCTGGAGAGTATCTGGGGGGCATTTCGGTTTAATGTGTTTTTCTTTGTCGGAATGCTGGGTCAGGTAGTGGCCTCGCTGATCGGTTATCTGGTATTTAAGCAGAATCTGTTTATGACCACCGGTTATTTGAATTTGTCGATCTTCCTGGCATTTGCCATGTGTTTTCCGGATGCCCAGTTTTATTTGTTCTTCGTGCTGCCGGTGAAGGCCAAATGGCTGGCGGTGGCTGAGGTGGCGGTCTGTGTATACGGATTTATCGTGGGCGGAATCGGCGCCAGAGTGGAGATTGTAATTGCCCTTGCCAATATTATTTTCTTCTTTGCCATGACGAGGAATGTCAATAAGTTTGACCCGCGGCAGATGAAGCGGAGACAGGATTTTAAAAAGCAGACGAAGATCATGCCACAGGGGAAGAGCAGGCATAAGTGTGCGGTCTGTGGACGAACTGAGGCGGATGGAGATCTGGAATTCCGGTACTGCTCCAAATGTGAGGGGAACTATGAGTACTGCCAGGATCATTTGTATACACATCAGCATGTGACGGCGCATGGGAATGGACCGTCATGAGAGAATTGAATCATTGAGTTGCTAGAAACGGTGCAGCTTCTTGTTTTCGAAAAGCATGAAAACAAGAAGCTCCGGGCGTTCCGCCCTATACAGATGGACTAATGAAGGCCTTAGCAAGCGAGCTTGCACGGTCTTCCTTAATCCATCTGTGCACCTGCTAAATTTTAAGGAGGAATTGATGAAAAAAACGAAGATTATATGTACCATGGGACCGAATACGGATGACAGAGAGCTGATGACAGCTCTTGCAATGAATGGCATGGATATTGCCAGATTTAACTTTTCCCATGGAGATTATGAGGAACAGAGAAACCGTCTGAATCTGTTGAAGAGCGTGAGAGAAGAGGTGGGACTTCCGATCGCAGCGCTTTTGGATACGAAAGGGCCGGAGATTCGTACCGGGCTTTTGAAGGATGAGAAGAAGGTCATGCTGGAGACGGGGCAGACGTATACGCTGACGACCAGAGACATCATCGGGGATGACAAGATTGGACATATCAACTACAACGGACTTAACGAGGATGTGACGGCAGGGAACCGGATTCTGATTGATGACGGTCTGATTGAACTCCGTGTGGAAAAAGTGGACGACACGGATATCGTGTGTACGGTGATCAACGGCGGAGAGCTGGGGATGAGAAAGGGCGTCAATGTGCCCAATGTGAAGATCAAACTTCCGGCGCTGACGGATAAGGACAAGGCGGATATCCAATTTGGAATTGAGGAGGGCTTTGATTTTATCGCGGCTTCCTTTGTGAGAACGGCGGATGCCGTCTATGAAATCAAACAGATGCTTCATGACGCGGGCGCGAATTTAAGCGTGATTGCAAAGATTGAGAACGCGGAAGGGATTGAGAACATCGACTCGATTATCGAGGCCAGCGACGGTATCATGGTTGCCCGCGGTGATATGGGTGTGGAGATTCCGGCGGAGCAGGTGCCGTATATTCAGAAGATGATTATCCGGAAATGTAATGTAGCCTGCAAACCGGTCATCACAGCGACCCAGATGCTGGATTCCATGATCCGCAACCCGAGACCCACCAGAGCCGAGGTGACGGATGTGGCCAATGCGGTGTATGACGGCACGGATGTGGTGATGCTGTCCGGCGAGACGGCCATGGGCAAGTACCCGGTGGAGGCACTTAAGATGATGGCCCAGATTGTGGAGGAGACCGAGTCCCATCTGGATTATACGGCCTACCGTGAGAGAAAGGTGTCGGCGGTCAATGTGCACAACATCTCCAACGCGGTGTGTTATTCCTCTGTTTCAACGGCACATGACCTGGGCGCCCAGGTGATTGTAGCGCCGAGTATCAGTGGTTTTACCACCAGAATGCTGTCCAAATGGAGACCGGCGGCCCAGATCATCGGCCTGTCGCCCAGCATTGCATCCGTGAGACAGATGCAGATTTACTGGGGGGTAACTCCCTTCCATGCAAGACGTGCGGAATCCACCGACCTTTTGATTGAGTCTTCTCTGGAGCTTTTGAAGGAGAAGGGGATTGTGAAAGAGGGAGATCTGGCAGTGGTGACGGCAGGGGTTGTGAATCACGCAAAACGCCATGAGCCCGCGGCCCACACCAATATTTTGAGAGTAGTCAATATATAATTAATAGAAAGAACTGGACAAAGAAGTCTGCCTTAGAGTACAATGATGCGTAACAGCCTTGTGCTCTTTGACAGGCTTTTTGCGCTTTTAAGAGAAAGGGGATCAAGTAACGTGGAGAAGAAGACATTTGTGACGCTGGAGCAGATTCAGGAGATTGCAAAGACGTACCCGACGCCGTTTCATCTGTATGATGAGAAGGGGATTCGGGAGAATGTAAAACAGCTGAAGGAAGCATTTTCGTGGAATAAAGGATTTCGGGAGTATTTTGCGGTGAAGGCGACGCCGAATCCGTTTTTGCTGAAGATACTGAGGGAGTACGGGTGCGGGTCCGACTGTTCGTCCCTGACGGAGTTAATGATGTCGGAAGCCAGCGGGTTTCACGGCGAGGAGATCATGTTTTCGTCCAATGACACGCCGGTGGAGGAGTTTCAGTATGCCCACAAGCTGGGGGCGATCATCAATCTGGACGATATCACCCATATTGCGTGTCTGGAGGAAGCCATCGGGGAGATTCCGGAGATCATCAGCTGCCGGTACAATCCTGGCGGACTGTTTAAGATCAGCAACGATATCATGGACAACCCGGGGGATGCCAAATACGGGATGACCACGGAGCAGCTGTTTGAGGCATTTCAGATTCTGAAAGCCAAAGGGGCGAAACGGTTTGGGATTCACGCGTTTTTGGCAAGCAACACGGTGACGAATGAGTATTATCCGATGCTGGCGAAGGTGCTGTTTGAGGTGGCCGTGAAGCTGAAAGAGGAGACCGGGGCTGATATTGAGTTTATCAATCTGTCCGGCGGAATCGGCATTCCTTACCGTCCCGACCAGGAGCCCAATGATATCCGGGTGATCGGAGAGGGCGTGAGAAAGGTCTATGAAGAGGTGCTGACGCCGGCCGGTATGGGGGATGTGGCGCTGTACACGGAGCTTGGCCGGTTCATGATGGGACCTTACGGCTGTCTGGTGACAAAGGCGATTCATGAGAAACATACCCACAAAGAGTACATCGGCGTGGACGCCTGCGCGGTAAATCTGATGAGACCGGCCATGTACGGGGCTTATCATCATATCACGGTTCTGGGCAGGGAACAGGCCCCCTGTGACCACAAATATGACATCGTCGGCTCGCTTTGTGAAAACAATGATAAGTTTGCCATTGACCGGATGCTGCCGGAGATTGAAAAAGGAGATTATCTGGTGATCCACGACACCGGGGCCCACGGGTTTGCCATGGGTTACAGCTACAATGGAAAATTAAAGTCGGCGGAGCTGCTGTTAAAAGAGGACGGATCTGTGGAGATGATCAGACGGGCGGAGACGCCGAAGGATTATTTTGCTACGTTTGATTTTTGTGATATTTTGAAGGATTATTAACATTTTTTTAAGAAGATGAATATGGTGGCACAAAAGGACTGCGCTCTGTACCGGATGGTGGGGCCGGTCCTTTTGCGTGGAGAAAGGACAGAAAAATCCCCGCATCGTAAGATGCGGGGTTGTGACATTTTTCTTTAGGATTAGGATTTTTTCAAAAGGATAAAGGATAATAGTTCGTTGCATTTCTTATGTATGTAGTATAGCACATCGTTTCTGGAAATGTTTGTATAATGTTTAAATAGATTATGAAGATTTTCTTAATATTCGATTTTTGCAACGTTGGAGAGGCTGGTGGAATATGTTAATAATAAAAAGGGTATGGGTGTAAGCTGGTGAATCAGGCAAAGCAGATGATTCATTGTGGAGCGGAATACGATCTGGGTGTGACCGGCCGCGGGGTTGGAGTGGCTGTGTTGGACACGGGAATCTTTCTCCACGAGGATTTTGAAGATAGAGTAATTGTTTTTCGGGATATGTTACAGAGGAGAACGGAGCCTTATGATGACAATGGGCATGGGACCCATATTTCCGCCATTATCGGCGGGGCGGGGACCGCGTCGGAGGGACGTTACTGCGGCGTGGCCCCGGGATGCAATTTGATTTCTGTTAAAGTTTTGGACCGGAAGGGAAATGGGTATGCTTCCGACGTGCTGGCGGGGCTTCGGTGGATTCGGGAGAATAAGGACCGGTACGGGATTCGGATCGTCAACATTTCCGTGGGATCGTACTCGAAGAAGAATATGAATGAAAATTCGGCGCTGGTGAAGGGGGTCAACGCGGCCTGGGACGACGGGCTTGTGGTTGTGGTGGCTGCCGGAAACCAGGGGCCGGGACGCCAGACCATCACGACGCCGGGAATCAGCCGGAAAGTGATCACGGTGGGCTGCTCCGATGACCACAAGGAGGTCAACGTCATGGGAAACCGGATGGTGGATTACTCCGGGAGGGGGCCCACGGGGGCCTGCATCTGCAAACCGGATGTGGTGGCGCCGGGCTCCAGCATCATCAGCTGCTCCAACGAGCCGGGGCGGTACATGATCAAGAGCGGAACCAGCATGTCAACGCCGCTGGTGTCCGGCGCGATTGCGCTGCTGCTGGAAAAGTACCCGGATATGAGCAACCGGGATGTGAAACTGCGGCTCCGGGAGCGGTGCGTGGATTTAGGGCTGCCGAAAAACCAGCAGGGCTGGGGCGGCCTGGATGTGCAGAGGTTGCTGGAATGAGGGAGGGACGATTTTTGTCCCTCTTTTTATAGAAATCGGGGGATGTTCAGAGGGGTGGGTTTGTGGTATACTCGGAGGTAAGAAAAAACATGGGAAGGAAAGGTCATTGCTATGAGATTAGGTGCATTGGAAGCTGGCGGAACGAAGATGGTTTGTGCAATTGGGGATGAGAACGGGAAGATTTTTGAGAGGACTTCCATCCCCACGGAGACACCGGAGGTTACGATGCCGAAGCTGATTGCTTATTTTAAGGAGAAAGAGGTGGAAGCGCTGGGAATCGGGTGCTTTGGACCCATTGATTTGAACCGGAAGTCGGAGACGTATGGGTATATCACGACCACGCCGAAGCTGGCATGGGCGAATTACAATATCGTAGGGGCCTTTCAGGAGGCACTGGGCGTTCCGGTGGGATTTGATACGGATGTGAACGGTTCGGCTCTTGGAGAGGCCACCTGGGGCTGCACACAGGGGCTGGAGAACAGCATGTACATCACCATCGGTACCGGAGTGGGGGCCGGGATCATTTCCAATGGAAAGCTGCTTCACGGGATGCTGCATCCGGAGGCGGGGCATGTGCTGCTGGAGAAACATCCGGATGATACCTATGAGGGAAAATGTCCTTACCACAAGACTTGTCTGGAGGGGCTGGCGGCAGGCCCGGCCATCGAGGCACGCTGGGGAAAAAAGGCGGTGGAGCTGGCGGACCGGAACGAGGTATGGGAGCTGGAGGCCTACTATATCGGACAGGCCCTGGTGAACTATATCATGGTTTTGTCGCCGGAGAGAATCATTCTGGGCGGCGGTGTGACCCATCAGGAGCATATGATGCCCCTGATCCGGAAAGAGGTGGCCCGCCAGATGGCCGGGTACATCCGGACGAAGGAGCTGGAGGATATGGACAACTATATCGTACTTCCGAGCCTGGACGACAACCAGGGGATCATGGGGGCGCTGAAACTGGCGATGGATGAGATGGAAAGAGAACAGAAGAAGTCTTAGAACTGGATTGAAGAATAGAGGCCTGAGATAAGGGACCGCCGGGATTTCATTTCCCGACGGTCCCTATTATTTTTGGTTATGTTGGAAAAATAATCTTGACGAATATGTTGTGTGATGATAAAATGAGGTTGTCAGACAATGAAATAAAAACAACAATTGTTGTATGATATGATAACGAGAATATCATATTAATTATAGAAATTATGAGGTGGACCATGGAAAAGAAAACGAATCTGTCGGATGCAATCAGTCAAAAACTGGAGGATATGATTATGCAGCAGCTGAAACCGGGGGACAGGGTGCCTCCGGAGATGGAACTGGCTAAAAGCTTTGGGGTAGGACGTTCGACAATACGTGAAAGTTTAAAAGCACTAACCTCGAAAGGATTGATTGTACGGGGGAAGGATGGGACATTTGTGTCGGACCATGTGGGAGACTGTTTGATAACTCCGTTGAATCTTCTGGTCAATATGGAAATTGGAAATGTAGCTGATCTTTTGGAGCTTAGAGAGGTGTTGGAATTGGGGGCGATTCGGATAGCCGCGCAGCGGTCGGACGAGGAATCGCTTCGGGAATTGGAACTTTTAAACTGGAAGATGACGGAGCCAGGATTGAAGGCGGATCAAATTCAGCAATTGGATATCCAGTTTCACAATCAGCTGGCGAAAGCCGGCGGTAATCCTGTCTTGACGGAACTGTTGAACGCGCTTCGTCAGGTCATGATGAAAAATTTAGAGACGCCTGAGGATGTGATGCCTGTTTTGCAGGATTCCATTGCGATGCACCAGAATTTGATTGAATGTATGCGCAGCCATGATGAGGAAAAGGCGTACCAGATGATGAAGACTTATTTTTCTATGACGAAGACTGGGCTTGGCCAGTTTAACAGAGAGTAGATGGGAAAGTATCATTCCGAACCGGAATGGGCTGATAAAGAGTATGCGGAATCCGAAAAGGAGGGGAGAGCGTCAGGATTACCGGGTTATGAGGGGAGCAAAATTGTTAAATAGAAAGGGACAGGGGAGAAGACTATGAAGTATCAATATCCAGATTTTTACAATGATGTATTTGGACCTGTAATGCAGCCATTTTCAAGTGCCCATACAGCTGGGCCGTGCCGGATGGGGTATCTGGCGTACACGGTTTTAGGGGAGGCCGTGAAAAAGATCAGAATTCAAATTGACCCGGACAGCACATTCGTATCAACGTTTGGCCTTCAGAATGAAGATCTGGCGCTGCTGTCAGGGTGTACCGGACACCTGCCGGATGATGCTATTTTATTTTCCATGAAGGAGGTCTGTAAGAGGGAGGAAATTGCGTATGAGTTCCTCTTTGAATACCTAGAAGAGAGCCGGCATCATACGGCGGCAAAAATTACGCTGACGGGAGTCAGTGGAAAGACAATCACTATGGTTTCGCAGTCTACCGGTGGGGGACTGGTGGAGACAACCTCGGTCAATGGATATCCTTTCGTTGGAAATGGAGATACCTATGTGGTCTTTGTCTTTGACCGGATGGGGGAATACCGTTTAAAAGAACTGGAAGAGCGGCTGGGCCATGATATGGATATTTTAGAGTCGGGGGAGTCGGTGGCCGAAGGCAGGGGAGTGATGTATTGGTTTAAATCCTCCGAGGAGCCGGTATTGGAGTCGCTTGAATCTTCTGGTATGAAAGTGGCAGTGATGAGACCGGTTACTGCCGTGATCACAAGTCGTAATAAAAAGCCTCAGATGTTTGAGACGATGGAACAGTGGCGCGCGGTTGCAAAGGAGCAGGGTAAGGGCCTTGCGGAGGCAGCGATTGATTATGAGATCGCGTCTTCATGTTGGAGCCGGGAGCAGGTGGTTGATTATATGGAACATGTGATCAAGGCCAAAATGCATCGGGCTACCCATGCTATTTATGAGGAAGATATCACGCTTAAGACAAATCCATTTAGTGAATTCCAGCATGAAAACTGGGAGCGCCATCTTTCATCCGGGCCAAGATTTACAGGCCCAACCATTGGGAAAGCGCTTCGGTATGCGTATGCTGCCATGACCGGAATTCCGGGGGTAGAATTCATACCAGGCCCAATGGGAAGCGGCGGCGGACTGATATATTCAGCGTTATGTGCCGTGGCGGAAGATTTTGGATACAGTGACGAGGATATCACGAGAGGTTTGTTTGTCGCGGCCGGAATCGGGGCAATCTGCTTCACAAGGTCTGTTCCGGGCGGGGGAAATGCCGGCTGTATGGGAGAAATTGGCATGTGTGGAGCGATGGCGGCAGGCGCTGTGGCGGAGATGGCTGGTTCTACGCCGGAACAGGTTGAGGCAGCCGCAGCTATGGCCATGATGATCTCTGTCGGATGGCCCTGCGATCCGATATCCGGTGGCAAAGGGCAGCCTTGTGGGACACGGGCAGCCGAGGCGGTCTGCATGGCTTTGGTTTATGCAGAGATTGCACGTTCTGGAAAAGATCCGGTTCTTCCGTTTCATGAGGTTCTGGATGTGGCAACGACTGTGGGGAGATTGTTGCCATCAACCTGTCGGGGGTCTGATAAAGGGGGGCATTGTCTGGCACCGACAGCAGTATCGTGTATCCAATGTTTCAGAGAATGGCATCATTCATTATAAAATGAGGAGAGGGGAGTATTGCTATGAATGAAAAGAAAAAGGGGCTTGGGCTGGTAGCCCTGATTGCGATTGCGACAGGTTCTACCATCGGCTCAGCAGTGGTTACTTTGATTGGACAGGCGATCGGTGTCACGGGTAAATCAGCCTGGCTGGCTTATATGGCAGCCATTGCAGTGGGGTTGTTTCTTGTGATTCCTTACGCGCTTTTGAGCAGCCAGATGCGGGTCAACGGGGGAAACTATACTCTGGTTTCGGTGGCATTGGGAGATTACTGGGGAGGAGTCATCGGTGTCACCAGCATATTAAATGTATTTTCAATGGCTATGTTTGGAACCTCCATCGGAATTTATATCAATTCCCTGGTTCCTTCAGTTCAACCGAAAATAGGAGGAATGATAGCGATCACAGCATTCTTTGTCCTGAATTTATACGGGGTTAAGTCCATGTCGAAAATTCAAAATATTCTGTCGGTTATATTGATTGGAGGACTTGGATTGTTTATTGTGATGGGACTGCCAAAACTTCAGCCGGGTCTTCTTGATTTTGCTGATCCGGAGTATTTTAGCGGTGGGATAGACGGGTTTTCGGCGGCAGTTATGCTTTTATTTATGTCGGCTACGGGGCAGAGATTTTTGATTGCATTCAGCAAGGATGCGGAAAATCCCAAGCGGAATCTTCCGCTTGCCATGTTTGCCACCACGTTGATTATTTTATTTATATATACTGGCGTAGCAATTGTAAACTGTGGAATTCTTCCGATTGATGATGTAAAGGGGCAGCCGCTTACTGTGATTGCAAGTCATATTATGCCTGGAGCGCTTTATTATTTTTTTATTATCGGAGGACCAATTATGGCACTTGCCACTACGTTAAACGGTTCCTTTGCCATAGCGGCGAATCCGCTGCAGCAGGCGGCTAAGGACGGCTGGCTGCCAATGGGGCTGGCAAAAACCAATAAGAATGGTGTTTCCTATATCATTTATGTGATTTTGTATGTGTGTAGCGTGATTCCGCTATTGTTTGATATTAATATTGCAGTACTTGCAAGTACTGCGGTTTTAGGGATCTCCGTGGCTGAAATTATCATTCTGGCGGCAATTCTGGTGCTTCCTAATAAAGTGCCGGAGGCATGGGAAAAACGGTATTATAAGATACCGAGGACGCTGTACCGTGTATTTATCGTGCTAGCTATTTTGCTGCAGGCCTATATGCTCTCGATCTCTTTAAAGAATACAACGGTACTGCTTGCAGGAATTACAGTGGTCCTCTTTATCATCTTTTTCCTGAATGCTTATATAAGAAGAAAAAGCGGAAAGGTTAAAATAGAAAAAAGTTATGAAATCTAAAAGGACGCAAGACGGCTTTGATTCGTTGGAAAACCGGCTGTCAATCATAGGATGCGGGGCCTTAGGGCTGACAGCGGCAGCGTATTATACCAGTAAGGGGTATCAGATCCTTCTCTGTGACAGCGAAAAACGGCTGGAGAAGGAGAAACGGGTATTGATGGAGACCGGAATATATCTGGAGGGGACACTTTCTTATGAAAAACCGGTGAAACTGTGTAAAGTCACAGAGAATATGGAGGAATGTGCCGGTTTTAGCAAGCGGATTTTGGTGTGTACGTCCGCGGACCGTCATCAGGAGACCGCCCAGGCAATTGCTCCGTTCATAAAGAGCCATCACATGGTATTGATTATACCGGGAAATGCAGGCTCGGTTTTGTTTCGAAAGGCGTTTGAGGCAGCCGGCAGCGGAGCGGCCGCGACGGCGGAACTTTCAGAATCTTTGTGGTCATGCCGGAAACAGGGGGCCGGACGAGTTTTTGTTGCATCCACCCTGCAGGAAAAGAGAATCGCCGCATATCCGTCAAACGATACTAGGAGGGTAATGGACGGGTTTGGAGGATTGTTTGAGGCAGTTCCTGGAAAGCATATAGTCGAGACGGTTTTAAACTCTCCCAACGTCGTCTCGCATTTAGCGGGAGCTGTGTTAAATGCGGGAGAGATTGAAAAAAAAGGGAAAGAATTTGCGCTGTTTCAGGATGGGCTTAGTGAAATCTTTATTTCTTGTATTGAAAAACTGGAGGAAGAGAGAAATCAGGTTCTTAAGAAAAATGGAATGGAGATATACCATCCGCCCTCAAAAGACTTGCTGAAAGCATTAAAAGACTACCGCTGCCACCCGGAGTTGGATGAATTCCGGGCCTTGAAGGGACCGGACAGCTTCCGGCACAGATATGTGACGGAGGATGCCAGTTGTGGTGTAGCCCTTCTGGTATCGCTGGGGAGAAGAACGGGGGTAAAACTGCCGCTTACGGAAGCGTTTTTAAAAATTGTGGATTCCGTCAATGGGGAAAACTCTCTGATACATGGGAGGACATGGGAGAATCTGTTTGGTGAACGGTAAAAGAAGGATACAAAGGGGGACTTAAAAAGTTCTCCTTTGTTTTTTGAGAGATTTATGGTATAATTGTTTTCGTAATCAAAAGGCCATTCGGCCTGGAAGTTCTGGCGTGTCGCCAAGATTTCAGTGATTTAATTTAGAGACGGTATATTTGATGCAGTGATTTAGGTGGAAAGCGGGGGATGCCTATGTGGGATTTGTGATACTTTTGGCAGGAGGAGTGGAGAAACTTGCTGTCGGAAGTGTGGAAATAAAGGTTGACATTTTGGTGGTTCTATATTATATTATAGAAATAGAACATTTGTTCGCATGGAGGATAACATGAATAAAGATGATAAGATGAAGGCACTGGATGCCGCGTTGACACAGATTGAGAAAGCGTACGGGAAAGGCTCGGTGATGAAGCTGGGCGATTCCGGAGTGAATATGAATATTGAGACGATTCCCACCGGTTCTTTGAGTTTGGATATTGCGCTGGGGCTGGGAGGAATTCCAAAGGGACGTGTGATTGAGGTGTATGGACCGGAGTCCAGTGGTAAGACGACGGTGGCGTTACATATGGTGGCGGAAGTGCAGAAGAGAGGCGGGATCGCCGGATTCATCGACGCGGAGCATGCGCTGGACCCGGTCTACGCTAAGAATATCGGGGTAGATATTGATAATCTCTATATCTCACAGCCGGACAACGGAGAGCAGGCGTTAGAGATCACGGAGACGATGGTGCGTTCCGGCGCTGTGGACATCGTGATCGTGGACTCGGTGGCCGCGCTGGTGCCCAAGGCGGAGATCGACGGCGATATGGGAGATTCCCATGTAGGTCTTCAGGCCCGTCTGATGTCACAGGGACTCAGAAAGCTGACCGGCCATATCAGCAAGTCAAACTGTACGGTGATCTTCATCAACCAGCTGCGTGAGAAGATCGGCGTGATGTTCGGCAACCCGGAGACCACAACCGGCGGCCGCGCGCTCAAGTTCTATGCTTCCGTTCGTCTGGACGTGAGAAAGATTGAGACGCTGAAGCAGGGCGGCGATATTGTGGGCAACCGTGTCCGCATCAAAGTGGTGAAGAATAAGATTGCGCCTCCGTTTAAAGAGGCAGAGTTCGATATTATGTTTGGACAGGGCATCTCAAAAGAGGGAGATGTGCTGGATCTGGCCGCGAAGGAGAACATCGTGGAGAAGAGCGGCGCGTGGTATGCCTACGGTGGAGCCAAGATCGGCCAGGGACGTGAGAATTCCAAGATTTACTTGCGCGACAACCCGGCTGTGTGTCAGGAGATTGAAGACAAGGTGAGAGAGCATTACGGTCTGAATGGCTCCGCAGTGGCAGAGCCGGAGCCGGAGGCTTCCGGCAAGAAACTTAAAGCATCTAAGGATGCGAAAGAAGCAAAGGATGCAAAAGAGACTGCCGGCGGGGAGACCGCTAAGGAATCGTAGGGGATGGCGGCTCCGGCTGTGGCTTAAGAAAATTGAGAGGGACAGACATATGACTGTGACAGGCATTGTTCCTTTGGATAAACGAAGAAGCAAGGTCTTCCTGGAGGAAGACTTTGCCTTTGTTTTATATAAAGGAGAATTAAGGCGGTATCATATCGAAGAGGGAGGGGAGCTGTCGGAGGAAGTTTACCGGGAGATCATGACCCTGATTATCTGCAAGAGGGCCAGGGAGCGGGCGGTGAATCTATTAAAAAATTCCGACAAGACGGAGCTGGAGCTTCGGCGGAAGCTGAAGGACGGATTTTATCCGGAGGAAGCCATTGACGCGGCGCTGAAGATGCTTAAGAATTACCGCTATGTGGACGACGAGAGCTACGCGGCCCGCTATGTGGAAACCCAGGGGAATAAAAAGAGCCGGCGGCAGCTGAGCTTTGATTTAGAGCGGAAAGGGATCGACCGGGACACGATATCCCAGCTTTTGGAGGAGAATCCGGTGGATGAGGAGGCCCAGATCCGCGCGTTTTTAAAGAAGAAACACTATGAACCGGGCCAGACGGACCAGAAAGAGGCGGCCAGGCTGGCGGCGGCCCTGGGGCGGAAAGGCTTCACCTTTGGGGCGATTCGAAAAGTGATGGCAGAAGATTTTGATGAGGATTCCTTCTAAGTGCATTTTTACTAAGTATGCGTAAGGCCGAGTGAAGATACTTGACATAATGTATAAAACAGTTTAAAATTGAAGTGTTGTATTGTTGTACAATGAAAATTTAATAAGGAGGTGCTCCTGTGTCAATATCAATGATAGTTATCATTTCTGTATTAGCGACATTGATTGTGGTAGCTCCTATTACCTGGGTATTGGCGATTGCCTACCGAAAAAATGCTTATGAGAGCAAGATCGGCAGTGCAGAAGAAAAGTCAAGAGAGATAATAGACGAGGCATTAAAGACCGCAGAGACAAAGAAGCGTGAAGCTCTCCTGGAGGCGAAGGAAGAGTCGTTAAAGACTAAGAATGAGTTAGATAAAGAAACCAAGGAAAGAAGAGCAGAGCTTCAGCGTTATGAACGACGTGTATTGAGCAAAGAAGAAAACCTGGACAAGAAGTCCGAAGCAATGGAACGAAGAGAAGCAGGGTTAGCTGCCCGCGAGGAAGCCTTAAATAAGAAGCACAACGAGGTTGATGAACTTCGAGATAAGAGACTGCAGGAACTGGAACGTATTTCCGGCCTAACCTCCGAACAAGCAAAAGAATACTTACTGAAATCTGTTGAAGATGAAGTGAAACATGATACTGCCAAGATGATTAAAGAGATGGAAAGCAGAGCGAAAGAAGAAGCTGACAAGAAAGCCAAGGAATATGTGGTGACAGCGATTCAAAGATGTGCTGCTGACCATGTTGCTGAGACTACGGTTTCCGTGGTACAGCTCCCCAATGATGAGATGAAAGGCCGCATTATCGGTAGAGAAGGCCGCAACATCCGCACACTTGAGACATTAACCGGAGTCGAACTGATTATCGACGATACTCCGGAAGCGGTTGTTTTATCAGGGTTTGACCCGGTTAGACGAGAGGTTGCAAGAATTGCGCTGGAACGTCTGATTGTGGACGGACGTATTCATCCGGCCAGAATCGAAGAGATGGTAGAGAAGGCGCAGAAAGAAGTTGAAACCAACATGCGTGAAGATGGAGAGTCAGCCACATTAGAGGTTGGTATCCATGGAATTCACCCAGAGTTAGTGAAGCTTCTCGGCAAGATGAAATTCAGAACAAGTTATGGACAGAATGCACTGAAGCATTCGATCGAGGTTGCCCAGTTATCAGGACTGCTGGCAGGGGAGATCGGTGTCGATGTCCGTCTGGCCAAACGTGCCGGTTTATTACATGATATTGGTAAATCCATTGACCATGAGGTGGAAGGTTCTCACGTACAGTTAGGTTCCGAACTTTGTAGAAAGTACAAAGAATCAGCTGTTGTGATCAATTCCGTAGAATCCCATCATGGCGATGTTGAGCCAGAGAGTTTGATTGCCTGCATCGTTCAGGCTGCAGATACCATATCCGCGGCAAGACCTGGTGCAAGAAGAGAGACTCTGGAGACATATACGAATAGACTGAAACAACTGGAAGATATTTCAGATTCCTTTAAGGGAGTCGACAAGTCTTTTGCTATTCAGGCAGGACGTGAAGTCCGCGTCATGGTAGTGCCGGATCAGATTAATGATGACAGTATGGTGCTGCTGGCCAGAGATATTTCCAAGAAGATTGAAGAATCCATGGAATATCCGGGACAGATCAAGGTCAATGTAATCCGTGAATCACGGGTGACAGACTACGCGAAGTAATTGTTCGGAGTAAAAGATAAATGCCCTAAAACCCGTAAGAATCTAGGATTCATGCGGGTTTGGGGCATTTTTTTGCTTGATGGGAAGATGGAGATATGAATGTGTCCTATAGGCGGATTGAAGAGGAGGTTATAGAAGGCATAACGTTGTTATACCGCCCCAATTAACTCAGACCAATATCCCTGCATCAAATGAAAGGTACTTTCTGCCCGGCTCCATGCCTGGTCTTTGATATCTTGCCGGTCTGTATCCTTCGTAATATAGTTTATATACGCTGATTTTAACTGTTCCCAGATATCGGCCTGATTATTTTTCGGTTCCTGTAGTTTTTCAAATAAATCAGAGACCTCTTTTCGATAGAGATCAGTCTCTTCTTCCGTATGGGTCAGACCACTCATATATTTAGAATAGCTGGCGGCCTCCTTAGCCACTGTGATTTTCGTCTCAGGATCTGCCTGAAGTTTCATAATACCTCTTTCAGCCCCTTCAAGAGGCCCTTGGTAATCCTTTAGAATTTCTTCATTATGGGAGTGGAATTCATCTACCAGGCTTTGGAACTCCTCCTTATATTCTTCGTCAACAAAATGATCTCCAAAAAAACGAAGCGCCGCAGTTTCTGACTCCAGTTCCAGCTTTGCTTCCTCCGAATTCATGGCAGTGAAAGTGGAATCATGATAGGGATCAAAATGAATACCACTGCCTTCCGAATTAGTGATCTTGCTTACATTATCCATGCCTGCCGTAACATGGGCAAGCATCCCTTCAAATTTCTTCACCTCATCATCAGACATGTCATCATAAAAACCGCTTTCTATATTACACTATATCGAACAAACTCCGCATTCCGTAAGCGATATTGCGTGAACGGTTATTACTGCTTCGTATCCGGTAGACTGCCCGTTGCTAAGCAGAGTAAAACGCTGATGCGAAAGCGCCCATGGTCGGTTGCTATTTCCGTAGTCCCTTGATATTTTTCCGCTGCGCTGACCACATTTTTAAGTCCTATCCCAAATGCCGGTGCCGTCATAGATGGCGCTGTATTGGTGACTTCAATCAACAAAAATTGATGCAGTACTTTTATTGTAATATCCATCTCGGGTTGGCCTTCCGCTATCTTTACGCATGCCTGTATTGCATTATCTAAAGCATTTGAAACAATGATACACAAATCCATGTCGTCAACAGGCAGGTCGGGAGGAAGACTCGCGTGGCAGGAAACCGCGATTTGATTTTGCTCTGCATAGCCTGTTTTTTCTCGCAGTAAAACATCAAGCACCGCGTTTCCGGTCTGTATGTTACGGCGCAGGGCCATAGAAGTTATTTGTAACTTTTGAAAATATTGTTCGGCGTCATTGTACTTTTTCTCTTTCAGCAATCCGGATAAAACGGAGAGATGATTGTTGATATCATGCTGAAAGGAAGATAACTGTTCGTCACGCTTTTGCGCTTCTGCAAGATGAATTTTCTGCTCCCTTAATTGATTGTCCAGCAAAGCTTTCTCTGTCTCCTGCTGTGATAATGCCATAATCTTTTCAAATACTTTCAGAATAATAAAAAAAGTAATGGCAGCCCCAATGATGGCAATCAGCCCCCAAATCAGGGGAAGCCCGGAGAAGGGAAATTCCGCGTTTGCCAGATTTGTGTTATCCAGGCCAAATCCAAACCTCACTACCCAAACGATAAATGTGCATGGCAGCAGAAGTACATATAAGTAGGATAAGGCAGTCTGATTGGACAAAGATTTGTGCCAGCTTGCCACATAGCGGAGAATGAAGTAAAAAAGCAGAGCCAGTACAGCGGACAAAGACATCTGAATGATGTTGCCAAAGACCGATTCGGTAATTCGCTCCACGCTCCAGCGCATGAGAATAGCAGAAATTCCCTCTACGAAAGTTTCCAAAGAAAATATAATAATGATTGGAGTAATGCCTTCCAGTCTTTTGCACTTAAAAGAGCGGGTTATAAATAAATACATAATCGCTGCATGAAAAAATTCACGCAGCAAAGCAGGCGGCCGTACGGAAAGTTCAATGATTGTGAAGATGCAGATAATTCCAATGTAAAGCAATAAATAGCGGGACTTGTTTTTTCTAACTGCAAATCGAGAGAAAAAATCATACTCGGCAAAGCTATAAAATGCGTTTATCAATAGCCACCATATATAAAACATGCTGGTAGGAAAATTCATGATAGCAGCTCCTTTCTTACCAGATTCAAAAGTCTTTGTGTAAAATCCTGCTGCTTTCTTCTGGATATTAAGACTTGTCCGCCCCCGATCACCATAGCAGCATCGCCCTGTTTGCTGACGACTTTATCCATATTTACAATATAGCTTTTATGGCACCGGAAAAAACGGCTGTCCAATTGCTTTTGCAGTTCGTCTAATGTACCCAAATAATCATATGTCAAGTCCTGTGTATGGATATAAAGCCTATGATCCATAACTTCACAATACAAAATATCCTTGATAAAAACAATCTCCGTACAGGCCCCTTTTGTTATGTTCAGTGTTTTTGAGTCGGTCTTTTCCATGCGTTCAATGGCGCGCTCAAGGGCTTCATGCAAATTCTGGTCGGTAACGGGTTTCAGCAGGTAATGAACTGCGTCAACATGGAATGCCCGTAAAGCGTACTCTTCATAAGACGTAATAAAAATAACCTGGCTTTTGCTTTTCTCACTGCGCAGCTGTTCCATGACCTCCATGCCATTTTTGCCCGGAAGTTTTAAGTCCATTAAAATCAAATCAAACATCTGGCTGCTTGCTAATAACGATTCCCCATTGTCAAATTCAAATAGCCGAATTTCTTGATTATGACTGGAAAAGTAATGTTGAACGCTTTTTCGTACATGGTTCAAAAAATACTGCTCATCATCACAAATAGCAATTGTAATCATTTTATACCTCCATCCCAAGTATGGGGCTGACCCTGTTTTCTGGCTATTATACCGTTATGAGTTAGAAAACGCAATGTAGTTTTTAAGATGTAGTTTTTAAGAGTATGAAATATTCTTTCGTGGTTGACTTGTCTAACCATGGGAAAAGACGTGATTAAGAATTGCAAAATGGTGACAATGCTTTATCACATATGCTATTATAAAGTAAGACACTGCGACAATAATAGGGAATGATGTCAGGAAGGATATATTAATGGGTAAGGCAATGGAATTAAATCAAATCATATACTGCCTATTGGCGTCTCAGATAGAATTTGGCACCTATCAATATAAGGACACACTGCCTAAGATGGAGGAAGTGAGCCGGTGGTTTTCTGTTTCTCTGGATACAGTGAAAACAGTGTATCGTCAGCTAAAAGCAGATGGATATATTACCTTAACTAAAAAGGCAGGGGCTGCCGTAGCTGTTCAGTTTCAGGAGGCAGAGCTGGAGGAGAATATCCAGTCATTTTTTTCCTGCCGCAGGGGCGCCGTGATGGATTTGTGTCAATCCCTGGGGCCTCTGTTCAGTCGTGCCCAGTGGTTCGCCATGAAAAAAGCCGCGCCGGAGCGTTTAGACGAATTAGAGCGCCTTTGTGCACCATCAGAGATTCTTATGCCATATGTTATGGTTCAGCATATCCAGTTGATCTATGGTTCTCTCAATAATGAATTGCTGCTTCGGTTAATCTGGCAGGCGTACATTTTTTACCAGGCGCCCTTTTTAAGCCTGCCGGAAAATCTGGCGGCTATGGAGGATGGTGACGATCCCCTGCTCCAAATGATCAGTCTTTGCCGTCGAAAAGACTGGGATGGACTTTGGAAGTCTGTCATTTCTTTTCAGGAACGGCTTGCCTCCGCAATCAGTTGGTTTTATGAGAATCGTATTAATGAGAAAACGGACGGAGAACCAGTGTCCTTTACCTGGAACGCCTACCAAAAATCTTCACAGCGCTGCTATTCCATTGCGATTGAACTGCTGAAAGAGGTTCGCCAGGGGATACTTGCGCAGGACGGTTTTCTTCCGTCTCCTGCAAGAATTGCGGAATATAAGCAGGTCTCTGCCACTACCGTGCGGCGCACGCTGATGCTTCTTAATCAATTGGGAGTCACTCAATCCGTAAACGGAGTGGGAACAAAGGTCTTGAGTATCCAGGATAGTGCTAAAAATTGCAATTTTAACCAGCCGGTGATTCGTAAACGACTTCTGGATTTCATTCAAAGCCTGCAGATTCTGGCGCTCACATGTGGAGACTGCGCTAAGGGCGTGGTTATGGATGCCGGTGTTGTCGGCTTATGGAAAGAGCGGTTGGCATATATCAAAGAAAACGGCCGGTATGAGTCCGTGGTATTCGCTTCGCTTGAGATCATTACCTTATATTCCCCTATGCAAACGGTTCGGCACATCTATGAGCATCTGGTTTGTTTTCTCCTTTGGGGTTATCCCTTGCGCAGTATGCATGGTTCAAAGGAGGTAATTAACAATTTTTATCTCCCTTATATCACCTCATTGTCAGCAAGTCTTGAGAACAGTGACTGGGAGGGCCTGGCAGAAGAACTGGAGCGCCTGATACTCCATGAACTGCAGTTTGCGGAAGCCCGGCTGAAGGAGCTGGGAATAACAGAGGCAGTCCATTCCTCTTGTCGTTCATGCTCGAATCTGTTATACTAAAACAAAATAAAGATGGTTGTGATAGAGGTGTAACCATGGCAGATGGTTCGGCGATTGATCCGGAGGGGATGTACACAGTGGCTGCCTGGAACGGCTCTGTTAATCCGGAGCGAATTACAAGTGTGGAAGTGTCCTATGATGAGCCAGCGGAGGAACTGTTTCGGGAATATGTTACAGCGCGCGGCAGCATCCGGCCGGAACTGGACAGGGAGTTTGTGCTAAAGTGGGATTAATACTGTGTTCATCACTTATTGATTATGAGGTATTATATGGGAAATCATATTAAAATTCGTGCCGCTGTACTTGGATTCATGCTGATCTGTGTCTGCGGCTGTGGCAGGTCACGGGAAGCAGCGGTTGGTCCGACTGAAATTAAGGAGCCGGTATATCAGTGGGGAAATGTGTCAGGCCGGACGATATCGGTATGGGGCAGGGAATCGGATCTGAGCCGCAGCTATATCACCAGGGCCTTTGAGCGCTATGAGGAACTGACCGGAAACAGGGTAAATGTGGTATCTTATTCTCCAGATCAGATGGAGCAGGCTGTCATCGATGAACTGGGCAGGAGTGATTCGGAACTGGATTTACTTCTGTATTTTGGCGGGGCCAATCTGGATGCCTTTCATCCGGATGTGAATTTTTATGATTTCAGCGAGGCCCCATGGGTGGACGATCTCACGGATGTGTCCATCAACCAGGCAATCTATCACGGAAAGGTCATTGGACTGCCTCATTGGGAGGCGTCTGTATCAGGAACGCTTTACAATAAGAAACTATTTCATAAGCTGGGAATCACGCCGCCCCGTACCCAGGAGGAGTTTCAGGATGCCTGCCGGGTGCTGCTGCAGAATGGAATTACCCCGCTGTATCTTCCCTGCGCGTCGCCCACCATGCTGCTCTACCAGTTTCCCATGGATGCAGCAGTCAATCAACACGGGGTGTTGGAGGCGCTTAATGATGGAAACACAGGCTATCAGGATATTGAGGAAATGTACCGGATTGTGGAGTGGTATCGGACCATGGCCCAGAGCGGTTATCTGGGAGACAATTATCTGGAGAATAGCTGGGACGGCATGAGCACTGCCCTTGAAAGCGGCAAATATGCTATGATGCTTTGCTGGGATACCTGGCTCTACACGGATTTTGAGGGAAATGCATCTGACTTTGGTCTAATGCCTGCCTTTGTGGGAGTACCGGATCAGGGAACATTCGAGGGGCCTAACCTTTCTCTGCTGCTGGTCAACAAGAACAGCGCCCAGGTGGATGCTTCCCTGGATCTTATATCCTTTATGGCGGATCCGTATAATTATAATGTGGCATTTGAGGGGATTTACACAGCGCCTGTGTTCAGACAGCAGATGGCCAGTATTTCAACCCCTCAGTATGTGGAAGCTGCAGGGTGGATTGAGGAAAATTACAGAAATTCCATTGCCTGGCTTAATATAAAAGGATTTTCACAGTCAGACGCGGCCTGTATCCTGAAGTATATGGTATCCGAGGATGGATATACGGCCAGGCAGTGCCTGACGGATATGGAAAAGTTAAGGCAGGAACGTATTTCCTCGTATTTAGAAGTGTCTGCAAAGAAGGAATAAGCATATGAAAAAAGAAGATCAAAGCCGCGTTCATTTTTATTTTATACTGGCCGCCTTATTGTGTATGCTGGCTGTGTTTGGTGTGGGATTTTATGGATATATACATAAGTTTGAGCAGACATTGCAGGAGGAGAACCGAAGCCGGCTCTCGGAGGTATCGGATTATATTTCCAACTATATGATTAAATTTCTGTCCGAACAACAGATTGAAATGGAGATTCTGGCATCTGCCGTATCTGGGATGAATGACCAGGCATCTCAGGCAGCCTATCTGGACAGGATGGCTGACATGCTTGGATATGAATATATAGGGATTGCCGGAAGCGACGGCCTGTTAAGGGCTTCTGTTTTTGATGAACCCAAGGTGATTTCGGATGAAGCTTATTATAAATCCGCTATCAATGGAAAACCCTATATCTCCGATATCACCCGCCAGATATTCTATGACAGGGCGGTGGGAGGAGTAATTGTGTCGGTTCCCGTTCCTGGGGACGGAAAACAGATGCTGGCGGCGATGATCAGTACTTTAAAGCTGGGCGAGGATATACAGGTGGAAAGCTTTCAAAAAGAGGGGTATTCCTACATCATCAACGCGGAGGGGAATTTAGTTCTCCATGCCCGGGCGATGGAATATAATAACTTGTTCCAATCCATGCAGAATCTGGAATTTGCCTCCGGCTTCAGTCTGGACGCCATGAGGGAGGATATTAAGAACCAGCGGGAAGGCATGACCCAGTACTATAATTTTGAAATTGAAAAATTTGCTTATTACCGCCCCATGGGAATCAACGGGTGGACCGTGGTCAGCACGGTACCCACAGGTGTCATTACCAAGAGAACCGCGGTTTTGTCCAGTCAGCTGGCGGTGCTGTGCGGTTTGTCTATGCTGGTCTTTCTGGTTCTGGTCACCTGTCTGTACACCATGTTTCTAAAAATGGAGAGCAGGAAGAAGGAAAATCAGGCTAAGTCGGCGTTTCTTGCCAATATGAGCCATGATATGCGAACACCCATGAATGCCATTATTGGCATGACCGTTATTGCCGGTATTCATGTAGATGATCCTGACACTGTACGGGACTGTCTGAAGAAGATTAACCTTTCCGGCAAGCATCTTCTGGGGCTGATCAATGACATACTGGACATGGCCCGGATTGACAGCGGCAAAATTATACTGGAGAATGAGAAGCTGTTGCTGCCGGAAGTAATCGAGAGTACTATTAACATCATTTATCCTCTGGTTAGGGCGAAGAAGCAGGAATTCTCAGTCCGCCTTCATAACGTCACCCATGAAAGCTTGATGGGAGATGAGCTTAAGGTAAGCCAGATACTTATTAATATTCTGACCAATGCTGTTAAGTTTACACAGGAGGGAGGGAGTATAACGGTTGATGTGGAAGAACTGCAGCAGCCGGATGAGAGGAAAGCCGTATTTCAGATTGCCATTGCGGACAATGGGATTGGCATAAAGCCGGAATTTCTGAACCATATATTTACAGCGTTTGTGCGGGAGCAGGACAGCAAGGTGAATAAGATTGAGGGAAGCGGGCTGGGGATGGCCATTACCAAGCGAATCGTGGATCTTATGAATGGTCAGATACAGGTAGAGAGCCAGGAGGGAAAAGGGAGTACCTTTCGTGTGAAGCTTCCTTTTGACCTGCGGGAAGATGAGGAAAAGGCCAAGCCCATCCGGTGCCAATCCGTTCTTCTGGTTGGAGACAGTGAAGAACAGGGAATGGAGACGGTGCGTACCTTAATCAAAGCCGGGGTAAATTCAGCCTGGGTGGCAGACGCACAGACAGCCGTATGCCGGATTACAGATTCCGGAGAAGGCTTCTACCAGGCAGTGTTAATTGACCGGGATCTATTCAACCGAGGACAGGCAGAGAAAGTCTGTAAGGTCTGCGGGAAGCAGACTAAGCTGGCCCTGGCGGCCTATGACTGGGATGACATACGCAAAGAGGCTGAACAGATGGGAATTTCCTATTTCATTCAAAAACCCCTGTTCCGGTCCGTGCTTCAGGTTTCGCTGAATGCCATGCTGGATAACGAGTGCCCTGTGGAGATGACAGAACCGGGCAGTTTTGATTTCAGCGGTAGGAATATACTGCTGGCAGAGGACAATGATTTGAACCGGGAGATTATCTGCAATATTCTTTTGGAAACAGGCGCGGATATTGTGTGCACCAATGACGGTTCTGAGTGCGTGGATACATTTGCTGAACAGCCGGAGGGAAGGTTTGACCTGATTTTAATGGACATCCAGATGCCGGTAATGAATGGATATGATGCGGCAAAAAAAATCCGTTCTCTGGACAGGACGGATTGCAAGATACCCATCTTCGCCATGAGTGCCAATGCGTATGCGGAAGACATGGAACAAGCCAAAGCAGCGGGAATGACGGGATATCTGACTAAGCCTATTAATCTGGAAATCTGGCTGAAGGAAATCCGCATAGGAATGGGAGAAGAATGCCAGGAAGAAGGACAGGCGTAAATAGACACACAGTATATGGATCTGAAGTGAAGCAACACGCAGGGCATAGATGATGGTAATGATAAGAATTAGGATGGAAAATAAGGAGAATTTTCATAATAAATGCCCTAAAACCATATGAATTTAGTGTTCATATGGAATCAGGGCATTCTCTTATATTATGATGACAGGTGGAGAGTACACATCACAGACCAGGAAATTATTTGTATTGTGCATAAATATACTGGTCTGTATCATTGGTCCAGATGACTCCGGTAATTTTGCTGCCCAGCACGGACGGATCGCTCAGCTTTGCTTCTCTCCAATGGCTGAACTCACAGTCCACTTTGCAGGGAACGGCCGATTGGATGGTCTTTGCAACGGTTGTAGTATTGCCTCTGGAATTTTTGGGGACATCAAATTCCGCAAATACTACGCCAGGATCATCCGGGGAAGAACCGGTCATAAAATACAGTTTCACGGTTTCTACCTGATTGGACTTGTACTGTGCATAGATGTACTGGTCTGTTTCGTTGGTCCAGATAACGCCGGTGACCTTATTGCCCAATTTAGAAGGATCATTGAAGTTTCTTTCCTGCCAGTGGGTGAAGGTATATCCTTCCTTCTGTGGCTTGCTTGAACCAATGGTCTTGGCTATCGTGGTCGTATTCTTTCTGGAGTTCTTTGGCACCTCATATTGAGCAAACACTTCTCCAGGGTCATCCGGGGAAGATCCGGTCATAAAATACAGGGTAACTGTATTCTGGGTGGCTTCTGTCTCCGGGGGGGCTTCTGTCTCCGGGGGAGCCTCTGTTTCCGGGGGAACCGGAGTGTCAGGAACAGCTTCCCCGGCCTTCGTCATTGTAAAATTGAGAGAAGTCTCATTTTTGCTTATCTTATCAATCCTGATTGATTCTGGTGAAAATGTATATCCTTCCAGTTTCGGTGTAATCAGAACATCGCAGCCTGCCGGTGCGGCGCAGGTATAGCGGCCTCCACATGCCTGGAGGTCTTTATCCTGTGATAAATTGGTTACATTGAAATTGACCATTGGGCACAGATTGGCTGGCAGCATAGCGCCATCCATTTTAATCACGCCGCTTACGTTGAAGGCCGTAGCCGAATTGTCTGCGACCAAAATCAGGTCTGCGGTGTTCTCATCTAAGAAAAGGCTCTTTGACCTGGAACTATAACCTGGCAGTTCCGCTTTTACATTGAGGACGGCCAGGGTACCCATATTAACATCTGTCGGTATCGAATAACGTCCGTTTGCATCAGGACTACCGGTCCATTCGATATCGGATTCGATGTTGGCGCCGAATCTGATAGATATCTTTACATCTTCCACATTGCCGCTTCCTCCGGAGAGGGTAATCAGACCAGTTACTATTTTTTGTTCCAGTGTTACTTTTGCCATAGCGGTTAAAGGGGTGAAAACAGTCATCACCATGGCTGTGGCTAATACAGTTGTCATAAAACGTCTGACCTTTTTAAACATATGTTTCCTCCATTGTTTCTTTATTTTTCCATACTCATTTGGAAATTATGGTAATCATAACATATTGAGTGTTACGGATGTGTGATAGAAGTGCTACGGTAGTGTGAAAACAAGCATGTTCCGTTGTAATTTCTCTTGTATTGTTTCTGTCAGATGTGTTAAGATGAATTTCAAAAGGTAAAGTGGAGTGAGCGTATGGTTGTAATCGTGGTGGATGATGAGATCAATATTTTAGCCGATATCAAGCGAAATCTTCTGGAAATAGAGGGGATAGAATGCCGCGGGGCATTTCTATCTTCTTTGGATGCGCTTAAATTTGTTCATAAGAATACCGTGGACCTGGCCGTTCTGGATGTTGAAATGCCGGGAATGAATGGAATTGAGCTGGCTTCTATGATGAAGGATGTGCAGCCTGATATTCAATTTATCTTTATTACGGGTCATGAGGACTATGCCTTGGCGGCGTATCGTCTTCATGCGATGGAGTATATCACGAAGCCGTTCTCATTTTCCGAATTCAGTCGGGCGGTAAACCGGGTGGGGATCATGATCGATAAGCTGGGGGACAGGACCGGAGGCGTGTCTGGCCGGATTCAGGTGCAGACATTTGGAAAATTCGATGTGTATGTGGATGGAAGACCTCTTTTCTTTAAGTACAGCAAGGCGAAGGAACTGTTTGCGTATCTGGTCAACGCCAGAGGCGGGGCCGTCTCCATGGAAGAGGTGATCTCGGCGCTGTGGGAGGAACGGGTTTATGATTCCAAAGTAAAACAGCTGTATCGGAAGGCTGTCTCCGTGATGCGCTCCACGTTCCGGGAAGCGGACTGTCAGGATATCTGCTGTTATTACCGGAGTTATCTGGCAGTGAACAATAAAAAATTCCAATGTGATTATTATCAGTTTATAGATGGAAACAGGGAGAAGGGGAAGTCCTTTCATGATAATTATATGCTGGAGTATTCCTGGGCGGAGGAAACCAACGCAATGCTCGGTAATATGATGGATTGAGCATTTATGAAAGATCTCAATACAATTTTCTTAAGAATGTGTACAATCGTCTTTATGTTATTGACTTCATATCTTACATATGTAATAATTAAGGGCAATCGGTGGGTGGCCGTATGAACTGGAAGGAGTAGAACATGAGACGGAGAAGAACAAGAGCAGTTTGGGTGATACCGGTTGCTGGGATCGCTGGAATCCTGATGGCGGCGGTGGGCCTGGGATTCTGGTTTGTGTCGCAAAAGGCGGCGGAGCCGGAAAAGAAGAGGCCTGATGAATGGCTGATGGAATATATGCAATACATACCGGACGGGAATTATGAGGCAATGTATGGGATGCTGGATGGGCAGAGCCATTTGAATATCAGTCTGGAAGAGTTTACCGAGAGAAATAAAAATATTTATGAGGGAATCGAGGCGGCCAACATCCGGATTGAAGTGCAGGAGACGGAAGTGAGAGAGGATGGAACGGAAGCTGTCAATTACCAGACTACGATGGATACGGTGGCGGGGGAGATCAGCTTCTTTAACCAGGTGGAGTTTCGCGAGGAGGAGATTGTCCCGGATTCTGAGAAGACGGAATACAAGATGGCCTGGAGCGACCGGGTGATTCTTCCACCGCTGGGACGGACGGATAAGGTTCGGGTGAGAACGGACCGGGCGAAGAGAGGCCGGGTCCTGGATAGGGACGGGAATCTTCTGGCAGGGGATGGTACCGCTTCTCTGGTTGGACTTGTGCCGGGGAAGATGAACCGGGAACCGGACCAGGAGGACACTTATCTGGAGGAAGATTTGCAGCGGATTTCGGACCTGCTTGGGATATCCGTGGAGTCGATCTCAAAGAAGCTGTCTGCCGGCTGGGTGAAGGATGATTCGCTGGTGCCGCTAAAGACGTTAAAGAAAGTGGATGAGATGGATTTGGGGTCCGCCACGCCGGATGAAGAGAATATCCAGAATAAAGTCCTTCAGGAGGAACTTTTGACAGTGGCCGGAGTGATGATCACGGATACCACGGTGCGGTCTTATCCACTGGAGGAGAAGGCCGCCCATCTGGTGGGATACGTCCAGAATGTGACGGCGGAGGATTTGGAGAAGCATAAAGGCGAGGGGTATCTGACGGACAGTGTAATTGGCAGAACCGGGATGGAGGGGCTGTATGAGAAGGAACTGAGAGGACAGAATGGGACGACCATCTCCATTGTCACATCGGATGGAGTGGAAAAACTGGTGCTGGCTTCTATCGTGAGAAGTGATGGGAAGGACATCAGACTGACGATCGACAGCCAGTTGCAGGCCTGGGTTTACGACGCGTTTCAGGATCGCAAAAGCTGTACGGCCGCCATGAATCCCCTGACGGGAGAGATTCTGGCCCTGGTGAATACGCCAAGCTATGATGACAACGATTTTATTCTTGGACTGTCACAGGAGAAATGGGCGTCGCTCAATGAGGATGAGCGGAATCCCATGTTAAACCGGTTCCGGCAGCGATTTGCCCCCGGGTCCTCATTTAAACCGATTACCGGGGCGATTGGCCTGACAACCGGCGCGCTCAGTCCTAATGAAAATTTCGGGAAGACGGAGGCAGAACTTAGCTGGCAGAAGGATGCCAGCTGGGGCGGCTATGAGGTGACGACGCTGCACGGATACAGTCCGGTTAACTTGGAAAATGCCTATATTTACTCCGACAACGTTTACTTTGCAAAGGTGGCTCTAAAGATTGGCGCAAAGGACTTTATGGCCGGGCTGGACCGGCTGGGCTTCAATCAGGAACTTCCGTTTGAGATTGCGCTGGCGAAATCCCAGTATTCCAATACGGATCAGATCGGGACGGAGATTCAGCTGGCGGACAGCGGTTACGGGCAGGGAGAGATTCTGGTGAACCCGGTGCATCTGGCGTCCATGTATACCATGTTTCCCAATCGTGGGAAGATGCTTAAGCCCTATCTGCTATATCAGGAGGAGCCGGCGCCTGAGACCTGGATTGAACAGGCATGCAGCGTGGAAGCGGCGGAAATTGTAGAGCAGGATCTGACAGAGGTGGTGGAATCCGAGCATGGAACCGGGCATAAGGCCATGCGGACGGATCTTTCACTGGCCGGCAAGACGGGAACGGCAGAGATCAAAGTGTCAAAGGAGGATACAAGCGGGACCGAACTTGGCTGGTTTGCTGTTTACACAACCGATCCCCAGATCCAGAAGCCGATACTCATGGTGAGTATGGTGGAGGATGTGAAACATGATGGAGGCAGCGGGCTGGTGGTGGAACGGGCGAAACGGATTTTAGACAGCTATATTCCTTAAGAAGTTGAGCCATAGTTAATATTTTTAAACAAGAATTAACGACTGCTCAGTTGTGCAGGTCCCTGTCATTTGCTATCATAAAACCAGCAGAGGCCAATGCACAAAGGGACAGGAGGAAATGTCATATGCAGATCGGCGAAGTGATCAGAAAATATAGAAAAGACAAAAATCTGACCCAGGAGGAGATGGCGAACCGGCTTGGGGTGACGGCGCCGGCGGTCAACAAGTGGGAGAACGGGAATTCTTACCCGGATATTCTGCTTCTGGCGCCGATTGCCAGACTGCTGGGGATTACCCTGGATACGCTGATGGCGTTTAAGGAGGACCTTACCGATGAGGAAGTGGCCCGCTATATAGAAGAGATCAGTGGGCGGTTCAGGAAGAAAGAGCCCTACGACCAGGTTTTTACATGGGCCAGGGAAGCCATGGAGTTATACCCGAACTGTGAGAATTTAAACTGGCAGCTGGCGGCGATTCTGGACGCCAAGCGCCTGACGGATCATATCCCTGATTCCGGCCAATATGAGGAATACTTAAAGATGTGTTATGTGCGTCTGCTGGAGAGCCGGGATGAGGACATCCGGAGAAAAGCCGCGAATTCCCTGTTTGTATATTACTTGAGGAAAGAGGAGTACGAAACGGCGGAGAAATATCTCTCATACTGTTCGGACCAGGACCCGGATAAAAAGAGAAAGCAGGCGTTGATCCTGAGCAGGACCGGCAGAAAAGAGGAAGCCTGCCGTACCTATGAGGAAATGCTGTATTCCGGTTATCAAATGATCAACCTGGTCCTTTACAACCTTTTTACGCTGGCGATGGAGGACGGAGAGACCGAACGGGCCCATATGCTGGTGGAAAAACAGCAGGAGCTGGGCCGTCTGTTTGAAATGGGAAAATACTACGAAGCGTCAAGCGGTCTGGAACTGGCGATGCAGGAGAAAGATGTGGAGAAGACATTGGAACTCATGGAAAACATGATCTCCAGCATTGACCGGATCTATGATTTCTGCAAGTCGCCGCTGTTTACCCATATGTCCTTCAGACAGCCGGACGGAGAAGGAAAGGCAATGATCAAACCGGAACTGGTAAAATGCTTCCGGGATGAGGCGCTCTTTGGATATATGAAAGATGAGGAGCGTTGGAAAAATTTCATACACCGGCTGGGGTAAAGCACAGACCGGTCTGTCATGTGAGTGTAGAGAATCGTTTCCGTATGGACTCTGCACTCATGTTTTTTTGTACAATAATGGAACTAAATGTTCAATTTTCTACGAATATTGTCAAAATATTGATATTTGTGTCAACATTTGCTATACTCAGACTAAAATTATACGTAAGTAGACAAGGGACATCATTGGTTTGGCAGTGCCAGGGAGGAACTATTATGCTATTAAAAAATCCGTTTCATGATCACTCATCAGAGCAGTTGGCCTTGGTGCTGGACAATGCGCCGGTGGCGGTGATTGTCAGTTCGGCGGGGAACCGGGAGCTGCTCTATGCCAACGATCCTGCCTGCCGGCTGTTTGTGCAGACACAATACCGGCCGGGGCTTACCTGCTATGAGGCGGCCGGGTTTGATAAGCCATGTGCGTTCTGCCAATATGAGAAGTTAGAACGCGAGGACTTTTTTGTCAGAAATCATTATGATCCGGTGAGACACCGTATCTTTCAGCTGAGCGGGAAGATGATTGACTGGGATGGCAGACCGGCCTGTATCGAATATATTATGGACGTGACCGACACACAGATCAAGGAGGAGCAGAACCGGGTCCAGTCGGAGGAAATGCAGCGGACCTTTCAGAGTCTTCCCTGCGGTCTCAGTGTCTATCAGTATGTGGACGGCGTTATTTCCCCTGTTTTCCATAATCCTGTTTTTTATGAGATCATGGGATATTCCGATGAGGACATTCTTTTGGTGGAACAAAAGACCGATTTTCTGGGAGTCCATCCGGAGGACGCTGCGCAGTTAAAGAGGAAGATTGGCAGGGCGATCCGGAACAACGGTGTGGTGGACCATGATTACCGTGTCTGGAATTCGAAAAAGCAGAAGTATGGCTGCATACATTTACAGGGAGCGGTGAAGCCTCAGGAGGACGGCACCAAGCTTCTGTACGGCGTTTACAGTGATGTCAGCGAACAGCGCCGCCTGGAGTCAGCGCTTAAGGAGGCCAGGCTGGAGCTGGACCACTTGATCAATTCCATTCCGGGAGGAATTGCCAGTTATCAGATCGAAAGAAATAAGGTGATTCCGACGTTCGTTTCCGACGGCCTGTTGGCGCTCTCCGGCCATACCAGGGAGGATTACAAGGAGCTTGTGAAGGAGGATGTGATCCATACCATCTATGAGGCGGACCGGCCCCGCGTGCTTTCGGCGGCGTACCAAGCCATGGAGAGCGGTCAGCTGCTGGATATCTCTTACCGGATGCGCCACAAGGACGGCCATTTGGTCTGGGTTCATGTCAACGGCCGCCGGATCGGGCCGAAATCCGAGACCATGCGGTTCTATGCCGTCTTCACCGGAATGTCCGCTGAGGCGCAGCTGTTCCAGAAGATCGCCAACGAGACGGCGGACCGGATCTACGTCATAGACAAGGAAAACTATGAGCTTCTCTATGCCAACGAATCCAAAGAGTTTCAGTGCCGGCAGACCGACTGTACCGGACAGAAATGCTACCGGGTTCTGTATGGCAGGGAAGAACCCTGTGGATTCTGCACCCTGAAAAAACATGCTCCCGATGGTAAATCCCACGAGATGGAATATCATGAGGACGGGCGTTTTTACAGCACCCGTTTCCGGGAAACACTCTGGAACGGAATCCCGGCATATGTGAAATATGTCCAGGATGTGACGGAAGAAGTGCAGATGCAGAAAGAGAAAGAACATCTGGAACAGTATTTTCAGACGATGGTTCGAAAACTGCCCGGCGGAGTGGTGGTGCTCCGGGTGGAAAAAGACGGCCGGAAGGTGCCGGAGTATTTTTCGGACGGCTATGCCGCCATGAGCGGTATGACGATGGAAGAACTGTGGGAGAACTACGGCGAGGATGGGATGTCCGGCGTTCACCCGGATGATTTGGATCAGTTAAACCGGGACCTGGAGGCGTTTATCGACAGCGGTGAGGAGCAGAGGGAGTTTATCTACCGGGTGAAACGGGGGGATAACAGCTACCTGTGGATCAGAAACAGAGTTTCCATGATTCAGCGTGAGGATGGAGAGTATGTACTTTATGCCAGCTACAACGATATCACGAAAGAGCGTGAGGAGCAGGAACTGATCCGCCAGCAGTACAAGGAGCTGATCATCCAGCACTACCGCATGCCGGGGCCAAATGCCCTGATTGCAGGCCACTGCAATATCACCAGAAGCCGGATTATGGAGATCAGCGACTACACCGGCTCCGATCTTTTGAAAACCTTTGGGTCAGAGCGGAATGAATTCTTCACCGGCATTTCTACCCTGGTGGTGGATGAAGAAGAACGGCAGGCTTTTTTGGATCATTTCCTCAATGAGCCGACGCTGGCGGCGTTCCAGGCCGGAAACACGGAGATTGAGCTGGACTGCTTTGTCAAGCTGCCAAGGGAGGCGGCAGGCCGTTTTGTGAAATTCAAGGTGGTTCTGGTGGAGGCCCCGGATACGGGAGATATCACCGGAATTCTGACGGTGTATGATATCACGGAGCAGACCATCTCGGACCGGAATTTACATCAGCTATCCACGTCCAGTTATGATTTGATTGCAGATGTGGATTTACGGAACGATTTGAGCAGAATTGTCAGCGGTGATCCGTCGGCCGGCGACGTGCCCGGAAGCGCCGGGCGGCATTCGGAGAGGCTGGAACGAATGATCCGGGAGCAGGTGGTTCCCAAGGACAAGGCGCTGTTTGAGAAAATGATGGAGCCGGCCTATATGGTGGAACGCCTGAAACACCATGGAACTTACTCCTTTTCCTACTCCGTGCTGGGCCGGGAAGGGGAGATTCTGACGAAAAAACTGACGGTTTCCGCTGCCGATCTGAGGCTGGGCCGTGTCTGCCTGGCAAGAGCGGACATTACGGATTCCGTGAGGGAACAGCAGGGACTATTGAATGCGGTTGCCTACACATTTGAACTGCTGGGGATTATCCAGGTGAATACAAAGAATCTCACGCTGTACACGCGACAGACCGTGCAGCAGTCCCTGCCTCCGGAGCAGTGTGTGCATGAGGTCTGGTATGAAAACATTAAAAAGAGATATGTTCCCGATGGGGGAGCGGAGGTGGTGGAACAGTATCTGGGACTGTCCAATATGCTGGTCCGGCTGGAGAAGCAGCCGGAGGGGTACGATTTTGTGCTTCCCTATCAGGGGGATGAGGGACTGCGGTACAAACAGGTCAACGTTGTGTGGGGAGACCGGGATCACAAGACGGTCTGTATGGTGCGCCAGGATGTGACGGAGATGCTGGCCGCGGAGCGCCGGAGCCAGGAGGCGCTGGAGAAGGCGCTGGAGCTGGCGAAGGAGGCAAACCGGGCCAAAAGCGATTTCCTCGCTTCTATGAGCCACGATATCCGGACGCCTATGAATGCCATAATGGGGATGACGGCCCTGGCGGAGGCCCATCTGGGAGAACGGGATAAGGTGGAGAACTGTCTCCAGAAAATCTCTCTGTCTTCCCGCCATCTGCTGAGTCTGATCAACGATATCCTGGACATGAGCAAAATTGAACAGTCCAAGATTACCTTAAATCATGTAAGGATCTTTCTGCCGGAATTGGTGGGGCAGCTGTCTGCCATGATGGGGCAGCAGGCTAAAGAGGCAGGGCTTTGCTTCCAAGTGAAGACAGAGTCCATCACGCATCCCTGCTTTTATGGGGACGCTCTGCGGGTGAACCAGATTCTGATTAACATTCTGAGCAACGCTATTAAATTTACCTCGAAGGGCGGAAGTGTAACCTTCCTCGCAAAAGAAATCCCCGCCGCCGGGCAGGAGGGAAGGGTCCGTTACCGTTTCACCATCCGTGACACGGGGATCGGCATGTCAGAGGAATTTCAGGCTCATCTCTTTGAACCGTTTACCAGGGACCAGAACGTGTCGCGGGTGGAAGGCACCGGACTGGGGCTGAGCATCACGAAAGGGCTGGTTGAACTGATGAGCGGGGAACTCTCAGTGGAGAGCAGGGAGCAGGCCGGCACTTCCTTTTGTGTGGAACTGGAATTTGAGGCGGCGAAAGAGGAGGACGGGATGATCACGGAAAAACCGTCCGGTATGGCTGTTCATCCGGGAGAGCGCGGGATCGATGGCCGGTGTTTTCTGGTAGCGGAGGATAATGAGATCAATGCGGAGATTCTCTATGAGGTTTTGCAGCTGTATGGCGCGAACGCGGTGGTCATGCCCGACGGCGCCCGGGCGGTGCGGGAATTTCAAACCAGGGCCCCTGGCACCTATGACGCCATTTTGATGGACATCCAGATGCCGGAGATGAATGGCTATGAGGCGGCCCGCGCCATCCGGAACCTGGACCGGGAGGACAGCAGGCGCATCCCGATCATCGCCATGACGGCCAACGCCTTTACCGAGGATATCCAGGCGGCCATGGAGGCCGGTATGAACGCCCATATTGCAAAACCCATTGACATGAAGGCGTTTATAGAAACGCTGGATAAGCTGCTGGTTTGATGGAATAAGGCTGCCGCTTTCGCTGGTACATCAGCAGGGCGGCAGTCCTTTTTTCGTCTGCCGCAGATTGACAAGAACTGGAAAAACTTTTAATATGGTAGAGAGAGAAATCTGCGTCTGAGTCAAGAAAATATACGAAAAAATGAGGGATCACCATTATGTACACTGTAATTTTTGCAGATGATGAAGAAGAATTGAGAAAAGGGATAATCAGGAAAATTGACTGGAATGCCGTGGGCTTTGAGGTGATCGGGGAGGCAGGAAACGGGGCGGAGGCGCTGGAACTGGTGGAAAAGCTGGGCCCGGATCTTTTGCTGACCGATATCAAGATGCCTTATGTTTCGGGGATCGAGCTGGCAAGACAGGCGCGGGAGATCCGGCCTTACATGCAGATTGCGTTTTTGAGCGGTTACGAGAGCTTTGCCTATGCCCAGCAGGCGATTCAGTACAATATCATCAGTTATCTGCTAAAACCGATCTCCGCGGCAGAGCTGACGGAGGAGCTGCAGCGGATTCGGGAAAAGCTGGACAAGCGGTTTGCCAGCTTGAAGAACGGGATTTTGGACGGTGACTTTAATGAGAGGGAGCGCCGCATGGAGCTGGGAGAATTTTTATTTCCGGTGCTGATGGACCAGGCGGAGCCGGTCCAGGATCTGACCCAGGAGAAGAAGCTTTTGATGGAGCAGCGGGCGGCGGAGCAAGGCATCCGCAGGGAGGGCGGGAATGTCCGCTACATGGTTCTCGTCACCAGTTTTTTCAATAACAGCGATGAGAATATGACCGTGGAAAATCATATAAATTTTGTGAATTCCATTCTGAAAAAATATGTCCAGTTCGGAAGCGTGATCACCAAAGGAAAGGTGGTCTCCGTCATATCGGCTGTTGGCCGGGAACTGGAAAAGTATGTGAATATTCTGGTGACGGAGATTTTACAGAGTGCGGAGCGGATCTTGGGGCTGCGCGGCAGAATCGGCGTGAGCCAGGATTATACGGAAGTGGTGATGAGCGGCGGGGCATATTCCGAGGCGCTGGCGGCCATGCACTATGTTCCTGCAGGGACTGAGGGCGTCCAGTTTATCTCAGATATCGAGTCGGGAGAGTTCCAGAAGTTTGAATATATTGAGGAGACCGTGGCGAAACTGGACCAGATCATCAAGACCGGAAGCCGGACGGAGCTGGAGACCTTTTTGGCAGATCTTTTTGCCAAGGTCCGCGAGGAGAAAGCCATGAGCAGCAGCAGCGATCTTCTGGTGATCCAGATTCTGGCCACGGTGTACCGGTCCGTCAGCATGTCCCTGGACAAGAATGTGCCGATGGAAATTCTGTCCAAGTTCTCATTTTTGGAGCAGGGCTTTACCAGGGTATCGCTGGACGAGATCCATGCCAGGGTAGCCAGTCTCTGCTGCCAGGCCCAGGATATCATCTCCAACCACAGGAAGGTCAGCTCCGAGCTGCTGGCGGACCAGGCCCTTCAGCTGATTGAAACCGGCTTTTCCGACGAAACCATGACCCTGGTTTCCCTAAGCGAGCAGTTACATATCAGTTCCAACTATTTGAGCGCCACCATCAAAAAGGCCACGGGGGAGACCTTTATCAGCCTTCTGACGAAAAAGAGGATGGAGAAGGCGAAGGAGTATATTCTCTGTACTCCTATGAAGATACAGGAGATAGCCGGCCGCTGCGGTTACAGCGACCAGCATTACTTTAGCTACTGCTTTAAAAAATATCACGGAAAATCCCCCAATAAACTCCGGGAGGAAGCAGGGGAAAGAAATTAATTCTTCTCTGCTTTGGTGATATTTTAATATTAATAGGGGGCAATCAATAAAAATTTTAACATTTTGCATAAAAATTTCTATTTAAAATGAATGGAACGTAAGATATACTGTGATTGTAGCTAATTCATTCATGTTTAAAGGAGGATTTAAAAATGAAAAAAATGTTAAGTATTGCATTGGCCTGTTCTATGGCAGTGACACTGACGGCCTGCGGCGGTGGAGACAAACCTGCTGAGACAGCAGCTACCACAGCTGGTGGAACTGAGACGACAGCGGCAGCTGCAGCAGAGACCACGAAAGCAGAAGAGGCTGCACCATTGGCCAACAAGGATAAACCGTTAGTATGGTTTAACCGTCAGCCATCCAGCAGTGCTACCGGCCAGCTTGATATGACAGCGTTAAATTATAATAAAGATACATATTATGTTGGATTTGATGCAAATCAGGGTGCAGAACTTCAGGGTACCATGGTAAAAGAGTATATCGAGAAAAATATTGACACGATTGACCGCAACGGTGACGGCGTGATCGGTTACGTTCTGGCAATCGGCGATATCGGACATAACGATTCCATCGCACGTACCAGAGGTGTCCGCAAGGCCCTTGGCACAGCCGTTGACAAAGATGGCAATGTGAACAGTGATCCGATTGGTACCAACTCAGACGGCACAGCAACTGCTGTACAGGATGGAAAACTGGAAGTTGGCGGAAAATCTTATATTGTCCGTGAACTTGCTTCTCAGGAGATGAAGAACTCCGCAGGCGCAACATGGGATGCAGCAACTGCCGGTAATGGTATTGGTACCTGGTCTTCTTCTTTCGGTGAGCAGATTGATGTTGTTGTTTCCAACAACGATGGTATGGGTATGTCCATGTTCAACGCATGGTCCAAAGATAACAAAGTTCCTACTTTCGGTTACGATGCAAACAGTGATGCGGTAGCAGCAATCGCAGAGGGCTACGGCGGAACCATCAGCCAGCATGCGGACGTTCAGGCATACCTGACACTTCGTGTTCTTCGTAATGCGCTTGACGGTGTTGATATCAATACCGGTATCAGCATTGCTGATGACGCAGGCAACGTACTGTCTGACGACGTATTCGTATACAAAGCAGATGAGCGTTCCTACTACGCATTAAACGTGGCTGTTACTTCCGACAACTATCAGGACTTTATGGATTCCACAGTGACATATGCACCGGTTTCCAACCAGCTTGACGCGGGAGCACATCCGGAGAAGAGTGTATGGCTGAACATCTACAACTCTTCCGATAACTTCTTAGGTTCCACTTATCAGCCGCTTCTTCAGAAGTATGATAAGCTTCTGAACTTAAAGGTTGAATACATCGGTGGTGACGGCCAGACAGAGTCCAACATCACAAACCGTCTGGGCAACCCAAGCCAGTATGATGCATTTGCGATCAACATGGTTAAGACAGATAACGCAGCTTCTTATACATCTTTACTTGATCAGTAATCAGTAATATAGGCGGACTATTAGGGAGAAGAAATTCTCCCTAATAATTTCTTAAACTATCAATCGATAACAGGATTCTATAACAGGAGTGAAATAATGGCAGATAAGAAAGATGATATCGTCTTATCAATACGCGGTATGAGCAAGTCCTT
>JAWZDV010000069.1:0-135490 GCA_034142505.1 Bacteroides thetaiotaomicron
TCAATCTTCAATTATCAAGGTTCGTTTTGTTGTCGTTTCGTTTCAACAGCAACTCGATAATCATATCATGCCGTGCGAACTTTGTCAACAACTTTTTTCAACTTTTTTCACCACATTACGCGGTGGAGTTATATAATATCACATCAGCTTGTCTATGTCAACCGGATGTGACAACTTTTTTCACCCTCCCGGGCAAAAAAATAACCACTTGGAATTGAGCGGAGAAAGAGGGATTTGAACCCTCGCGCCGGTTGCCCGACCTACACCCTTAGCAGGGGCGCCTCTTCGGCCTCTTGAGTATTTCTCCGTAGTCATTCATTCCATATGATTGCTTCACAAAACATCTCTGTTTTCAGACGCATTGACAATTATACTAGAGAAAAAATGAATTGTCAACCAGTATTTCACCAGAAATCATGACAAATTACTGTTAATTTTTTCCTGGATTCTGTTGTGTACAAGATCTGCTATTTCTTTTGTTCTTAACCCCATATATTGTTCCGGATAAATGGGATCTAAATAATGAACCTGAACACGTTCTTTCTTAATAGAAGAGATATCGAACGGTTTGAAGCTGTCGATCAGGGCAACCGGCACGATGGGACACTTGGCATTGACGGCACTTTTAAAGGTGCCGGCTTTAAAATCCAGGATGTTATTCTCATCACGGCTTCTGGTGCCTTCCGGGAATATAACAAAATTTCCACCCTGCCTGACACGCTCCGACATCTGGTTGATCACCTGGAGCGATGCTTTGATATCAGACCGGTCCATCGAAATTCCATCAATTGCTGCCAAAACCTGTTTCACCAAAACCCAATTTTCTGCTTCTTTCTTGATTACCACACTCAAAGGATAAGGACAGGTATCTATGAGGGCCAGCATGTCAAACAATCCCTGATGATTGGGAAACAGAATAAATCCACCTTCCTTCGGAAGATTCTCCGCACCGTATCCCCGGACATCAACCCGGCCTCCCACATCAATCTTTTTTACCATTTTTCTGATATAGCCATATCTTTCCTGTAACGAATAGCGTTCTTTGTGTTTTCCCATCTTATCAATATGAAAGAACCATATGGGTGCCTGGAATATATGCCTGATTACCATATATACAATTCGATTCATTGTTTCCTCCGTTTATCTGCTGTCTGCCTTGCCATATCAATGCTTATTTCCGATATTCCAAAATAGCTGTCTCATACAGATTATGGCCTTCTGAGTCAATCACTACAATAACGGGAAAATCTTTTACCTGCATCCTGCGGATTGCCTCAGTCCCCAGATCATCATAGGCTATGACTTCGCTTAAGAGAATTCTCTTCGATAAAATGGCACCGGCGCCCCCTACCGCAGCAAAATATACACTTTTATTTCTGACAACCGCTTCGATCACTTCCGGACTTCTTTTTCCCTTTCCAATCATCCCTCTAAGTCCTAAATCCAGAAGTGCCGGGGTATACTTATCCATTCTGCTGGACGTGGTTGGTCCCGCAGAACCAATTGGCCGCCCCTCTCTGGCCGGTGTAGGACCAAGATAATAGATTACATTGTCCTTCAAATCAAAAGGGAGTTCTTCTCCCCGTTCCAGCGTCTCCTGCATTCTCTTATGAGCGGCATCTCTTGCGCTGTATATAGTTCCGGTGAGATAAACATAATCTCCAGCTTTTAAATTCTCTGCTTCTTCTCTGCTAAATGGTACCTTCAGATATTTATCCATAATCCATTCCTCTTTCTGTGTTTTATATTATTCGATGGATATGCCGGTTGACATGACAGCAGATATTGACCGCCACCGGCAGACCTGCTATGTGGGTTGGATATGTTTCAATATTGACTGCAAGCGCGGTGACTGTACCGCCAAGACCTCCCGGGCCGATGCCGAGATTGTTTATTTTTTGAAGCATTTCCTCTTCCAGTTTGCGGATATAAGACACAGTCGGCTTTTCGGATAAATCTCTGGTCAGCGCATGTTTTGCCATACAGGCACATTTTTCAAAAGTTCCCCCGATACCGACGCCCACCACCATAGGAGGGCAGGCATTTGGTCCGGCATCTCTGACAGCTGTGAGGATGGCTTCTTTTACACCCTCCAGACCATCCGACGGTTTCAGCATAAATACCCGGCTCATATTCTCACTTCCAAAACCTTTGGGAGCCACTGTGATCTCCACCTGGTCTCCCTCCACAATCTCATAGTGAATGACAGCTGGCGTGTTGTCATTAGTATTCACACGGTCAATGGGATCTCTGACCACGGATTTTCTTAAATAACCTTCCTCATATCCCTGGCGGACTCCTTCATGGATGGCTTCTGCCAGACTGCCGCCTTCGATATGGACCTCCTGTCCAATTTTTATAAAAATCACTGCCATGCCTGTATCCTGACAGATGGGAATCATATCTTCTCCGGCTATCTCCAGATTTTCTTTCAGCTGTTCCAGTACCTGTTTCCCAAGTGGAGACTGCTCTTCCTGCACAGCGTTTTCAAACACACATGCCATATCCTTTGAAAGATAGTGGTTTGCTTCTATACACATCTCTTTTATATTTGCTGTGATCTCTTCTGTTCTGACTGCTCTCACCCTGTTATCCTCCTTAGGCAAATGCTCTTCTTTATTTATCATAATGGATTCATCATATGAAAGCAAGTAAAAACCTTGACAAAAGTCCCGCGATGTTATATAACTGTATTATAACAGTAGTACAATAATACAGGAGGTGTAAACTATGGCATGGCAGTTTGAACATGACCGGCCGATTTATACCCAATTACTGGAGAAAATCCGCATGTTAATTATATCAGGTGTCTATCCGACAGGAAGCAGACTTCCATCGGTCCGGGACTTAGCTGCTGAGGCGGCAGTAAATCCCAACACCATGCAGAAAGCACTCTCAGAATTGGAACGCAGCGGCCTAATCTATTCACAACGAACATCTGGAAGGTATATCACGGAGGATGCTGGGATGATACAGACATTAAAAGAAGAGATTGCAAAAGAAAAGATTAAGGAATTAATTAAAGCATTAGAGCAGCTGGGATTTGAACCAGCGGAGACAACCATATTGTTAGAAGAAACGATAAAGGAGATGAAATCATGACACCTGTATTAGAATGTAATCACTTAAGTAAGTGGTTCGGCTCCACAAAAGCACTATCTGATGTCAATTTCCAGATTGCCCCCGGAAGAATTGTAGGTCTCCTTGGACCAAACGGCAGTGGTAAATCCACATTAATCAAACTGGCCAATGGATTGTTAGTACCGGATGAAGGAGATTTATCGGTGGCCGGCCTGCCCATCGGTGTGCAGTCAAAAGCAGTTGTATCATATCTCCCCGACAAAAATTACTTGAGCAGCTGGATGAAGGTATCTCAGCTTATTGACTGTTTCAATGACTTTTACGCAGATTTTGACAGGAATAAAGCATTTGAAATGCTTCAAAGACTTGATATCAAACCAGGTGACAAATTTAAAACGATGTCAAAGGGCACCAAAGAAAAAGTACAGCTGGTTTTAGTTATGAGCCGTAAGGCCAGTCTCTATCTGTTGGATGAACCCATTGGCGGCGTGGACCCGGCGGCCAGAGACTATATTCTCAATACTATATTAACCAACTACAATGAGGAAGGTTCTATTGTGATCTCAACTCATTTAATTTCCGACATCGAACAGATATTGGATGATGTTATCTTTTTAAAGGGTGGCAGAATCGAGATGGTTTCTTCTGTCGATGAGATTCGCACACAGTATCAGAAATCCGTAGATGAATTGTTCAGGGAGGTATTCAGATGTTAAAGAAATTATTAAAAAAGGATTTTCGGGCTACCGCCAGAACCTTTCTCCCGATGATTTTAGGTTTTGTTATCGCCAGCGTTCTGGCTAAGATTTTATTTGAAGCAGGGATTATGTCACCGATTCTCAATGACGGCTATGTCAGCGATACGAATGAATTTATGGTAGTTTCATCGGTGATCTTTTTACTCCTCTATTTTATTTACATTATCGCGTTCTTTATTATGACCTATGTGTTTATCGTCAGTGATTTTTATAAGACGATGGTCAGTGAACAGGCTTACCTGACTCACACATTGCCCGTAAAGACCAGTACCTTGATTTGCTCCAAGCTGATAATTGCGGTCTTCTGGCAGGCTATGGTTTATCTCCTGGTATTTTTATCGCTCTTTTTATTTGTAATTGGACATATGCCACAGATTCCATGGCAGGTATTGTTTGTTGATTTTTATGCAACATTAGGCGTCTCCCCCAGTGAGTATATCACGTTTATGATTGTCTGTATGATCATTGGGGCATTCAGCAGTCCGTTGATGTTTTATGCATCCATAGCAATCGGACATTTATTTGGTAAACATAAGATAATGGGGGCTATTTTATCCTATCTTGGTATTTATACCGTGATGCAGATTATCTGTACCATTGCCATGATTGCTTTTGGTTATTCCTTTACCGCCGCGCTCCGAATGCCTAATACAAATCTTAATGCTACATTTTACAGTACCTTTTTCAGTTCCTACATGTGGTTTGCTGTGATCTTCTCAACGATCACCTGCATTCTCTTCTACTTCATCACCAATTATGTGATGAGCAGGAAACTGAATCTGGAATAACAATTTAAAATCCCGGATGAGTCATCAACAGATTTCGTCATCCGGGATTTTTTTATCCACAATTTATTTTAAAATCTTCCCCATAACCCACACACTGAACATAATAACGATCAGCGCGGCAAAGATTCCACTCATACCTTTTCCCATGATTTCAAGGGATATTATAAAATTATTCCACATCGTGCCGCCTCCATTTGTACTCGTATTATAAAAAACTGGTTACAAGACTGATAATCAGCCCGCCTGCAACAACCGACGCAATCTGACCGGATACATTGGCTCCCACGGCGTGCATCAGTATAATATTGCCCGGCTCCTCATTCTGTGCCATCTTCTGAACAACTCTTGCCGACATAGGAAATGCGGAAATTCCGGCTGCTCCGATCATCGGATTCATTTTCTCTTTCAAAAACAGATTCAGAAATTTGGCAAACAGGACGCCGCCAATGGTATCAAATACAAAGGCAAGCAAACCAATTGCCATAATCATCACCGTATCGATCTGAACGAATACATCGGCTCTCATACTAAATGAGATAGTGATTCCCAACAGCAGTGTGATCAAATTAGCCAGAGTATTCTGGGCCGTGTCGGAAAGATTTCCCAAAACGCCGCATTCCCGAAGAAGGTTTCCAAACATCAAAAATCCAACCAAAGCTACGGACATAGGGGCAATCATACCTACAATGATTGTCACAACAATTGGAAATGCAATCCTCATGGATTTAGACACATTCCCTGGTTTATACTCCATATGAATCCGCCGTTCCTTTTTCGTAGTTACAAGACGGATGGCAAATGGCTGTACAATCGGCACCAGCGCCATATAGGAATAGGCGGCAACTGCAATCGCTCCCACATATTTGGAGTGGAGAATCTGGGATACCAAAATTGAGGTAGGTCCGTCGGCAGCTCCGATAATTCCAATGGAGGCGGCGTCCGTTAAATTAAATCCCATCAGCGTCGCCGCACAGATTGCAATAAAGATACCAAACTGCGCCGCCGCGCCAAACAGAAACATAATAGGCTGGGAAAGCAGCGGGCCAAAATCAATCATAGCCCCAATTCCGATAAATAAAAGAATGGGCAATGCTTCCGATGCCTCGATGCCAACCTCAAATAACCATTCAATAATACCATTGACTTCTCCAACACCCGATAATGTCTGGTTAATCACGCCTGTCAGCGGAAGATTCACCAATATTGCGCCAAATCCCATCGGCAGAAGTAACGCCGGTTCGTATTCCTTTTTCACTGCCAGCCATATTAACAGGATTCCCACCCCATACATCAAAATCTGTTGCCAGGACACCGACATGATACCACTTACTAAAAATTCCATCTGCTTATCTCCTTATTTTCCTCTATACTTCCGTTGCTCTTATGCTTCTTCTTTTGGATCTTCCTGTTTTAATTTTACTTTCACATCTTTTATTACTTTACCGTCCATCGACAAAATCGTATAACCTACCCCATCAGCCTCAAGTTCAATGGGCAGCTGATTTTCATTTGGAATATATCCCAGCTGTTCCATCAGATATCCGGAAAGAGTGTCACAGGAACTTTCTATTTCTTTGTGAAGGACCTTATCTAAATCATACAGCAGAATTCCACCGGAGGCCCGGTAGATATGAGGCTCCAATTCTACCAATTCCTCTTCGACCTCCTCATATTCATCATGGATATCACCCACAATTTCTTCGATTAAGTTCTCCATCGTTACCAATCCGGAGACGCCACCGTATTCATCTACCAGAATCGCCATCTTAATTTTATTTTCCTGCATTTCCTGGAACAGTTCATCTGTCTTTCTGTTCTCCGGGACAAAGAACGGTTTTTTCATGATGGAGCGGATATCCATATGTTTATTAATGTTTTCATTGACCTCTATCATAAAATCCTTCATGGATAAAATACCGATAATATTGTCAATGTCATCTTCATATACCGGAATTCTGGAATGTTTGCTGGTCAATATTTCATCCAGACACGATTCCAACGGCGCGCTGGCATTAACTGCCACAATATCCTGTCTCGGAACCATGATCTCCCTGGCTTTTTTATCATCAAACAGAAAGATCGATGTGATCATATCCTGTTCAATTTCATTAAAGACACCTGTTTCCCGTCCGGCCTGAAGCAGAGATCGGATTTCTTCTTCCGTAACTTCTTCCTCCAAGCTATCAGTCTTCATACCAATCAGTCTTAAGACACCGTTTGTGGACAGCGACAGCAGCTTGATAAATGGAGCCATAACCTTTGATATGTAATAAATTGGTTTTACCGCAAACAGGCTGAAGGCCTCTGCCTTCTGCAACGCAATCCTTTTAGGAACCAGCTCACCAAATACCAGGTTAAAATAAGACAGGATAATGGTAACCACCACCATAGCGATACTCTGTCCGTACGGGATTCCCCATCCATTCATCCGGTCCGCAAGAACCTGGGAAATACCTGTGGCCGCCGACGCACTGGAGAAGAATCCGGCGAAGGTGATGGCTACCTGTATGGTAGACAAGAAACCTGTGGAATCTTCCAACAGCCGTTGAATCAGGGCTGCATTTTTATTGCCCTGGTCACCAAGCATCTTAATCTTATTTTTGTTGACAGACACCACTGCCATCTCTGCGCCTGCGAAAAATGCATTCAGCATTGTCAGGCCAATCAATAGTAAAATCTGCGCGGCTATATTGGCCGCTTCCGGGTCACTTTCCAAAGTAACATTCCTCCTAAATATTTTTATTTTATCTATGAAAAAAGCAAGACCTCTATCACAGATGTATTCTGCAATAAAAGTCTTGCCATTTCAATTCTCTGCGGATTATCTCTAATCGGGACTGTCGCATAAGAATCCACTTATTTGGTGGCTACTCCCTTTTATTCATAGTATATATTATAAGGGATTTTTATGAATTATTCTGTTAAATTATCGTTAACATTATCTGCTGTTAAAGACTCTTCTGATTCTTCACCAGATTCCTCTTCTATAACCGGCTCCGATTCACTGTTGTTGCTGCTTCCTCTTACTTTTGCAACACTGGCTACGGAGATATCGGATTCATGATCGATATTCATCAGTTTTACACCGGAAGTATTTCTTCCAATGATGGAAATGTCTCCGACGGACATGCGGATAATAATGCCTTCTGTGGTAATCAGCATAATATCATGATCGTCATGAACCAGCTTCGCTCCCACTAAATCGCCTGTCTTCTCATTGATCTTATAACAGCGGACTCCTTTACCGCCACGGTACTGTGGAGTAAATTCCTCAATCGGAGTTCTCTTGCCCATACCGTTGGCCGACACCACTAAGAGACATTCTCCCTGGGAATCCATCTGCATGCCGATCACCTGGTCATCTTCATCGAACTTCATGCCGATTACTCCCATGGAAACACGGCCCGTCACACGGACATCGGTCTCATGGAAGCGGATACACTGCCCTTTTTTGGTCACCAGGAAGATATCTTTTGTATTGTCGGTGGCTTTTACCTCAATCAACTCGTCATCTTCTCTGAGTACAATAGCCTGAAGACCGTTCTTGCGGACATTTTCATATTCCTTCATTGGGGTCTTCTTCACCATACCATTTTTGGTTGACATAAATAAATATTTATCCTCATGGTATTCCTTCATCGGAATGATGGCGGTAATCTTCTCACCAGGCATCAGCTGAAGCAGATTGACAATGGCAGTTCCTCTTGCCGTTCTTCCGGCCTCCGGAATCGCATAAGTCTTCAACCGGTACACACGGCCCGTGTTGGTAAAGAACATGATATAGTGATGAGTCGTTGTCATGATCAAATCTTCGATATAATCTTCCTCGATGGTCTGCATTCCTTTGATGCCCTTGCCGCCGCGGTTCTGATTTTTAAAGTTATCGACTGACATTCTCTTAATGTAGCCAAGATTGGTCATGGCAACAATGGTATCCTCATCTGGAATCAGATCCTCCATGGACATGTCGAACTCGTCAAATCCGATGGCCGTTCTTCTGTCATCCCCGTATTTTGCGGAAATCACCATAATCTCTTCTCTGATTACACCTAATAAGCGGTGCTCATCTGCAAGGATTGCTTTCAAGTCGGCTATTTTTAACTCCAGTTCTTTATATTCGTTTTCTAACTTCTCCCGTTCCAAACCGGTGAGTGCACGCAGACGCATGTCTACAATCGCCTGGGACTGGGCATCTGTGAGTCCGAATCGTTTGATCAATTCTTCCTTGGCTGCCGCCACATTGGTTGACCCACGGATAATCTTGATCACTTCATCGATATTGTCAAGAGCAATCAGCAAGCCTTTTAAAATATGCGCCCGCTCTTCTGCCTTGTTTAAATCATATTTTGTCCTTCTGGTGACAACTTCTTTCTGATGCTCTAGATAATAGTTGAGCATTTGACAGATATTTAACACACGCGGCTCATTGTTTACAAGAGCCAGCATGATCACACCGAAGGTATCCTGAAGCTGTGTATGTTTTAATAACTGATTTAAGATGACATTGGCATTGACATCACGGCGGAGTTCTATGCAGATTCTCATACCGGTTCTGTCGGACTCATCTCTCAAATCCGTGATTCCGTCTACTCGTTTTTCTTTTACCAGCTCTGCGATCTTCTCAATCAAACGGGCTTTGTTGACCATGTAAGGAAGTTCGGTTACGATGATCCGGTTCTTGCCATTTGGCATGGCCTCGATATTGGTTACCGCACGTACACGGATCTTGCCTCGTCCTGTCCGGTAAGCTTCCTCGATTCCCATTTTACCAAGAATCGTTGCTCCTGTCGGGAAATCAGGTCCTTTGATAATCTCCAAAATCTCCTCGATACTGGTTTCCCGGTTTTCCTCCACCCGGTTGTCAATAATCTTGACTACGGCATCAATTACTTCCCGCAGGTTATGTGGTGGGATATTGGTCGCCATACCTACCGCGATACCGGATGTACCATTCACCAAAAGATTCGGATATCTGGCCGGAAGTACCGTAGGCTCTTTCTCAGTCTCATCGAAGTTTGGTACGAAATCCACAGTATCTTTTCCGATATCAGCCAGCATTTCCATGGAAATCTTGCTGAGACGGGCCTCGGTATATCGCATGGCCGCCGCGCCGTCGCCGTCCACGGAACCAAAGTTGCCGTGGCCGTCCACAAGCGGATATCTGGTGGACCACTCCTGAGCCATATTAACCAAAGCGCCGTAGATAGAACTGTCGCCGTGAGGATGGTATTTACCCATGGTATCACCAACGATACGGGCACACTTACGATGTGGTTTGTCCGGACCGTTGTTTAACTCGATCATGGAAAACAGTACTCGGCGCTGTACCGGCTTTAAGCCGTCTCTGACATCCGGCAGCGCCCGGGATGCAATGACACTCATGGCATAGTCAATGTAAGATTTTTCCATTGTTTTCTTTAAGTCTATGTCATGAACTTTATCAAAAATATTTGGTTCCATATTTTCCTCCATTCAGTATACGCTTTAAATATCCAGATTCTGCACGTATTTCGCATTTGCTTCGATGAACTCACGCCTCGGCTCTACCTGATCTCCCATCAAGGTAGTAAATGTCAAATCAAGCTCGGAAGCGACATCATCATCCATATTTACACGAAGCAGAATACGGCGTTCCGGGTCCATGGTGGTTTCCCAGAGCTGCTCGGCATCCATCTCACCGAGTCCTTTATACCGCTGAATCTTATTATTATTGTCACGTCCTATCTCTTTCAGGATGGAGTTCAATTCTTCATCGCTGTACGCGTACCATACTTTTTTATTTTTCTCAACCTTGTATAACGGCGGCTGGGCCAGATATACATATCCCTGCCTGATCAGTTCCGGCATAAAACGATACAGGAATGTCAGCAGCAGTGTACTGATATGAGCGCCATCCACATCGGCATCAGTCATGATAATGATCTTGTGGTACCGCAATTTGGAGATATCAAAATCATCGTGAATTCCGGTTCCAAATGCGGTGATCATGGCTTTGATCTCGGCATTGCCATAAATCCGGTCAAGTCTTGCTTTTTCCACATTTAAGATTTTGCCGCGAAGTGGAAGAATCGCCTGGGTCTCTCTGGACCGGGCCGTCTTTGCGGAACCGCCTGCGGAATCTCCCTCTACGATGTAAATCTCGCATTTCTCAGCGTCCTTGCTGGAACAGTCTGCCAGCTTGCCCGGAAGAGCCATGCCTTCCAGCGCTGTTTTTCTTCTGGTTAAATCCCTAGCTTTTCTGGCCGCCGCCCTGGCTCTCTGCGCGAGAATGGATTTCTCACACATGGCCTTCGCCACACCAGGATTCTGCTCTAAATAATAGGTGAGCTGCTCACTGACAATATTGTCAACAGCGATTCTCGCTTCACTGGTACCAAGTTTTTGTTTTGTCTGCCCCTCAAACTGCGGGTCTTCAATCTTGACGCTGATAATAGCCGTAAGACCTTCCCTGATATCCTCACCACTTAAGCTTGGTTCATTTTCCTTTAACAGTTTATTGGTTCTGGCATAGTCATTGAATGTCTTCGTCAATGCATTTTTAAAGCCGGTTAAATGAGTACCGCCTTCCGGGGTATTGATATTATTGACAAAGGTGTAAATGTTCTCGGTATAGGAATCATTGTGCTGCATGGATACCTCCACATAGACACCTTCCTTTGTCCCCTCACAGTAGATGACCTTGTCGTAAAGCGGCGCTTTCCCCTTGTTTAAGTAAGTAACAAATTCTTTGATACCACCCTCATAATGGAATGTCTTCTCTTTTTTCTCTTCCCGGTCATCTCTCAGGACGATTTTCAAAGCCTTTGTCAAAAATGCAGTTTCTCTCAAACGCACCTTTAAGATATCAAAGTCATACTCAGTCTCTTCAAAGATCTCACGATCCGGCAGAAAACTGACCTCGGTTCCATGTTTATCAGGGCTGCACTCGGCAATTACTTTCAGAGGATATTTTACTTTTCCTCTCTCATAACGCTGCTGGTACACTTTTCCATCGGTATAAATCCGAACCTCCAGCCATTCCGACAGTGCATTTACAACCGATGCGCCTACGCCGTGAAGACCGCCGGATACTTTATATCCCCCGCCGCCAAATTTGCCGCCGGCATGAAGAATCGTAAATACAACCTCAACAGCAGGGATTCCCGCTTTTTTCTGGATTCCAACCGGGATACCACGGCCGTTATCCTTGACGGTAATCGAGTTATCCCCGTTAATCTGAACATCAATCTCCGTACAGAAACCTGCCAGAGCTTCATCAACTGCATTATCGACAATCTCATATACCAAATGATGAAGACCTCTTGATGAGGTACTGCCGATATACATACCTGGTCTTTTCCGAACGGCCTCTAAGCCCTCTAATATTTGTATTTGGTCTGCTCCGTACTCAGCACTCATAAGTCTCCTCCTTAAAATTTCCAAAATTTAATTTTCATTGATTACCGTTCCATCTATCACTTTGAATATTTTGTCAATCTGAAATCTGTGATTCACAAAATCATCCAGACCCGTACAGGTAATCATGGTTTGTATATGATTAATACCCGATAATAAGTGATCTTGTCTGCTGCTATCAAGTTCCGACAATACATCATCCAGAAGCAGGATCGGATAATCGTGTACCAACTGCTTTACTAACTCAATCTCTGCCAGCTTTAAGGATAATGCCGCGGTCCTCTGCTGACCCTGAGAACCAAATTTGCGGATATCAATTCCATTGATGATAAAACTGATATCGTCCCGGTGGGGTCCAACTAATGTGGTCTTCTGCCGGATATCCTGGCTGCGGCTTTTCTTTAAACTGGCTTCAAAATCCTGAATTTGAGTATTTGGTTCATATACAAGATGCAGATCTTCTTTTTTGCCGGATAACTGTCTGTGAATTTCCAATATCATATCATTTAACTGATTGACAAATTCCTGACGATACCGGACAATCTCTCTTCCGTATTGGACCAGCTGCATATCCCATATATCAAGGGTTTCCTCATACTCAGGCCGAAACATCAATTCTTTTAATAATTTGTTTCTCTGGGCAATGACTTTATTATACTGCACTAAGGCATGTACGTATAGTTTATTAAGTTGACATAACTCTAAATCAACAAATCGTCTTCTCTCTGCCGGACCATTTTTAATCAGGTTTAGATCTTCCGGTGAAAAGAACACGACATTGACAATGCCAAACAACTCACTGGCTTTCTTGATGGGAATCCCATTGATCGCCACACCCTTGGCCCTGCTTTTCTTTAAATGCATATCTATTCGATAAGGGACATCATTTTTTCTGATATTCAATTTGATATGGGATTCGTCCCGCTCAAACTGAATCATCTCCCTGTCTTTGCTGCCCCGGTGAGACTTTGTGGTACAGCATACATAGATGGCTTCTAGGATATTGGTCTTGCCCTGGGCATTGTCTCCATACAGGATATTGGTTCCCTGATTAAAATCCATATGTAATTCGTCGTAATTTCTGTAATTTTTCAGTTCAATCGATTCAATCACCATGGGATTTCATATATCCTTCTTTATTCTTTTATGATGTAATCCGGATACTTTCTCCGTCAAAGGTCACAACATCGCCATCTCTTAATTTCTTGCCTCTCTGGTACTCTACTTCTCCGTTAACCTTTACCAGACCGTCTTCAATAGCAAACTTGGCATCGACCCCGGATTCCACCAGATTGGCAGCCTTCAGAGCCTGGCCAAGTTTGATATACTCTTCTCTTAATTTAATTTCCTGCATGAAAATTCCTTCTATTCTTGGATATTATTCTGGAATATTTTATGTTAACTTATTATGTTAACTAGTCTAAATAGTGGCCGCATTAAAGTTAACAGGAAGAATCAGATAAATGTACTGCTCCTCCGCATCTTTGATAAAACAAGGGGATTTTGGATTCATCATGTATAAATCAATTTCTTCATCGTCAATAATACGAAGAGCATCGATGAGGAATTTAGGATTGAATCCAATCATAATGTCTTTTCCCGATTTGTGAATCATCACCTCTGCATTCATGGAACCAAAGCTGGAATTTAATTTTAATTCCATCACATGATCTAAAATATTGATAATGATCGGTTTTTTATCATTTTCCCGGATCAAGATGCTGGCTCTGTCGATACAGTCAAGAAATTCCCGCTTATTTACCGTAACTTTTGTCTCATAATCGCTGGATAACATCTGGTCGATGCGGAAATATTCTCCCTCAATCAGGCGGGAAACCACTACGGTGTTATCAAATTCAAACAGAATATGGTTCTTGCTGAAGAAGATCAGTACTTCTTTTTCATTGTCACCGCCCAGAATTTTACTGATTTCACCTAGAGTCTTGCCAGGAACGATGACTTTTATATCCTGATAATTATCTTTTAATACGATTTTTCTGATTGACATCCGGTGGCCGTCAAGGGAAACCACTTTTAACTCGTTGCCTTTTACTTCAAAAAGTTCACCCGTCATCATCTTGTTGCTGTCATTGACAGAGATGGAGAAGATGGTTTGTCTGATCACTTCTTTTAATGAAAACTGGGATAAACTGATATAATGTTCTCTTTCTATATAGGGCAGATAAGAAAATTCATCTCCGTCCTTTCCCTGAATATGAAAGATGGAGTTTTCACAGGTGATGGTGGTATTGAATTTTTCATCAGATTCAATGACAATCGGTGATTCTCCACCTGATAATTTACGGATGATCTCAGAGAGAAGTTTTGCATCCAGTGCGATTTTTCCTCTGGTTTCGATGGTTCCTTCAACGGTAGTTTCAATACCGAGTTCCATATCGTTAGCTGTTAATTTTATCTGATTATCTGTTGCATTGATTAAGATGCATTCCAGAATAGACATGGTCGTCTTGGATGGAACTGCTTTTAATACAATGTTGATGCCGTTAAGTAAGTCGTCTTTTTTAAATAGTAGCTTCATAGTTGTTGATAACTCCTTTTCGTTTTTTTGAAGGTTGCTTTAGATAAATATATAGATAAATTCCGTAGCATTCGTAGTAGGGGGTGTTAATTTGTGTAAAAGCCCTTGAAAGCTTGTAAATGCGATATCATGAGCCTGTACAAAAGCATGTGGATAAGCCTCAGAATTATTTTGAATAACTGAATGGTTATCCACAAGGCCGATTCTGCCTCAAATTCCAACTTGATTATCCACATGAAACCAACACGTTGTCCACAACATTATTGTGGACTGATCTTTTTCTTTAAAATATCGATGGTATTGGACAGACTTTCATTCGTTCCCAGTTCCGCGGCGATCTTTTCACGGCCGTGAATAATCGTGGTGTGGTCCCGTCCGCCTAAGTATTTGCCAATAACCTGAAGGGATGCGTCTGTCATATTCTGGCAGAGATACATCACGATCTGTCTTGGGAATACCACTTCTTTGTTTCTCTTTTGAGAAGAGATATCCAGAGGAGTGATGCCAAAATGATCGGCTACTACCTGAATGATCAATTCCGGGGTCACTTCTTTTTTACTGTCAGGCGAGATGATATCTTTCAGAGCTTCTTCCGCCAGGGCAATATCGATTTCTTTGTTGTTGTCAAGTTTGGAAAGAGCTACGATTTTAGTCAGCGCGCCTTCCAGTTCCCGGATATTGGATTTAATGTTGGTGGCAATGTATTTGATCACTTCATTGTCAATGTTATAGCCCTCCAGTTCTTCTTTTTTGCGAAGAATGGCCATTCGGGTCTCGTAGTTTGGAGACTGGATATCCACGGTAAGACCCCATTCAAAACGGGAGCGGAGACGTTCTTCCAGGGTTTCAATCTCTTTCGGAGGTTTATCCGACGATATAATAATCTGTTTTTTGGCTTCATGAAGCGCATTGAACGTGTGGAAAAATTCTTCCTGTGTACTCTCTTTACCGATGATGAACTGAATATCATCTATTAACAGAACATCGTTATTGCGGTATTTCTCACGGAATTCCGTGGTGGAGATATTGTTTTTATTACGTATGGCATCGATTAGCTCGTTTGTGAATTTTTCGGAGGTTACGTATAAAATCTTGGCCGCCGGATTATTCTTTAATATAAAGTGGGCAATGGAATGCATTAGGTGGGTTTTGCCAAGTCCCACTCCTCCGTAGATAAACAGCGGATTGTAGATTTCTCCCGGAGATTCCGCTACGGCTAAGGATGCAGCATGAGCTAAATTGTTGTTGGCGCCCACCACAAAAGTATCGAACGTATATCTGGGATTAAGGTTTGCATTTTGAATGGCAGTCGGGCTGACATATTCCTGTTTGGTCTGAATCAGCTGTTTGGATTGCTTGGACTGCTTGTCTTCTTCCAGAATGAATTCCACATCACAGGTAATTCCGGTTACTTCTTCTATGGATACTTTTAATAAAATAGTATATTTTCTCTTTAAATAAGATAAAAAATTGGCATCCGGAACGATGACTTCCAGTGTGTTGCCCTCTAATGAAGATACTTTGAGAGGGAGCAGCCAGGTGGTAAATGAAACGTTGGATATATCATGTTCTTCTTTTAAATAGAGAAGAATATCATCCCATTTTTCGATCAATTGCTCGAGCATAATCAGTCTCCTAATCTTGTTAAATGGTTAACAGGCACATTAACCCAATCTAAATCTATTTTATACTAATTCTGGGGAATTTTCAATGACAATGTGGATAAGTCTGTGAAAAACATGTGAAACAGAGTTGGATAACTTCTGGATAACTGGGGTTGGGACAAGTTATTCACAGGTTAAGAATTTGAATGACAACAGTTATAAACAGGATGAATCTATTGAAAAATAAATACTTTTTTGTTCCTGACTGTGGAAAATGAGTTGGTTTTCCATATAGTTATCCACAAGTTATCAACACTTTGGGGATAACATTATGTAAATTAACAATTTTTGTGTTTTTTATTGACGGGGACCACTGATTTCTATATAATCCAAACGTAACTATATTGCATTGTATCTTTTTAAAAGAACAGTAGCAGGAGGTAGAAAGATGAATAAGAAAGTAAGGGACACTCGTTGGTTAACCAGTGTTGCACTTATGGCGGCCATTGTGATTCTTTTGGCAAACACGCCACTCGGCATGATCCAGCTGCCGGTGATTAAGGCAACAACTGTGCACATTCCCGTGATTTTAGGCGCTATTTTGCTGGGGCCTTTGGCTGGGAGTATTCTTGGAGGCGTGTTTGGGATTTGTTCCATGATTAGCAATACCACGGCTCCTACATTATTGTCGTTTGCGTTTTCCCCATTTATGAGTATGACGGGAATTCCAGGGGCGGCAAAAGCGGTTTGGATCTCGGTGGGATGCAGAATTTTGATTGGATTTGTGTCGGGATGGCTGTGGATATTTTTGAAGAAATGCAAGGTAAATGTTATGATTGCCCTGCCGGCAACCGGATTTATTGGTGCGATGACGAATACGGTATTTGTCATGGGAAGTATTTATGTTCTGCTTGCGAAGGAATATGCGTCGGCAAAAAATGTAGCAGTGGACGCGGTTTGGGGGCTGGTGCTGGGGACGGTAACGGCGTCTGGCGTGCCGGAAGCGATAGCGGCGGCTGTGCTGGTGGCCGTGATTGGAAAAGTTTTGCTGAAGGTAACCCCAAATTTGTAAGTTTCCCTTGACTTCACAGGATTTTTTCTATATAATTGGGTGGATGTTTAATTAGAATAGTCTTAATATGCTTATGAAAATAAGTTATAATAAAAGAGGAGGTGCCCGCATTATGAAAATGACATTTCAGCCTAAGAAGAGACAGAGAGCAAGAGTTCATGGATTCAGATCCAGAATGAGCAGCCCAGGCGGAAGAAGAGTTTTAGCTGCAAGAAGAGCAAAAGGAAGAGCAAAATTATCAGCTTAATGAATCAGGCCGCAAGTAATTGTGGCCTTTTCTTTTCTTCTGAATCCGTAAATTTTGGCTAAGGAGCATGCATGAAACGTTTTCCTTCTATTAAAAAAAACAGTGATTTTCAGGTGGTTTACAGGACCGGAAAGTCTTATGCCAACAAGCTGCTGGTGATGTATGTGATTCGTAAGGGTGATGAGGAAACAAGGATCGGAATTTCCGTGAGTAAAAAAGTTGGAAACAGTGTTGTAAGACACCGTGTAACAAGATTGGTAAGAGAAAGTTTTCGGTTAAAAAAAGCATATATTGAGACTGGATTAGACATTGTAGTGGTTGCGAGACCGGCAGCAAAGGATTCGAATTACAACATGATTGAAAGTGCATTTGTGCACTTGTGCGGACTGCATAACATAATGAAAGAATTGAAGTGATAAGATGATTAAAAAAATTATGATTCTGCTTATCAGGGGATATCAGATTTTTTTGTCTCCGTTAAAAGTAAGATATCACTGTATTTACACACCTACGTGTTCTCAATACGCCATTGAGGCACTGCAAAAGTACGGTGTGTTGAAAGGCACATGGCTGGCTGTGAGGAGGATACTGCGGTGTCATCCCTGGGCCGAAGGCGGTTATGATCCAGTTCCGTAACGTTATTAAGGAGAGTTCCTTCGTGATACGCGTGGGAATGTTGAGGAGGTAGTACATTGGAGTTTTTAGTTTTGACTAAAACAAGCGGTTTTCTAGGTCCGATTGCAGAACTTTTGGGCCTGATTATGGAGGGGCTTTTTCGGTTTACCAGTACTTTTGGGGTACTGAATATTGGTTTATGTATTATTTTATTTACGTTGGTTACAAAATTGCTGATGTTCCCGCTGACGATTAAACAGCAGAAGTCCAGTAAGCTGATGTCGGTAATGCAGCCGGAAATTCAGGCAATTCAGAAGAAATATAAGGGCAAGCAGGATCAGGAATCTATGATGAAGATGAACGTAGAGACCAAGGCTGTCTATGAGAAGTATGGTACTTCCATGACAGGCGGCTGTCTTCCGATGTTGATTCAGCTTCCGATTATGTTTGCATTGTACCGTGTGATGTATAACATCCCGGCGTATGTTACTTCCGTACGTCATTATTTTGATTTAATTATTGAAAAACTGCCGTCGGGTTTTGCTTCCAGTGAAGTGTTTACGACTCTGGCCGAAACCCATAAACTGGCTGGCATGGATTATACCAATATGGACAAGGTGGTGGACCTTCTCTATAAACTGACCGACCGTCAGTGGGGTGATATGATTGCCGCTTTCCCTGATATTGCAACTGTTGTTACGCAGACAGGGGAAAATGCCATCGAAGCCATCAATAAGATGCAGCAGTTCTTTGGTATGAATATTTCATACACACCGCTTAACATTATTATGGATTTCTTCAAGGGTGGTTCGGATATTGCAGTTGTCGCTTTGATCGGCGCTATTTTGATTCCGGTGCTTTCCGGTTTAACCCAGTGGTATAGTACAAAACTGATGACTTCCACACAGCCCCAGCAGGCTGATGATGCTCCTGGCGGAAACATGATGAAGACGATGAATACTACCATGCCTTTAATGTCAGTGGTATTCTGTTTCTCTTTCCCGGTTGGTATCGGTATCTACTGGGTAGCCAGTTCCGTGTTCCAGGTAATTCAGCAGGTTGGCGTCAACGCATACTTAAGCAAGATTGATATTGATGATTTAATTAAGAAGAATGTAGAAAAGGCCAATAAGAAACGGGCTAAAAAAGGTCTTCCTCCCACAAAGATCAATCAAAATGCTGCTGCTACATTGAGAAACATTCAGGCGGCTGAAGAGAAGGAAGAGGCTGCAAGAGCGGAGAAAATCGAAAAGTCCAAACAGATTATGAAGGATTCTACGGAATATTATAATCAAAATGCAAAACCTGGAAGTCTGGCTGCAAAGGCGGCGATGGTGCAGAAGTATAACGAGAAGCACAACAAATAGGAGGGGTGACCTATGGATACGATTAAAGTTTCTGCTAAAACACTGGATGAGGCAATAACAAAGGCCTTAATTGAACTTGGAACTACCAGTGATAATTTAGATTATACTGTCATTGAGAAGGGCAGTGCGGGACTTCTCGGTTTTATTGGTGCAAAGCCGGTTGTGATCAGTGCGAAAAAGAAGAGAGATCTCGACACACTGGATGATTTCCTGAACAAGGATCAGGAGATGAAGAAACAGCAGGAAGCAGCAAGGAAAGAAGCCAAAGCAACTCAGAAAGTGGAAAAATCGGTTGAAAAAGAGGCAAAATTTGTAAAGAAAGAAGAAAAACCGATAAAACCGGCAAAAGAGAATAAGCAGGTTAAAGAAGACAGAGCCGTCAAAGAAAACAAGGTCAGCAGAGAAGAAAAAGCTGTGAAGGAAAGTAAACCGGTTCGTGAGGAAAAGGATGCTCAGGAAGAAGAGAAACCTGTTTCCACGAAGAAGTCTGTGGACGGTACGGTTTATGAAGAGGCAGCGAAGAAGTTTCTGAACCAGATGTTTGCCGCTATGAATATGGAAGTGGAAATTACGGCTTCTTATCATGAGGGTGATAAAGAATTGTATGTGGATATGTCCGGCGCCGATATGGGAATTTTGATTGGCAAGAGGGGACAGACTCTGGATTCCTTACAGTACTTGGTGAGTCTCGTTGTGAATAAGGATTGTGATGGTTATGTCCGCGTGAAACTGGATACGGAAAATTACCGGGCAAGAAGAAAAGATACACTTGAGATTCTGGCTAAGAATATTGCTTATAAGGTAAAACGGACGAGACGTTCTGTTTCTTTGGAGCCGATGAATCCTTATGAGAGAAGAATCATCCACTCTGCATTGCAGAATGATAAATTTGTGATTACCCGCAGTGAAGGGGAAGAACCGTTCCGTCATGTGGTGGTATCATTAAAGAGAGAAAACCGGGAGAACCGGGACCGCAGCAATTAAACAGGCATAGTTAGATAGGTTGGAAGGGGCTGTCACAATGTGGCAACCCCTGAATCTCTTTTAGAGTTTGAGGAAAAAGCATGAAACAAGATACCATTGCTGCCATAGCAACTGCTATGAGCAATTCGGGGATTGGAATTATTCGAATCAGCGGAGATCAGGCATTTTCAGTGATCAAAGAGATTTTTCGAACAAAGAATGGGAAAAAGCTGGATCAAATTGTGTCTCATCGGGTTCATTATGGAAGGATTTATGATGGTGATGAGATGATTGACGAGGTGCTGGTTCTTGTTATGAAGGGACCGCACAGCTACACGGCCGAGGATACGGTGGAGATTGACTGCCACGGCGGTGTATTGATGATGAAAAAAATACTGGAGACAGTAATTAAATATGGAGCAAGACCGGCGGAACCGGGAGAGTTTACGAAGAGAGCATTTCTGAATGGGAGAATTGATTTATCCCAGGCGGAAGCGGTGATTGAGGTGATTAATGCCAAGAATCAGTATGCACTTAAAAGTTCGGTGGGCCAGCTGGCAGGTTCTGTCTCAAATAGGATTAAGAGACTAAGAGAGAAGATCATCTATGAGATTGCATTTATTGAATCTGCACTGGATGACCCGGAGCATATTTCCCTGGATGGCTATGGGGAAAAACTGCTGGGGAATCTGGAGCCGATGATTCGGGAACTTGAGAAACTGGCAGACTCTTCGGACAATGGAAGAGTTATGACTGAGGGAGTGAAAACCGTGATTCTTGGGAAGCCGAATGCGGGGAAATCTTCTCTGATGAATGTATTGCTGGGAGAAGAGCGGGCGATTGTGACAGATATTGCCGGAACTACCAGGGATACCCTGGAGGAACATATCTGGCTTCAGGGGATCAGTTTAAATGTGGTGGATACTGCGGGTATCCGTGAGACGGAAGACGTGGTGGAGAAAATTGGGGTATCGAGAGCAAAGAATATGGCGGATGAAGCAGATCTGATTATCTTTGTAGTGGATGCCTCGATTCCGCTTGATCAAAATGATGAGGAGATTATCCAACTGATTCAGAATAAAAAGGCGGTTGTTCTGCTGAATAAGACAGATCTTGAGATGAAAGTGACAACGGAATATCTGGAGGAGAAGACGGGACATGTGGTGATTCCTGTCTCAGCGAAAGAGGAGACGGGAATAGAGATGCTGGAACAGGAGATCAAATCCATGTTTTATCAGGGTGAGATTGATTTTAATGATGAAGTTTATATCACTAATGTAAGGCATAAGACTGCTCTTGTGGAAGCGCTTGGAAGTCTTCGGATGGTGCGTCAGAGTGTAAGAGATGGAATGCCGGAAGACTTTTATTCTATTGATCTGATGAATGCTTATGAAGTGCTGGGTAACGTGATTGGGGAAGCAGTGGAGGAGGATCTTGTAAATGAGATCTTTAGCAAATTCTGTACCGGGAAGTAATGGAATTGTTAAAAGATAGATTGGAATAGATTAGGTTCGTAAGGTTAGAAAGAAGAGGATGTTGTCATGCCTAATTTAGAAGAGAGATATGATATTGTAGTTGTTGGGGCAGGACATGCCGGCTGTGAGGCGGCGTTAGCTTCTGCCAGACTGGGGCTGGAGACGATCATGTTTACGGTCAGTGTGGACAGTATTGCATTGATGCCCTGTAATCCAAATATTGGTGGAAGTTCTAAGGGGCATTTGGTGCGGGAGTTGGATGCGCTGGGCGGAGAGATGGGGAAGAATATTGATAAGACATTTATCCAGTCTAAGATGCTGAATGAGTCGAAGGGGCCGGCAGTTCATTCTCTTCGTGCCCAGGCAGATAAGCAGGAATACTCCCAAAATATGAGAAGAGTACTTGAGAATACGGATCACTTAACGGTACGTCAGGCGGAAGTGTCTGAAATTCTGGTGGAAGATGGCAGAATATGCGGAGTTAAGACTTTTTCTGGAGCGGTCTATCATAGTCAGGCGGTGGTGCTTGCTACGGGGACTTATCTGAAGGCCAGATGTATCTATGGTGATGTCAGCAATGAGACTGGGCCAAATGGACTTCAGGCGGCAAACCATTTGACTGATTCTCTGAAGGCCCATGGAATTGAGATGTTTCGGTTTAAGACGGGGACACCGGCCCGCGTGGATAAGAGAAGTATTGATTTCAGCAAGATGGAGGAACAGTTCGGGGATGAGAGGGTGGTTCCATTTTCCTTTTCCACAGACCCGGAGTCGGTACAAAAGGAACAGGTATCCTGCTGGCTGACGTATACGAATTCCAATACCCATGAGATTATTCGGGCAAATCTTGACCGTTCTCCGCTGTTTTCCGGAGCGATTGAAGGGACAGGGCCCAGATATTGTCCTTCCATAGAAGATAAAGTGGTGAAATTCCCGGATAAGGACAGACATCAGGTATTTGTGGAGCCGGAAGGTCTTTACACCAATGAGATGTATCTGGGAGGAATGTCCAGTTCTCTGCCGGAGGATGTTCAGTATGCTATGTACCGGACCGTTCCCGGATTGGAACAGGTAAAAATTGTTCGAAATGCATACGCAATTGAGTATGATTGTATTAACGCCCTTCAATTAAAGCCTACACTGGAGTTTAAGAAAATAGAGGGGCTGTTCAGTGGCGGACAGTTTAATGGAAGTTCCGGATATGAGGAAGCGGCAGTGCAGGGATTTATGGCCGGAGTGAACGCCAGTATGAAGATTCTGGGGAGAGAGCCTTTTGTATTAGATCGTTCTCAGGCTTATATCGGTGTTTTAATTGATGATTTGGTAACGAAAGAAAACCATGAGCCTTATCGGATGATGACCTCCAGGGCGGAATACCGCCTGCTTCTCAGACAGGATAATGCGGACCTCCGGCTGAGAAAGATTGGTCATGAGATTGGATTAATCAGCGATGAAGAGTATGAGAAGCTGCTGGAGAAAGAATCGAACATCGAGAAAGAGGTAAACCGGCTGGAGCATACTAATATTGGGGCTAACAGACAAGTCCAGGAGTTTTTGGAATGCCATGGAAGCACTCCATTAAAGACAGGAGCTACCATGGCAGAGCTGGTTCGGAGGCCGGAGTTAGATTATTTTATGTTAACTGAAATTGATCCGGATAGGCCGGATTTATCAGAAGATACGGCTGAACAGGTTAACATAAATATTAAATACGAAGGATATATCAAAAGACAGCAGCAACAAGTAACCCAGTTTAAAAAGCTGGAGAGAAAGAAGTTGGATGAAAATTTTGATTATGCTGAGGTGAAAGGTTTGAGGCGGGAGGCAGTTCAAAAATTGAATACTCATAAGCCGGTATCCATTGGTCAGGCGTCCAGAATTTCAGGGGTTTCACCGGCGGATATTTCGGTGTTGTTGGTATACTTGGAACAGCAGCGCCATCAGCGTTAGGAATAGGGGTTTTTGTTTGGATATGGAGGATGAGAATGTTCGATCAATTTGAAGAGTTGATGAGGGAAGAATTATCGGAACTTTCTATTATATTGTCGGATCAACAATTGCATCAATTTTATCAATATTATGAATTGTTGGTGGAATGGAATAAAGTTATGAATCTAACAGCGATTACCGAGTTGGAAGATGTTGTGACAAAGCATTTTGTCGATAGTCTTTCTTTAGTGAAAGTACTGCCGGATTTAGATTTAGAAAAGGTAAATATTCTTGATATGGGGACAGGGGCTGGATTTCCTGGGATACCTTTGAAAATTGCCTTTCCTGAATTAAAGATTACCTTGCTGGATTCCTTGAATAAGAGAATCAATTTTTTAAATGAAGTAGTGGTACAGCTTGGCTTGAAAGAGATTGAGGCAATTCATGGAAGAGCAGAAGATTATGGAAGAGATCGCACTTATCGTGAACAATACGATTACTGTGTGTCACGTGCAGTTGCCAATCTTTCTACACTTTCAGAATATTGTATGCCTTATGTGAAAATAGGCGGTGCTTTTATTCCTTATAAATCAGGAAAGATTGAGGATGAATTAAATCAGGCAAAAGGAGCTGTAAAACTTTTGGGAGGAAAGATTGAAGATGTAGTAACTTTTATGTTACCCAAAACAGAAGTTGAGCGTTCCTTTGTGGTTATTAGAAAAACAGAAGGAACTTCAAAGAAGTATCCAAGAAAAGCTGGTCTTCCAGGAAAAGAGCCTTTGAAGTGATTGTTGTATCTTTATTAAAAAAGTAAGGACCCGGATGAAATCTGGGTCCTTACTTTTTTAGAATGTTTCACGTGAAACATTCTATTTGTTATGAGAAGAACATATTAACAGTTGATACAAATTCAGCAGGCTTTTCCATCTGAGGAAGATATTTTGTATCTGGAAGTAATGTATATTCAATAGCAGGATTATATATTGTATATTCCTCCATCAAATCTTTCATATTCTCCATGCCAGCTCCACCAATCATATAGATGCTATTATCTATCTTTTTAATTGCATTCACAATATTGGCTTTTGTATAATTACAGTGCACACTGGCATATACAGATTTAGGTGACAAATCCAAGTGCGCCGCTTCATAATATGAATTAATATAAGTCTCTTTAACAGAATAAGGATTATAGAAATACTTAGTAATAAAGCTTTCTTTAATAGCCTGCTTGCTGACAGCAATATGATAGAGCAAGGTTCCAACGACTGGGAAGTCTAAAAATCCCTTATACAATTTAGCATACTTACCAGGAATCTGGCTGCAAGTCAGAATACTGTCCGGATTCACCAGCAATAACTTATCAAATAATTCGGGATTATTATTGCAGGCCATCACAGTCAGGGCGGAAGAGTGTCCGGTAGCAATCACGTCTGTTCTATGTCCAATCTCAGATTTAATAAAATCAGAAATTAACTGTACATATAAGTAATTGGTATAAGTAAGACAAGGTTTCTCCGATCTTCCGCAGCCAAGCAAGTCCATCACATAAACAGTATACTCTTTACTTAACGAGGAAATCACCTGATTCCATTCAAAACCACTGGATGCGGCATCCAGATCATGAATCAACAATAGGGGTTTGCCACTTCCACTTTTCGTATAATGAATATTACCAAATCTCCAGCGATAGCAGAATGATTCCGGGTCTACCAATATATTCTTGGAAGTAGCAGATAATTTAATACATTTATTGATAAGTGCTGTTGCTGCAACAGCACTACTTGACAAAACTAACATGGTAAGCAATTTATTCTTATTAGTCATGAAGACCTCCTTAAAAACCGTATTACTTTCTTATATTCTATTATAATATAATACCCCGTTTGATACAACGCCAAACCTATTAAATTATTCTTAAACTTAGCTCAAATGTTTCACGTGAAACATTTTCTAAAAAATTTATACTCTTTTTCACGGAAAGACATAGGAAAAGAATATAAAATGTGATATACTTTAATTTGAATTGGAAAGGGAACGTACAATGGGAAGAATAATAGCAATAGCAAACCAAAAAGGCGGAGTTGGAAAAACTACAACTACAATTAATCTGTCTGCCTGTCTGGCAGAAGCGGGTCAAAAAGTTTTGTTAGTTGACTTTGACCCACAGGGAAATGCGACCAGTGGCGTTGGATTAGAAAAAGGATATATAGACAAAACCGTATATGAATTACTGGTAGACGAATGTCAGATTCAGGAATGCTTAGTAAAAGAAGTCCAGGAAAATCTGGATGTTCTTCCATCTGACGTAAATCTGGCTGGTGCAGAAATTGAATTGCTTGATATAGATGGCAAAGAAATGCTGCTAAAAGAACAGTTGGATGAGATCAAAGAAGATTATGACTATGTTCTGATCGACTGTCCGCCGGCTTTAAGTTTATTGACAATCAATGCATTAACTGCGGCAAATACGGTGCTAATACCCATTCAGTGTGAATATTACGCATTGGAAGGATTAAATCAAGTATTAAAAACAGTAAATCTGGTACAGAAAAAACTGAATCCTGATCTGGAAACAGAAGGCGTTGTATTTACCATGTATGATGCCCGGACCAATCTTTCATTGGAAGTAGTAGAGAGTGTAAAGAATACCTTAAACCAAAACATATATAAAACCATAATTCCGAGAAATGTACGTCTGGCGGAGGCACCCAGTCATGGAATGCCTATCAATTTATATGACTCCCGGTCCACGGGTGCAGAAAGTTATCGGTTGCTGGCGGCGGAAGTGATGAGTAGAGGAGAAGATATCTGATGGCAAAAAGAACAGGATTAGGGAAAGGTCTGGGAGCAATCTTTGGGGAAGATGTGATGGAGAGCGCTCCGGCCAATCAATTAAGGGAGGAACAGAGCGAGTACAAAACAGGAAAGGAAAAAACTGGGAAAGCAGCTTCAGTAGAAAAAGAAGAAGCAGGTAAAGAAATTACCTTAAAACTAACCCAGATTGAGCCAAATACCGGACAGCCAAGAAAAGATTTTAATCAGGAGATGATCCAGGAATTGGCAGATTCCATTCGCCAATACGGTGTATTACAGCCGCTGCTGGTACAGAAAAAGGGCGATCATTACGAGATCATTGCAGGGGAACGGCGGTGGAGAGCTGCAAAAGAGGCCGGTTTAAAGGAAATTCCAGTAGTGATTCGTGAATACACGAAACAGCAGACGATGGAAATTGCCTTAATCGAAAACGTTCAGCGAGAGGATTTAAATCCGATCGAGGAGGCCCTGGCTTATCAGCAGCTGATGCAGGAATTTGATCTGACACAGGAAGAGATCGCGGCCAGAGTATCAAAAAATCGAGCTACAATCACCAATAGCATGCGTCTTTTAAAGCTGGATAAGAGAGTGCAGGAGATGCTGGTTCAGGGAATGATATCCAGTGGACATGCCCGTGCATTGTTGGCGCTGGATGATGGAGAACAGCAGTATCAGATCGCACTGAAGATTGCATCGGAAAGACTGAGCGTCCGTGATGTGGAAAAACTGGTAAAACAGTTGAGCAAGCCCAAAAAAGTAAAGAAAGTGGAAGAAGAAGAGCGGGATTTAAGCTTTATCTTCAAAGACTTGGAAGAGCGGATGAAACAGATTATGGGCACAAAAGTGAATATAAATAAGAAGGATAGGAATAAAGGAAGAATAGAGATTGAATACTATTCAGAGGCAGAATTGGAGCGTCTGGTAGAATTAATCGAATCCATAAGATAGAAACCTGGAAGTGAGGAAACAAGATGGATAACAGCATGCTGAGCAGCTGGTCAATTGACCCGGCTTTTGTCATTTTAGGATTGGGAATTGTAACACTGATATTATTGATTATTGTCATAGTCTGCGTAGTGCAAATCAGAAAATTGTATCGAAGATACGATGTGTTTATGAGGGGAAAAGATGCGGAAACCTTGGAAGATACCATCTTTGAACTGATTGATGAGATGAAAAACATGAAAGCAGAGGACAAATCAAATAAAGAAGATATTCGGGCGTTGAGCAGAAGTATAAGAGGGACCTATCAGAAATTCGGCATGGTGAAATACAATGCATTTAAGGGAATGGGCGGAAATTTAAGCTTTGCGTTTGCTCTGCTTGATATGAATAATACAGGCTTTGTATTGAACTCTGTTCACAGCAGAGAAGGCTGTTACTTATATATCAAGATTGTGGAGAAGGGTGAGACAGAAGTGCTTCTTGGCAGTGAAGAGAAAGAAGCCTTGGAGCAGGCATTGGGATATTAAAAAAATAGTGTATACTTCTTGACGTTAGCACGCTAACTTGTTATAATTTTAAAGTTGGAACCATTTTATAGAAAGAGGAGGACATGGAATATGTCATATGTTGATGAAATCTATGCAAGAGTTGTGGAACAGAATCCAGGTGAGAGCGAGTTCCACCAGGCAGTAAAAGAGGTATTGGATTCTTTAAAACTGGTGATTGATGCCAACGAGGAGAAGTACAGAAAAGCGGCTTTATTGGAGCGTCTGGTGGAACCGGAGAGAGTGATTTCCTTCCGTGTACCCTGGGTTGACGATCATGGACAGGTGCAGGTAAATAAAGCATACCGCGTTCAGTTTAACAGTGCAATTGGTCCGTACAAAGGCGGCATGCGTTTTCATCCATCCGTAAATCAGGGAATCTTGAAGTTCCTGGGATTTGAACAGACTTTCAAAAACTCACTTACCGGTCTTCCAATCGGTGGAGGTAAGGGCGGTTCCAACTTTGATCCAAAAGGAAAATCAGACAGAGAGGTGATGGCATTCTGCCAGAGCCTGATGACAGAGTTATACAAATATATCGGAAAAGACCAGGATGTACCGGCGGGTGATATCGGTGTCGGCGCCAGGGAAATCGGTTATTTATATGGACAGTATAAGAGACTCACCGGGCTTTATGAGGGTGTGCTGACCGGTAAGGGACTTACCTATGGTGGTTCTCTGATCCGTACCCAGGCAACCGGTTATGGTCTTGTGTATATCCTGGATGAGATGTTAAAGAACAATGGAAAGGAACTGAACGGCAAGACCGTACTTGTATCCGGTTCCGGAAACGTGGCAATCTATGCAGTAGAAAAAGTTCATGAACTGGGTGGAAAAGTAGTTGCCATGAGTGATTCCAATGGTTATATTTATGATAAAGACGGCATTCGGTTAGAGATTGTAAAAGAGATCAAGGAAGGCCGCAGAGGAAGAATCAAAGAGTATGTGGATGCAGTACCGACTGCTGTTTACACAGAAGGAAAGGGAATCTGGACGATCCCATGCGATATTGCCCTTCCATGTGCAACCCAGAATGAGTTAAACTTAGAGGATGCTAAAACTCTCTATAACAATGGCTGCTTTGCTGTTGCGGAAGGCGCTAACATGCCGTCCACCAGAGAAGCCACTGATTTATTTGTGGAGAAGAAGATGCTGTTTATGCCTGGCAAGGCGGCAAATGCCGGCGGTGTGGCGACATCAGCACTGGAGCAGTCCCAGAACAGCCAGAGACTCAGCTGGTCAGCGGAAGAGGTAGATGCCAAGTTAAAGAATATTATGGTCAATATCTTTGCAAAGGCAGACGACGCAGCAAAACGTTACGGTGTAGCCGGCAACTATGTGGCAGGCGCCAATATTGCAGGCTTTGAAAAAGTAGTGGAAGCGATGATGGCTCAGGGCGTTGTATAAAGAAGAGCTGGGTAAATCTCTATAAGAGCAGTATCAATATAAGAAGCAAAGTTCGTATTCTCTATACGGACTTTGCTTCTTTTTACGTTAAATAGTTAAAGTATATAAAAAATATGTTAAACCGTAGATTTTATGTTGCAAATTATATAAAATAATGTTATTATAAATTACGTTAATTAGTAAGGTCACTAGACTAACTAATTAGATGGAGGCGCATATGAAGATTTTGAACCAGCAGATCATGAAAAACAACAACTTAAAGAAGGTATTTTCTCTGATTATGGAGCATGAACCGATTTCCAGAATTGAATTGGCAGCCATGACTTCTCTCAGTAAGACCACAATCTCTTCCCTGGTAGAGGATTTGATCAATGGGGGTTTTGTGGTGGATGATGGTTCTGCTGATACAGGAAAGCAGGGACGAAAGCCCAATTTTCTGCGGGTGAATAAAGAGGGGAATGTGGTAGCAGTCATCAACTGGCATATAGATGATTTGGAATTAAGTCTTGTGGATATGTCTGGTCAGGTTGTGAATTATGAGATGGTGCCAGTTGATAACAATACGGAATATGAGAAAGTGATACCGGAAGCCTATTATGAAAAACTGGTACCAAGGGCGGCGGGGCGTTTTATCCTGGGCTTTTGTCTGGTGGTGCCCAGTATGCTGGATGCGGAAACGAATATGATGATTTCCACAGTGCTGCCGGTTGAAGATCATGATGATGTGCTTGGCCGCATCTGCAAGAAGTTCACGGATGTACCGGTAGCGGTATTTAACGATACGGCCTGCTACGCCTACGCGGAGCATGTGCTGACGAATTGGAAGTTTGATACTTTCATGTTTTTAAATATCAATAACGGTGTCGGCGCTGTCTTTGTACATGATGGGAAAATGATCAAGGGAGCCAGCGGTATGCGAGCTCAGATCGGACATTTTTCGATTCACCGGGATGGAAAAAAGTGTACATGCGGAAACCGGGGATGTCTGGAAAATGAAGTGGGAGAGACAGCTCTCGTAGAACGGGCCAGAGAAGAGGGATTGTATGAGAAACTGGAGGTAGATGGCAGGATCACATTTGCATCTCTCGGGAATCAGGCTAAGAACGGGGATGAGACAGCCAAACTTTTTATCAGGGAGCTGGCGGAGGATATGGCTTATGCGCTTAGTAATATGGCTGTGGTTGATTATACAAAACACATTATTATCGGTGGTAAGGGCCAGAGACTTGGAGAGTATTATCTGGAAGAACTGGACAAGGCTTTTAAGCAGAGAGGTTTTCAGCTGTTTATCTCTCAGATGGATTTAAAATATACGGCTCTCGGTGATGATGCCATCATGAGAGGAGCAGCCAGGTATTATATTGATGTGTTTTATAAGTTCTTTGAGGATATGAGTCATTTTATCGTGATGGAGTAAAGGAAGGTTACAAGAAAATAAAAAGGAGAGGTATCATGAAGAAATTCAGAACAGGGGTTGTAGGGGTTGGTTTTATCGGTACGGTTCATGTGGAGCAGCTTCGCAGACTGGGAAATGTGGAAGTTGTGGCGATCACCGACAGTCAGGACGCAAAACAGAAGGCGGCGGCGTTGTTTGTGCCGAAGGGGTATTCGGATTACAGACAGATGATTGATGAGGAGAATCTGGACTGTATCCATATCTGCACGCCGAACAATACGCATTATGAGATTGCCATGTATGCTATGGAACACGGGGTTCATGTTGTCTGTGAAAAGCCTATGACCGTAACCATTGAGGAAGCTGAAACGCTGAGGAAGACGGCACAGGAGAAACAGCTGGTTAATGCCATGAATTTTAACTGCAGATTCTATCCCATGGCTTACCAGATGCGCGAGATGATGAAGAGCGGCCAGGTGGGAGACATTTACACGGTACACGGAGGTTATCTTCAGGACTGGCTTTACTATGATACGGATTACAGCTGGCGTCTGGAGCCGGAGGCGTCCGGAGCATCGAGAGCATTTGCAGATATCGGAAGCCACTGGATTGACCTGGTGGAGTTTGTGACAGGGGTGAAGGTGACAGAAGTCTTTGCAGACTTTGCCATTTTCCATAAGACAAGGAAGAAACCACTTAAGAAAATTGATACATACAGCGGCATGGCTTTGAGACCGGAGGATTATGAGGAAGTGCCGGTTCAGACGGAAGATTATGCAACCGTATTGTTCCATATGGAGAATGGGGCGCACGCATGCTGCAATATCAGCCAGGTTTATGCCGGGCGCAAGAACCAGATGATAGTGTCCATAGGGGGAAGCAAGTGTGCAATGGAATGGGATAGTGAAAATTCCAATGCGCTTTGGGTTGGAAACCGTTCGACTTTAAACGGAGAGTTCGTAAAAGATCCGTCCATCCTGGCTCCGGATACCGGGAAGGTGATCAGTTACCCGGGCGGCCACGTGGAAGGATTCCCGGATACCTTCAAGCAGAACTTCAAACAGATTTATGAAAGAATTGCTGACCCAGAATCCGTGGGTGGAGATTATGCAGACTTTCAAGCGGGTTACCGTGAGATGGTATTGTGTGACCGAATCATTCAAAGTGCAAAAGAAAAGCGCTGGATCTCTGTGGAGTAGTCAAACGACAGTTGAATCATGTTTACAATAAACGGGGTTGAGATACAGGAGGAGACATGTTTAAGATTGGAACATTGGCAGACTGGTTTGGGGTTGGCCTGATAGAAGGAATCAGAGAATCGGAGCGGTGTGGGGCGTCGGGAGTGCAGATCTATGCATGGAATGAGCTGGACCCCAACAGAATCACTTTGGATGAGATAAGAAAAGTAAAACAGACTGCCAGAGATTGCAGCCAGGAAATCACGGCTCTGTGTGCGGAGCTTGGCGGTCATGGGCTTGAGAAAAAAGAGGATAATGGCCGGAAGCTGGATTATTTAAAGAAAACGGTGGAATTGGCGGTGGAACTGGAATGTCCGGTGATTACCACTCACATCGGCATTGTGCCGGTGGACCGGCAGTGTGATAAGTATCTCAATATGCAGGAGGCCTGCAGTGAGATCGGCCGGTACGCAAAGGAAAAAGGAATCTATGTGGCTGTGGAGACAGGTCCTGAGCCGGTAAAACGATTGTGTGGTTTTCTGGATACCTGCGAGGGAAATATGGCTGTGAACTATGATCCGGCCAACCTTGTGATGGTTACCAACGATGATGAGGTGGCGGGCGTCTACACCGCGGGAAAACGGATCGTCCACACTCACGCAAAAGACGGAATCTGCAATCTCAATGCAGGCTGCGAGGTGGTGTACGGAATCTTCGCGGACGGCGGCATCGAAGCATTGAATACAATCTCCACTTATTTTACGGAGACACCGCTGGGGCAGGGACATGTGAGGTGGCTTCCTTATCTGAAGGCATTGAAGGAGACAGGATTTGACGGATATCTTACGATTGAGCGGGAAGTGGGAAAAGATGCCGGTAAGGACATCCGCATGGCAGTGGACTTTTTAAAAGAATTATTAAAGGGGGAAATATAAGATGATGAAATTGGGGCTGGTTTCGGCGATTTTACCGGATTGTACGTTTGAGGAAGTCATGGATTATGCAGCGGCTACGGGGTTTACATGTGTGGAGGTCTGCTGCTGGCCGGTGGGAAAAGCGAACAGGCGTTATGCGGGAGTGACCCATATTAACACCGAAGGTTTGACACCGGAAAAGATGGAATATTATGTTAACTATGCGAAAGAACGGGGAGTAGAAATCAGCAGTCTTGGGTATTATCCCAATCCTATGGATGGAAATAAAGAGGCGGCGGAGGTTGCGGTTAACCATCTTCACACGCTGATTGATGTATCGGCACAGATGGGCGTCAACATGGTGACTACGTTTATCGGCAAGGATAAGACAAAGACGGTTGAGGAAAATTTAGATTTATTTTTAGAAGTCTGGACTCCGATTATCCGCCATGCGGAGGAGAAAAATGTAAAGATTGCGATTGAGAACTGCCCCATGCTTTACACGAAGGACGAGTGGCCGGGCGGAAACAATCTGGCCAGCACTCCTTATATCTGGAGGAAGATGTTTGAACTGATTCCCAGCGATTGTTTCGGGTTAAATTATGATCCGTCCCATCCGTATCTGATTCAGGCAGATTATGTGAAACCGCTGTATGAGTTTAGGGATAAGATTTTCCATGTACATTTTAAGGATATTAAGATTTATCAGGATAAGCTGGATGAGTACGGAGTATTTTCCTATCCGGCGCTGTGGCATTCACCAAAGCTTCCGGGACTTGGAGGGGTTGATTTTGCAGCATTCTGCTCCGCGTTACATGAGATCGGTTATACGGGCACTGCCTGTATCGAGGTGGAGGACAAGGCATACGAAAGCTGCGAGGCGGATGTGAAATCCGGTATTGAACAGAGCTATCGGTTTATGAGACAGTTTTTGTAAGAAAATGAGACAGACGGAGGACGAACTGTGTTTAAAATAGGGATTGTAGGCGCAGGCGGCATGGGCACGGTACATATCAGCAACTACGGACATATTGAGAATGCCGTGGTTGCGGCAATCTGTGACAGGACGCCGGAAGCAGAGGGGAAGGCGAAGGAACTAGGAATACCTTTATATCAGGACTTAGGGGAAATGCTTCTGGGCGAAGAGTTGGATGTAATAGATGTCTGCACTCCCACCTTTCTGCATAAAGAGCATGTGATCGCAGGTCTCATGGCAGGAAAACATGTGATCTGTGAAAAGCCTTTAACATTAAAATATGAAGATGCCAAAGCGATGATTGCTCTGGCAAAGGAGAAACAGGTATTGCTCTGTGTGGGCCAGGTGCTTCAGTATTCGAAAGAGGCGCTTGTGCTTCACCAGCTGGTGAAGAGCGGCTGCTACGGAAAACCGCTGGATGCGGTGTTCTTAAGGCTGGCGGCCTGCCCGGGATGGGTGAAGGGGGGATGGCTGTTTGATAAAGAAAAAAGCGGTCTTCTGCCTTATGATCTTCACATTCATGACTTGGATTTCATGATTAGTCTGTTTGGCAAGCCAAAGACGGTGGATTATACCAGCTGCGGCAATCAGGACCGGGCTTATAAGGAGCATTACCGGTTCACCTACGGGTATGAAGGGTTTCATGTCAGCGCTGAGGCGGCCTGGTATTCTGCGGATATTCCGTTTACGGCCACCTGGAGAGTATACTTTGAACAGGCAGTTGTCATCAATGATGGAAAAAACGTGACGGCCTATCAGACAGGCCGGGAGCCAAGGGTTTTTGATACGGAAGAGACCTTAAAGATACCGACGGGAATCAATCTGGAGCCGACGGGGATGTTTTACCGGGAACTCAGTGATTTCCTTGGAATGATGGAACGGGGAGAAACCGGATGCAATCGGGAAGAAGATATTCTGGAAGTGATCCGTATTCTGGAAGGAATCGAGTCTTAACCATTCTGGAGGAATGACATCATGGAGACAATGATTGAGATCAGGAACTTAAGTAAGAATTATGGAAAAAAGCAGGCACTGGCGGGTGTGGACGTGTCCATTGAAAAGGGGGAGATTGTAGGTCTTCTCGGATTAAACGGCGCAGGGAAATCCACCACTATGAATATCCTGACAGGCTGCTTATCACCGACAGAGGGAACCGTTCTGATAGAAGGCGTGGATATCAGCAAAGATCCGCTGCTTGCGAAAAGGAAGGTGGGTTATTTACCGGAGATTCCGCCCCTTTATATGGATATGAGCGTCATGCGGTACTTGAAGTTTGTGTATGGTATTAAGCATATCAAGGGAAACCGCGGAGAGCATCTGGAAGGGATCTGTAAGCAGACGGGACTGGACCAAGTGTCTAACCGGCTGATTCGGAATCTGTCTAAGGGCTACCGGCAGAGAGTGGGGCTGGCACAGGCGCTGATTGGTGATCCGCCGGTTTTGATTCTGGATGAACCCACGGTGGGACTGGACCCCACCCAGATTATTGAAATCCGCAGTCTGATCACCGGCATGGGAAAGGACCGGACGGTTATTTTATCGTCCCATATCCTCTCGGAGATTCAGGCGGTGTGTGGCCGCGTTCTCGTGTTGAAGCAGGGAATGATTGTGGCGGATGACACCCCGGAGAATTTAGAGAACGCGCTGAGAAATAAAAACAGCTGTATTGCATCCATAGAGGGGGAGGTGCAGAGAGTTACCCAGGTGCTTTCAGATATCCCGGATATAGAACGGGCGGTACCTCTTACGGAGGTGGAACCTGGGGTTTATGAATATGAAATTGCGGGAATGGCGAATACGGATATCCGAAGAAATCTGTTCTTTGCACTGGCGAAAGCGGAATTGCCGCTCCTTGGCATCCGTTCCGCCGGAGTCTCTCTGGAAGATGTATTTTTGAATCTGGTGGCAGAGCAGCAGGGCGAAGGGAGGGAAGAATCATGACGGCAATCCTGAAACGGGAGATCGGGGCATATTTTGAGACGCCTCTGGGTTATGTGTTTCTTGCAGTGTATTATTTATTTGCCGGATACTTTTTCTTCCGCTATAACTTATATGGCAATTCCACGGATATGCGGGGGCTGTTTGAGATGATGTTTACGGTTACCATCTTTTTGATTCCGGTACTCACTATGAGGCTGATGAGTGAGGATCGGAAGACGAAGACGGACCAGCTTCTTCTTATGTCGCCGGTAACCGCCTTTGATGTGGTAATGGCAAAGTTTTTGGCGGCCTTAACGGTGTATTTGCTGGCAGTGGGGATCACGGCGGTGATGGCAAAGTCCCTGACCATGTTTGCGGCGCCGGATTGGTCCGTGATTGGCGGACATATCATCGGTCTTCTGCTTTTGGGGATGGCGCTGATCTCCGTGGGACTGCTGATCTCTGCATTGACGGAGAATCAGATTATCGCCGCTATCGGCGGTTTTAGCGCAGGGTTTTTCCTGATGCTGCTTGACAGTATCAGTGTTTCCATCAGCAATCCATTTCTGGCAAAGCTGCTGGTGGAAATGTCCTTTCATACCCATTATAAGGGGTTTACCCTGGGGGTATGTTCGGTGACAGATATTGTGTTTTATGTCAGTGTAACATCATTCTTTCTGTTTCTGACAGTTTGTGCGTTTGAAAAACGCCGGCTGGATTAAGGGGGGCGGAAGGATGAAAAAATATTGGAATCATAAAAATGGTGTTAAGAGTTACTATGCGGCGCTGATGATTCTTGCGGCGGTAATGCTTCTGCTGATCAATGTGGTGGCCGGGGCGCTGGATGATAAATACCAGCTGAGTTTTGATTTGACGTCCAACAAGGCATTTCAATTAAAGGATGACACGCTGGATTATATTAAGAATCTTGGGGAACCTGTGCAGATCCGGGTGCTGGCCCAGGAGGAACGGTTTGCCGATACCAGCATTTACAACGCGCAGGCCAATGAAATCATGAGGGAGTTTGCAAAGAACTCGGACCGGATCACAATCGAGTATGTGGACTATGTGAAGAATCCCGGGATAGCGGCTGAGTATCCGGATCTGGCAATCAAACATGGAGATATTCTGGTGGAGAGTGGGCAGAAGTACCAGCTGATTCCTACGGAGGAACTTTTTAATTATGAGAGAAACGCGGCGGGAAAGCTGGTGATCACATCCTCCAAAGCGGAGGAGGCGGTTGCCATGGCGGTGCTTCATGTGACCAGCACGGATATGCCGAAGGTGATGTTCTTAACGGGGCATGAGGAGGACAGTGCAGCAGGGTTTCGGACGCTTCTTGAGTATAACAATTATGAATTGGCTTCCGGCCAGCTGGCTACCCAGGATATTGACAGTTCTGTGGATGTGGTGGTGCTGGCGGCGCCAAAAAGTGATTATTCCATGGAAGAACTTGATAAGCTGGAAGCATTTCTGGTGAATAACGGGGATTACGGAAAGACGCTGTTTTACTGTGCGGATGCGACGCAGACCGGTCTGCCTGTTCTTGAAAGCTTTTTGAGTGAATGGGGAGCAGGGATTGGCGACGGTATGGTGTTTGAGACGGACCAGAACCGGGTGTATCAGTACCAGCCGTTTTATGGGATTGTGGATTATGTAAATGAGGATTATGCGTCAAAGCTGAAGAATCAGAAGGCTTCCTTATTGATGCCGGTCAGCCGGCCGCTGACAAAGCTGTTTGATTATCAGGAGAATTATAGAACGGAGCTGTTATTGCAGTTTGGGGAATCCAGCGGCGTGCGTCCGTCGGATGCCGATGATAGTTTTAAAGCGGACGAGGCAGAAATAAAGGGGCCAATTCCGGCATTGATTCTGTGTTCCTATGAGCAGTCCAGCAGACAAAATACGCTGGAATCAAAGCCGGCCTCCCATGTACTGGTTTCCGGAAGCACCCGGTTCCTGGACGAATCGATACTGAATACGGACGCATTTTCCAACGCGTCTTATCTGATACAGGTGCTTAATGATTTGTGTGAGAAGGACAGCGGCATCGTCGTGGAAGACAAATCTCTGGCTGGGACAGCATTAAATATTACACGGCAGAGTGCAGATACACTGGGAAATCTCTTTGTGTTTGTGATTCCGTTTGCAGTGCTTGCGGCGGGATGCGGCGTGTGGTTTTTCAGGAGGCATAAATAATGAACAGGATGGCCCGAAATGTGATTATCGCGGTGTCCGCCTGCCTGGCGCTGGCCGGGGCGGCATGGTTTCTGCTAAAGCCGTCTGCTCCAAAGCCTGGCAAGGAGAACACCGGGAATCTTCTGGCAGATAAAAATTGGCAGGAGGTCAGCGAGGTTTTCGTGGAAAATGAAGCCGGCGCTTACACTGTGAAGAAGCAGGGAAGCCGTGGTTATACGGTGCATGATCTTCCGGACTCCGTGGTTAATATGGATTATGTCGCCATGCTGCTGGGTGAATGCAGCCAGATTTCCTACGAGGAAGTGGTGGAGGGCGGCGTGGAGGATTTAAAGAGGTATGGGCTTCATATGCCGTCGTCGACAGTTACCATCACTTATGACGATGGATCGTCCGTCCAGCTGCTTCTGGGAATGGAGGAACCGGTATCCAAGGGAAGATATGGCATGTTGGCCGGGGGCAGCCAGGTGGTGCTGTTGAAGGGCAGCCGCTGTATCAGGTTCCTGATGCCGGTGGAGAATTATATCAACTATATTATCATTGAACCAAACGAGAGTACGGACGTGCTGCGGTCTCTGGGGGATGTAAGGTTTGGCGGAAGCCAGTTTCCGGAGCCGGTGGAACTGAAGGAGATAACGGCAGATTCGGATGAGGAACTGCTGCGCCAGGCGGTGAGTTTCGGCGCGGTGACTCATATCATCACGGAGCCGGTTCTTCATGAAGCCGATCCCTCAAGTCTGACTATGGTGGCGGATTCTTTGATGGGGCTGTTGTCTGAGGGAGTAGTAGCATACAACTGTACGGAAGAAATGCTGGCGGAGTATGGATTTGACGATCCGATTTTAACCGTGGAATTCGATTATAAAAACCAGCAGGAGGGCGGTCCGGAACAGATCCGGTTAGCAATGTCCCGGCTGGAGGACGGCACGAACATTGTTACCCGGAATGCGGTAAGTCCCCCTCACTTCGGTTCGGCGGACGGTGAGGCGGGCATCATCTATAAAATTGCAGATGTGGCGTTTACTGATGTCACCTATGACAGTCTGGTGCTGCGCTGGTTCTTGTCACCGCTCCTTGCAGATGTCAAGGCGCTTGAGATTGAAACGGAGGGGCGTCTGCACCGGATTGAGACCGGAGGTGTGAAACCGAAGGAACTGACGGCTTCCATGGATGGGCAGGAATTGAGCCCGGATTTGTACCGCAAGTTTTATAATCTGGTTGTCAGTGCCGCGGCCGATGGCGCCATACTGGAAGAGGTGCCGGAGCTTGATGGGGAGCCGGTGATGGAGATTCGTTTTCTGTATGAAGATGAGTCAAAACCGGCTGATGTGATGAAGCTCTATGAAGGGCCTCTTCGCAAGCATTACGTGGAAGTGAACGGGGTGTGTGAATACACCATCAGGGAGAAATATTTATCCTGCGTGCAGGAAGCGCTGGCTGCTTTGCCAAAAGGAAGCAATTTCTCTCAGGATTGGTAATAATGTATATTTTTATGCTCATTTTTGACAATAATGTTGCTTTTTGCTCAAAAATGATATAAAATGATAGATAATGAAAAAATAACAATGTATCAAAGTTTCGGTCAGTTCAATAATTTAGTGCAGAGTGCATTTTAAATTATAAAAAATTTAAGGAGGAAACATGATGAAAAAAAGAGTGAGTGTTCTTATGGCAGCGGTTATGTTAGGAACGATGGTAACTGCCTGCAGCTCTGGTTCTGCGGAACCGACAACAGAAGCACCAAAAGCAACAGAGGCGCCAGCCACAGACGCAGCGAAAGAGGCGGATAAGACTGATGGGGCGACAGAGGCTCCGGCAGCAGCCGGTGGTTTCAAGGTGGCATCCCACAACGCGATTATTGAGGGAAATGCTTACCGGGCCGTGTATGAGGATCAGATGACGGAGGCGGCGCAGACAGCGAAGGCAGCAGGTTTGATCAGCGAGTTCAACAGCTTTGTTGCCAACAATGACCCGGCAATTGAATCCCAGCAGATTGAGCAGACAATCAACGAGGGCTACGACATCATTATCGTGAACCCGATCGCGGCTTCCGGTCTGGATTCTCTGATTGACAAAGCGTCAGAAGCAGGAATTACATACGTAAATGCAGACTGTATCTATGATTCAGATAAAATTCTGAATGTAGTGGTAGATCAGAATGCATGGGCAACCATCCAGGCTGACTTCGTAGTGGAGACTCTGGGTGAGGGCGGCAAGGTCGTTCAGTTTAACGGTGTTGACGGAAACTCCGCATCTGAGATCCGTAACGAAGCATGGGTAAAAACGCTGACAGAGGGTGGTCTTGAGATTGTGAAGACTGTGGCCCACAACTGGAACGACGTGGAATCCAAACAGCTGATGAGTGAAATCATCGCCTCCGGTCTGGAATTTGATGGTATCATCAACCAGGAAGCGGCAAATGGTATCATGGATGCTATCGAGGAAGCTAACATTGATTATCCCGGATGTATCACCTCTTCTGAGGAGATTGCATGGATTCGCCGTATTGCAAAAGTAAACGAGAGCGAAGAAGTATTCCCGTTTATCGTTGTTGAGAATCCTCCTGGAATCGGTGCAACCGCACTTTCCATCGCATTAAACATGCGTCAGGGCAGCGAGCTTGACCCGGCCAAGATGACAGGCGACAATGCTATTTACTACACACCTCAGTGGGTTATGACTTATGACAATATGCAGGAGAGATTAGACAGCGTTGCGGATTTGCCGGATTCTACATCAGTGTCTTCCTACATGTCCGTAGAGGATGCGAAGGCAGCTTACTTTAAATAAGAGCTAACATTGCGACCATAGGATGTCTCCGGCAAAACGATGTCAGGAGATATCCTATGGTTGTGTCATTTATGAGATTCCTTCTTAAAAAGCAAAACAGTGAAGCAAAACAGATAAATAGTAAAATAATGATAAACGGAGGGATGCCCCTTGTTAGAAATGCGTAATATCAGTAAAAACTTCGATGCGGTCCAAGCCTTAAGCCGGGCCGGTCTGAAGGTGAAAAAGGGAGAGATTATGGCTTCGCTGGGCAGTAACGGTTCCGGCAAATCCACCCTGGTAAAGGTCTTAAGCGGCCTTGTAAATCCATCGGACGGTGAGATCCTGTTTGAGGGGAAACCGGTCTCTATAAGAAATGCCGCGGATGCCAGGAACTTGGGAATCGCGGTGGCTTACCAGGATTCCAGCCTGATACCGACCATGAGCGTGGTTGACAATATTCTGCTGGGGATGGAGAAGCAGAATAGATTTAAGATGATCGACCGGGTGAAAGCCAGAGAAACGGCGGAGTATTACCTGGATCAATTAAAGATCGAGGCGTCGCCGGATGCCCTGGTACAGTTTTTGATGCCGTCCACCCAAAGTATGATTGAGATTGCCAAGGCGCTGGCTATGAAGCCGAAGCTGTTGATCTTGGACGAGGCGACGGCGTCGCTGCACTCCGATGAGGTGGATATTGTTTTTGATGTATTGAAGGAACTGAAGAAGGAAGGGATTTCTATCATTATTGTAACCCACCGGATGAGTGAGATCTTCCGGATCTGCGACCGCTGTACCATCTTAAAGGCAGGCGAAACCGTGGCGGAGGGCAACATTAATGAAATTGATTTAAATGAAATCGTATTCCATATGACCGGAAAATACCCGGATACCAATACCGGGGCCGCGGCGGTGGAAGTGCATGAGAACCAGGAGAGCAATCTGCTGCTGGATGTTCAGAATATGTGCATGGCACCTAAGCTTAAGAATGTGAATTTCAAGGCATATAAAGGAGAAGTGGTCGGAATCGGTGGTCTGGACGGACAGGGACAGTCAGAGTTCATCCGTGCCATTCTGGCGGACGAGAAATACACGTCGGGCAGTGTGAGCTATAAGGGGAGAGAGGTTCATTATAAATCAACAGCGGATGCCATCGCGGACGATATGGGATTTATCTCCGGCGACAGAAACAGGGAGAGTATCTTCCCGATCCGGAGCGTGGCGGAGAATATCTTTGCGGGAAGCGCGGCGAAAGGAAAATTGTTCTCCTACTTGAATCCGAAGACGATTGAGGATTTTGCAAAGAAAGCGATTGATGCCTACGGGATTGTGGCGGGAAGCACGAAACACCCGGCCAATTCGCTGTCAGGCGGAAACCAGCAGAAGCTGGTAGTGGGACGATGGATTGCCTTATCGCCTCAGCTGCTCCTGCTGGATGACCCGACTAAGGGAGTGGATATCCATGCAAGGCAGGAGATTCACCGGATCTTAAAAGACTGTGTGAAGGACGGGATGAGTGTGATCTACGTGTCCAGCGACAATGAGGAACTTTTGGAGATCTCGGACCGTATCTATGTGTTTTATGAAGGTAAGATCAGTGCCCAGCTGACAGGGGCCGGCAGGACAGAGGAGAAGCTGATCGCGGCGATGCTGGGAATCAATGAGGAGACGGCGAAAGGAGGAGAAGGCTGATTATGAAAACACAATTGGAAAAAATAAAGAGATCGCCGGCCTTTTCCGGTATTGTATTATTTGTTCTGGCGCTGGTGGTGTATTTTATCGTACAGTTTGCCCAGTCACCGGAAACATTTTTTACGGTAAAGACGTATAAGAACTTTGTGTCTTTGTTTAAGAGTTACAGCCCGCTGATTCTGGTTACGATGGGGCAGGCGCTGTTAATGTTTATGGGAATTATTGATATTTCCATTGGTATGCAGATGAGTTTTGCCAACGTGATGGCGGTTATGCTGCCGGAACTTTTGGGGATTCCTGTGGCGGCTGCCTGGATCGTGGCATTTTTGGCGACGATTTTGCTGTCCACGATCAACGGCATGATCGTGTCTTACTTGAGAATTCCGCCGCTGCTGGCTGGATTTGCCATGATTTATGTGGTGAAGGGGATTAATCTTTTGATTGCGCCGAAGCCGGGCGGGAAGGTGCCGGCCATTACCAACAAGGTGTTTGACAGTATGATTCTGGGAATTATCCCGTTCAGCCTTGTGGTTCTGGTGCTGTGTTACCTTGTCTGGATCTACATATCAAGGACGCCGTTGATCAAACATGTCTTTGCGGTGGGCGGGAATGAGCGGAATGCTTATGCCACCGGAATTGACAGCACAAAGACGAAAGTAAAGATGTATGCGCTTGCCGGTGCGTTTACGGGATTGGCAGGACTGTGTTATACGGCGGCTTATACGACTGGGAACCCGATTACGGGTGAGATTTACGGTCTTCAGAGTATCAGTGCCTGTATCCTGGGGGGGATCGCTCTGGCCGGCGGCTGGGGGACTATGCCGTGCGCGCTGTTTGGAATCGGGTTCCAGCTTTTGGTGCAGACCACGGTGCCGAAGGTGTTTGCCATGATTTCCAAGGTGACTGGAGTTACTTATAATACCTATTGGCATAACTTATTTTCCGATAGTATCATTTTGATCGGACTTGTGGTGACTATCTTTACGATTAAGGTTCAGCGGGAGACGCTGGTGACCGGGATAAAAAAACAGGTGAAGGGAGGCGTTTTGGATGAGCAGTAAGAAACCGAATAAAGCCCAGCTGTTTGTGAAACATAACCAGATTGGAATGGCGCTGTTTATTTCCCTGTTTTTGTTTATGTTCACGGTTGTTTTAAATCCGAAGTCTTTGAATGCAAATGCTTTCGGAAGCATTTTCTCATTGATGACGATGCTGACAATTGCGGCGGCGGGGCAGACGCTGGTAATCACCTCGGATGGAATTGATATGTCTGTGGGGGCTACCATGTCTATGACCGCGATTCTTGCGGTGGGGATCATGCAGACGAAAGCAAGCCCGGCGCTGTTTTTGGCGGCGCTGGTGGTGTCTGTGGCTGTGGGCGCGCTGATTGGAGCCTGCAATGGGCTGGGGTCTGTGAAGGCGGGTCTGCCTCCGATGGTTGTGACACTGTATATTTCGAATGTAGTGACCAGACTTCAGTATGTGATTACGGGCGGAACGCCGAAGTATACCAGTGTTCCGGATTGGTATAAGGGGCTGATCACTACCAGATTGTTTGGATTTTTCCCGGTGATTGTGTTTGTGGGGGTTGCGGTATTTTTCCTGGTATTCTTTCTGATGAACCGGACGAGATATGGGCAGCAGTTGTATTTTACGGGTAATAACAACCGGGCGGCATATCTGACCGGGATCAAGACGGTGAAGGTGAAGGTACTCAACTATGTGATCGCCGGAGCGTTGGCAGGTATGGCGGGATTTATCGGTGCGGCCAATACGGGGTATATCAAATGTGGTACATTTGACAGTATGACGATGGACAGTATCGTGGCGGTGGTGATCGGCGGTACGCTGCTGTCAGGCGGTAAGGGAAGTTATCTGGGGACGGCAGCAGGCGCGCTGCTGTTGATTGTGCTCAGCAACGGGCTGTCGGTGCTGGCGGTTTCCACCAGTATGCGGAGTCTGATTATGGGCGTGGTATTGATTATCCTGCTGGCGGCTTACAACAGAGCAAAACCGGTGAGACAATAAAATGAAGGAGGAGAAAGGTATGGACGTAAAGGAACTGGTCAGGCAGATTGAGGAGGCAACGCTTGCCCCCACGCCAGAGAGAAAGGACTGGAGGATCGGGTGTATCGGCGCGGGATTTATCATGAAGGACTGTCAGCTGGCGGCTTACCGTGATATGGGGTTCCAGCCGGTGGGCATCACTTCTCTTTCTATGGAGGAAAGCAGTGCAGTGGCAAAGGAATATCAGATTCCCAATGTGTATGCCTCCTGGCAGGAAATGCTTCAGGATGAAAGTCTGGAGATTATCGATATTGCCATCCCGCCTCATAAGCAGCTGGAGGTGGTGAGAGAGGCCTGCAAGCATAAGAATATCAAGGGAATTCTCTGCCAGAAGCCGATCAGCATGAGCCTGGAGGATACAAGAGAGATTGTCCGTTTGGGGGAAGAGAGCGGAGTGAAGATCGGGGTTAACAGCAACATGCGTTATGACCAGAGTATGCGGGCGCTCAAATTTATTCTGGATCGGAAGCTGTTAGGGGAGCCGGTGCTTGCAACTATTGAGATGCGGGCGATTCCCCATTGGCAGGAATTCTTAAAGCAGTATGAGAAGCTGGAGCTGTTTGGCATGGGAATCCATCATGTTGACATTTTCCGCTATCTCTTTGGAGATCCGGAGTCGGTTACGGCGGTGTGCCGCACGGACCCGAGGACGAAGTTTGACCATGTGGATGGCATTACCCAGTACACTTATCACTATGGAAACGGCATGATGGCCACCAGCCTGGACGACGTGTGGGCATGGCCCAATGATCCCTGTGAGAAGGATATCTATATCAAGTGGAGGGTGGAAGGAACCGACGGTATGGCGACGGGAACTATCGGCTGGCCCATGTATCCGGAGCGGGAACCGAGTACCTTAAAGTTCACTTGTAAGGAATATCCGAACCAGTGGATCGAACCAAAGTGGGATACGGTGTGGTTTCCGGATGCGTTCCGCGGCACCATGTCCAGCCTGATGTGTGCGATTGAAAAGAATGAGGTTCCGGAGATTAATGCCAGGGATAATATCAGTACCATTGCCTGTGTGGAGGCATGTTACCAGTCGATCTTTGAGAAACGGACCGTGAAGCTTGCTGATGTTCTGAAAGAGGATTAAGAAAGGGGAAAATTCGATGTTAAGTGTTGGGATATTTACGGGGTATTATCCTTATGAGCTGGAAGAAGCCATTAAGAGAATTAAGGAAAGTGATTTTAACTGTGTACAGCTGGATGTTTCTTTCAAGGATTGTGACGCGGCGAAAGGGGAATTGACGAAAGAGCGGGCGGTTTGGATTCGAAACAGGCTGCGGGAGGCGAATCTGCCGGTGATTGCGGTTTCGGCATACACCAATTTTATTCACCCGGACCCGGTGAAACGGCAGGCCAATATTGATTATTTGAAAATGATGATCACATTTGCCAAAGACTTGGGCTGTCCTTACGTGGCCAGTGAGACCGGAACCTATAACGAGGAGAGCGACTGGGTGTGGGATGACCGGAACGCGACGGAGGAGGTTTACCAGGAAACGCTTGCGGTTGTCAAGGATATCGTTGCGTTTGCCGGGGAGCATGGCGTGACATTTTTGATTGAAAATTATGTAAATAATGTGATCGGAAGTGTGGAGCAGGTGGAGCGGCTGTTTGCAGATGTGAATTCTGAGCATCTGGGGCTGATCTGTGATCCGACCAACTACTTTGATGAGAAGAATATTGGTAATATGGATGCGGAGCTTGAAAAAATATTTGCCCGTTTGGCTCCGAAGATGAAGATTGCCCATGCGAAGGACTGTAAGCTGGCGGAGGACACCAGCGAGAAACATGCGGATATCGATGCGGATGAGAGCCATTCTTTCCGTGGAGCGGGTGGTGTGGAGCTTCCGGCAGCAGGGCTTGGTGTGTTGAATTATGAGTTGTATTTGGAACTGCTGGGCAGATATCATCCGAATATGCCGTTGATTATTGAGCATTTGGATGAGGGCGATATCCCGAGAGCCAAGGCATTTGTAGACGGAATTCTTCAGAAGGTGGGAGTATAAGGTATGGGATATTACCTGGGAATTGATTTAGGTGGAACGAATATTGCGGTGGGGGTGATGGATGATACTTACCGGTTTTTGTCGGAGTATCATACTCCCACGCTGGGAGAAAGAGGGTTTGAGGCCATCATTGCGGACATGGCGGACGCGGCGGTAAAGGCGCTTGAAAAGGCGGGATTGACATTGAAGGATATCCCTTATGTGGGAATCGGGGTGCCGAGCAGTATCAATCCGGAGACAAACCGGGTGGTCTATGCCAACAATCTGCAGTGGAAAGATGATGACGTGGTTGGAGAGTTTCAAAAGCATATGGACATTCCGGTGTTTTTGGCAAATGATGCGGATGCGGCTGCCCTGGGGGAAGCGATTGCCGGAGCGGCAAAGGATTATACAAATGTACTGATGCTGACACTGGGTACCGGGGTTGGCGGGAGTATTATTCTGGATAAGCAGATTTTTCCGGGGGGAGACGGATATGGCTGTGAGCCGGGGCATACGACTATTGTGATGGACGGGCGGCCGTGTACCTGTGGACGGAAAGGATGCTTAGAGGCGTTTGCTTCGGTGACGGCATTGATTAAGGATACGAAGGAAGCCATGGAGGCGCACCCGGATTCACTGATGCACCAGGTCGCTTGGGCGGCGGGTAAGGTGAACGGGAAGACGTCGTTTGACGCGGCGAAACAGGGCGATCAGGCGGCCCTTCAGGTGGTGGAGAACTATATCCATTATCTGGCGGTGGGCATCAGCAGCCTGGAGACGGTGTTCCGCCCGGAGGCGGTGATTCTTGGCGGCGGGGTGGCGAATCAGGGGGACTATCTGATCGAACCGGTGAAACGCAAGGTGTATGAGATGTCTCTGTCGGCAGAAAATACGCCGGAGATTCCCATACTTCATGCTGTGCTTGGCAATGACGCGGGGATTATTGGGGCGGCGCTTTTGGGGATGAAGAAATTTTCATAACGGACGTGGACTTTACAATCAAAATTCTATTCGCTATAATGGGAATATCATTAAATTTAGGAGAACGGTAAATGATTGCATCGGAGCGCGTATTGTATATTATGAAAAGCATCAATGAACTTGGTGTCGTGAACTTAAAGGATATTGCCAGTCAGCTGGGGATATCGGAGACTACGGTGCGGAGGGATTTTGAGAAGCTGGAGAAGCAGGGGAAATTAAAGAGGGTCCAGGGGGGAGCGACCAGCCATGGAGGCACGGAGGAACTTCTGGACAATGCGCAGCTGTCCACCCACTTGAAGACCAATGTCCACGTGAAAGAGAAGCAGGCGGTGGGCACGTATGCGGCCAGTCTGGTGAAGGACGGGGAGTGCATTTATCTGGATGACGGAACCAGTATTCTGCCTCTGGCGGAAATTCTGATCCGGAAGAAAGTGCATATTGTGACAAACAGCACGCTGATTCTGGAAAAGGCCAGAAAGGGTGTTGCGGATGTATTCTTGATTGGAGGTCTGTATCAGCCGCATTATGATCTGGTGGTGGGACCGATGTCGCTTGATAACTTGGGCAAATTCCATCTGGATCATGCCTTTATGGGCTGTTTCAGCGCGTCGCTGGAGAAGCAGGCGGCCTATACGCTGGAGATGGACTGTGTGAGTATCAAGATGAAGGCCATAGAAATTGCGGAGAAACGCCACCTGCTGCTGGATGACAGCAAGCTTACGAAGACCGGGTTTTACGCGATTGCGGATTTTAAGACCTTCGATACGATTATCTGCAACAAGGCGGAGAGTCTGCCGGAGCGCCTGCCGGACAATTTTGTGCTTGTGTAATACCGATTATGATTTGCAAATAGTTGCATGAAAATGCATGAAAATGAAAAATAATGATTGAAAATGAAAACCACCTTTGCTATAATGGACTCAGGTCTTAATTATAGTGGAGGTGGTTTTTGTGAAAACAAAGGATGGAAAAAAAAGAGCAATTCTGGATGGATTTAAAAACGGGCTGATTGTCTCCTGCCAGGTTCAGCCGGATGATCCGATTTATACGGATGATATGGTGGTTAAGATGGCGGAGGCCGCTAAGTGGGCGGGAGCCGTGGGTATCCGGGCCAACAGTCCAGAGCAGATCAAGGCGATCAAGGCGGCGGTGGATTTGCCGGTGATTGGTCTGTATAAGATTTGGTATGAGGATACGGATGTATTTATTACGCCTACGTTGGAGGCGGCGAAGCAGGTATGGGAAGCGGGGGCGGAAATTATTGCTCTTGACTGTACCAATCAGATCACCCATGAGAAAACAAAAGGGTGGGAGCTTTTGCCAATCGTTAAGAAAGAGATCCCCGAGGCGATTATATTTGCCGACGTCTCCAATTATGAGGAGGCGGAAAGGGCGGTGAAGCTGGGAGCGGACATTGTTGGCCCAACGCTTTATGGATATACGAAGGAAACTTCTCATATCGAATCACCGGATCTGCGCGAATTTGCACGGATGTGCCGGGATTTTGGGGAAGAAGCCTATATGGTTATGGAAGGCCATATCTACACGCCGGAGGACGCCATCAAATGTCTGTATTTAGGCGCCCATGCCGTTGTGGTGGGAAGCGCGATCACCAGACCGCATTTGACAGCGAAACGGTTTACCGACTTGCTGGGCGGCTATCAGGATAATTGGAGAGACGCGGAGAAGAGCAAGCACTGATGTGTAGGAGAGGAAAGAATGGCAAAGTTCGATATCAACGGGGCTCAGAATGTTGAAGTAAGCAAAAAGATACCCTGTGAGAAACCGCTTGAGGAACAGCTTCGCATCATGCAGCTTTATACGGAGGCTCACAGAAGAACGGCCGGCCGGCCAAAAGAGGAGCGGGAGATCGCCTGTCTGAGAGTTCAGTATCCGGCTCTGTTTCGGTCCATAGAACCGGGGGATTTCGTGGCAGGGCGGATTGATGTTCTGCCGATTGGGTTTGGCTGTGTCACTTCTCTTGGCGGAGTGGGGCATTACTGTGTATTTCAAAAGCTGAATGCGTTTGGAGACCAGCTTGAGGAGGAAGGACAGAAGGCTGCGGTTAAGGAACTGTATGACTATTGGGCGGAGCATGATTTGAAAACAAAGTACTGTCAGGAAGTGGTGACTGAGGATACGGTGGGGCGGTTTATCGACTGCGAATATCCGCTGATCGCCACGGCCAGGCTAAGTGGCATGATGTTAAATTATCCGCTTCTGCTGGACAATGGAATTGCCGGGCTGCGCCGGATGCTGGAGGAGAAGGCGGCAAAGGAGCCGGAGAATCATTTCTACCGGGCGGGGATTGAAAGTCTTGATTTATTTGTGGATTGTGCGGAGTATTTAAAACAGATGGCTCTTTCACAGGCGGAAACGTCGGAGGAAAAGCGGAGGAAAGAACTGCTCCGGATGGCGGAGGGACTGGAAGCCGTCAAGGGGGAAAAGCCGGAGCATTTCCACGATGCACTCCAGCTGTTCTGGCTGTATGCGATTCTGGCCGGGGTGATCAATTATGGGCGGCTGGATGATTATCTGGGAGTCTATCTGAAGCGGGATTTGGACAGCGGAGTGTTGACGCAGGAGGAGGCTTACGGTTATTTAAAGAGTCTGTGGACAATGATTGAGAACCGGAGAACCACGGTAAACGGCCGGATTATTGTTGGGGGACGGGGACGGAGAAATCCGGAGGAGGCCGATGTTTTTCTCAGGCTGGCGCTGCAGGTGGCAAAGGACGTGAAGTATGTGGAGCCGCAGTTTACATTGCGGATCACGGGGGATATGCCGGAAGATATCTTTGATATGGCAATGGATTGTCTGGGAGTGGGCGCTACCTACCCGACACTATATAATGATGAGGTGAATATCCCGGCGGTGATGAAAGCCATGCGTGTGGATGAGAAGACGGCGGAGCAGTATGTGCCGTTTGGCTGCGGGGAGTTCGTGATTGCGGGGCAGAGCACCGGGACGCCAAATACCTGCATCAACCTGTTAAAGCTGTTGACCATTGCGTTAAATGAGGGCGTGGACCCCATGGACGGGCGAAAGAAGAGCGGTCCGGTTCCCATGCTTCCGGCAAAGGAACTGGATACCTTTGAGAAGCTTTATGAGCAGTATCTTGCGCTGTTGGATTATTATTTTGATCTGTCGTTGAAGGCCCAGGTTTATTCTTATGAGGTGATGGGACGGGAGGTATCGTTTTTATTTACCAGTCTTTTGATGGATGATTGTATTGGAAGAGGGAAGGCATTGCTGGACGGCGGTGTGAGGTATCTTGGCGGCACCAATGAGACATACGGAAATATCAATACATCGGATGCGCTCAGCGCGATTAAGCATTTCGTGTATGACACGAAAAAGTATTCGCTGACACAGCTGTGCGAGGCGGCGGAGGCTGATTTTACCGGATATGAAACAATTCGCATGGATTTGTGGAATTATGATAAGTATGGCAATGATATTCCGGGGATCGATGAGTTTGCCAATGAATTTTATGAGTTTGTGGCCAATGGAATCCGGGACAGAGGGATTGAGGCAGGAATGCAGTATTATCTGATTGTCATCAGCAATAACCAGCTGAATACGGAGTGGGGGCGGCGGACGGCGGCCAGCCTGGACGGACGGCACAGCGGTACATTCATGAATCCTGCCAACAATCCGCAGGGAGGTGCAAGCAGGCGGGGACCTACGGCGCTGTTAAACTCACTGGCCAGATTTGACGCGGGACTTCATGGCGGTTCTGTTCAGAATATTAAGTTTTCGAAGCCATTTTTCAATGAAAATAAAGAACTGATCAAGAAGATGTTTCAGGTGTATTTTAAACGGGGCGGCTGTCATGTGATGGTGACGGTGATTGATCAGGACGTGTTGGAAAAGGCCAGGGAGAATCCGGAGGATTACCGGGATCTGATAGTGAGAGTCAGTGGTTTCAGCGCGGTGTTCGTAAATCTGGAGCCGGATGTACAGGAGGAACTGATGAGCAGGATGATGTACGGAGGTGAAGGGGCATGACAATCTATCCGGTGATGGATATCCAGCGTTTCTGTGTCCATGACGGGCCGGGCATCCGTTCGGTTGTGTTCTTAAAGGGCTGTCCGATGCATTGTCCCTGGTGTGCCAACCCGGAGAGCCAGTCGAAAAAACGGGTTCTTCTTCATGACCGGAAGAAATGTGTGGGCTGTGGAAGCTGTCAGGCTGCCTGTCCCAATGGAGTGATTCGGATGACAGAGCGGGGGAATAGCCGGCTGCCGGACTTTTCGAGGGAGCGGTGTGTTGGCTGTGGAAGATGCGGCGGCAGTTGTCCGACAGGGGCGATTACATACAGCGGGACGGCGATGACAACCATGGAGATCCTGGAGGAAGTGAAGAAGGATGCCGATTATTATGAGGCCAGCGGCGGTGGGGTGACCTTGTCGGGGGGCGAGGCGTTTGCCGTTGGCAGCGGACTGTTGGAACTGCTGGATCAGTTAAAGATGGCGGGGTTCCACACGGCGGTGGAGACCTGTGGACAGTTTTCCTATGATGTGGTGGAAAACTGTATGGACGATGTGGATTTATTTTTGTATGACGTGAAACATGTGGATAAAGAGCGGTTGAAAACGGTGACCGGCGGCGATACTGAGATAATCATGGGGAATTTAAAACGCCTTGTAGGGGAAGGACGGAAGGTGATCGTGAGGATTCCTGTGATACCTGGGTTTAACCATACATGGGAGGACATGGAGGAAATCATAGGGACGGTGAAATCCTGCGGCGTGGAGCAGATAGAACTGCTGCCTTATCATACGCTGGGAAAAAGAAAGTATGATCAGCTGGGGAGAGACTATGGACCCGGGGACACTTCCATGCTTTCGAAAAAGGACTTGGAGATTTATCAGGGGCTTTTGCGGAAGTAGAGATGGGACAGAGTGAATCAGACAATGGAATTTTGCAATATTTGCGCAAAAAAGATAAGGTGGAAACCGAGCGGGCTTTCACCTTATCTTTTTTTTTGTTATTGACAAGCGGCCCGGTCTAAAATCAGGACAGCATGATCGCAGCTTTTCAAAACGCTGGCAGGGAAGTGATTGTCTATTTCCGTGTTTAAAAGTCTGCTCACCGCGTCTTTTTTATGTGCGCCGAAGACGGTTAAATGAATCAGTTTGGCATTCAGAATATTTTTGATGCCCAGGGTGATTCCATGTTCCAGCGGCGGCATATCTGCTGAGAAGTACTTTGGCGCCACGGATTTTGTCGTTGCATCCAGATCGGTGACATGGGCGCCGTTTGAGAAGCTGTCGCCAGGTTCATTTAAGGCCAGATGTCCGTTCATGCCCATGCCGAGGAGCAGATAGTCGATACCGCCCCAGTGTTCGATCTGAGCCTCTATCCGCGCACATTCCGCTTCCGGGTCTGAGGTTTTGCCATCAAAGAGACAGAGCTGGTCCGGAGTGATATCTAATTTGTCAAAAAAATTCTTGTGCAGAAAGGAAGCACAGGAGCCGTCCGAATCGGCCCCGATTCCCAGCCACTCGTCAAGGCCGATAAAACGGGCCTGATGAAAATCAATGCGTTTCTGCGCAGCTGCCTTAAGTAACTGTTCAAAGACTGGAATTGAGGTATGTCCGGCCGCCAGGCATAATACGGCGTCCGGCTTTTGTCTGAGTAATGTTTCTATAGCGGCGGCAGTATATTCTGCCGCCTGAATGTCTGTCTCAAAAATCTGCTGTGTCATAGGGGGCGCTCCTTTTATTCTTTTCCAAGTAAAAGCTGGATCGGATAGTCAACTTTGGCGGAGAATGGCAGAGCCACTTTTTGTCCAAGACGGGCGCTCTCGTATGCCGCATAGATGATCTCCAGCACATCCCGTCCGTCCTGGCCGGTTACCAGCGGTTCTTTGTCATTTCTCACACAGTCGATAAAGTGGGTCAGCTCCTGGGGATAGCCCTGGTTAAAGGCTTCCTCATACATGGTGAAGGACCAGCCCTGGGTGCTGCCTGCTTTTTCAGCCGCGTAATCATAGCCCTCTGTGCTGTAAGTCAGTGCAGAATTGCCCTGGAATAAATCCGCGTAGGAAACGCCCTTGGTGCCGTACACTTCAATGCGGTCGTCCATACCGCCGTGTCTGGCCCAGCTGTCCTCGGCCATGCCGGTAACTCCGTTTTCAAATTCTACAAGAGTGATGGTATTGTCATCGCAGTCGGTAATATCTTTGTGAAGCACGGTTTTCATATCGGCAAAGACAGATTTCACCTTCACGCCTTTGTTCATCCACCGAAACCATGCCAGCGCATGGCACCCCATATCCATCATAACGCCGCCGCCGGCGGTCTCCTTCTGATAAAACCATCTGCTGTGCGGGCCGCTGTGTTTCTCGGCCTGCTTTAATAAGTACACATCGCCCACCGCGCCGGCTTCCACCAGACTTCTCACACGCTCATATTTCGGTGCGAAGCAGAGTTCTTCAGCGTACATCAGTTTTAAGCCGTTGTCTGCACAGGCTTTAATCATTTCATCAGCCTGTTCAAGAGTCAGGGCCAGCGGTTTTTCGATGATGACATGTTTTTTATGGCCGGCTGCTTTCATACATGCTTCATAATGCAGATAGTTGGGAAGACAGATGTCAACCACGTCTATCTCGCAGGATTCAAACAGTTTGTCAAGGTCGTCAAATGCAGCCAGAATGCCAAATTCCTCCGCCTTCTTCTCTGCGTGTTCTAAATTGCGCCCATAGATGGCGACAATCTCTGCATCGTGGACAAAGCGCTTATAGCTTTCCAGATGAATGTTAGATATAAAACCGGTTCCGAGAATAGCAACTTTTGTTTTTTCCATCGTGTTTTCTCCTTTTTTATGCAGCTTTGTGCAATGTCTTTGTACCGAGATTATTATATCATATCTTTCAAAAATTAGCAAAATATTTCATTATTAATCAATAAAAAGCAAAAATATGCAAAAAACTTAGTTTTTTCTTGACGGTGCTGATAGAAAGCGATAAAATGAACTTAGCATTTACATTTTCATACATTACGAAGGGAGAGGACCATGAAACCAACCAAAAAAGCAAGTGAGATGACTGTCAAGGAGCTGGCAGCCTATATCGACCAGTCCGTGTTGAAACCGGAATTTACAGAGGAGGATATCAGAAAATACATTCAGGAAGGTATTGATTATGGGTGTGCCACTGTCTGTATTAACCCATCTTCCTTAGATATCGCGGCGGAGCTTACGAAGGGAACCGACACGAAGATCTGTGTGGTTTGTGATTTCCCGTTTGGGCTTTCCACCACGGCGTCCAAGGTGCTTCAGGCGGAGGAATACTGTAAGAGGGGCGATATCTATGAGTTGGATATTGTTGCTAATTATGGGAATATCCGAAGCGGCAAATGGGATGAAGTGAGAGAGGATATCAAAGCGGTCTGTGATGTCTGCCATAAATATGGAACGGCTGTGAAGACCATTATGGAGACGGACGCGTTGACGGTGGAGCAGGTGAAAAAGGCAACGGAAGTTCTGATTGAAGCAGGGACGGATTTTGTGAAGACTTCCACTGGCTTTTATACCGGCGGGCCACAGGTGGGGGCGACACCAGAGATCATTCAGATAATTATGGATGTAGTGGACGGACGCTGTAAGATTAAGGGGTCGGGATGTATCCGCACGAGAGAGCATTTCCTTCAGCTTATTGATATGGGAATTGACAGAATGGGGATCGGATACCGTTCCACGGCTGAGGTGCTTGGAATCCAGAAGTAAAATTATTTTTCTCTGGTAATCTATAAAAATATAGTATATAATAAGTAAGAACGTGAGGCGGAGGACTTTCTTTCGCCTCCTATTCGTTAAATTCCAAGCAGTTAGAAGGTGAAATCATGCATAAGTTTTTGCGTACCGTCGGGTTTAGTATGTACCAGAAAAAACGGGATATTGACAAGTTGATTCAGAGTTTGTCAGACGACCGGGATAAGATGAGAATCCTGCAGTTGGATTCGGAAGAGAGCCTTTGCGAACTCCGTGTGGAGACCGCGCCGGGAATGGGGATTTCCATCGTGGGAACTCTGGACGAAAAGGATCATTTTGAATCTGATTTTTATTATCCTTATTTTCTGAGTCATGAGAAGTCATCCGATGCGGACTGTTCTTTACAGCGGCATACGGAAAAAGAGACTTATGCGGGTTTGCTGGATGATTACCGGGTGGGGATTTCCCTGATCTATTATCTGGAGAATATGATGGAATACAGAAAGCGGGTGCTGACACATGAACCGGTGGATATCGACTATGTCAGTCTCTCTGGCCTCTGTGTGAATGGCAAGGTACTTCTGCCAATTCAGAAGACGCCGAAGCAGATTGAGATGGCCAAGGTAGCATCCAGAGACCGCAACAGTCTGCTTGAGGCTGCGAAGAACGGGGATGAGGACGCCATGGAGACGCTGACCATCGAAGACATAGATTTATATTCCCAGGTTTCCAAGCGGCTGGTCAAAGAGGATATCTATTCGATTATTGATTCCTGCTTCCTTCCCTGTGGAATTGAATGTGACCAGTATTCGGTGATTGGAGATATTCTTCATATCGATTTGCTGAAGAACCGGATTACAGAGGAAGAGGTCTATGACTTTACCTTAGACTGCAATGATATTATCTTCCATACGGCGATCAATAAAAAGGACTTAATCGGAGAGCCCAAGGTGGGCCGTCGTTTCAAGGGGCAGATCTGGATGCAGGGTACCGCCAAATTCAAATCTTGACGAATGCCGTTATTCTGTATATAATAGGTCTGTTATCAATTGTTTGGGGATTCGCCCCATATAAATTTAATACGTGTTTCTGTAGCTCAGCAGGATAGAGCGTCCGCCTCCTAAGAGAACTTAGAGCGCTCGCTTTTTGGGGATTCGCCCCACAAAATTTAATACGTGTTTCTGTAGCTCAGCAGGATAGAGCGTCCGCCTCCTAAGCGGTTGTTCAATCCTCACTATTTACAATTTCATTTGATATACGCGCCAATAGCTCAGCTGGATAGAGCGTCCCCCTCCTAAGGGGAAGGCCGGGGGTTCGAATCCCTTTTGGCGCGCCAGATAATAACGCCGAAAGCCTTTGTTTTCAAGGGTTTTCGGCTTTTTTATTGAGCAGTAAAAGAAAAAATAATCAAGCTTCGCTTGGAGAGGTTTTTCTCTTTTATTGCTGCAAGGGAATCATGGTTCGGGTGTTTCGTATCGCTTATATTATACAGTAAATTCAGTGGTTTTGTACAGTAGCTAAATATTTAGGTGATTAACGGCGTTAAATACGGTTGGTGTCGGATGACCTTTAATTGCCCGAATTGTTCTTCTCGTACATGGCGATAGCAAACTCAAGCATCTGTTTTCCGGCTGAATCAGAAGCCACTTCCTCAAGCTTTTTTGCAAAATCTTCATCTGCCAGAGAGATTGTCGCTTTGGATTCAGAATCCGATTTGCCGGAGCGACTAAGAAACTTTCCAATCGCTTTCGCTGTATCAATTCTTACGCTGTCCTCCGGCGTTTCGTAATAGTCCTGTATCGTGCTCAACTGACGATGGGCGGTATCCTTAGCCAAGCTCACATAGTCATGCTTGTTATAATCAAGTTTTTTTGTGATTGAGAAATGCCTTAGGCTATACAGGTCTACTTTTGGAAGTCCTAAAGGCTCATAGAGTGAACGGAACATATCATCGGCGTATTGTGAACTGATATGCGTACCATCCTCGTGAGCAAATATCAAATCATCATCAATGTAGCTGTCTCCTGCAAGCTGCTTATGCTGATTCTGAACAAGCCTGTAATCACGGAGCATGAAAATGACTTCCGGCGCTATATAGATTCTGTCCGTCTTTGCTTCGATTTCCTTTTCCGTCTTGGTAACATGAAAGACCGCACGTCTTTTTGCATCCGGTCGAGTGCTACGAACTTGGTCGAATACTTTGAGAATCCCCCGACCATTTGTTTCTTTAATAAATTTCTCAGTGCGGTAAGTCAACTCCTTGTAGTTACGAATATAGGACGGTTCATGCTTGTCCTCGTTATCGTATACATCAGACCATGTTAAGGCAAGACATTCTCCAATACGGCTGCTCAATGCCACCATAAGGCTGATTAGAAGCTTGAGCTGTGGATCGGAACAGTTATCATACGCAAAATTAAACTGTTCTTCTGTCCACACCTCACGCCTGCTTGACTTCGGCTGCTTTACAGTCACACCCAACATGGGGTTTTCTGTGATAAGCTCCAAATCATCCGTAGCGTACTTAAATGCTCGGCTGATGATTTTCTTGCAATCATAAACAGTACGCTGTGATACCCTTGCCCCATTTGCCTTATGATTCCCGTTGGCTTGCGGTAATTGAAGCATATCCTTGAAGCCCTGTCTCATATCGACACGGGTTATTTTCCATATAGGGAATGAACCAAACACGGGAACAATGTAATTACGAATCTTACCGATATTCGCTCTGTAAGTGCCCTCGTCCCATCCATATCTGTCTCCGATGGTATGTAAATACTTAGTATGTTCGGCATAGGCGTACAAGAGTTGTTCAACGGTTTCTATCTCCGTTTTATCAACTTTTGAAGCTACTGTTGTGCCCTTGGCAGCCTTATGCTCCTTTTCTCGGAGCAGAAGATAGGATAAGAACTGATTCTTCGCACGTTCGTTGTTCACAGTCTCGGTGGTCTGGTGTTCCTTGCCTTCGGAATCAAGATACCCATAGCGGATGCGCCAGTTGTCATTGGTAGCGTTAATCTTGGTGGGTTCGCTATGCCACAAATACTCAGCTATGTCTTTCTTCTTAGGTTTTCTGCCCATAACATCCGTTAGAACTCGTTCGGATGATTGTTATACCAATCTTCAAAACTGTTCTTGTCGATACGAAGATATTTCCCCACCATGAATACACGAAAATCATTGTTTTTCTGATGCTTTTTGATAAAGTTGCGGACACTTTCCTCTCCGACACCATAGATGTTCATAATGTCCTGCACAGAGTAGTTGCGACACTCCATGATAGACTGGGTTACTCCTGCCATAGTATTCATCTCCTTTGTTATTACTGGTTAATGCGGCTTTGCAACACAGTATAACGTTAATGTTATATTGTGTTATATTCTTATATTACTCCTGAGTAGTGCCGTTGTCAATACGGTTGAAGCAAAATAGTTACGTTAATAGCGTTTTTCATTCGAATGCGAATGGTTAATCTTGATTTCCGGCTCAAACGATGGTATTATCTGAAGTGTATTGTTGGGGCAACACAGTTGGGAGGAAAACAAATGGGTTTGTGGGATAAATTTCGAAGCGATAAAAAGTCTGGAAGGTATCTGGGAACAGGAACAAAAATTCGAAGAATCCGTTCGCAGAAAGATACAACTGTTGTTGAATTGGCAAACGCTTTAGGGGTAAATGAAGCCGCTATAAGGAATTATGAAATTGGATATAGACAAGCGTCCCGAGATAAATTAGAACTGATTGCCCAAAGGCTCGGTGTGCCAGTAGAAACACTCATTGACCGCCAGATCGACAGCTATAACGATGCCATACACATTTTGTTTGAACTGTCCGAGAAATATGACCTTGTGCCAATCGAACTTCCGCAAGAGCCTAAATACGCTATCCAGACAAAGGATGAGACAATTCTTCAAGCGTTACAAGCATGGTACAACGAAAGGCGCAAATGGGAGAACGGGGATATCACACAAGCCGAACTGCAAGAATGGACGGACACATTCCCTTTACAGTGCGAAGAAAACGAACCTCCGGCAGAAAAAGTGGAATCCCGTTATACAGACTTTGAACGCATTCTGGGGTTGAAATCCTCGTTAGAGCAGTTTGATATGATTGTGAATGACAATGTAGAACTGATTGAGGATTGCATTGCTCATAAGGACTATAAAACAGCTCGGGAGCATTTGAGAACGCTTAAAGCCACCGTCCACACGCTGTCACAGGTGGATATCAAACGATACGGAAAATAAGAAAATCACAGGCGATTCCTATTGCACTACGCAAAGGAGCTGCCTGTGATTTTTTGTTATTTGGGTTCGATGGAGCAGCGGTCTAACGAAAACTCCAACAGTATACCAATCAGTTCATTTCGGCTGCGCCCTGTCTGAGCCGATATTTCATCAATGCGCTGCACAACGTCCTCTCTGATACGAACAGAAAAGGTCTTATAACCGTCATCCCCCTTGGGACGTTTCGGATGAATTATCAATTTTTCCTCTTTCATGCTAAATCACCTCTATGTTAGATTTTATGTTTCCATAGATGTGATTTATATGTTATAATTTATGTTATAAATTATATTGGAGGGATTGAAATGAACTCGGACGAATTATATACGCTGAAAAGTATGGTGCTTGATAACTATGAGCAGTACCATGACGGCCTTAGAATACTCTTAGAAAGCGATAAGGGGCTTTTCAAGGCGTTTGGACAGTCTCCCCGTACAAAGTACCTAAAGACGGAGAACTTCTACCTAACGTCAAAAGAACGTCTTACATACATGATGGGATTTATTGATGCCTTAGCTTGGCTGACAAGACAGGGAAAGTTGGTGCCGGATACATTCCCTACAGATATCACAGGATTCACAGACCCGGAGGAAACCCCGGAAGAACGTGCAGAATATTTTGAGCAACGATACAAGGGCTTATCGCCGGAACAGCGTGCCGAACTGGAAGCGTTTGATAAAGAAAACGAAGAACTGTGGCTTGAACAAGTCGAAGAAAGCATTAAAGAGAATAAAGTAATCAATAATCTGATTCTGCGTTTTATTACAGGGGAAGATTTTTGATTTAAGATTACACCGCCAGAAACAGAAAATTGAATTTGCGGAGGTATATATGAGCAGAATTACAACAAAAATCTTAAAAATGATAATTTTTTTAGGAATCTTTGCTTGGTACGTATATAGCCAGTTCCAAAAAGGAGGGGCGATTTTTTCATTAGAAATAATAGGTGCCGGTCTTGGACTTGCCTCTTTAGCCTATATAAGCTTATCGCTTTATGGATTTATATTAGATGTATCAAAGAGGTATCTCCTTGCATTTATAATAACGGTAGCGATAGCGTTGTTTGTAAGTTTTAAAATAGATGGAATTATTGCTTCTATTCCTTGGCTGAGCGAAGATGGATTTGTATTTATCATAATTGTTCTGACAGTTCTCTGTGTGGTTCGGGATGTTAAGACAATACGAACAATATCACAAATTCAAAAAAGCAGTGTAACACAAACAAATTCTACGGACGAGCGTAATACATAAAAAATTCTACAGCCATGAGCAAAACTCCGATTTACTCATAACGACATACAACATATAGCACTATCAAGCTCGATACAGCGGCATATGGTGGTATCAATGTTGCAAAACCTGCGTTTTGCTCATGGCTGAAAATTCTATTCTTGCGAGGTGATTCATTATGAAAGATTACAACTATAATGAAAATAGAGAAGAACAGAGTGCAAGGGAGATTGGCAAGAAATTTGCAGAGTTGGGTTTTGGCACTGTTATGACAGATGAAGAATACGCAAGGTCAGAAAAACGAATTGAAAAGTCAGAAAAAAGATATAAGTTTTTCGGTTCTGTTTTCAGTGAATTGAGGACGATTATTTACACGCCACTTTCCATTGCGTTTCATGCGGTTTCCTATGTCGCAAAAGGAATTGGTTACATTTCTTCTTTCGGACTGATTGCAGGAGTTTACTATCTGTATCAGTCTTTTTGTGCTTTCAAAAGCGGCGTCCCATTTGGAGAAATTGGAGAATTTACAAAGGCAGTAGGCTTCATTGTTTTTCCTTTTATCGCTTATCTGGTAAGCTATGTTTCGGAAAAAATCTACACCTACTTTGAAGAAAATGCGTACTAATACCAAGGTATGCCCGACAAAAGCTCTGCATTAGCTTTTCGAATATGATAAATAACAAGAGCACCTCTGCACTCAATTGAGTATAGAGGTGCTCTTTGCGTTTGCGTCAGCAGTTAAAGTGAAATCAATACGTTGACAGTTTATCGCTGGTAAACCACAAACGCAACCATCATCCCCAAAAGCTGTTGTGTGCTAATCGGCAGCTTTAAACGACTTTATTTTGATACAATTAGTTCGTAAAACTGGAAGTTAGATGACAAAGCTATTTGATAAGCCACCGTTCCCCGTTTGGCATAATACGAATATCACCCGGAAGTCTCTCCAAAATCGCTCCGTCTCGCAGAGAACGCACCAGCGTCTCCTCCCGATAGTCCGGGTCTTCGTACCAAATATTGAAATAAAGGTCATCCCCCTCCCGAAAGTTAAAAGATTCCCTATCATTTATCGCAAAGCTTATTTTCTCAGGCCAAATCATCTCAAATGTCCCGTCATTTGGCTGCCGTGTCAGCGATAATGGAGAGGTATGAAGGATGAGATTATAGCAGTCTTTCACTGTGGACAGAGGCAACCTTGCCACTTCCTGCGTTTTCTCTTGTTGATGTATGAACCGAAGAATATATATCATACTTTCTGCGAAATTCACTACCAGCAGCACAATAGCGCCTTCATCATACACGGGATAGCCAAGATATTGACCGTCCACAGGCGGCACAGGCTCATACACTGTACCGTCCGGATAGTGGATAAGATACAAGCGGTTACTCCGCACATGGTGTCTCTGCCGGAATAGTTCTTCCGCTTCATAGAGATCGCCGTGAATATAGTCCGTTGCCCAGTACCATTCGTCGGTTCCTCCCTGAACAAGCTCCATATTGGTCATGCCATGTATGTCAACGGTCTGCATTAACGCACCTCCCGCTTCACAAATATATACTGCTCAAATACGTCTCGTTCATAGTGCAAGTTAAGCCTGCTCACTCATCAAGGACACATTTCCCCTTTGTACCATCAGCATTCATATAGTATCCATCTATAATGGTGCGATAGCCACCGCCAAAACTCCACTCATTTTTCTCAATGAATGCGATAAATTTATCAATAACTTCATCCATCGAGACGTCTTTTGGAATGGTAATGCAGCCTTGAATTTCAATTTCTTTTGTCATCGGAAGTCCCTCCCGGAATCAGCATCGTCTTATTTCCAAACAATAGAATGATGGCCTGTTAGGATACATTTTATCGGGCGTATTCCAAACATCGGCGTGGTCAATTTCTTTGATATGCTATGTTGAGTATATAAACCCACACCCCTCTGGCTTCGCCTTGACCGCTAATCTTATCAATAGAGTTTTTCCACCTTTGGTAAAGTATAGCACATTATACTTTACTCCGTAAAGTCATGTGCAGGGGATACTCCCCTTGCCCCCTCTTGGGGCTTTGCCCCAAACCCCACACTCGCCGTGTGGCAGGGGAATAAGCCATTGCTTTTTCCCCTTTGGGAAGTGTTACACTCCACTCCGTCAAGGTCGGGTAGTATAAACTAAATGTTTAAATATATGCGCAAAAGCCCTAAGATTAGAATATGTACTGGATAAAAGAAATAGTTGAACCATTTATATTGTTTGCCTCTTTCACCATTATAGGTTAGAGTCATGCCAAAACCTATAAATGAGTAAAGTTCTTTTATAATTGATATATATCCCAGGCCAGCACCAAGGAGAGGTTTATCATAGAATATATAAAAGAGATAGGCAACGACTATTGCGTGATAATCATAATCAAGATTTAGCTCCATAGATAGAAACCCAAAAAATGCTACAATCAGGATTGATAAAGCATACCAAGGATATTTATTGCTGATTTTATCTTTAAGAATGTCAATAATCCAAATTGTAATAAGGCATAGCGCTAAGGTAAACATTATATTGTTCCAATATGGAGAGAAACAAGTTTTTGATGTAAACAAATCAAAAGGCACTTCTGATATTACACCAAAAATTAAAAGCATAATCAGATATTTCATTCTGTTGCCAGTTTTGAAGAATCCCTCTACAAGAAAAAAAACAAACAGCGGGAATGCAATTCTGCCCAAAATAGAAAATAGATTGGACAAATGTAATAGAAAACCTTGTCCATTTAAATAAGGTGTTATTAAAGCGTTATTAACATGATCTATTAGCATAGATGCAAATGCCAAATACTTCAGTTGTGCTCCATTGAAGATCTGGAGCTTCTTTAATTTTGTCTGGTTGAACCTTGTATCCATAATATCCCCCTCTAATAATTAAATGTTACTTTATCCTCTGTGCAAATCGTCACTGTCGCAAGTAGCCAAAAACTCATATATGCGTATCTCTTTTTCAATCTTACCCTGTTACATCAGCTTCTTATAGCTCTCTGCCATTACCGAAAAACCATTCATCTTTCACCCTCCTGTGTCGCTTATTGTCGAACTTCATGCTCGTTTGCCCTCTGACCTGTGCGTTCTTGACCTTTAACACTTTCCATAAAAGGACAAAGGAGGGATATCTCAAATATCGATTTGTTGGTTTCATTTTATCATATAGCATCATCATCTTACAAGCGTATTTTCTACCATGGTTAGAAAACAGAGATTATTATACACTTGAGGAATCGTCCTTTGGCATCAGTTCCAGAATCTTTTTATACCAGAGTTTTTCCTCTCCGTTCTCTCGCAACGCAAACTGACAAAACAGTGTCATTAACTCAAAATATTTTGTTTGGAGTTCTCCCCAATCCTTATTAGAAGAAAATCGAACAGCATTTGTGTTATAAGCAATTTGATTGACATTGTTTCCAATGCGGTTCACTTCGTAAATCAACTGCTTTGCCTGGTCTCTATCCATGTGCCACTGCTTACCCGTCAACGATTCTGCAAGAATCAGTTTTCTTAAATATTCCGATTTCGATAAGCCGTACTCAAAAGCATTTTTTGTGAGCATAGCATTTTCCTCTGGAAGCAAAGTAAAACGGAATTGCTCTGTGCGAACTCTATCTTTTTCAGCCATTTATTACTTCTCCTTTCAAAACTTCCTCACCGTGAGGAAATTACAAAATTGTTCGTCAGTGGTTTTAGTTTTGTTGTGCCGTCTGTGGGACAGTCATTTTGCCGTTTTGCAAAATGGTACAGGTGGGGGTATTAGGGGGCGTTGCCCCAGTGCAACGGCTAACAAGTGGGAAAATGACACGAGTGGGTACATTTCCCCTATGCTTGCTATTGCAAGTATAGGGAGAATAATGGACAACGAGTGGGTACAATTTCCCCATGCTTGCTATATGCAAGTATGAGGGAATGGGTACATTTTCCCCCTGCTTGCTAATAATGTGTTGCTATGGATTTTCGGGGTCGAGAATTGTATCAAGCTGCGATTTCCACGCCATAATATTTTCGATTTCTTTTTCAAAAACATAGGATTCTTTTTGACGTTTTCGCTCCAAAAATTTGCCCCAATAATAATCAATTTCTTTCTGCAACTCATTGATATACTCTTGCAGTTCGTCCCGTTCCTCAGCGGAGTATTCTTCGGCATCGGCTGTCATTTCCGCCATTTCTTTTTTATTGCTTTCAAGTTCATCCATCAAATCAATATAATCGTCCAAATCCCCCCACAGCAGCAAAAATTTCAGAAATGTATCATCCGAAAACATGGCAAACCAACAACGCTGATACCACTGTTCCGCATACATCCGTTCATCACTTCCGTTGGAATATGTTCCGTCTACCAAATCCCCGATGAAGTTCTCCAACAGCTCTGAAATTGTCAACCCACCCTCGCCGGATTTTTCGGCAAGGCGTTTCACATCTGCATTGGAAAGATTCACTGTTATGGTTCTTGGTTTTATGGTTTCAATCTCAATTTTTTGTGAACTGTAATCTCTCATTTCGTCTCCTTTGCTTATAAAATAGATTGATTTAAGCTGAGGACAACGGCAACTACGGGTGCGCCGTTGTTTCCGTTAGGATAAGCGGTAGAATTTTGCCGTTGTCCTCAGAAATCCGACTACGGGTAATTTTTCTTCATCGTCCTATGAAAAACAACGGTGCTGGCGTAGTACCCGTAGTTACTTGACTTCGATATAGTCAAGGGTTATCCATTTTTTCTTGTTATGGAATGCGCTCACATAAGAAACCCCATAGATCTCTCTCAGCGAATCTTGCGCTGCTTTCAAGCTCTTTGAGAACACAGCAGCACTGTAACTAACAAGAATCGGCTCTCGTGCCTGTAAGATTGTCAGCAGCTCTGTTGCCGTCCCCTCCCAATGGTGTGCTTCCTCTGCTTTGACGAAATTAACGATAGCGTGTAAGAACCGCTCCTTTTCATTGACAACAGATTCGTCACGGGTGAGCTTGTTCCAACGGCAGGATTCTTTGTCAAATTCAAGGGCAAATTCAAAGGCTTCGGTATCACGGTTGGAAATGGTGAGATTGGCTCTGGTGTCGGTGCGCTTGCTCTTTGTCAGCACCCAGTTCCCGTCTGTTCCTCCTGCCATGCCCTCGCTGCCGGAAATCTTGCTGATATCATCATCGTGCTTGCCTTTGTTGGTGTGCGTGAGCGCAAGGATGGTAAGGTCAAACTCCATGCTTATCTGGCGCAGGATGTTGGTAAACTCCACGTCCCCGGCATAGATGTTTTTTACAAACTCATTCCCTCTGATATGTTGGAGCGTGTCAATGACCACCAGTTTGATATTGGGATGCAGCGTTAAGTAATCACGGATATCTTCCTCAACGCCGGAAGTGATGCTGTTTGCTTTTAAAACGAAGTGGATGTTCTCCATACCCTCATAGGCTTCAAGCATCTCAAAGCGGCTCTGTAAGCGTGTTACGGTATCTTCCAGACCGAGATACAAGACCTCGGACTGTATGGCTTGATAGCCCCAGATTTGCCCACCACTGGCAACAGCGTAGGATATCTGCTCGGCAAGCCATGATTTGCCCACTTTAGCACCACCTGCGAGGATAAAGAAGCCATGCGGCAAAATGGTGCTGATGGTGTAATGAAGCGGTGGCAAGTCCATTTCCATCAAGTCTTTACCATTGATGGATTCAAAGCGGCTCTCCTTTATTTTTTCTTTTATCGCTTCTTCGGTTTTCATGTTTGCAGTCAATTCGTTCATTGCGAATACTCCTTTGCGTACTATTGTATTTTGAGATTCGCCATGCTATAATGTGATATATCTTAGTTCATAGCATGGTCTGAGCTTCTGTGTATTTGCCCATACAGAAGCTTTTTTCATGTAAAAAGAAAACCACAACTTCGATAAACGAAATTGTGGTTTAGTGAGTGATATTTTGTAGAGACATCAAGCTATTTGTACAGTTGCGTTTTTAAGTACAAGCCGTGGTAACCAGTTTTAATCGGCTTGATGTCTCTATAATCGTCACGGAGAAAATACGGAAACCGGGTATAAACGCCACGAATACGTTACAAAACAGATAACCCGGAAGCCTTCATTTGCCTCCTAAGCGGAAGGCCAGCGGTTCGAATCCGCTCAGGAACACCAGACACATCGCCGAAAGCCTTGATTTTACTAGGTTTTCGGCTTTTTTGTTTTTGGTGAACCTTTTAAAATCTGCTAATAAAATTGTGTCCTTGCTAATAAATTCGGGTCTGCTAATACGAGGTGAACGGTTTTGGGCTGTTTTTACATGAAGTTCTGTTTGCTAATAAAATGGTCTTTTTTTGATCCCATGGTAAATATTTGGGGGCTGATTTGCTAATACGATTTTTCAGCCCCTAAAATTTTTTGCTAATAAGATTATTCTTTATTAGCAGACTGGACAGACTGGATGACTTGTATTAGCAAATCAGGGTTGGCCTGAAACAGGGTTTGCAGCGCCTGTTCTATCGCGCCGGGTTGGGCGATGACGGTTCCGCCATCGTTTCCGCTTGCTTCTTCCAGGCCATTGCCAAGGAAGTCATCCATCTTATGAGCAAGCTTTTCACGGTTGTCTTGGAAGGAATGTTTGCCGTAACGTCTGGTAAGCATCTCTAAGTTTGCCCAGCCTCCGGCCTGCATGACTGAATTAAAGTCTCCCTGGGATACAAACAGCTTTGCAGTGGCGCTTGTGTGACGAAGGCTGTGAAATACAATTTCTTCCGCTTTTATTTCCGGATCGTTCATTTCTACCAGAATCTCTTTAAAGCGCTTGTTTAAATGCTCAGTCATCATTGGGCGGCCGTTTGCCTGGCAGATTACCAGATTGTAGTCTATATATCCATCGGAGCCTAATTCTGCCTTTAATTTTTCCTGCATTTGTCTTAGTATTTGTAACGAATTGAGAACCATCTGCGGGACATCTACATCTCGCGCAGAATTATCAGTTTTAGGCTGCTTTAGGACAATACAGGTTTTCGCTCCGGGAATCAGATTGGGAAACTTGAACAGTATCCTTACTTTGGGCAGTTTCAAGTTTTTCTTACTGATCCGGTCAATGGCTCTGTCAATGTGAAATATCATTTTCTCATAATGGACACGGTCCCATTGCAGCCCGCCGATTTCGCCGCCGCGAATCGTGCAGCCTATGGCAATTAATACGGCGCAGTGAATCAGGTAGTAATCGTAATTGTCAGGGCGGCAGGTATATTTTAAAACCTTTAGGATTTGGTTAGGCTCCAGGACTACCCGCTCCTGTTCTTTATGCTCTGGAAGAGTTGCATTAAGGAACGGATTTTTCTTTCTGTAGTCCCAGCGCACGGCCAGATTAAAGGCACAGCGCAGGATTTTGTGAATGTCATGGATTGTGGACGCTGTAATGTGTTCTCTTGTGGGTTTCCCCATATTTGTGGCAGGCTCCGCTTCCTTTTCTAAAAAGTCGTAATAATCATCAATCATTTTGGTTGTGAGAGAAAGAAGCTTTTTATCACCTATATGAGGATGGACATAATTCTCCAGCAGCCCTACATTGCCATCATAGGTTGAGGCAGCCCATTTTTTATATCCATACTTCTCTATGAACTCATATAGAAATTCGCTGATGGTCATTTCTTTCAGACGGTTCTTTGATTCGTCACCTGTAGTCTGCTGTGCCTGTTCATGCTCAATTTTTGCCTTCATGGATTTTGCCGCAGAATACGTCAATCCAGATTCCCATTTCTGCTGTCGTTTGTCTCCTGTTCCCTCATAGTAAACTACGGAATATGTTTTACCTCGCTTTACAATAGATGCCATACTGATTCTCCTTTTTATTTTCGGGTATCAAGCCATTCATCGAAGGAGGGTTTTGAGACTCTGACATATTTACCAACCTTGACTGTCTTAAAAAGCGACTGTTTGCAAAGGTTGTATGCCATGCTGCGGCTGATCTGCAGGATGTCTGCTATCTCTTGAACCGAGTAGGTTCGCTTTTCTGAAACGGCTTGTTTCTCATGGTTAAATTCTCCAACTGCCATGTTTACTCCTTTCTTTTGCAGTTGAAAGGGGAAATCAGCATAATCCCTGTTTGTTGCTCTCCATATATCTTATACGTGGTGAACCTACGACTTTTCAACTGCAATTAGCAAATTATTTCTAAAATAACCATTGTTGGTTGCACAGTGTTTCAGATCATTTCCTGCGCCGGTCTTCCGCCGCGTATTTGCAGGCTGCCGCTATGAGGCAATTAGGCTGCGGGCGTGCTCCATGTTGTCATCGCACACAATCCACAGCACCTGTATAACTTCTGAACTGTGCTATAAATTTGTCAAGGTACATGCCGGAAAGGGAAAGTGACTTCGCTTTTCGTGGATTTTACTGTCTCAATAAGGAAATAAGGAATTTTTAGAAGTTTTCTGCAGAAATATAAAAAGATATGGTTCATGATGATTTATTTTAGAAAAGAAAAGCCCCGGGACTATAAATATCCAATCCTTGAGTATTATTTACACTATCCAGCCAGTCTTTCCATTTTTTTATCCGGTATCTATGAATGGTTTTAAAAATAACTTGACAGTTTCATTCTATTACAGTAGAATAAAAACACATTCTATTGCTATAGAACAAGAAAGCTGGTTCATTTTATGGAAAAAAGACTATTTGATAGCGAATTAAAGGTTATGGAAACTCTATGGGAAAATGGAGAGCTGTCCGCGAAACAGATTGCTGAGCTTCTGCGTCAGCAGATTGGCTGGAGCAAAACAACTACTTATACAGTATTAAAAAAGTGTATTGATAAAGAAATAATAAAAAGAAGTGATCCCAATTATATTTGCAGTGCCTGTATTTCAAAAGAAGATGTACGCCAATATGAGACACATGAATTGATTAATAAAATGTATGACGGAGCGCCGGATAAACTAGTTGCATCCATCATTGGAAATGAAAAAATGGACAAAGATATGATTAGGCATTTGAAGGAGCTTATACAGAACTTATGAAAGCGGAGGCGCTATGGAGGGAATTATTGCCGCTCATGTTTCCGGAAGCATCATGATTTGTTTCATTTTGTTATTACGGAAACTGTTTGTTTTTCACTTTGTTGGCAGCGCGTGGGCAATTTTTTGGAAGATATTAACCTTGCGTTTGTTATGTCCTTTTACAATCCGGTTGCCAGGAATAGAGCATTTCTTTATTACAGAAAAAAAGAACAGCCATATCCGTGATACGGCTGAAAGAATTGTGCAATACGAAAATAATATACCGAATGAGTTGGCGATAATGATACCGATAATCTGGGGGATAGGCGGACTGATTTGTATGGGGAAATTCGTAATACCACATATCAAAAATCGGAAAGTATATCAGATGGCTCTGCCACTAGAGAATGAGTCGGTGGCTATCTGGATAAAACGCCAGAGTTTACGCCGTAAAATATATGTCAAAGTATCTGATCGAATAATCACTCCTTTGACATATAGCATTTGGAAACCAGTCATTTTACTGCCAAGAATGGATGGGGAAATCGACGAACTGCACCTGGAACAAATTTTAGAACATGAACTGATTCATATTAAGCGGTTTGATGTACTGTTTAAATGGTTGTTGGCTTTCATCTGTGCTGTTTACTGGGTGAATCCTTTTATATGGATCATGTATTCATTTGCTAACCGGGATATTGAACTTGCCTGTGATGAAGCGGTTTTGAAATCCAGGAGCAAGGATTATAAGAAGAGCTACATACTTACATTGATATATTTAGAAGAAAAAAGAGTTAGAGGGGATTTCCTCTGTAATTTTTTCAGCAGATATCCAATGGAAGAAAGGGTACAGATAATGATTAGAAATGGAGATAAAAAAGCGTTAAAAAACATGATACTGCCAGCTATAGCGGCTCTTTTGATAGCGCTATTCAGTATAAGCTCCATGGCGGGGGAATATGACGGAGAGTGGTCTCCCAAAAATGAAAGGAGGGATAACCGTAATTTAACAGCTACTACAACAGATATTCAGATGCAACTGCCAATATTTCAGAAAAGATTACCAGATAATTTTGGTTCTCTAAGTGGAGGTGATTTTGATATTCCCACAATCATCATTAGAAAGTCCAAAGAAAACTATTCAGCTTGCGCTGTTGATAAGAACGGGACCGTTATTTATGAGGAGAGTGGAACTACCAAAAATGTGGAAGCTACACTGGAACATATTTATAATAAACTATTCCAACGTAATTAGGAGAAACGAATATGAGGATAGGTAAACACTTTTGGGTATTAATTATTGCCGTGCTCATTTCTTTATCAGCTATAAGCAGCGTAATGGCAGAAGAAATAAATTCTAATGTAACGGATATTCCAACCTTGGAAATAACTAGGGATGAAACAGGATGTTACTCTGTACTTGCAAAGGATCATGAAGGCAGTATCATTTTTACTGAAAAGGGATTGACGGGAACAATAGAGGATATTATAGAACATTCATACAGTAATATATTCCGGGCTGCGACAAAATCATGCACCCATATTCCCTGTAACCATGAAATTGTTACCGGGGGCATAAATCATGTAATCGACTGGGATACCGATATCTGTACTATGATTACAAATGATTTTTATAGATGTGCCTGCTGTGATCAGATTCTTGGGATAGTTCCAGGAAGTACCACGGTAGTTGGAACACACCCGGCACACTAAATAATTATCGTATAGAAGATGGAAGGTGAAATATGAGAAAATTTAAAAGCAATATATTAAAAGTTTCATTAGCAATGGGTCTGTTACTGTCGAGTTCATTTCCAGCCTATGCGGTTTCTACGGATTCTACCGTAGTAGGTGGCTGGGACGAAGATACAGGGTATTTTGTAAATGCAGATGCCTATAACAAAGCTATGGAGAAAAGAGGTCTTTTACGGTCAGATCCCGTTCATGAAGGAGAAAGGCAGAGGAAGGATCAGAGCGGCAATACTTATTTCCGAGCACATGGCTGGACCAGTTGGCCTGGGGTATATCATTACACGAGAGCAAGAATGGAGACATATGGAGGTAGTATTTTAACAGATTCAGGGCGTAAATGGGGGACAAGCGAAACCCAGGCAACATCACCGTGGCATAAGTTTGATCCAGATGTCAGTGACAGGGCCAGGACATATTATGGTTCCGAGGAATAATATTCTATCCTTGAATTTTTAAGTGACTTTATAAATTTTCAAGCAAAAATCCGAATGTGAGAAAATACATTCGGATTTTTGTCACATTTACTATAACCTTTACTTAAAGATAATACCTGTGGGAGAAAATAATATGATCAAAAGCAGCCGTATTTATAATTTTTTCTTTAAAAACAGTTTTAGCGTTTTATGTATTATGTTACTTACAGTATTTATTTTTATTGTGGGAATAACATTAACCTCTCTTACGATCTCAAAACCAACTTCAGAAAATAAAGAGCATGTTTCGATTGGTGAAAAACGCTATACTTTAATAGACAATTTTCTTGACGCGGATTCCTTTCGTGAGTTTAGGCATAATGATAAAAAGGTAAATATGCTGGGGGATTTTTATAACAAGCTTACAGGCATGGATAATGCTAAATTATTATCTATGTTTAATCAGTCTGTTGTTATAGATGATTTTCAGGGGGATGAAAAATTTTATTACCACACAAAGGAATTCCGTGATAAATTCCCAGATGCTGAACTTGCAATAAAGTCAATGCAAATGAATCAATTAGCCTTTGAGCACAATAAGTTGAAGGTAAAAAAAGGAAATATGCCTATATGGAATAAGATTAGTTTTAATGATAATACATTTCCTATCTTACTGGGGTCTTCCTATGAAGGAATATACAATATCGGAGACATTGTTAAGGGGAGTTTTTATACTAAAAATATAAATTTTCAAGTAATTGGGATTTTAGAAGATAACACCCAAGTATATTATAAAACTGATCCGGCATATATGTTGGACGAATATATTATTATACCGTATCCAGCAATGGCATGGACAGTCAATCCCAATGATTTTGTGTTCGAGGGCATCCTGTACTTTGCCTTAGTTAATTCAGATATTGTGATAGATTCCGATGAAAAAAATTTTTTGACTGGTATCCGCGCTATTGCCAATTCTACAGGCTTTGTTGATTTTTCTTTAGTCGGCATTGATGATCAGATAATCAAAAACCAAGAATTGATTTTTATGATATCAGAGCATCAACGTCTTATAGGCTGTATTTTAGTGGTTATGTATATCATACTCACGGCTGTTCTATATTGTCAGCTAAAAGTACACTTAAAGAAGAATGATATTTCAGGTCAACCCGTGTTTAATGGTCCTTCTGATAGAAAAAAATTTTTTCGTAAATATAGTATGTTTTATGTGATAAGCTTTATACTGTCGTTGGTTCTGCAGTTAAGATTAATTCCACGAATATTTTTGGGTGTTTTTGCTGCTGAACTTTTGATTTTAGGTAGTGTGTATCTAATAGTGAGCCTTGCTTATTATAAAATGTTTCTAAAAGAAAATATGAAATAAGAACTGCTTATTTTAGGGTTTTAAATAAGCACAAAGTACCATTAAAAATTTAATAAAATGTTAATGTGTATGCTGTTTCCAATCCGTGAGGTTAATTCCTTTTTTATAAAAAAAGGAGTTACACATGGAAAGGGACAAATTATGCAGTAAAATTAGGGATTATAAAAATGGCAATCGGATTGCATTAAATGAGATTATCAGTCAAATGACACCATTGGTTAAAAAATTTGCACGAAAATGTTTTTTTATGGAATACGATGATGCCTTTCAAGAATTTTCAATGGTGTTAATTGAGGCAGTCTCTAAAATCCGTACATATGAAAATGACGGTCAGTGTATTGTCTATATTAACACCTGTTTTAAAAACAAATACTGTTTGTTATGTAAAAACTATTATATCTATAAAGAGATTGAAGAGTTATACGAAAACAAAGATATCCCGTCACAGATAGAGTGTTTTAGCGATATCATTTTTATTATTGATATAAGCCGATATATTAACCAGATAGAATGTGATAGCCATAAAAAAATTGCAGAGCTGTACCTTGTGGAAGGAAAAAGTGATCGGGAGATATCGGAGACCCTCTGTATTTCCAGGCAATATGTTAACAGGGTACGAAGAAGATTGCTCAATGATCTGCGGACAGAATACTTTATGCAAAAATAGTTAGGGCGGTTCCATTATCGGAAACCGCCCACTATTTATTATGCTACTATTGCCACTTTAGCTGCGGCTCCCAGTACAGCTTTAGTTGCTGCAATGAGCCCGCTGATACCACCTGCAAGCAATAGTGCTTTAAATGCTATTGCAAGTCCGATAACCGCAGCTACACCTACCACCACATTAATTTCTTTACGATATTCGGTTACGAATTCCTCGACAAGTTCAAAAAAACGTGCTCCTGCAGAGTCATCTGATTTCAAACAAAGTGTGTATTTGAAAACAAAATTAACAGGTGGATACCCATCGGCAATTTGTACTTCTTTTTTAACCGCATATGAAATATAAAACCAGGTTCCATCTGCCTCTGTTCTGATTCCGCTTGCTACGACAGACGCACCAGTATCGAGAGACATATTGATATCGAAAACAATATCTGCCAAACTCTGGGCATCTTCAAGTCCTGATTCCTCAAAAGTAAGTGTAAGAGCTTCTGAAAGAGCAATCTCCTGGGACATTGCAATACCGCCCTCCACATCGAAGGTAACAGCATTCGGATTATTGATGCTGTTGTCAAAGATAGTTGTATCAGCACTTGCCTCAACAAGGGCTTTGCCATTAGGAGGCATGGGGATTGTAGCTTCGTAATTCAAAGTAATCTGCTCAGAGGGAAGTATGATATAACATGCATCCAGGAACTCCCTATAATGATCAACCAAAATTTCATTGATTTCTTCCTCTGTCGGAGGGGCAGGAAGTTCAATGGCTTCTCCTCCATTATCGCCATAACCATCTATCGTGGAATGATTGCGGTTATAAGTTCTTTGTTCCACCGCGTCTATTGTGGTATTTCCTTCAATCGTGGTGACATAATTTTCATCTCCATCAACGACAATCCCAGTATGAGCCACCCGGCCCAGTTCATCGTTGTAGAAGAAAATGACATCGCCTTTTTTGGGAATATAACCGCTGTTTCTCTTGTGATATTTCTGGCGGTTCTTGTACCATGTCATTCCAGACGGACACCATGCAAATTTGGGCACAAGGGTGTCGAGAACGCCTGCCTGGTATGCACAGTAAGAAACAAACATGGCACACCACGGACTTCTATTCATCTCATACCACTGTCCATAAGGCGTGATGTTATTTGCATTGTCTTCTGCAAATCCCCAGGCCAGCTCATGTTTTACCACATTCAGCAGTTTTTCTACACCGGTTCCTGGCACGTCAACCCGGTAAACTTCAAACAACTTTCTCCATGTGCCTCCGCCAACAATTCCGTCAGCTTCCAATCCATGCGTTGTCTGGAATGAGAGTGCAGCATTATGGGTTTCCTGTGAGAAAATACCATCAATCGGAATCTGGTAGCCCAATTCATTGAAAAGCCTCTGAAGGTAACGGGTCAAAGAACCATTAGAACCTAATTTCAAGGTAGAGGAAACTGTCCCGCCGCCTGCGGTTCCACCCAAAAGCAGAGCTTTAGTGGCATTGCCGATCATGCCGTCTGCTACCAGGTTATGATCTGTCTGGAACTGTAATACTGAGTTATAAACTTTTTCAGTTGCAATTCCATCTACAAATCCTACATCATAACCGCGGTTAACAAGTGCAGTTTGAAGCGGCCGGATTTCATCACGCATCTTTTCCCAGGTAACTGTATCAACCATTCCGTCAGCTGTCAGCCCTTTGCGGGTTTTGTAGCGGTCAACTGCAGATTTAGTTCCCGGTCCGTAAACTCCGTCCGTACCGTTTGGGTTGATACAACTGATTCTTAGCGCATACTGGAAATATAAAACTCTGGGTCCCCTGGACCCTGTTTTTAATGGCAATGCGTCGGTAGCGCCGTCTTCCACATCACTGAATAAAAGCTCATAAGTGGCAGGTCCTACCTGTCCATCGGCTGTAAGCCAGTTAGCCTCCTGGTATTTTTTTATTGTCTCAACCAACGCGGAGGTTGCCAATCCATCAACAATCGCAATACTGTAATTTCGTTCAAGCAGACGGCTCTGGATATCCGTAATTTGTCCTTTTAAAGTATTCCAGGTTGTGGTGTCTGCAATCCCGTTGTCCGTAATTCCGTATTTTGCCTGAAATTTTTTTACTGCCTCCGCAGTTCCGGAACCAAAAACTCCGTCCAGCGCGCCTGGACTACAGCACAAGATTCTAAGTCCGTACTGAAGGTAAAGAACGTAGTCTCCCCTGTCCCCAATCGACAAAGGCAGCATGGATTCATCGCCGCCCCCCTGATCTTCATTAAACAGCCTTGCGCGGGTCGCGGCCCCTACCATGCCATCTGCTGTTAGATCCCTGCTGCTCTGGAAACGAATGACTGCGTTATAGGTACTGTCCTTTGCAATACCGGTAATGGCTCCGGTATAGAACCCTTTGTTTTTTAATGCCTGCTGGATTGGTTTGATTTCTGCAAGCAGACAATTCCAGGTATCATTGCCAACAATTCCGTCAACTGTCAATCCCCACTCTTCCTGGAATTTCTCCACGGCGGCCTGTGTTCCGGGACCAAATGCTGAATCAATACTGCCTGGATTACAGCACATAATTTTAAGACCCTGCTGTAAATATTTTACCTGAATTCCTGTGTCTCCATTTTTTAGTAACATAAAACGTCCTCCATTCAAATTATTTGAATTTGCAAATTCATATAATAAAAAATAAAAAGGACGTTATTTGTAAACCGAAGTTTAATAAAACAATGTGGTTGGATTAGAAAATCGCAAAGAGAGCCGTTTTAATTCGCTAATCGGACTTTTCTTTGAGGACAGCTTGAATAGTATCGAGTTTTTCATTTACTGTATTTACGATGGAAAGCTTTACCGTAAGCTGTGTCAATAGTTCCTGGTACTTTCGTTCACGGGCTTCCTGTAATTCGTCTAACTTGTCATTCTTTTTTATGGTATATAGCAGCAGAAAAACAAATAATACTGCCCAAATTCCCTGGGACTGCACCAGATTGACGATTAATTCTTCCAATATTCAACATCTCCTTTCTGTAAGTTTATAATCTAATAAGAGCAAAAATATAGATTATGGAAACCGTACATGAAATTATTTAAGAGAAAAAATATTAGCTGAATATAACATCACTGGTGATCTGATGGCAGTGCCTGATTATTACCACCTGCCTGCCCCATTAAATTTCTATTAATTATAGGGATAGGGTCTTGCTATTTTATGTATTATCCGGTATGATAAGACAAATTTTGAAAATAGAGGACTTTATGGACACCGCCATGGATGACGCTGCCCGGTTACCCGATTTAAGTGTATATCTTATGACATTATATACGCGCGGCCTGCGTCTTTTTGAGATGCTGGGTCGCGCTTTTTCTCTGTTTTCCGGTAACAAGGGGATGAATTTACAAACAACAAGGAGACGCTTATGAAGAGAAGCAGGCTATGGCTCTTATTTCCCATACTGTCAGTATTTATGATTATTTTTGCTTTCTGGCTTTCACGTCAGGAAGGGAGCTACAAACAGACCATAGAGCTTTCATTTGAACCTGTCCAGGATACGTTCACAATAGAGCTTCAGGCCGAAGAAAAATATATGGAGCCTCATGTGAGCCATGGGGACGCAGAGTTAATGTGGGAAAGTGCAACGGGAAATGGGAAAAGCTATTTAAGAATGAAAGGAAAACTCCCGGAGCATCGGCTTGGAAAGCCTGTTGCGCTGCGTATCGAGAGCGACTCAGGAAATAGAATCAGGGAAATGGAAATACTGTCCGTCAGCGGGATATCTGCGGCCGGCTGCCATATTGATGTGGTGAAAGACGATACCTGGCCGCTCTATGTTGGTTTTTCCATCGCCTTAATTGCCGCCATGGCGGTTTTGCTGGCCGGAAGCTTTGGAGTGATAAAGAAGAGGAAGAAGTTTGCTTATGCGTTAGAACTGGCGGAGGGATTGAGGGATGATCCGTCAGCCGGGGACTGTTTTAAGGAGGGACAAAGATACTTTCTTGCAGTTGAGAGAATGTGTATTGTGGATACTCTATCGGGGATGCTTTTCGTATGGATTTCGGTCCTGTGGGTTTACCGGCGGTCTTACAGTCCGGGCTGGTCTCGGGCAATCAGCTGGTTTCTGCTTGCAATGGCCGCATTTTTCATAATTACTTATTTTCTTCGGATTTACAGAAACCGGATAATGCTGCGCCCGCTGCTCTGCGAAAACCGTCCTTTAAGCGCTTCTGCGGCCTGTCTGCTGTCTGGAATCAATGGAATCGGAAATATGAAGGAACGGGCGATTTCCTTGCACAATGCCGCGGTGGGATTATACCGCAGCGGCCGGGTCAGAGAGGCTCTGACACTGGAAGATCTGGCATGGAAGCTGGCAGGAAAGCATAAAGGCGCCATGCTCTGTTTCCTGCACAGCGATCTGCGCAGCGCCTGCCTGCGCTGTTTGGGAGAAGAACAAGCGGCTGAAAGAGAAGAACTAAAGCTGGAGATTATGCTTGAGGAGACGCCGTGGCTCTGTAAGAATAAAGATATTCAGATGCGTTCACTGTCCGCAAAGATTCGCGGTCTGATAAGTGGAGGTGATTTGGAGCAGGCTGAAATAGAAGGGAACTATTATTTAGACCGCTGCCACAATGATTACCACCGCCTTCCTATGTTGGCTATGATAGCAGAGGTGAAGGAAATGCTTGAAAAGCCCCTGGAAGCGGCTGACTTGCGGAAACGTCTGCTCAGTTACAGTCCTGAAAATCATGAGGTCTTAAAGGCTATGGCCTACGGACCCTGCACTTATTCATATACCAGGCTGAAGGCGCATGACTTTACCGGAATTATATTACGAGCGGCTTATGTGCTGGCTGTCATGTTCTTTCTGTTTCAACTGGCAGACGGGGCAACTCACTCCAAAGGACAGGAAGACAGTCCTGTTTACACAGAAACGGAAATGTCCTCGTCTGCCGGGATAGACAACCGGGAAACTACACCGTCTGCTCTGAAAGAAACGGCGTCCGGGGAACCTGCGGAATCCTTAGTTAGAAAGGCGGCGGATTTTTCCATCACCTACCCGGAGAACTGGGACGGACTCTATGTTGAGAAGCCTTTGGAAGGGGGCGGAATTTCAGTTTTCCAAAAAAGTTCTTTTGAACAGAACGGGGACGGGCTGCTGTTCTCGATCCGTATTTTTAATAATGGTGATTATGTGAATGAACCAGACTATGAGATCTTAGGCTATGACGGAGCGAATGTATATGCTATGAGCTTGCCTACGGATGTGACCTTTCTTTTAGAAAATGAACAGGTACAGCATGAGTATGAACAAATGGTGTGGGACATTGAACCGGTTAAGTACAGCTTTCGCATAGATTCCGATTCAGCCCGGTATGACGGCAGCGAATTTATATTTCCAAACAGCAGCGATGCCGCTCTGAACGAGGCTAATTTGCTGAATTTATCCGCGCAAAGGCTGCGGATTGCGAAAAACGAGATTTACGCGCGGCACGGGAGGCGCTTTACGGATATGGAACTGCAGCAATATTTTAATAGTTGTAGTTGGTATGAGGGTAAAATTGAGCCTTCTGAGTTTACAGACGACCTTTTAAACGAACTGGAGAAGAAGAATGTACAGTTGATTCAGAAGCAGCAGGAACGTATGGAGTAGCGGATAGTTATAAGAAAATATCAAATCTACAGTAGGCGCTATTTCATAAAATAAATAAGCATGGGAATATACAAAAAGGAGTTTCTATGAAAGTGAAAAAAGTTTTGGGGATTATAATGGGTATATTGGGAACTATTTTGGTAATTATTGAGATTCTATTGAAAATGAAAGAAAGTATGTCCATATCTGTTATAGGCGGTGCAGATGGGCCAACTTCTATATTTTTAGCTGGCCGAATAGGCGGGAATATATCTATTTTAATAATTATTTTGGGAGTGATTCTTATGGTTATAGCAGGATTCATTCTTTTTAAGCGTAAGCACTGACTTCCGATGCTCTTTCTTCTTAATAGGTTTGTTTGATATAATTGGCTTAATCAGAAATAGCGGAGGTGGTGTAATATAAATGAATGGTTCTGTACTGATACAATCCTTAAAACAGTTATGGGGTATTATTGTTCTGGAATATAAATATCACGGCGATCTTCCCAGTATTGAAAGCTATCATCCGCAGGTGAAATATGCTTTGCCCTTTAGCGGTGAGTGGGTAGTTGTAAATGGCGGGGTAACTGAAAAAACCTCTCATTCCTGGGAGATACCAACGCAAAGATATGCTTATGATTTTGTTATCCTGGATGGCGCCGGCAGCAGCTTTCAGGGAGAAGAGACAGAAGCAGGTTCCTTTTATTGTTATGGCAGGGATATTTTAGCTCCGGCAGACGGCACGGTGGCGGAAATTTGTACCGGGAATCCGGATAGCAGGATCACGAAGAACAGGGCCGCCTCATGCAATGCCCGTGATATTCGGGGAAATTACGTTCTGATTTGTCATTCTGATGGTGAATACTCCTTGCTGGCCCATCTTAAACCTGACAGTATACGGGTGTCTGTGGGGCAATCCATAAAAAGGGGAGAGAAGATCGCTGAATGTGGAAATTCGGGGAATACCTCGGAGCCACATCTCCATTTTCAGGTACAGTTGGGAAAAAGCTTTTATTCCTCTCCCGGGCTTCCGGTTGAATTTGAAAATATCAAAGTGAAGAAAACTTTGAATTATGAGAAGTTTGATGATAGATATTTGAAGGAATATAGTGAAAATTATTATCCGCCGTTTATTGGAGTTGGGCAGACGGTCTATAATGTTAATACCGAAGGTTGGAACCGTGATTCGATTATTTAATAGGGGAATCAAACTTCATAGAAGGCAGGTCTGACAGGGTAACTAAATAGCGCTGTAGGTTAAGAGGAGGACTTTATGAAACAATTTGTACTGTATGCATTACTAAAGGCATTTGTGATTTCTGTTGGCTTTGATTTGGTGTGTCTGATTTATGGGGTAGTATCCGGCAATCCTTACAGAATAACCTTAGCGGGTGGAGTAATATGTTTCCTGGTATTGTTCTTTGTTGAACTAATTGAGTGTTTATGGAAGAGCCGAAAAAAGTAACAGGTTTTATAATTTGATAGCCGATTTCTTCGAGATGATTGATATGAGGTAAAACAATATGGAGTTTAGAAGATTAACAGACAGCAATCATGCCATGTATCATCAGGCGATGGATCTATACCAGGCCAGCTTCCCGATTCATGAGCAAAGGGAAAGTCATGTACAAACCTGTATTATGGGAAATGAAGCATATCATTTTAATTTGATTTATGAGAACGATATGTGGGTCGGTATGATTCTCTGGTGGGAGACGGCAGAGTTTATCTATGTAGAGCACTTTTGCATCCTGCCGAAAATGCGCGGTAAAAAGTATGGGCAGAAGGCATTGGAGCTTTTAGACGGGGAGCGAAAAACAGTCATTCTTGAAATCGACCCTCCTACTGATGATGTATCCGTTCATCGCAAGCAGTTCTATGAGCGTTCGGGATACCAGGCCAACAGGTATTCTCATGTTCACCCGCCCTATAAGAAGGGCTTTAAAGGGCATGACCTTGTTGTGATGTCCAGTCCGGATCAACTGTCGGAAGCAGAGTATCGCGCTTTTAACAGTTATTTAAGTGCGGTAGTCATGAAAAGTTAAAACCTGGCAATCAGGCAGTAAGACACCATATAACAGTTTTTATAGGGCCTTACCGCCTTTTTATTTTTACGAATCAGAATATGTCTATAAGTTCTGTTCTAAAAACTGTATACATGCCTGCTCCATCTGCTTCAGACCAATCGCTTCCATTGGAAAATGACCGGCGCCTTCCAGGATTACAGTCTGTTTTTTACAAGCCAGGCGATTGTAAAAGAGATTGCTTAGCTTTATATCTGTCCAGCGGTCATCTCCAGGATGTGACAGTAAAACCGGACACGCTGTAAATTGTTCAGGTTCTATTCTTATTTCAGGATTGAGCATGGAATATATAAAGTTTATCGGGACTCTCACGCCAGAGGATTTCTTATCTTTCATAAGAATCCGGGCTACCTCTTTCTGATTGACTATGGCTTTCATATTTCCGATCCACTTCATTGGAATTTTTACTCTGCCGGCAAAAGTGTGCATAGCTGTCATAAGGGGCTTCGCCATAAGCCCCAATAATGGATTTCTAGCTGAGTTCCTGGTGACGGTTTTCTCCCGCTGATCGAGAATACAGGAGACAATCAACCCTCGGATATTTTGACTTTTACAAGCAATCTGATAAGCTAACATTCCTCCGGCGCTAAATCCAAACAGGAATATGGGTAAGCTCTCATTACTCTGATAATATTTTACTATTTCTACGCTGCATGAAACCCAGGTGTCATACGTTATGTCCTTTATATAGCAGGTACAGCCGTATAAAGGTAAATCCGGGCAGATTACCTCAAACCCGGCTCTTGCCAGTGGCAGGGCGATGCAGGAAAGTAATCGTCCATTTCCCCCAACCCCATGAAACAGTATCAGCCGGCCCTTGGACACAACTGGCTTGTAGTGGTCGATATGTATGTCCATGCCAAGGATCGGTATAAAATACTCTTCAGGCAGATTGTTCGTAGTTAACCGATTGCTTTTAGGTAAATATGGTTGAAGCATTCTCCAGAACGGATCGCAATGATAAGTTTGTATGTTTGTTTCCTCCTTTAAATTAACTGTCCCACTTGTGGCACTTATGATTTTATAGTACAATAAGAATCCAGTCAACTATGTTAAAGCAAGTTCCACATTTAACGTAATATGTGGCAGGAGGCATTATGAAAGCGCTGAAAGAAAACCCGATTGCAGCCCAATCAAAGCAAATGATATTAAAAGCATTGCTGGAGTTAATGGAGTGTAAAGCCTATAACAGCATTTCCATCAAGGAACTGGCGGAGTGTGCCGGGCTTGACAGAAAAACCTTCTATCGTAACTTTAAGTCGAAGGAGGAGGTGTTGTATTTACGTCTCCATGAATTGTGTCAGTTATATATAAAGGAATTGAAAAAGCTACCGCAGTTCACCTCATATACGGTATCAAAGGCATATTTTCTTATCTGCCGGCAGAATGCGGATTTTTTTATGCTGTTGAAAAAGAATGATCTGCTTCCTTTGGCATTACTTAAATTCAATGAGTATTTAGAGGAATTGATTACTTTATTCCTCGACGATCCTGTATACAGGAAGAAATCTCAATACGAGATTTACTACCAGGCAGGTGGGTTCTGGAATGTCACGATTCGGTGGCTGGAAGAAGGCGCAAAAGAAAGTCCGGAAGAAATGGCACAGATGATAGGCGCTATCATGCCGCCGCTTAAAGTTGAGGAGTAAGAAAAGCCTGATTAATGAAAAAACAGGGGATAGTCTGAAGCATTTACGCTTTGAAACTATCCCCTTAGTGCTTAAACCCTAAACTGAATGATACACTTTAATAATGTTATACTAAGTTCCTGGAACAAATCTTCATCGTAGCTGCCGTCAATAATTGAATTTTTGATAAGCAGCGGCCGGTACATCTCCAAAATTTCAGCGATAGCCGGCTCATTTCCTGCTTTTGCCTGCTTCAGAAGTTCCATAAAATCCATTTCTGCCTTCTCCCATCCTCTGTTTGATTTTTTGAATCGTGCGGTAATAAATAGCGGCTGCGCCTTTATAAGTGATTCCTAACTCTGCGGCAAGCTCCTCAAAGCTCTTATCCTCCAGGGCGTGTGAAAGAAAAACGTGCCGCTCACGGTCTGTTATCTGTTTCAGCGCATAAATAAGCGAATCATTTTCCAACTGCATAGGAAGCGGCAAATTATGATACACTTGCTCGTCATATTCTAAATCCCAGGCTTCGTCCTCCATAGAACATTCCATACGGAGTTTCCTGTTTCTTTGGTTCATGTAATCTTTTCGGCGTCTGTTTACAGCCGTTACCAGATATGATGTAAAACGGTTCTGCAGTTTCTCTGCTTCTCCCTGTCCATTATTTCTCTGCCACATGGCGTTTCCTCCATTTTCAAGAATTGTTGTGCGATTCTTGAAAAATGGAGGTCCGCGGCAGCGGGTGGGGACTTTAAAACAAAGAAAGCAGCCATGAGTACGCCAATATGCGTAAACGGCTGCTTTTCTGACTGATACATTGAGAAGTTCAATAGTTAGCCCATCACTTCTTAAAAGTGGTGGTATCCGTATAAATACAGATACTTTTTCTTGAAGTAATCTAAAAAGTCCTATTGGGTCAAGTATCCTGAAAGCTGTGTGTCGTGGAGCTGTATGGCTTTTGAACAGCTCAATGTTGTGGATAGTATTTTTATCCATAACATTGCTCCTAGCCCGCAGCTATGCGGACGGCACACAGGCGGCGTCTCATCCTTTTTCTTGGATTTGGCAGCACGAGCTGCCACCCTGCCGATATATTTTTTGTTGTTTTTAAAGCGAGACGGGACTTCCTGCAAAAGAACAGGGAGATCCCGGCATTTTATAAATGACAAGTCCCCCTATTGACATTTCCGTATTCTATTGTGGTATTCTGACTGTGTCTGCTCCTCCCCAGTTATATTTAAGCTGCCATAAGTAAATTTTATTAGGAAAGTGTTAGATAAACGTGAGTTAATTGTGAGTAATGTATAAGACCGTTCGACAAATTTTGCACGTCAGATATTTGGGTCATGAAAATGAATAAATATAAAGACAGTCTAAAGTTTTTATAAACAAACAAATTTTGGCTTGCGATTCCACCCTCCGTCCCGTATAATAGGCGCAATATCTGTTTTACGGAAAGGAGGAATACGATACCATGGACAACGCCGCAGGCGACGCTGCCCCTTGTACATACGCTCAAAACATGAATTGTTATGATACTACGCACGTCTTGCGCCCTTTTGCGTCCAAGAGGTGCTTTTTTCGTGGTAAAAGCATCTGCGGTATTTCGATGGTCAACTTATGAACCGATTATTTCAGTATTTGAAAGGTCTTCCCCCGGGACGTTTGATAACTTTGGGGTTTGCAGCGGTGATCTTATTTGGAACCTTTCTGCTGCTGTTGCCGGTGTCTGTGAATCCGGGCATGAAGGTAGAGGTAATTGACGCCCTCTTTACATCTACAAGCGCAGTCTGCGTGACAGGTTTGATTGCCATAGATACCGCCGACCATTTTACCGCATTTGGACGGGCTGTGGTTGCGCTGCTGATCCAGATTGGAGGACTGGGGGTTACCTCTGTCGGCGTGGGTTTCATTTTAGCAGCCGGTAAACGGGTAGGCTTTAAGGGCAGGGCGCTGGTGAAGGAAGCATTAAATGTGGACAGCTCCAAAGGTGTAATACGGCTGGTTAAGGCGATCCTGCTTATGACGCTGTTATTTGAAGCGATGGGAGCAGCCTTGAGCTTTATCGTATTTGTACAGGATTATCCGCCTTTAAAGGCTATGGAAATCAGTATCTTCCACTCGATTGCGGCCTTTAATAATTCCGGATTTGATATCCTGGGAGGGCTGCAGAACCTGATACCATATCAGACGGACGTATTGCTGAATCTGGTGACCTGCGGTCTGATTATTTTTGGCGGTCTTGGTTTCCTGGTTATTCTTGATGTTTTGAAAATGAGGTCTTTTAAAAAGCTCTGTCTCCATTCAAAGGTTGTTATTACCACGAGCGTGATTCTTCTGGCGGCTGGCACGCTGCTTTTAAAAGCAACCGAGGATATATCATGGCTGGGAGCATTTTTTCAGAGCGTTTCGGCACGAACGGCAGGATTTTCTACATATCCGATTGGAGAGTTTTCTAATGCAGGATTATTTACGCTGACAATGTTAATGTTTATCGGAGCGTCTCCGGGATCAACGGGCGGCGGTATCAAAACCAGTACCTTTTTTGCCCTGTTAGTATCCGTGAGAAGCCTTATGACAAAAAAGCATTACGGAGCGTTTCACCGGAGTATACCGGCAGAAGGAATTTCCAAGGCTTTTATGATTGCGTTTCTGTCTTTTCTGGTAGTGTGCGGCGGAACCTTTCTGCTCTGTGTATTAGAACCGGGATATAGTTTTATACAACTGATGTTTGAAGTGACCTCGGCCTTTGGCACGGTTGGGCTTTCTACTGGAATCACGCCGGAACTGGGAAGTATCAGCAAACTGGTGATAATTCTCATCATGTTTATCGGCAGACTGGGAGCCTTTACGCTTGCTTCCATGTGGGTATGCAGGCAGATGCCTCATGCCAGGTATATAGAAGAATCAATTATTATAGGTTAAGGAGATACAAATGAAAAATACGAAGCACACCACATTTGGAGTGATTGGACTCGGGCGTTTTGGAACAGCGCTGGCGAAAAGCCTGGCGGAAGCCGGCAAAGAAGTAATTGTGGTTGACTGTAATGAGAGTAAGGTCCGGGAGCTGCGGCACTATACGGAACATGCATTTGTCGCGGAGGATTTGACAAAGGAGACTCTGGAAGATATCGGAATTCAGAATTGTGATACGGTCATTATCTGTATTGGGGAAAAAATCGACACCAGTATCCTTACCACCTTAAATGTGGTAAGCCTGGGGATTCCCCAGGTGATTGCCAAGGCAATCAGCCGGGATCAGGGCGCTGTGCTTGAAAAAATCGGGGCGGAGGTCGTCTATCCGGAAAGGGATATGGCTTTGAGGCTTGGGAAACGGCTGGTATCCAACAATTTTCTGGATTACATTTCGCTGGATAATGAAGTGGAGATACAGCAGATTCCCGTTGCGTCTAAAATGGTGGGAATGACTGTGCAGGAGTTTAATATCCGGCAGAAATATGGGCTGAATATTATTGCGATTGAGCGGGGGCATGTGACGGATATCGAGGTGTCACCGCAATACCGTTTTGGAAATGACGATATTATCGTAGTAATCGGAAGGGTTGAAAAAATCAAACGGTTTGAATCGGACATAGAAGATTAAATGTGTAAGGAAGGCTGGAATATCAACCTATGCAGACAGAAAGACTGCCAACGGCTTCCCAGGGGGGAGGAGAGTATACCGCTGGCAGTCTTTTTCTATTCTAATCTGGTGTGAAAAGCAGAGTTAGAATCTAATCAAAATTAACATCTCCAACAGGAAGGGCTATATTTTTACCTTTCCTTAGAATACAGCTATATGTAAACATTCCCAGGCACCCGACCGCGAACAGTATTCCTATTGGATAGGCTACGGAGGTAGAAAGACGCATCCCTTCTTCCGCCATCAGAATATAGGTACAGGATACGGCTGACATAAAGGTTGCCGGTAATGCTGTCACAAGATAAGCTCTTCCGCGTTTTAATAAATACACGCTGGCTGCCCAGAGAGCGATCATAGCCAGAGTCTGGTTACTCCAGGAGAAATATCTCCAGATAATCTGTACGTCTATCTGGGTGAGGAAGGCTCCTACACCTAACAGAGGAACTGTCAGGACCAGGCGGTTTTTAATGGGCTTCTGATCGTAATTAAACCAGTCTGCCAGGGTAAGCCGGGCGCTTCGGTAGGCGGTGTCTGCTGAAGATATAGGACAGGCGATAACGCCAATCATTGCGATAACCGCGCCTATCGGTCCCAGCAGGGTAAAGCAGATTTCATATACCACGGACGCCTGCCCCTGTCCGAGAGCGGCCAGCAGCCCGCCGGTGCCGTTATAGAATGCGGCTCCCGCAGCAGCCCAGATCAGAGCGATAATGCCTTCTGCGACCATGGCGCCATAGAATACGTTTCTTCCGCTCTTTTCACTTCTCATACACCGTGCCATCAGCGGAGACTGGGTGGCATGGAAGCCTGAAATGGCTCCGCAGGCTACAGAGATAAACATAACCGGCCATATGGGAGTCCCGTTGGGGTGAAGGTTCTGCAGGGTGATTTCAGGTATCGTATAATTGCCGCTGAATAAAATCATTCCGCCAACGCCAAGTGCCATCACAATCAGGCAGATCCCGAATATAGGATAGATTTTTCCAATCAATTTATCAATGGGTACAAAGGTTGCAAAAAAGTAATAGACGAGAACAACAATCAGCCAGAAATTCATATCCAGCACTTCCGGAGTCAGCATAGCCAGCAGGTTGGCGGGACCGGTCGAGAAGCTGACGCCTACCAGTACCAGGAGAACAACGGAGAATACGCGCATGACCTGTTTCATTCCGTTTCCCAGATACATGCCGGTTAACTCGGATACGCTGGCTCCCTTGTGGCGCATGGACATCATGCCGATCATGTAATCATGGACTCCGCCGCCCAGAATGGTTCCCAGGGTAATCCACAGGAATACGGACGGTCCCCAGGCGGCACCGGCTAAAGCTCCAAAGATAGGCCCCAGCCCGGCGATGTTTAAAAGCTGAATCAGGAAAATACGGGCGGTTCCCATGGGAACATAGTCAGCGCCATCTTCCATGGCGATTGCCGGCGTGCGGCGGTCATCCGGTCCAAATACTTTTTCGGCGAATTTACCATAAACAAAGAAACCGCCGACTAACAGGAACAGACAGATAAAGAAACTGATCATACGTTACGCCTCCTTTTTTTGATTTATTTTATGGTCTTATTATACAGAAAACAAATAAAATGAAAATATTTTTTGTGGGAAATGTGAAGTTCGACGAGCGAACAGCAGACTTCGGCGCAGAAAAAGGGCTGAAAAAAGGACCGTCATCAGGAAGGCGGTCCTCAAATCTTCATTCTCTGCCGAAAGGCTTTTGTTTTTTCCCTTCCTATGGGAAATATCTCGGAGCCACAGCCCTTCAGTTTCAAAGCCAGTCCATTGTTGGCCCAGGGGAAAACTTCGGAGACAAATGCAAGGTTGACAAGATAGCTTTTATGAATTCGGAAAAAACCGAGGTGAGAAAGCCTCTTTTCATAATCTCCAATCAGGATATTTTCCGCATAGCCGTCTGTCACGGTATGTATCATGCAGCCGCGGCCGCTGGTTTCAATATAGATAATGTCTTTGGTGTCCGTAAAAATCACCTTGCGGTTAAATCTGATGGCGATTTTATTTTCCATCGGGTCTGAAACGGACAGGCTTGCGCCGGGGACAGCCATACACTTTTTCAGGACGCTCCGCAGGCGGTCCGGCTCAACCGGTTTTAAGATGTAATCGGCAGCACCCAGTTCAAAGGCTCTGACTGCATATTCAGAGTAGGCGGTGGCAAAAACAACCGGTACGTCCGGAAGAATTTTCTGCATGGCAGCGGCCAGGGTGGTGCCCTCCATGTCGTTTAAATTGATATCCAGGAAAGCCAGGCAGATATCCGGAGTCGAAAGAAAAAGCTCCAGAGCCGCGGCTCCGCTTGCCGCTTCCAGAATCTCAGCTTCCGGCAGGATATCGGTTATCAGAAAAGCCAGTTCGCTCCGCGCGGGGCGTTCGTCATCGACAACCACTATTTTCATCTGTTGTACCTCCTGATTTTATCTGTATCCGTTCCATACCGCTATTCTGCAGCTTCCCAATCACCAGACCTGTGAGCGGCACTGGAAAAGGGAATTAGAAATGAAATCCTGGTTTCTCCATCGGTGTGCTGGATGGAAAGGCCGCCGGAGGAGCCGTAAATTTTTTTTAGCCGCGTGTGGACGTTGTAAAGCCCATAGGATTTATCTGGTTCCTGACCGGATAAAATGGCTTCTACAATGGTTTCCGGAATTCCGGGACCGTGATCGGCCACTTCAATTTGTATCCCCTCCGGCGTCTTCCGGGTGCGGATTGCAACAGATCTAAGCCCTGCTCTATCAGCGCCATACCGCACGGCATTTTCCACTAACGGCTGCAAAATGAAGGAAGGGATAAGACAGTTCAGTCCTTCCGGAACATCAGTCTCTATCAGCAGGTTTTCTTCAAACCGTGCTTTTTCCATCTCCAAATAGCGGAGAACCTGATACAGCTCTGTTTGCAAGTCCGTCATTTCATGGTGTGGTTCCAATGTCTGGCGGTAATATACGGAAAGCGTCCGTGACAGCTCCCTGGCCCGCTCCGGGTTTTCCCTGCACATACAGGAAATGGTGTTCAGAGCGTTATGCAGGAAGTGGGGATTGACCTGGGAGCGCAGAGCTTTTATTTCTGCTTTCCGGCGCAGGCTTTTCTCGTAATTCAAATCTGCCAGCTCCAGCTGTGTGGAAAACAATGTGGAGAGATTCTCTGCAAACACAATCCGAGACTGTGATCTGTGCCATCGTTTTTTATAAAACAGGCCAAGACAGCCGGATACCTGGCCCCGGCTTGTCAGGGGGACCGCCACTAATACATAATTTTTGAATACAGAAGTAAGTGGATCGGGGGCGCTTGCATCTGACACACAGATGGTCTTATTCTGCTCCATGGCAATTTTTATATGGGAATTCATAAGGCTTTCCACCGAAGTAAAGTCCTTGTTTCCTGAAAGGCAGGAAAAAGCCAGGATATGTTCCCGGTTGGTAATCATGACAGCCGAACAGGTGGTGGACTGGAAGATAATATCCGCCGCCGCCTTTATATCCTCGGGACTGTCCAGCCCTTTGCGGAGGTGCGGCAGGCATTTGCTTGCCACATGCAGCGCCAAGCTGATACCGCTGGTTCTTTCATTATCCTTTTCCATGGATAATGCCCGGAAGGTTCCAATAAATACCACCATGCCGCAGGAGTTTAATATAATCATTGGCAGAGCAATCTCCTTCACTACTTCCAGGGCGGAGGAAAATGGGCGGGCAATCAGCAGGATCAGAAGCATCTGGCAGACTTCGGTGACAGCGGTTAGCAGAAACAGCATTCCATTGTCCCACTTACCCCGGTGGAAATACCTGGAGCAGAAAACACCAATCATGCCCTCCGCCATCGTAGACACTGCACAGGCGGCAGCGGTCAACTGACCTGCCTCATAAAAGTATCGGTGGATACCGCCAATCAATGCGGCTCCGATCCCGATTACGGGTCCTCCCAGCAGACCGGCAGACAGCACGCCAATAACGCGGGTATTGACGATAGCTCCTCCTGTCTCAATACCTGTATAAGTGGCAAGTATGCTGACAAAGCCGAACAGGACGGCAGCCAGAAGCTGACTTGGAACGGATAAATTTTCGCACGTTAACATGTTTCTGACAGTGGGAATTCTGGTCAGAATGAAGGCCAGGAAGATTAGAAATCCTATATTGAATAGCAGGGAGAGGAAAAGGTTGTCCGGCATGGATAAGGCGCTCCTTTCCGATACTGTTAATATGGGGTGTTACAATCATTTTAACATGAAAGTAAAGGTATAACAAATATTTTTTTATGATTTTGCAGACATATAAAATGTCAAAAACTCTTGACATTTTGTATTGAAATTTATATACTTAAAGTGTCAAAAGTTTTTGACATAATGGAGCGTGGTTTATCTGTGGAAAGGAGTTTATTATGAGGGAGTTTGGACTTGTTTTGTTTGTTGTTTTTCTTCTTGTAATGGTGATTTTAAATGTTTCTATGATTATATCGCTGATAAAGCCGGGAGACGAGCGAAGGCAAATGATTATATGGAAGGCCAGTACATGGACCTTGATTGCAACTATGGGCAGTTTGGTCTTTCGTGTAGTAGAGAGTGTTATCAAGGTAGAGAAAATGAGTGTAAACCCTTTTATCACGCTTACTTCTGCTGCTGCGATTTATTTTATATGCCTTTTATATTACCGGAGAAAATATGGCGACTGATATGGAAAATATTATAAGGAGTATGAGAAAACAGCAAGGCTTATCCCAGGAAGAGCTGGCTAAAAAATGCGGCGTTTCCCGCCAGACCATTAATGCGATTGAAAATAATAAGTATGATCCAACTTTAGCGCTGGCCTTTCATTTAGCAAAAGAATTGCAAACTACAGTTGATAACCTTTTTATATGCCAATAACACTTAAAGAGTGATGCGGCATTTCTCGGAGTTTAAGTTAATACAGTTAGATACACAATATATAGAAAAACAATCTTGATTTATCCAATATATTGTGTTAAACTGTTCCTGTAATTGATTTTTGTGCGTAACCTTCAGGTAAGGCGGATATTTTATGATGTAGAATAAAGATCCGCATTGCACACGTTGTTAAGTTTGTATCTTTGTACCAGTAGTATCATTGCGCCTTTCCGGCCGGTGATTATACTGGTTTTTTTATTTTTAAGGTTTTTTCTTTTTTGCGAGAATGGTTGTGGTCCATAGAACATTATGGACATGAGGTGCTTTGCCCCTTAGCCGTTCTCGCTTTTTTGCTGCCCAAACGCCTGTATATGGCTTTGAGGATAAATTTTATGACAGAAAGGTGGTACGGACATGAATGTAAAACAGAAGCAGAGCTTTCGAGGCAATTCAAGAAGGAGGTTGATTTCACAAAGATGGAATACTGGAAACAAAAAAGTGGAATTACGGAATTGGAACCGCTGTGCAGTCACAAAATCGGTTTTTATTCCCCGCAGAGCGCGAAGGGGGTGCTAATGGATGGCTTTGAACGGCGCCCTGAAGAGGGATCGGTACCGTCCGCTGGTACTCGTAGATACGGAAAATCTTTCGGAAGAAGAATGGCTTTCTTACCGGAGACGCGGGATCGGCGGCAGCGATGTGGCAGCGATTCTCGGCATATCACCGTTTCGCACGTCCAGGGATTTATACTATGATAAGTTGAACATTGTTTCAGTCAATGACAATGAGGAAAACTGGGTAGCCATGTCGATAGGCCATCTCCTGGAGGATTTGGTAGGCAAAATATTTCAATATAAAACAGGCTTGGAGATTTACCAGATAAAAAAGATGTTTTATCACCCAAAGTATCCTTTCATGCTGGCGGATCTTGACTATTTTGCAACCCTGCCTGATGGTACGACAGCCTTGCTGGAGCTGAAAACCACAAATTATAATGCCCGCAGCAAGTGGTGGCTGGATAAACAGGAAATAGTCCCGTCTTATTATGAAGCCCAAGGGCGGCATTATATGTCCGTCATGGATATTGACCGGATTTTTTATTGCTGCCTTTACGGAAATAATCTGAATGAGGTGATTATCCGTGAACTGAAACGGGACCTTGCTTACGAAGAAGAAATGATTTTTTTAGAGCAGGAATTCTGGCAAAACCATGTACAGGCACAAGTACCTCCGCCCTATACGGAAGATGGCGATCTCATCATAAAAAGTGTCCGCCGCTATGCAGGCCATGCAGATGAAAACGCGTCTGCGATTAATTTTGATGAGAAGATGAAAGAAAAGCTGATTCGTTTCCAGGAACTTCAGGAGCAGAAGAAAACCTATGAAGCGCCTGCAAAAAAGGTAAAAAATGAGTTAGAGCGATTAAAAGCTTTGATGATAGCGGAAATGGGTACCAGCTGCACCGCAGTCTGCGAGCAGGACGGAACCAACTATACAGTTACTTATAACCCGGTACGAGAGCCTGCAATCAGTAAAGATAATCTAATGCGTCTGAAAATCCTGTATCCGGAAATTTATAAGGAGTTTGTCACTGTCTCTGAATCCAGGAGGTTTCATATTGCCGCTTCGGCGAAGAAAGCCGCTTAAACATTTGATGAAAGGAAAACATATGAAAACAAAATGCAGATATACGGTCATGAGCATTTGCGTAGCAATTTCCCTTGTTTCTGGTGCTCTGAAAGTTGTTGGAGTGATTGAGTTGGAGTGGCTTGCGGTATTTGCTCCAATTTTAGCCGGCCTGGCATTTAAGCTGGCGTCATTACTCCTTACACTGACAGTAATCCTGTTTAGATGGAGGTTACGAAAATGAAGTATACCGGGACTTACGAAAAAACCATATTTTATAATCCGTCAAACAAATACTGTATTGTTATTGTCAAATCTTCAGACCAGACGATACCGGAGAATGTGCGCTCGCTTGAACGAAATAAGGATCACCTGATCCGTTTTATTGCTGTAGGGTATGAACTTCCCCGCACAGACGCGGTGGAGTTGGAATTGGAGGGAGAATGGGTCCTCAACAAAAAACATGGTTATCAGCTGCAGGTGGAGCAATGGCAGGAAATTGTTCCAAAAACAAAGGGGGGCGTGGAGGGATATCTTTCATCCGGTCTGATTAAAGGAATTGGTCCTAAACTGGCTGCTGACATAGTAGCCCGGTTCGGCGTGAGTGTTATCGACATTCTGGAAAAGCAGCCGGAACGCCTGCTGGAAGTCAGAGGAATAACGGAAAATAAGCTGGAGGATATTAAAACCTCTTACGCGGAAAACCGTATGCTCCGTGATTTGATGACTTTATTGGCGCCTTACAAGCTGACACCCAAAACGGCATTAAAGATATACCAGCATTTTGGTCCTGCCAGCATAGAAATTCTTGAAAATGACCCTTTTGCATTGTGCCGTATTCCGGGCTTTGGCTTCCGGAGGGTGGACAGTATCAGGCAGAAAAGCGGAGGCGATCTGCATGACCCTATGCGTATCAAAGGCGCACTTCTGTGCGTGCTGGACGAGGCCAGGGGAAAGAGCGGACATTTATATCTGGAAAAGAAGGAGCATATAAAAGCGGCTTTATACCTTCTGAATGAAAAAGTTCTGCTTTCCAACAATCGCATTCGGGAACAGCAGGTGACGGACACGCTGCAGGAGCTTATTCTTAACGGGGCGGTCGTGTCGATGAAGGAAAATATTTATAAACCTAATATCTTTGAGATGGAGGACGAGACGGCACGCCAGATTGCTCTGCGTTTACTGGATAGAACGCCATGTCCCAACATGGATTCTCTTTTGGAGCAGGTAAAGAACCGTTTTGGTCTTTCTCTGTCCAACATGCAGGCAAAAGGCGTACAACAGGCATGTATGTATAATTTGTCTATAATAACAGGACCTCCGGGATCGGGTAAGACTTCTGCTATTAAAGCGATTATCGAAATGTTCCGCATTCTGCATCCGAAAGGGATCATCAAGCTCATGGCTCCCACTGGCCGGGCAAGCCGGCGAATGGTGGAGAGTACAGGGTTTGAGGAGGCCAGCACGCTCCACAGTGGTATGTGTATCGTCAGTGAGGAGGACGAAAACTACCGGAAAAAAGAACCGGATCTTTTAGAGGCTGATTTAGTTATTGTGGACGAGGTTTCCCTCGTAGACATGTGGCTGATGAGCCAATTTTTTAAGCGGCTGAAGCGGAACACAAAAATCGTGCTTGTGGGTGATGTGGACCAGCTTCCAAGCGTAGGCGCCGGCAATGTACTGTATGAAATGATACACTGTGGGCTGATTCCGGTCACGGTGTTGGACGAAATCTTCCGACAGGAAAAGGGCAGCACGATTCCCCATAATGCCAAACTGATCAACCAGGGCTGTACAAGGCTGCACGGTAGTGACGATTTTATTTTTATTCCCAGCGTCAACCAGGCAAAAGCCGCGGAAACGATTGTAGAGCGGTATTGTCAGGAAATAGCGGAAAATGGAATTGAGCAGGTACAGATTCTCTCGCCGTTCCGTGAAGAAGGGGCAGCTTCCGTAGCACATTTAAACGCAGTAATCCGGGAGAGGGTGAATCCGTTTTGTTCCACAGAAGATGAAATACATACGGGAAGTAAGTCCTTCCGGGTGGGCGACCGCATTATGCAGACAAAAAATACGGAGCATGTGTCCAATGGAGATTTAGGATTTATCCGATATGTTAAGGATACGCCCGAGGGAAAACGGGTCGGTATGGATTTTGGACCCGGTCGGGAACTGGAATATGGGTTCGAGGATCTCTCACATGTTGAGCTGTCTTACGCCACTACGGTTCATAAAGGAATGGGTTCGGAATTTTCGATTATACTGTTTCCAGTGCTGGAGGCCCATAAAATCATGCTTTACCGCAATTTGATTTATACAGCGGTTACGCGCGCCAAAACAAAGGTGATGCTGGTAGGGCAGAAATCAGCGCTCCTTACGGCTATTCACCGGAATGGAAATAATAAACGCAATACGCTCCTGGGACACAGAATCCGGTTATATTACAGAGCGTTTGCCAAGAGCGCGGGGATTCCGATACCGGCAGATTTAGAAGAACTGGAATTAAAAAACGCAGGTTAAGAATGAGATACAATGTGCAGAAAACGCATGAGGTGTCTCTTATTTTATTTATGAAGGGAGTTTTTACAATGAGTGAAAAGAAACATCATGTAACATCTTTGTACGAAAGGATTCCTGCTGTGGCAGAACTGAACAAGGTTCCGGGCTTTGACCCGCGTAAGCTGCTGCGCCGTACTGTTTCAAGGACGGGTAATGAGGAGGTTTTAAAGCTGGACCTCCGCTATAAAAAGCTGTGGTTCAGGCTGGCCCACCCCCATGGGAGGCTGAAGCTCAACGCTCTCCGTATTACGGAACAGCTTGCAATCTTTGAAGCTGGAGTGTATTTAGACCGCAGTGATTCGGAACCCATAGGAAACTTTACAGCCGCCTGTACCCGGGAGGAAATTTCAAACGGTCACTATGTAAAGGCGGCTCAGGAGGCAGCATTGGACGAGGCGCTGACAAACGCCGGTTTCGGCCTGCAGTTTTCTGATATCTGCGTTGGCAGAAATGGGGAACGGTATGGGAGCGAAATTCCTTTAGCTGATGTACAGACTGTCCGGAACGATAACAATGTGGTTGAACCCGCCAAAATCCCAACACGGGCAGATTACAGGACAGTAACGCCGCAAACATCTTCCACAGAGGTGAAAAGGGTGACGGAATCGACTTCTATCCCAGAGAAGGAAGAAAGGACAGTCACAATACTGGAGGCAGATAAAACCTTAACCAGTGAGGCTCGTTCCGATAACAGCGGGGAGATGGACCAGCTGCCAACAGAGCTGATGGAGGCTGTAACGGCTGAAAGCACAGTGAAAAGCCTGAAAACAGATACGTCTCTCCCAGAAAACAGGGCGGCTTTGGAACCGATGGCGCAGGAAACACCCCAGAGCCAGGTCAGCTATACGGCTGATATGCCTGTGGCGGAAATCATAAAGAGAATGACCTTTGAGGAAGCCCAGAATGTAACGGTCGATGAAGGAACCTGCAGCGGCTGGACCATGGCCGAGGTAGCAGAGCGCCGGCCGCCGAGCCTGAAATGGTATGTTTACGGATATAAAAAGAACAACAATATCCTCCGTGCGGCGGCCCAGATCATGTGGGATTCCTTAAACGGCCAAAAGGCTGGCTAAAGAAACACGGAATAAGACACGCAGCCATGAAGAAGGGAGAAACGGCAGATGGACTCTTATCCCCAGGATTTCCCATATGGAATATTGGATGTGGCGGAGCTGCTTCATTTGCAGAGACGCCGGCCTGGTCCAAACAGCATTTATACAGACTGCCCATTCTGCGGAGACCGGCGGGGTAAAATGAACCTGAACTATGTCAAGAATGTGTGGCGCTGTAATTATTGCGGAGAGCAGGGGGGAATGTTAAGTCTGTATGCAAGGCTGAACCATATTACTAACTCGGAGGCGAACAGAGAAATACGCGAGGCGCTCCGAATAGAGAATACCGTGTACAGCAGCTCGCCGGCAATAAATGCCAGAGGGCGTGCCGCTGATTCTGATTCGGGAGAACCTACACCCGTTGCTTTACCGGAAAACGCTATGGTACAAGCCGGCAGGAGATTAGAAGAAACACCACAATCCCCCCGCGCCAGTATACAGGAGATACATCAGACTCTTTCGCTGCTTTTTGGTATGTTGACATTGAGAACACCGCACAGATTGCATTTGCGCTCTGATAAGCGCGGCCTGACGGATGAACAAATTGACATTTTGGGGTTTAAAAGCACACCTCCGCCCTCTCAATGCCGCTCTCTTACTGATCGGATAATTCAGCAGGGCTGTACGGTACAGGGCGTTCCAGGTTTTTATCTGGACGAAGACAACCGATGGACGGTAAAGTTTAACCGCAGGTCATCAGGTATTCTGATCCCGGCGGTTGGCATAGACGGTTTCATCCGCGGCGCCCAGATATTGCTGGATATCCCAATGAAAGATAAGAACGATCCGCCGGATAAGGCGGGGACGAAATATATCTGGCTTTCATCTTCTAACAAAAATATGGGAGTCACATCGGGAAGTCCCGTTCATTTTATTGGGAATCCATGTGCGCGCACCGTCTATATTACGGAAGGACTGCTGAAAGCAGATATAGCCCATATGCTGATGGACCGCTCCTTTGTGGCTGTTGCCGGAGCCAATAATGTTGGGCCGCTGGACCCTTTGTTTGCAGCGCTGGCCCGGAATGGAACGGAGCTGATTGTCGAGGCAAATGATATGGATAAGTTTAATAACAATATGACATCTAAGGGAGCATCCAAAATATATCTGATGGCAAGGAGATATGGAATGGATTGCCGGCCGCTGACATGGAATCCTAATTATAAAGGAATCGACGACTGGCAGCTTGCGCTCCGAAGGAAGGAAAAACTGGTACAAGAAAATCCTAAATCGAGCTTTAAAGCGAGTTATCTTTTTGGCAAATGCAGTTTTGAAGCTATTGGCAGTTATATAGCTGATTGGCAGACGGATCAGAAAAAAGGAATCAGTCTGCAGGAATATTTAGGGCTGGCAAAAGCAGAATACGAGCTGTATACCCGGAACGAAGCATCGGAATTGGAATGTCTTTTAAATTCCCAGCGGCACTGTTGGAAGTTCCGTATTTATCAGTTAGATTTTGACGGGGAGCAAAAGACCATTCCCTTTGCTTTTATGGGAATTGAAGCGCTGTACAAAGCAAACTATACGCAGCCGCCTGCGGTGGAATACCGGCTGATGTGCGAGGATACGCTGATTTGTCCTGCGGATATGCTGGAAGAGCAGGTTTTGGATTACATTTTCAGCCGTTATAGCGGAAAATTGCCGGAACATTATCACGGGCGCAGTCTGGCGCCGTCCGATGTGGTGGAGTTATATGATCAGGGTAAGAGGAGTTATTTTTATCGGGATAAAGGAAATTTTGTTCCGGTAAACTTTTCACCTTTTTTTGCAAAGCCTATGAAGGAAATGAACTAATCCCGGCATAAGGGATTGAGAAGCAAACAGATTAAAGTTTAAAGGTAAAACAAAGGCGTGGAGCAGGTTAAAACCGATCTCCACGCTTTTGTTATCAGGAGGGAAGAAATGTTAAAAATTGATTTTATTTACGAAGTAACTGACAGAATCCGAAACAAGATGGTCGGCACATGTGAGGTGCTGATTAAAAGAATTACCCACAATAACGGGCAGCAGCTGACGGGTATATTGTTTAAGAAACATGGCAAAGAATCACCGCTAATCTATCTTGATAAATATTACGATCAATATGTGGATGGCCGAATGAGTATGGTTGAAATCGTCGATGAAATTATGAGGATACAAGGTGAAGGAGGGGTACAGGAATTGATAGATATTGGCGGTTTGGCCGATTACGAGGCTGTACAATCAAAAATCAGGCTGAAGCTGGTAAATTATGAGGCAAATAAAGCCCGTCTGGAAGGAATGCCCCATGTTCCGTTTCTTGATCTGGCAATCATGTTCTATGTTGAGATTGACAGCAACAGCCAGAGAATACTTACCGCTGCTGTGGAGCATCATCACCTGGAAATGTGGGGTATTGGGAAAGAACGTATTTATAATGACGCTCTTTACAATATGCGCGCCTGCTGTCCGGTTAGGATAAAATCTGTCATGAGTGTCATAAAGGAGGTGGAGGAAGAAAACGATGGAAACCTGGATCTGATAATATCAGAGGAAGATATTTCCCATGAGCAGGGTTTTTGGATTATGACAACAAAATTAGGGATACAGGGAGCTTCCACTCTTGTACATGGAGATGGTTTGAAAAAGTTTGCCCAGATCAATAGAGATAATATTGTAATACTTCCTTCGAGCATCCATGAGGTGATGTTGATTCCCCAAATGTTGGCAAATGGGAATTACGAATACCTCTCACATATGGTAGAAGAGGTTAATAGAGACGAGGTTTTAAGGGAGGACCGGTTATCAAACAGCATTTATCTTTATAACAGAAATGAGGATTCTATCACCATTGCATACAGGGGTCCGGAATTATGAGGTTGAGAGATACAATTTAACAATTACAGCAAATAGAAAAGGAGAATTTACTGATGCAGGATTCTTTAAATATTCATGTGTTGCAGCGTGATGAAACAGGAGTTTTGAATCCGGTGGATACCGCTGCGGAGGAACTGATGCTGCCCTCTGATCTGGAGGACAGCCGGGCTGAGACAAAGGAAAAGGACGAGGATGAAATACAGGAAGAGGATGAAAAACGCATGGAGCATGAAGCTTCCGAAGCTAGACGTAAAGAAAAATGGGAGGCAAGGCAGCAGGCAAAAAAGAAAGCAGAGCAGGAACAGCAGGACAGATTAAAAACCATGGACAACGATGAGGTCATGGCCGCTTCTATGAAGCGTGTCAGCGCCGATACGGAGCGGCTGACACGGCGGAATATGAAGGAGTGTGTGTCGGAGCATATACAGACTCTGTGCCTGGAAAGCCCGGATTTTGCCCGGTTGGTTATGCACCCTAGGAAAAATATGATTCACTGCTTCAGATACATTTACCGCAGAGCCAAAGATTTTATTGAGCAGGAAATGAAGAATAACAATGTCGAACTAACAACAGGATTATATGGTGAGGATGTGCCGGACGACCTCTGTTATCAGTGGGCCGAGGATTATTTCAGAGATTTGGACGCGGAAGAAGATAAGGAGAAGGAGGAGAAATTTGTTTCCAGGCAGTACCACGCAAAAACAGCCGGTAAGCCTCAGAAAGCAGTCAGGAAAAAAACGGAGAAAAAACAGGAGCCGGAGAAACAGGAGGTCTCGGCCGATGAAGGCGTTACAGGTCAGCTCATGTTAGATTTTATAACGGAGGTGAAGGCAGGATGAAGTTGAATAAAAAGGTATGCCGGAAATTTGCAGAACCAAAATGGAGTATGGATTTGAACCATGGTCTGTTCTGTGCGGAGCAGATTCAATACATTGTGAAGTCAGAGGTAAGGAATGTGGATCACCAGAGGGTTCTTATTTTGCATATCTATGACAGGAAAAAGGTGGCGGCAGGAGAAACACGTCCCTTGTGGACCATGTTTCAGAGCCGTAAACAGTATTTCACTCTTGCCCGCCGTGATGATGGCTCAACCTTCTGGAGAAGCGCAGCTTTTGACAATTTAGACAGGTACTATTTATTCAAAAATAAATGCGCGTTCTATTCCATGAATGATGAAAAGAGAGTCATGCAATTCTGCAAAACGGATCAGAAAGACGGCTTTTCCTGCCTGAACTCCCTGCAGTCCAGAATGATGTATCAAAGTATGCTGCAAAAGAGGCATAAAATGCAGAGGAAAATTATTGAAAAAATGAAAACAGTTCCTGGGCTTCCCAGAGGGATAAAGGGCTGGATAGACCGGGAAATTGTGCCGGCCTACATATTTTACACGTATTCTAAGGACAGAAAGGAAATGGACGGATACTGTACTGCCTGCAAACAAGCGGTAAAAGTGTCAGGAATAAAACATAATGCGGAAGGAAGCTGCCCGCATTGCAATAAGGCTGTGACTTACAAAAGCCGCGGACGGCGCGGAACAGTCATAGACAGGGAAACCGTACAGGTCTTACAGAAGATATCAGAGAAAGAGCTGGTGGTCCGTTTTGTTAAAGTATACCGTAAATATCCAAATGCCGATGTGCCAGAGGATAGTCTCTATGAAAGCGCCAGAATATTCATAAATTCGGATCGTGAAGGACGTAGAAAGTCGGAGCATTTTTATCATCAATTTAGCTGTCAGGATATTACTCCATGGAAAAAGGGGAACCGTCCTGTGTTCAGCAAATGGCAATATAATTTTAACGCGGATCATAACGGCTATCTGTACGACAGGAATCTGGAATTAGTTCTGGAGAACACACCCTGGAGGTATTCCCAGCTGGAGCGTTACTATCAGGCAAACAGGACGCCATTTTATGTGATAAATTACCTGCAAAGATACCTGGATTATCCGATGCTGGAATATATGGTGAAGCTGGGCTTGTACAGATTAGCGGCAGATATTGTGAATCCAGATTATTACTGCTATGCGTTGAGTCAGACAATTAATGAAAAGGGTAAAAATATCCAAGAGGTACTGGGCCTGAATAAAAGCCATCTGCCGATGCTTCAGGAGATTAATCCTGGCAGCAAGCAGCTGACACTCATCAAAAAGTATTTAAAGAACCACATTCATTTAGATGTAACACTTTTTAACTGGTGTGCGAGAAATGGGGTCAGCCGGCTGGAAAACCTGACGGTTCCATTACAGTACATGACAGCCTATAAATTAATCCGATATGCAGATGAACAGTTTGAGATATATAAAACAAAAAGCTGGGCCACAGCTGGATATCGTGATATGGAATCACTTTTAAACAGCTACAGAGACTATCTTTCCATGTGTGAGGCACTGGAATATGATTTAAGCAACAGCTTTGTCCTCTATCCGGCTAATCTTCCGAAAGCACATGATAAGGTCAATGATTTATCAGATAAGGAGCAGGCTAAGGTGTATGAGGGACAGATCCGGAAGCTGTATGAAAAACTGAACAGCCAGTATGCCTTCTCGAAGTACGGATATTTTATAACTCTCCCGCGCACAGTAAAAGAAATTATTGAGGAGGGACACAAACTCCGTCATTGTATTGGAACATATGTCAAAATGGTTGTTAAAAGACAATGCCTGGTGTTCTTTGTACGAAAAGTCAATGAACCGGAGAAGCCTCTTTGTACGGTTGAATTGAATGGAGCGGAAATCGGTCAGACGAGCATGTTTGCCAACCGAGCACCAACTCCTCCCATTAAAGTATTTCTGAAGGAATGGGAGCAGGAAATTTTGCAGGCGCCGGTTCTGCAGTCCGCAGCTTGAGCAAGGGGGAAAAGGCGTTTATACCTTTTCCCTTTTCTGTTTTTCCGAATAAAGCATGTAGCGCTTACCTCCGTTGTGCTTTGCATGATAGAGAGCCTGGTCCGCCAGTTTTATTAATTCTGTCAAGCTGTCAGCGTCTGATGGATAGAAGGCGATACCTATACTCACAGCCAGTCCGCATTTCTTTTCCTCCATCTCCAGCCGCTGTGCCATTATATCAATAAGCTGCCGCGCCTTTCGAGCCGCATCTTCTGGTAGCGCTATTTCATTTGAAAAGACAATAAATTCATCACCGCCGAGGCGTGCCACAAAACTATTGCTGCCAAAGATTTCAATAAGGCAGTGTGCAAATTTCTGCAACACACGGTCACCTTCCGGATGACCGAGCGTATCATTGACTTGTTTGAATCTATCTAAGTCAAGCATTATCAACGCGCCGGATCTATTTTCCTTGTGGAGCAACGCCGAAAGTATTTTCTCAACGGCCAGCCTGTTTTTCACACCAGTTAGAGGGTCAATCATTGCCTCCTGTTCGGCATTCATTAGCAATTTTTTCTGTTCGCTGATGTCGAAAAAGGCACACAGCACTGTTTGAGAAGTATTAGAGCAATCAAAATTTCCATAAACCCACTTTGTCTGCCCATTAGCGTCCAGCACCCGAAACTCATGTTCGGATAATCCGACAGGAAGCGAGGCAATAGAGTCACGGTCCTGTGGGTGGATGATAGGAAGTAGAAAGCTGCCGATTCGTTTGTTATATTCTTGTGGTGAATAAGCGAGGAAATTATAAAAAGCGTCATTTGCACTCAAAATGGAATAGTCGCGGTTATTCTTGAACTGTACCACTGAGCTGGGCACGGTCCGGTATATAGACTGAATATTCTCATAGGATTTCTGGAGTGTCCTGTGGTTCTGATGTTTCAAATAAAAAAGGAGTGAAGCAACAACTGAAAATGAAAGTATTATAACAGCGCTGTAAAAACTCGTACTTCTTATGATGGACTGTGCTTTTGCATCAATGACGTTGGAGGGGATTACCAGAGCCAGGTTCCAGTCATTGATCCCCACTGGAATAAACTTCATTATGCGCTCCTGCCCGTCCCGATTATAAATGATACTGCCGCCAGTGCCAGATTTCATATTGCGGAGCATGACTTTTACATCGTCCGATGTCAAGGTGCTGGAAGTGTTTTCTGCAATATCATTAAGCGTCTTATAGTTTGATGCTATGGGGTCGGTTAGTGCCCGAAAAATTATGCTTCCGTTTGATTTTATGACATAGTTATATCCTTTTCCATCAAAAGCGCCAACTGTAAACAATTCGGATAAATTTTCCATAGAATAGCGCCCGAGCAATACGCCTTCTGGCTGTCCATTGTCAGTGATGGGTACGGAAATAACAAGTTTTTCACTTTTTCCATCGACTTCCGGCAGCCACATGACGGAGGAGCTGCCGTTCATTGCACTTTGAAAATAAGGCTCCTGGGAGATATCGGGTGTTTCCGGATAGTCGGGCACATAAAGCCTTCCCTCTTTATCAGCCGCTGCCATCCATTTAAAACGGGTTATATCAATCCACTGGCTCAATATCCTCAAAGTCTGTGGAGATGATAGCGGCACATCAAGTTCACTGATAGAAGCTGCCAGCCCTTCCAAATAGGTTTGATCGCTTTTTATACGTTCACAAATGAGCCGGGCATTTTGTTTGGTTAATTCCTCCATATAGGCATCGGTTTCTTCTTGCAGAGCTTTATGGACAGAATTACTATAAACGAGAGTTGTTATGATAATTACCGCCAGTACCAAAAAAAGTGAAACGCTAATGGCGAATAATGGCTTTTTATAAAATCGCATTGTAGTCTCCTGTCCAATGTGTCAGTAAATACTGACATTATATAATGGCACAACCTACCTGGTCAATGTGTTTTATGGAATCAGGGATTCTGTCTTTTTAATAAGTTTCTTAGAATAGCAAGTATTAAATATTTGTTAAAATTGAATCATCCCTGTTGACAGGAGATGCCCTCGCTCATATAATGCCAATAAAACACATAAACATATTTTTATTTCAGAAAGGAACTTAAATCTATATGGACGACGCCGATAGCGACGCTGCCCGAAGTTATAGTAATATAAACAATCGAATAAGCTTCAGTACATAAAAGGCATAACCTGCGTTGTTTTATAAAAGCGCGGGCTATGTCTTTTTGTCTTCTGACTTAGAATAAATAACTAATAATATCTCAAAAAGAAAGGAGTGGTCTTTCCTATATGGAAAATCACAAGCGACTGCCTTGGCACGCAACAGAGCCGGAGGCAATTTACAAAGCGTTACACACCTCTGAAGAAGGGCTCAGCGATGCCGAGGCTGCCGAAAGGCTGGCCCGCTTCGGGCGCAATGAACTGCGTCAGAAACCGAAAAAAACCATCTGGCAGATGATTAAGAGCCAGATTACCGATCCCATGGTGCTGATTTTAATTGGCGCCGCTGTTTTCTCCGCCGTGCTTTCAGAATGGACGGAGGCAATCGTCATACTGACGATTGTAATTATCAATGCGGTAATCGGAATTGTACAGGAAAAGAAGGCGGAAAGCTCCCTCGAAGCATTGAAACAGATGAGCGCGCCTAACGCCAGGGTTTTGCGCCAGAGAGAGGAAAGTATTGTGCCGGCCAGCGAACTGGTTGTCGGAGATATCGTCCTGATTGATGATGGGGCAATGGTTCCGGCTGACTTACGGTTAATCGAATCAGCGAATTTGAAAATACAGGAGGCGTCACTCACCGGGGAGTCCGTTCCATCGGAAAAGGACGCCAAGGAGATTATGCCGCAGGAATGTGTGCTGGGAGACCGGGCCAATATGGCCTATACCTCCTCTATCGTGACCTACGGCCACGGAACCGGCGTGGTGGTGGCAACCGGTATGAGTACAGAGGTCGGCAATATTGCAGGGCTTCTGGAAAACCAGGATGAGCTGGATACCCCGTTAAAGAGAAAGCTGAACGCGGTGGGTAAGACCCTCACCGTGGTGGGTATCATTGTCTGCGCCCTTATCTTTGCAATCGGCGCTTTTTACGGAAGGCCGTTGATTCCCCAGTTTCTGGTGGCTATATCTCTGGCAATTTCTATTATCCCGGAGGGACTGCCTGCCACGGCAACGATTGTCATGGCTCTGGGTGTCCAGAGAATGGCTAAGCAGAACGCCTTAATCCGGAAGCTGCCGGCGGTGGAAACACTGGGCAGCGCCACGGTAATTTGCAGCGATAAGACAGGAACCCTGACCCTAAACCAGATGACCGTCACCCAGATTGCGGTGAACGGGGATTTTGAAGCGGGGACAACGACAGCGGTTGAATGTGCGGACAAAGAGCACCCGGACGTTTACCGGGAGCTGGTTTACGCTGGAGCGCTTTGTAACAACGCGAGTCTGGACCCGGATCACAAGGGAGAAATCATCGGAGACCCCACGGAGGGGGCCTTGATTTTCCTGGCACAGAAATTTGGGATAGACCATGAAGAATTGGAAGAAACGTACCCCAGGCTGTTTGAGCAGCCCTTTGATTCGGAGAGAAAGCGGATGTCCACCGTTCATGAAATTAATCAGAAGCTGGTTTCCTATACAAAAGGCGCTGTGGACGAAATGCTGCCTTTGTGTACGGGTATGCTGACTTCCCGGGGTGTGCGTCCGATTACGCAGACCGATATCAGGCAGATTCAGGATATGTGTGATTCCATGTCACAAAAAGCCTTGCGAGTGCTGGGATTTGCCGTGAAAACCCTGAAACATCTGCCGGAGGACGAAGAAGAAAATATTGAGTTTGATATGACCTTTATCGGCGTGGCCGGTATGATTGACCCGCCAAGGAAAGAGGTAGCCGAATCTGTACGGACCTGCCGGAACGCCGGTATCCGCACCATTATGATTACGGGAGACCATAAGGTAACCGCTCTTGCCATTGCGAAGGAGCTTTCCATCTGGCAGAATGGCGATACCGTAATATCGGGTGAGGACTTGTCTGCCATGAGTGAGGAGGAACTGGACCAGGCGGTAGAACACGCCACGGTATTCGCAAGAGTGTCTCCGGCGGATAAACTCCGCATTATCCAGTCCTTAAAGAGGAACGGCGAAGTGGCTGCAATGACGGGTGACGGCGTAAACGACTCCCCGGCGTTAAAAGCAGCAGATATTGGTGTGGCGATGGGACGCACAGGAACGGACGTTGCAAAGGAAGCGTCTGATATGATTCTCCTGGACGACAGTTTCACCACGATTGCCTATGCAATCAAAGAAGGGCGCCGCGTATACCGGAATATCCAGAAGGTAATCCAGTTTTTGCTGGCGGGAAATATTGCGGAAATCACAACCTTGTTTCTGGCAACCTTATTTAACTGGGAAGCTCCGCTTCTGGCCGTTCATATACTCTGGGTAAACTTAGCGACCGCTACACTGCCGGCTCTGGCTTTGGGCGTTGACCCGGCAAGCAAAAATATTATGAAGCATAAGCCGGTCAAGGCGGGAACCTTGTTTGAACGCGATTTGATTGCCAGAGTGATACGACAGGGAATTTTCGTGGCGGCTATGACAATCGCCGCGTACTTTATCGGAGCGGATCAGAGCAGCCATACCACAGGCCAGACCATGGCTTTCAGTGTGCTGGCAATTTCTCAGATGCTTCGTGCATTTAACCAGCGCTCCAACACAGAACCTATCTGGGTGAGGGCGGAGGGGCCGAACCCGTGGCTGGTTGTATCGTTCCTGGTATCGGCCGGTCTGATGGCATGTATCCTGTTTATCCCGTCTCTGCAGAGCGCTTTCCGGCTGACCTATTTAACCGGAACCCAGTGGCTCACCGTTATGGGGCTTTCTATCCTGTCCATTGTTCAGATGGAGGCTGTGAAGTGGGTGAAACGCGCCAGGAAAAGGGAGAAACGATGATTTCTATACGAGGAGGTAACGTATGAAAACAGAAAAGAGGAGAGCATTCATTATCCATTTTGCTTATTTTTCAATTTTGTTTTTAATGGCTTTTACGGTTTTAAAATATGGCTTGTCCATGCTTTCCCCGTTTGTGGCGGCATTCCTGATTGCGTGGGTTTTAAAAGGCCCGATTGGATTTGTGTCAGGAAAGCTTCGCTTAAACTGGAAGCCAGCGGCTATTCTGGTGGTGCTGTTGTTTTACAGCACCATCGGATTTTTAATATTTCTGTTGGGTGTCAAGGCTTTGTCCGCAGCAAAGGAACTTACAGCCAATCTGCCCGGTATTTACGCATATTATGTAGAACCTGCTTTAATCAGCCTGTTTGACAGCTTCGAGCAGTCGATTTTCCGGGTAGACAACACACTCCTGGCTGCCTTTATGGAACTGGAAACTCAGTTCGTCCAGTCGGCGGGGCAGATGGTTTCCGGCCTGTCCATGGACGCCATGGGGCATATCTCTGGGATTGCCTCTTCCCTGCCAGGCTTATTTATTGAAATCCTGCTCATGATTATTTCTACGTTTTTCATTGCTTTGGATTACCACCGGCTGACGGGATTTTGTCTGATGCAGCTTGATGGGAAAGCAAAAGATGTATTTTTCCAGATCAAAGAATATGTGGTAGGCACTTTGCTTGTATGTATCCGGTCCTATGCGCTGATTATGACGATTACGTTTGTGGAGCTGGCAGTAGGACTGTCTGTCATTGGCGTAAAAAATTCAGTTTTAATTGCGTTTTTAATTGCCCTCTTTGATATTCTTCCGGTATTGGGAACCGGAGGCATTATGATCCCGTGGACTATCCTTACGGCGCTGCAGGGAGATTATCCGCTGGCGCTGGGACTTTTGCTGGTTTATCTGTTTGTTACAGTGGTCCGCAATATATTAGAGCCAAAGATTGTCGGCAGCCAGATCGGGGTTCATCCGGTTGTGACCCTGGCGGGTATGTTCGTGGGCGCCCAGTTGTTTGGCGTCCTGGGGCTGTTTGGTTTTCCAATCGGGATTTCCCTGCTGCGCCACTTGAATGAAAAGGGAGCAATAAAATTATTTAAGATGGCGGAGGAAAAGTAATGAGTATGGGAATGTTTTTTGGATTATTGGGCGGTTTGGCGCTGTTTTTATATGGTATGCAGATGATGAGCGTCAATCTGGAAGCGGCGGCCGGCAGCCGTATGAAGCATATTCTGGAACGCCTGACAGCCAACCGCTTTTTAGGGGTATGTGTGGGCGCCGGCATTACGGCGGTGATTCAGTCCTCTTCCGCCACAACGGTAATGGTGGTGGGCTTTGTCAATTCCGGACTTATGACGCTTAGGCAGGCAGTCTGGATTATTATGGGAGCGAATATCGGAACTACTGTCACCGGGCAGCTGATAGCTCTTGATATTGGTGAATTGGCCCCGCTCATTACTTTTATTGGCGTGGCGCTGGCACTTTTTGTTAAAAGGAAACAGACCCAGTTTGCCGGAGGTATTATTGCTGGTTTGGGAATCCTGTTTATCGGCATGGGCATGATGGGGGAGGCCATGGTTCCTCTGCGTGAATCGGAGGCATTTGTCAACCTTATGACCCGGTTCTCAAATCCGCTGCTCGGAATTTTGGCCGGAGCTGTTTTTACAGCCATCATTCAGTCCTCCTCCGCTTCCGTGGGAATCCTCCAGGCGTTGGCTGTCAGTGGTCTGATCGGTTTAGACAGCGCGGTGTTTGTGCTGTTTGGACAGAACATAGGAACCTGCATTACGGCGGCGCTTGCTTCTATTGGAGCGAGCCGTGACGCAAAGAGGGCGACTCTGATCCATCTGTTGTTTAATGTAATCGGAACAGCTGTATTTACGGCTGTCTGTATCATTTGGCCGCTTACAGGCCTGGTGGGAAGTTTTACGCCACATAATCCTGCGGCGCAGATTGCCAACATGCACACGCTGTTTAATATTGTGACAACGCTTTTGCTGCTGCCATTTGGAGCACAGCTTGCCCAGTTGGCAGGAAGGCTTCTGCCTGATAAGGCCATGGGAAAGGCGGAGGAGGAACGCTGGTTTGAGGATCTGCTGGAGTCAGAGCATGTGCTGGGGGTATCGGTAATTGCCAGAAAACAGTTGAAGGAGGATATCGGGCGGATGCTTTCCCTGGCTGCGGAAAATGTGGACAAGGGCTTTCTGACATTCGGGGACAGGGACGAGGCGGAATTGGAAAAAATCCTGGAGCGGGAGGAAGAAATCGACCTGCTGAATGCACGGCTGTCGCGGAAAATCTCAAAGGTTCTCCAGGCAGAGCATTCCCCGGCTGAGGTGGAAGCCCTGCGCCACATGTTCACGGTTATCGGCAACATAGAGCGTATCGGAGATCACGCAAAAAATCTGGCGGGATATGCCAAAAACATGATGGACCGGAAACTGGAGCTGTCAGATCAGGCGTCGGACGAGTTGGCGGAAATGAGGCAGTCCTGCAGGTGCGCCCTGCGGCTGCTCTGCAACGCGGATTATATTGCTTCGGGCTATCTGGCGGAGGAAGCCGCTCTGCTGGAGCAGGAGATTGATGATAAGGCAGCTTTGTACCGGTTGAACCAGATGGAACGTATGGGCGTGGGAACCTGCCATGTTGAGACTTCCATTCTGTATTCAGAAATTTTGACGGATTTTGAGAGGATTGGAGATCATGTATTAAATATAGCACGCGCCTGGGCCGGCCTGGAGGAGACGGACCGGCTCCCTGTAAGTGAAAAGGAGAAATTATGAAACCTGGAAGAAAGAGTCTGGCGGCTATGCTGTTGCTGCTGGTTATAAGTGCTGCCGTTGTATGGTTTGGGCTGGGGGACGAGATAAAAGGTGCCAGGGATATGAGGTTTGGCATTGATATCCGCGGCGGTGTGGAGGCTGTTTTTGAGCCGGTGGGCCTAGACCGCGCTCCCACGGAGGCAGAGGTCACGGCTGCCCGCAACATCATGGAATCCAGGCTGGATGATAAAAATATTCTGGACAGGGAGGTCACGGCGGACATCGACCGGGGATATGTGATTGTCCGCTTTCCATGGAAATCAGGGGAGACACAGTTTAACCCGGAAGCAGCCATTGCAGAACTGGGAGAAATGGCGAATCTGACGTTCCGCGACGAGGCGGGAAATATCATGCTGGAAGGAAGGGACGTCTCTACCAGCAGCCCTGTGGAAAGCGGCGGAACCGGATTAAAGCAGTATGCCGTGGAACTCCACTTTACAGAGGAGGGGGCAAAGAAGTTTGAGGACGCCACAGGGAAGCTGACCGGTCAGCGCATGGGGATATTTATGGATGATGTCATGATCTCAAACCCAGTGGTAAAGGACCGGATTACGGGCGGGAATGCTATTATTGACGGAATGGAAAGCTATGGGGAGGCGAAGGAGCTGTCTGACAAAATCAACGCGGGCGCCCTTCCTTACTCTATGGCGACCCGGAATTTCAGCACAATCAGCCCTTCGCTGGGATCGGCCGCCCTGGATATCATGATGGGAGCCGGGATTGCGGCATTTGTATTACTCTGTATCTTTATGGTGATAAAATACCGGCTTCCGGGTTTTGTGGCCTGCCTTGGAATGGCTTTTCAGATGTGCCTGCAGCTTTTAGCCATCTCAGTCCCCCAATATACACTGACACTTCCTGGTATCGCGGGTATTATCCTGTCTCTGGGAATGGCGGTGGATGCAAATGTAATTATCAATGAAAGAATCGGTGAGGAATTAAGAGATGGATCTTCTTTAAGGGACGCGGTTCTTGCCGGGTATAAGCGGGCCTACAGTTCCGTGATGGACGGCAACATTACCAGCGCTATTGTGGCAGTCATTCTGATGATTTTCGGCTCAGGTCCTATGCTTAGCTTTGGTTATACGCTACTGGCCGGTATTATTATCAATGTTGTAATTGGAGTGTACTATTCAAAGGTGGTTCTGCTGTCCCTGGTGAAGGAGGGCTGTTTTTCCTCTCCAGGCTGGTTCCGTTATAAGAAAGAACAGCGGATCTACCAGTTTATGAAGCACAGAAAGGTCTGGCTGTCCATATCGGCGGCGGCCCTGTTTTTAGGTTTCCTTGGACTTGCCAGAAATGGCGTGAGCTTGGACACCCAGTTTACCGGGGGAACGACACTGAAATATGAGATTCAGGAGGAAACGGATTCGGAACGGCTGGCATCATCCCTGGGAGAAGCGCTTGGAAGAAATGTGAGCGTCCAGTTTACCAGGGAGGATGGACAGGGAAGGCAGTCCATGGTTGTTACGTTTGCCGGAAAGGAAGGTATCAGCCCGCAGGAACAGAAGCAGGCCACGGATCTGATTCACAGAGAATATGGAGAAATGAACGCGGAGCTCTCGGAGACGTATTCTGTCCAGCCCTATATCGGGCAGCAGGCGTTAAACCGATCTATAATCGCTATGGGACTTGCGGCAGTATTGATTACTCTGTATGTATGGATTAGGTTCTCGATTCTGTCCGGGCTTTCCGCGGGGCTGGCGGCCATGGCGGCGCTGGTACATGATGTGCTGATTGTGTTTGGCGTGTTCCTTGTTTTTGCGATTCCTCTGAATGACGCATTTGTGGCGGTGGTGCTTACGATCATTGGGTATTCCATCAATGACACTATTGTTATTTATGACAGGATACGGGAAAATATGAGGAAGGGGGAAGGGAAGGATATATTCTGGTTAGTGGATATGAGCGTATCCCAGAGTCTGTCCCGGTCTGTCTATACGTCCGTGACAACCGTAATCGGTGTGCTGATTCTGGTGGCAGTGTCATGGTATTACCAGATACCTTCCATTTTTGAATTTTCTCTTCCTATGCTGTTTGGAATTGTCAGCGGCTGTTTTTCTTCGGTGTGCATTGCCAGTATCCTGTGGGCTTTATGGGTGAAGAAGAGGGACGCGTGGCAGACGGGGACGGAGTAGCTTGGCGGAGCGTAATTTAACCGGGGTACTATGCCCGGTTTCCGCGTGAATAAACAACAGGCAAAAACAGGGGCGTTGGGATATGTGTTGATTATCCCACCGCCCCCTACTCGATTTTGTATCCACCGGATTCCGGTTTGACAAAACATAGTCCCGTTCTTACTAATCAGGTGTTTATCAAAGATTATTTATCCTGTCTCTAACTTTTTTCATCAATTTAAACCAGATACGGCTGCAATACTGTTCATTATGTATTAGCAACTCATACATATCTATTTTACCTACGGATTGAATGAATCCAAAGGCGCCCAGGGACAGACCGATGAAAATGAAGATATGGTATACGGCAGAGCCGATATAGCCTTTTGCGTCGATAGCAATAAATGTGATACAGACTGCCAGTAATAAGGCGCTCACGGTTGCTGCAACTTGATAACGCTTCTTAATCTGCATATATTGAGCGGACAGTTCCTGATAAAATACATGATCCAGAATCAAGGGTTCCTGCTTCAGAATTTTATGCGTGTCGTTTTCTTTAAAGGCACCGACAATCCAGATACAGATACCTGCCAAAAGAAATACGGCAATGCCTGGTGTTTTTAGGGGATCTCCGTCTGGCAACATGTTGTAAGGAATACCGCCAAGCAGCCAGGCTGCGGTTCCAAGGCCAAAATATCTATTAACCATGCTTTCGCTGGAAAGATAGCTGACCGCCATCTCTCTTGTGACATAAATATTGCCGCTGTTTTGATTTTCTATTCCAGTGGTTTCTTTTAAAAGAAAGTCTACAGGAACCTGAAAAATATCTGACAGCTTTAATAACTTTTCTGTTTCAGGATATCCATGGTTGTTTTCCCATTTACTGATTGCCTGACGGGTTGTATTTAGCTGCTCGGCAAGGGCTTCCTGTGACAATCCCTTTTCTTTTCTGAGGTTGAAAAGCTTCTCTCCAAAATTCATGTAGATTCCTCCTGATTTTGATGTTTTTATAATACCAGAACAAGCGGAATCCTTCTATCTTTTGCTGGATACACTTTGTCAACTTTTGGTTGCAGTCCTGAAAGATACTTATTCTTCAGGTAAAGGCGGTTGATTATCCTTCACCATCACACGGATCTGCTCCACCCGTTTTTCCGCCATTTTTAAAACAGTAACATTCAAATTCTGGTATTCAAACGAGTCCCCTTCCTTTGGAATCCGTCCGGCCAGTTCCATCACCCAGCCGCTGGCAGTGAGAAAATTAAAGTCCTGGTCTTTCTGCAATAATTCAAAAAGCCGGTCAATATTGGCGCTTCCCAGGACCAGGTATTCCTGATCGGATATCTTTTCTATTTCCTGCACCACTGTATCATGCTCGTCCCAGATATCGCCCACCAACTCCTCAAGAATATCCTCCAGCGTGACAATTCCCACGGTTCCACCGAATTCATCCAGTATGACGGCAATGTGCATTTTATCCCGCTGAAGCTCCTTTAAAAGCTGACCTATTTTCTTTGTTTGGGCGATGAACATGGCGGGCTTTATCATTTCCCGTATATCCCGGTCAGTGCGGATAATGTAGTTATGGAAATCCTTTTGATAGAGGATTCCGATGATATGGTCGATATTATCTTCATACACTGGCAGCCTGGAGAAGCCGGTCCGGGCAAACAGCTCTGCAATTTCCTCTTTGTCAGCATCCATTGGGATTCCTATAATATCAATTCTTGGGGTGAATATATCGCCTGCCTCCAGCTCCGTGAATTCAATGGCGCTGCGGATCAGGGTTCCTTCCTGCTTGTTGATCCCCCCGCCCTGCTCGGCCTCGTCTACAATGGTAAGCAGCTCTTCTTCCGTAATTCCCCGTTCATCGGAAGAACGGAAAACGGCGGACAACAGCTTTTTCCATTGCCGAAACAGGAAGTTGGCGGGGGCAAGTATTTTAATAAAGACATTGAGGAGGGGGGCGGATAGCATGGCGAGGCGCTCCGGCGATTCCTTGGCAATACTTTTTGGAGATACCTCCCCGAATATCAGGACTACAATAGTAGTTACCACGGTGGAGACGCTGGCTCCGGCCTCGTCACCCAAAAAGCGCACGAAGATGAGCGTGGACAGGGAGGCGCAGGCAATATTCACAATATTGTTGCCAATCAGAATTGTGGAGAGCATACCGTCGTAGTCCTCCGACAGCTTCAGGACAAGAGCGGCCCGTTTGTTCCCCTTTTCCGCCATGTTCTTTACCCGGATACGGTTAAGAGAAGAAAATGCCGTCTCCGTGGCGGAAAAATAGGCTGACATAATGATGCAGAAAACAATAATAATGAGGGATATGGTGTCACTTTCCATTAAGGTGATTCCTTTCTGTGATGTTTTTTCTTTCTTTTTACACGAAAACAGGCATGACTTCCCGCAACGGGCGCAGTCATGCCTATCTATGTATGGAAAAACAAGTTGTCGTTATATGGGGCAGCGTCTTCTGGCGCGTTGTCCGGCATGTAATGTATTCCCTCCTCCAGTTTAATGATATGGCAAAATTATACCAGAACAGAGAGCCGGAATCAATAAAAATCTGTTATTTCGTACCGTTCCAGAAATCACCATATCTTTTTGAAAAAGCCAGGGCCTGACAAAATATAAAAATAGTGTTAAATGTATCCACATCCTGTTGACAGCAGATGCCCCTCCCCATATAATACCTTCATAACCTTGAAATGGATTGATACGAAAGGAAATTACGGAACGTATGGACGACGCCGATAGCGACGCTGCCCCAGAATATAAGAATAAGAATCAGAATAAAAAAGGCATAACCTGCGCTTATGAAAGGGCGCAGGCTATGTCTTTTTGTATTCTGACTTATATAAATAATGATTTAGAGAAGAAAGGTGGGTGAAACATTGACAATTATAGAAGTTGTGGAAATATTAAAGGCGATTATCTTTGGCTTCATTCAGGGAGTGACGGAATGGCTTCCGGTCAGCAGCACAGGGCACATGATTTTGCTGAATGAGTTTCTGCCGCTGCGCCAGTCGAATGAGTTTATGGAACTGTTTTTTGTGGTTATCCAGTTTGGATCTATTCTGGCAGTTCCGCTTTTGTATTGGAAACGGATGGTCCCCTGGGCTTTGAAGGGCGGTTTTCGTCTAAAGCCGGATATCCTTCTCCTATGGGGGAAGATTGTCGTTGCCTGTATTCCCGCGGGCGTAGCGGCGCTTTTATGGAACGATGAGATAAACAATCTGTTCTACCACCCTTATGTGGTGGTTATTATGCTCATTGTTGTGGGGATTCTGTTTCTGGTGGTGGAGGCGCGAAAAAGAGAACCTGTGGTTCATACCGCGGTGGAGCTAACCTGGAGGGCTGCCTTATGGATTGGTTTTTTCCAGATGATTGCCGCCGTACTTCCAGGGACGTCCCGGTCCGGCGCAACGATAATCGGAGCATTGATGATCGGGGTATCACGTATTGCGGCGGCGGAATTTACCTTTATCATGGCAGTCCCTGTCATGGTGGGGGCAAGCTTATTTAAGATACTTCAATTTGGCTGGGAATTAACCTGGGTAGAGGCGGTTATCCTGCTGACCGGAATGATTGTGGCGTTTCTGGTATCTCTGCTGGTGATACAGGGACTAATGAATTTTATTAAGAAGCACAGCTTTAAAATTTTCGGGTGGTATCGGATTGGCTTAGGGATTGTTATGGCAATGTATCTACTTACTTAAATCAGGAGGTATAAAATTTGAAAGGTTCTGTTTTATCTGTCATGCTGAAAGGTCTCTGTGTTGGCAGCACCATGATGGTCCCCGGCGTCAGCGGAGGTTCGATGGCAATGCTGCTGGGGATTTATGACAGGCTGATATACTCTGTTAATTCTATTCGCAGCGTCAAGAGTCTGCTGTTATTGGGGACATTTTCTGCTGGAGGTTTTATCGGTATCCTCCTGTTTTCCCAGCCGCTGCTCTCCCTGTTGGATCGCTATCCCATGCAGATGCTTTATTTTTTTATGGGGGCGGTGGGAGGAGGGATTCCATTGATGTTAAAGAAAGCGGAGGTCCGGCAGTTATCCATACCCGTTTTAGTCTGGCCGGCATTGGGGATGCTGCTCGTATGGACACTGTCCGTACTTCCGGAAGCTCCTGTCCAGACGGGATTGTCCATGGGGGTAAAGGAAACGGTATTTCTATTAATGACCGGTATTGCAGCTGCGGTGGCTTTGATATTGCCTGGAATCAGTGTTTCCTATCTGCTTCTTGTTTTTGGGGTTTATGACGGTATGATCCTGGCCCTGCACGGGTTTCATCTGCCTGTTTTAGTTCCATTCGGAGCCGGGGTGCTTTTGGGGATTTTTCTTTCTACAAGAACTTTGGAACATGCAATGAAGAATTATCCACGGCCCACGTATTTAATTATTTTTGGATTTATACTGGCTTCCCTGGTGGAAATTTTCCCAGGGGTGCCAGAGGCCAATCAGATGCTTCTGTGCGGTACACTGGCTGGGGCGGGATTCTTTGCAGTCCGTTCACTTTCCGGGTTGGAGGAAACAACATAGGGGGAAGCTGGTGCCCAGAGGTTTTATGTCAAAACGCTGTATGGTAGGTTTTGAATAGATTAAGGAGAGTAGTACAGCTGAAAGGTGATAAGAAAGAATTTGAAATGAACCGGATAACAGCTTCTTATTTTACAAAAATAGCTGCTTTCCTGGAGTTTTTTGTGGCTGCAATCCTCCTTGTTGCCATATTATCTGGAGCGATTCTTTTAGCAGTGAATTTAATGGGGGACTTGATACATAATCCGCAGGTGGTAGACTTAAATCAGGTTTTAGGGGATGCGCTGGCGCTGGTTGTGGGGATTGAGTTTATCAAAATGCTGGTAAAGCACGCTCCGGAGGCAGTAGTAGAGGTCCTGCTGTTTGCCATAGCCAGGGAGATGGTGGTAACACATGCTGGATCGGCTGAAACCCTTATGGGGGTAATTGCTGTGGGAATTATTTTCCTGATTCGCCATTACCATTGTCCTGCAAAAACTGCCGGGGCGGAAAGGGGTAAGGAAGTTTGATAAGATTGCTATTACGGAATTATGAGTATTGGAATTGAGAGGAGGTGCCAGGATGGGAAAGATTGTTATTATCACTCTTGATGAAGCGGAGGAGCATGTTTTAAATAAGATATTGGACAGCATAGAAGCTGAAAAAATCCAGTTTGTAGATATATCACCAGCTCCGGTGCTGTCCCTATCAAACCTGTCACTTTATCCGCATGAATGTAAGGTAGAGGTCAACGGTCAGGAATTGACATTAGGGCCTCGCCAATTTGCGCTTCTGTATCTCCTGGCTCGCAATGTGGGACGCATTTTTACGAAAGAACAGATTTACTATCAGGTGTGGAATGAATCCACGGCTATTAATGTAGATGAAACAATCCGCTATCATGTCAGTGAAATCCGGAAGAAGCTGGAACAGATATATGGCTATGACTGCATAGAGACGGTCTGGGGAATTGGATATCGGTTTAAGCACGATAAATAATACGCAATACGCATAAAATTTCTGTGGTCTGTTGAAAAAGACGTAATTGGAACGTAAAGGATAAGTATAAAAATTAAAAAGGAGATGTATTCTATGTTATTAGCAATCGACCACGGAAATAAACAGATCAAGACGATTCACTGCCCGCCATTTGTGTCCGGGCTGCAGCAGAGTATTGAGAAGCCATTTGGAAAAAATATAATTCAATGTAATGGGACTTACTATACTCTTTCCAACCAGCGAATTCCTTACCGGAAGGATAAAACGGAGGATGACCGGTTTTTTTATCTGACACTGTTCGGCGCTGCTAATGAAATTGAGGCTATGAAATGTTATTCAGAAGATGTGATACGCATTCAGCTTGCGGTAGGGCTTCCGCCAGCTCACTTCGGCGCTCAAAATAAGAGCTTCACCGGATATTTTATGAACCGGGACGTGATTAAGTTCCATTATCACGGTAAGCCACATTCGATATATATTGAAGATGTGGTCTGCTTCCCCCAGGCTTATGCGGCCGCTGTAACCATGATGGAATCTCTGATTGACAGCCCCAAGGCGTTGGTTTTGGATATTGGCGGGTTTACGGCGGATTATCTTTTAATGAAATACGGACAGGCGGATCTTTCCACATGTGATTCCCTGGAAAATGGCGTGATTTTGCTATACAATAAGATTCGCTCAAAAGTAAATGCTGAACTGGATTTGCTTCTCGATGAAAGTGATATCGACGCCATACTGAAGGGACAAACAGACGGATATACAGAGCAGGCGGTTCAACTCGTTGAATACCAGGCGCAGGAATTTATTAATGATCTGTTCAATACCCTGCGGGAGCGTATGATTGATTTGCGGTCAGGCAGCGTTGTATTTGTTGGGGGAGGAGCGATTCTGCTTCGCAGACAAATAGAGGCGTCCGGCAAAATTGGCAGGCCCTTATTTGTGGACGAGATTAATGCCAATGCCAAAGGATATGAATTTTTGTATCAGCTTGAAATGGCGGGCAGGTGATTCCTATGGCGGCTAAAAAGGACAGGGAGCGCTTTACGATTAAGTTTAATGAAAATGATCCTGCACACAGAAAGGTCATTGAGATCCTAGAGAGCCAGGGAGCGCACAGCAAGGCTCCCTTTATCGTCAATGCAATCCTGCATTATATCCATTGTCCTGAAACCCCGGATATTCCTGTTTCATGGCTGATGGATAAAGGGGCGATTGAGGAGATGGTGAGGGGGATTTTGAAGGAGCAGGCGTCAGAAGCTTCAACGCCGCAATCTGTGCAAAAAACGCAGCCGACAGTTAAGGTTCACCCCGGGCCTGCAGCAGCAATACATACTGCGGCAGACATGCAGCCTGCGGTAAATACCGTGCAGACTCCAGAACAGGAAGAGACGCCGGCAGCGGTTTCCCGACAGGAGCAAACGGTTCCCCCAGTCTGCAAGGAGGAAGAAAACCATGCACGGGCTTTAATTATGAATACATTGTCGGCATTCCGGAATAACTGAAAAGGAGACATGGGAGGTTTATTTCTCCTGTGTCTCCTTTTCTTTAACAGCGGCTACAAAGCTTCCGATAATATCTTCCAAGTGTCTGTATTGATTCGGCGTCAGTTCAGATACCTTCGGGGAAAGGAGTGATTTATCTTCCTCTGTGACCTTACCCAGCAGCAAATAATCCGTACTGATTCCAAGAGCGGCGGATATTTTAATAATTGTGTCGGGCCGCATGGCTTTCTGTCCCAATTCAGCGGTGGAAACGGTCTGCGGTGTGATGTTTGCTAACTCCGCCAGGTTTTCCTGCGTCATATGAAGCTGTTTTCGCCTATCATGAATCCGTTTACCCATTTCTTTTAAAAGATCGTCCATTTATCGTGCCTCCATGCTATAGTTATAGTTTATCGTCTATGGCATGGTTAATTAAGCGTCTATGGTTGATTTTTAACGTCCATAGCATGTATAATAGTAATAATTTTAGAATTTATTAAGGAGGAATTGGATGGAAAAACTCGCATGTACAGTGATAGGACATAAACCAACGCGATTTAAGTTTAAATACAAAGAAAATTATTCTTTATGCAAAAGAATAAAAAATGCTATGGCAGAACAAGTTAAGATACTCCATGCAATAGGTGTACGCCGTTTTTATATAAGTGGTTCACTGGGAGTTGGCATATGGGCCGGTGAATTGATCCTACGCCTGAAGGAACGGCCTGGATATGGGGACATAGAGTTTTGCATTGTTTTTCCATATGAAGGCTATGATGCGAATTGGGATGAACGGAGCCGAAAACGCATGAACTTTCTGAAAAAGCACAGTGCGGAATGTATAACCATTAGAGGTGCAGACGGCAGAGAAGGATTTTTCCGGCAAAATTATTATATGGTTGATCAGGCGCAGCACATGGTAGCCATTTATGACGGAAATCATACGGTGAAATCAGTCACAGGACAGACCGTAAAGTATGCCATGCGAAAGGGGCTGAAAATCGTATACATTCACCCGGATACGGCGAAAATCCTCTGAATGATTCGGCCGGCTACTTTTTTAACCCTTTAATAATGGCTTTCACATTCCCCAACTGCTCATGATCCAGGGCCTTTATATCGTCAAGCATTTCTTTATACTCTGTAGGATAGCTGTTATCACTGTCGAAAAATTCGGCTGGCGTAACGCCTAAGTATTCGCAGATATAGAAAAAGACCTGCATGGACGGAAAGCCGTTTCTGTTTTCCAGCGCGTTAATATACCCCGCGCTTTGTCCAATGGACAAGCTCATATCCCGCGCAGATACCCCTTTTTCAGAACGTAATTTTTCTAACCGTTGATAAAACAAGTTTTCATACATACCAAATCACCTCTGTATATGATTTTACCCTATAGGTGACTGTAATATGTCTGGATAGGCTAGATACTCACCCCTTAATATCTGATTGTATTAGATATAATGATAAAAATAACTTTTTTAACCAGATAGGAGATCTTATGAAGAAGATATTTACTTTTGGCATATCAAGAAAAGTCTGCATACTATTTATCACTTCTGTTTTGCTTTTGCTGGCATGTATAGTTGGCGCTGGTCTGTCAAATAGACAAAGAGGGGATAAAACCAGGCAGTGGGAGCAAGAGCAGCCAGGACAAAACGAGCCAGGGCAAAGCCAGGAATCTGATATTGAACAGGAGGAACCTCCGCGATACAGGTCGGATACAGCGCCAGAGGATTGCCTGCTCTGTAATGGAGGAAAAGAGACGCTGCTAACCTGGTACTTTGGGCAGGAAAATGTAGGCTTTATCAGCCTGAATACTTTTAAGCTGTCATGTGTGGAAATTAACCGGTATGATGATCATAAGAAACTGATAGAAGAGCCTGTAAAGGGGTCATCTTCTCACATATTGAATACTGGTGACGACGGTTTTTTGTCATTGGTTTCAGAAGATCCGAACAGAGGATACGCCCGTGCCTCCCTCACCTTTAATAATGATGAAGTTCTGGATATAAAAAAGGCCGGTAAATTTTTATGTACAGATTGTCTGAATCGTATGATGAGTGAGAGCTGGAGCGATGAACCGTATGGAATCGGGGTGATTGACTTTAGGACAAAAGATATACGGCTCCTGGAGCCGGATATTACGGCATTTATTTTTAATGACTATTATATTACCTGCGATCTGCGTGAAAAAAGGGAAGAGGATTCAAGCGTGGAGATGGATTTGTTGGTTTTTTATTGCCCGGAGAGATATGAAAAATAGATGGTGTGAGAATACTTCCATTAAAAAGCGTCCCCTCTGATTACTGCTGCGGGGACGCTTTGAACATAATATGGCGAAAGAAGTCACTACTGCCCTAGAATGCTATTTTAAATAATAATGTACATATAGGTTATAATCTTTAAACCGTGTTATCAGCCGTAACCATATTTGTAAGCGTTGTGTTTCGGAGTAAAGGTTGTATTCCGTTTCATCGCGGGTCGGCTCCGCGCAGGCAGCACAAAGCCGTTTCATGGCCGATAATGATGTAAATTCCGGCAATAGGAATAACGCTTCCGTAAATTCATCAATCTCCTTTACTAATTCTGGGTCCAGCCGCTCCTTATGGCATTTAAACCAGGAGGTATACCATCTGTATCCATCATAATCGGAGCGGGAATAAACTAATTCACTGGCCGGCCGGTCGATACCGTTTTCCCCCTTTTCAATATTTTGAAAAACATGGTTAAAGGAACAAACCGGCGTGAGAATGACCTCTGATTCGGACGCAATATCCGGCAGCTTTGTGTATATATTTATTTTCATTGGTAATATACTCCTTTCTTTGGATTGCTTAACATGCAATCCGCGTAACCTCTTTCTTTTTCTGGCTGCTATGTAAAATTTGAATTGCAGCATTGACATCTCTGCTTTCATACTCATGGGTCAGATTATCAAAATAATCGCCATAATACAGTTCATTATCATAGGCACGAAATGTATTTTGCTTCCATAGTTTATCATTTTCTTCGTCCAGCTTTTTATATTGCTCCTGGACGCCATACATATACCAGTCCATCACATCATATTTAGTTTTCCATTTATCAAACTGACGGCCCTCTAACATTCGCTCAAATGCCCACAAATAAGCCTTTTCAAAATTAGGCCAGCGCCGGAATTCCCGAAGCATATTTTTAGATGATGTGAGAGGACAGCCAACACAGCCGATCCGGCTGAAGCCTTCATCGTATAATTCGCAGTATGGAATATGGTTATCGTCTATGACGTTCCAGAGCTGTTCATCAGTCCAGTCAAGAATGGGATGAAAAAATGTCACACCCTTGTATGCCTGACAGGTTTCAACTCTTGAGCGGTTCCTTCGCTTTACGCTTTCAGCTTTGCGTACCCCAGTCAGCGTAAGGACATGCCCCTCTTTCGGGCATGTGTTTCGTTCCTTGTATTCACTGCAGCAATATCGGCAGACTCTCGTAGGAGGGAACCCTTTTTTAATAATTAGGTGGAACATGGATATTCTGGGCGGTTCTTCTATCACATCGGAATGATACTTTCTGATGAAACGAAGCAGCTCAGGGGGATCAACGCTGGTTCGGCTGAATCTGGCCTGGTAGGGGATACCGGCTTGATCGAATAACCATTTCAGCACCACACTGTCTTTGCCGCCGGAAAAACGCAGACACATGGTATGGCAGCCAGCTATAACGCGCAGTTCCTTGATGACCTGCCCCACATAATCACCGTACACGGGTAAATCTATCTGGCCTCTCATTAGTATTCCTCACATTCTGATCTGTTCCTTTGGTCTGTCATAGTGGAAATCAAGATTTAACCACCATAACCTCTAATGCACCGTCCTTCCTGGCATATGGCAGGTTTGAAAGGATATCGGCGTAATATTTTCCTGTCCCTACCTCACTTTTCAGATAGCTATGGTGAGAAAGAGGCAGCCCATCGCTTCCGATAACGCCGATTACAAAAGCATCTGTCTCACGGGTGCTGTGGTACAGCATATAAGTGAGTCCTCCCTGATTCCACTTAGCTGCCCGAAAGTTATCGGCGCAGATTAAGTCCTGCCAAAATGCTTTTACCATTCCAAGCTGCTTTGAAAATAACCTGTCTTTGTGAAACGGATCAGCAGTTACCTGTGGTGCATATAATTGATGTGTTATAAAATCATTTGCCATATAGTTCAGTCTCCTTCCTTAATCGAACAGGTTCATTTGTACCGGTTGTTCTTGTTCTTCCTTAATCCTTTGCAGCCGTAATTTTTCCAGTTCCTCAATTCGTTCGGGTGTCAGCCATTTATCTGCATGAATCTTATCTAAAGAGTAATTCTCCAGGCTGCCATATCCGTTTTTAAGGATTTTTGCTTCCAGCTTTTCAATTCGTTTTGTTCGCGCCCTTTGACGCCGTTCCCGTTTTGCTTCCTTTTGGCATTTTACTAAATCTGATGAATGCGATATGTTGATACCCTCCTGGATATCAGCCAGATCCTGCATAAGGTCACGGCTTGGCCTGGATTCTGCTCTGACATTTAGAATCTCAGCCTGGAATGTGGGATCAAATAGTTTTATGGTGGTATAGGTATTCCACTTGTATTTATTCCAGATGATTTCTTTTCCATTTTGGCGGATAAAAGCCTCGCAGATATCCATACACACAGGGCGTTCAAAGTAGCGTATTCCCTTTTCAATGTGGACGATCACTTCCCCATCGAACAGGGTTCCATCTTTCCTGATGTGGCTTGTCTTTAAGTCATAGTATACGTTGGCCTTTTTCCGGCTAAGCCGCCGGTCTAAAACAGGGCACCACCCATTTTGTGAATAGCAAATCCTGGCACACCTTTGTGGTTCATAGTTTAGTCGCCATTCTCGCGTCCGTTCGTCAAAATACATATGATTCAAACATACCCGTCCATTGTGGGCTTTCGAGTATTCTTCATATTTTTTGTCCTTTTCCGCCTGACGCTCATCGTCCGCTTTTTCAATACTATTCTCGTAATCATAGCTTTCCTCTGTTCTATGGCAGACGCAATGGCACATAATACAGAGTCCTCCGCCATGAGTGCCATGGAGCAGCGGGTCATTGTCCGGACAGTCCGGGATATCGTAGGGACACCGGATAACCGGATTATCATTTTCATGACACCACAGGATACCCATATAACTCATATCGCTGTTTACATTTTTGCCCAGAACATATTTGCCGCAGCCTGTTTTATAGGTACAGTCATTCGCAACGGCTCTTTTGAAGATGAAGCCGCCGCCTAGGTTGTTAAGCGGATCGCCACCGGGAAGGGTGCTGTCTTGAATCTGTACATAATTGGGATAATGGTCCACGGAATATCCTTCTGACAAAAGGCGCTGTGTTAAAAGATTGTATTCAGCCATAAGTTCACCTCATAAACCAAGGCAGGGCCTGATGCCCAGATAATGCTCCATGCGGTTTCGTAAGGCGTCTATGTCCATATCATATTCTTTGGCGATACATGCCTCGCAGCAGGGATATTTGTAAGATAGTACCTTTGAGATCCTCTTATCCCAGCTATTAATTTGCTTGTTGCAGCTATTGCAGGTTTCGTCCAGCCATTTTAATTTTTTCATTAAAAGAATTCCTCCTTATAGATCAGCCGGCTTAATCCATTGTGTTGGCCGATAACAAAAAGAGCTGACGAATGCTTATTCAAGCAGTCAGTCAACTCTCTTGTTAAATTTCCTTAATTTCCTTCTTATCCTCTTTTATAGAATACTTTTAGTGGAACCGGTCAGCTGCTTTACGCTGCCGAATTCTGCTTACCATATAGAATCTCCTCGGGTATCCACTTCCCGTCACGCAGAATACAGCCGTTGACATCGCTATAGATATCCGGCGTCCTGGGCGGGTCTGCGAAACAATCCTCAGTCAGGTAAAGACCAAGGTGCTGATAGTAGAACGGTTCCAGAGCCGCTGCAATCTGTTTATTTAAAGTATGGGATAATTGTTCGATCTCCTTGATATCCTGACGTTTGAAAGCCGCGGCCGAAATCTGCCGTAGCAGCCCCGACTGTTTAATAGAGGTTTCTATAATAGCAATAGCTTCCTTAGAATATTCCTTGCGGATACGGATTCCCTGCAAAACCGCCTTATTGACATAGGCGGAAGTTGCCGCTCGTATATCTTCGCAAAGCGCTGTATATGGCTTGCGATACTTTGTTTTTAATTCAGATAAGGATACAAGCTCCCGGTTCCGTTTTAATTTGTCGAGCAGAGCAGACAAGGATTGATAAAGTTCCGTAATGTCCATTGCAATCCCTCCTTTCGGTAAAATTTAAAAGCCGTTCCAGATTGGCTTTCCGCGATAATCAAATGTCTCTGCGTCATTGCACTCTGTATCGGTCAAGTTCCTGATGCGTTTTCGGGAACGGGATATGAACAATTTGCTGCGTATCATGGTATTAGGCTGTTCACGCTCCAGCGTTTGATCAAAAGCCACCAGATCCTGAAAACGCTTCGGATGATGACGTTTTAGATGCCAGAAAAAATAATTGCGGTGAAATGGACAGAAAATGCAGGCGCTTGCTTTGGTGTCCAATCCCCAAACATCTAAACAGTAGCGGTAATTATCAGCCCTGGTAAGTCCCATCTCCACAAGGGGAAAGCGATTAACAAACATAGGGTGATAACTGTCAAAAATTCTTTGTTTTTCCTCAAAAGAAAAGCCAATATGCATTTCATGAGCGCCTCGGTCAGCTTCACGTAATTTTTCACGCCAACGATAACCCAGCAGCTCATAACGAACAAACTGTTGAATCTTTATAATTTTAAAATCTATTGTGCAGTGCCGTCTCATTTTAGCCTTCTTGCCATCAGCTCCTATACTCCAGAAGGGAATACTGGTGACATGTCCATTGCCAAAGTTTTTCATAAAGACGCCGTACAAATCTGTAGTGAGGACATAAAACGAAATACCACACTCCTTGCAGGCGTCAGCAATAAATGCTACCTGTCTATATACCCAGGGTGCTTCGGAACATAAATCACAGAAAATAATGGCATCATAAATCGGGACCAACGGATATTGAATACCGTTTTTAGCATTTTCACAAGACATTAGTGCCAGTGCCGTAGACTGCATTCCGGCTCCGCAGCATAATATTTTTAATTGCTTAGTCCTGTCAGAATCCATTGCAAACCACCTTTCCAAGTTATTACGTTGCAGCTTTCAAATCTTCTAAGCAGAGCGCTCCAAAAGCTGCCTTAACAGATCCTCCTGGCAATGATGCTGTTCCAGACAATGACACAGCCGGGGAATATCAATCGCGTGTACAATATCCAGACCTTCCAGCCGTTTTTCACTTTCTTCCCATACCCCAATGCCATTTGTAATGTAATGCTTGCCAGAGTTGTTTTCAAAAATAACACCTTCCCACAACCCGCTTTTATGCCTGCAGAATTTAAGTATCTTCATTCTCTGACTCCTTCCCTGCCGGCTCTAAAAGACCGGCAAAAATCAACTGTGTGGCGGTACAGAACCCGGATTTAAACATTTTTCCTGCCGGTGTTTCATAGAAATTCATTGGTTTTCCTCCTAATAGTGATAATCCAAAACCGCGCCAACATAATAGGGGGTACTGGTTCTGGCTATTCTGATAAACTGATCCAGGGGAATGGGAGCGTTCCGGTCCAAAATAAAATAGGTATCATATTGGTTACAAAAGCTCTCATTTAATCGCAATATGAGATTTTCTACCTCATAATAGTGATTGATAAACTGATCCTCGGAAACCATCTGCATATCCCCTAAAGCATTTTTAAATTGCTGGAACCGTTTTTTAAAATAGATAGTCCGTACATTGGTATTCAAGCGGAAGGCTTCACCAGAAAGCCTGCCAAGACAGTGCTGCTGCAGCCAATCTCCCAACACGCTGACCGCCTTTGCCCGATTTATCGCGGCAGTGATAGAATCTGCTGCCGGCAATGGCTGGTCCTCAAAAAAGTGCAATCCCGTCCACTCATTCCGCTCAATCGGTTTAGTGGAAATCTGATAAATATACTGGTACATAAAAATTCCTCACTTTTAAGCAATGTTTTGTTTCCCCCAGCGAATCCGCAGCCGTCCCTTATCGTCCTCTTCCTGGTACATGAGCAGTGACAGCAAATCATAATCTACATCAAAGCGCTCGTATATTTCATCTAAATTCGTATCTTGTCCTTTCATAAATAAGTTTAACTTTTCTTTTACCAGGATCATTTGCATAAGATTTGATTCAATGCTCCCGGCATAGGTGATAAAATATACGTCCTTGTACTCTGTTGAAGTGTAGCGTATAAACCGGAAATAAAACTGACTCATGCCGGAATTGTTATAATGAAGCTCCGGAATGATAATTTTATTGACGAACTCAAAGTTTACACTGGACGCAAGGCTCTGCTGGGTGCAGAGCAGGATACCGTTCTTGCTTTCCCGCAGCGTCTGCCGCAGGGCGCGCCTTTTGGCAAATGTGGTATTAGATCCGGTCACAATGTACAGAGGCCGGTTCGGAAGGTATTTGCGGATTGCCCTGGCATAAGAATCCAGAACCACCTTATGCCGCACGCCGATGGCGACAATTTCATTTTCCCACCCGGCGGCCAGCTCCACGGCAGCCATAACCTTGACAGGCGTATCGCCCCCATACTCCTTTACTGTGTCCGGCGCCGCGCTGATCCGCAGCAGCAGGACAATCTGTTGAATTAACTTCATCATGCTGTCTTTTCTGGAGTTGCCTGTCAGATTAAAGTAATCGTTCCGCATAACGAGAAACTCGTCCATGGCTTTTTCGTATACCTCTTTTTCCTCCGGCGGAAAAAGGACAGGAACCTGATGAAGCTGCTTGATGTTCTTTCCGCAGACTTCCTCAAAGGTACGTGTGATGACGGTCTTACCCAGAATTTCACTTAAAACATCGGCGTTGTAGATATCCTGTGTCTTTTGTTCCACCCCAAAAACAGTGATTTTATCTGGAAGGTGGGAAGCGGAAAAAAGAGAATATCCTTTTTTATAAGCCGGAATGGGCTGTCTGTAATACGGATTATTATGTGATTCCAGGTGAGAATCCTTTCCCTTATGGCGATAGAGCTTAGAGCACCATGAAAGCATATGGATAGAATTGTTGTAAAGAAGTTCTAATTGTGGTGCGAACTCGGAAATATTGTTTCGTGTGCTGGTGCCCGTAGTCAGAAGCTTCATGCGGCAGCGCCGGAAGCAGGCCAGTACAGCTTTGGTTCTCTGGCTGTTGGCGTTGGAGATCTCATCGCTCTCATCTAGTACGAGCTGGATTTTTTGCCGGCGCCGTTTTATCCACTTAGAAATCTGCTTCTGATACTGGCTGATTTTATTTAGGGTGATAATAACAAAATCCCCCGAGCGGATTTTCTCCAAATCCTTTAGCTTTTCCACGAATACATAGGAGATACCGTAGTTACGCAGCACCACATCCCAGTTATTCCGGATAGAGATAGCGGACGAGACTACCCAGGTATACCGGACAGCCTGACAATCCATACGGTACTGTCCAACCGCAATTCCGGCAAGGGTTTTTCCGCTGCCCTGCTCCCACTGGAGAAGGGAGTTGCGTTTTTGCAGCACAAGATTAAGGTCATGCCGCTGAAGTTCGTTTAAATGGATTGCTTCATTGTTTTCAGCATCCCACAGGACAAAGCCGGACAGCCATCTGGCGATGTTCGGGTCCTCCTTCATATCTGTAAATTGTTTGTTCTGGTTTTCGTAATCCCTTCGTTTTCCGCGCAGTAGCCGGGCATATCCGGGATAGCGTTCCGGGCTGTTTTCCAGGACCGCCTGATAGATTGGAGTTTTCACTCTCAGATCATAATCCATCTGCCGGCGTATTTTTGCGCTGTACCCTTTATAGGCAAAGTGGTAGTTTTGTTTAACCAGGGCAATTACATCCCGCTCCGGCGGCAAATTCTGTCTTTTTAAGGTTTTACGCAGATACGATAATACTTTCTTTTCTGTAATACGGACCCGGCACCATTCCTCATAAGTCATTTCATCGGGTTTCCTTTCCGTGCAAAACCGGTACAGATATTCACAGCATTTTGTATACCGGGATTTAGTCTCCGGATGTATCTTGATATGGTAGAGCAGTTTTTTAATTTTATACTGAAACTCGGCTGACGTGTCACGGCTCTTTGCAAGCTCCAGCAGGATATGTGATTTATGTACCTCCAGGTCTGATCTGGCCTTTTCCAGAAAGCAGTCATAGATCCGTTTTGCCTCTGACTGAATGTGGAAGCCCGCTGTCAGTGACAAGCCTGGTTTTGTGGTATAAGGCAGTGGAACCCAACCCTCCAATCCGCTCCGCCTTTGCCAGAATTGCAGCTTTGTGGGGAAACGTCCCGCGCCCATAGACAGGAAGGCATTGTCCGGAAGGGCAACCTGCCCGAGAAAGCTGTATCTGTTCTCCATCGCCTGAATCAGCCGGCCATCGGTAAAGGTATCGGCCAGAAAAGATTGCGGTACAATTAGAGCCATGATACCAAAGGGCTTCAGAAGTTCGGCAGCCTTAACGCAGTAATAGATCTGTGAAAGCATTTCGCTCCCGTCCTCCAGATACCATTTCAAATGGAACGGCGGATTGCCAATCACAAAATCAAAACGGATATCGGACTCATATGTGCGTATGTCTCCCAGCTCAATATTTGCCTTTGGGTAAAGGTAATGGGCTACCTTGTAGGCTTTGTGGTCAATTTCACAGCCATAGGCGTTTGACTCTGCGGGCAGAAAGTTAAAAAAATTTCCCATTCCGCAGGTTAAGTCTGCGATTAAGTCAGACGCGGAAGGCTTCAGACACGATACTACCAGGTCACAGATTGGCGGTGGTGTGAAAAACTGTCCGTTTTCTATTTCTTTTTTTGCGTCACTGTATTCATGGTAATTCTTAAAGTCATCCCGCTGCAGATTGTGCAGCCCGCCGTCTCCTGTATAGGCATTGAAGATATCAGCCGCAGTAATTCCCGCCGAGTCTGATTCGCCATGATTTATGAGATAAAGAACCTTTTCATTCAGAGTTTTTCTCTGATTGAATGAGACAGGATTAGCCTCATAGGGATATTTCATGAAAGTACCTCCTTAATAGACACGGCCCAGGTAATCGTCTGCAAATTGCCGGGCAATGGCTTCACTGGCAAATTTGATATCAACCCGTCCGTTTTTAAACATTTTAAGCTGGCTCACCTTGCTGCAGGTTGAAAATTCAACCGTATCAGAACCGGAATGACGGTAGCCTAACAGGCTGTCAAAGCCATGGGGCAGAAGCGCAAAGCGTCCTGTCTCAAAGTGTGCTATGCCTTTCAGGATTTCCTTTAAGCTGCCATAAAGCTCCCATTCTCCACTGCCATACCAATTTTTGTAAGAGCAGCCACATGCGAACCGCAGAACACATTTCTTAATTTCAAATTCCGCAGTCTTGTTTAAATAGCTCCATGCTGCGTTATGGCATTTATCCTTTAATTCATAAAGTGCCTGTTCACCAAAGTCACGGCCGTTCATTTGTTCAAAGATAAGTTTAACAATGTCCTCATAGAGAAGGGACCATGCAGACATGTCACCTTCATCCTGTTCTGGTTTTGTCCATCGTGATTCGGAAGCTTTTTGTGGTAGCAGCTTATCCTCAATCGTATTCTGATCAATGGAAACGTGATAAGTTCTGCTGAAATGCGTAACGATATTTGAGATAAATCGGGAGTGCAGCCCCACCATGTGTTCACGGATCTGTTCAGCGGAAATGTCCAGGCCGCCGCTGGTGGATAAATAGGGGGAATGAGAATCTACCTCCGACAGGATATCTGTTTGTCTGCTGCAGATATCCTCCCATATGTATTCCATTTCCTGAAAGCAGGCCAGGGCGTTTTTATAAGCGTTCTCATGAGCCTCGCAGAAGCGCCTGTCTGCCTCCGCCAGCCTGATGGCCGCCTTTATTGTGACGGTCTCGAACTTTGCTAAAATATTCATCGGAATCTCCTGTCTTTTTATCATCAGTTAGTCTGCAAAGTCTTATGAAGCTCTGACATCAACAGTTTTTGATTTTTTTCGTATTGCGGCAGAAACGGTTTTTGCAGATCATAATTGTAGTATCGAAAATACAGAAGCGAAAACAGAGCCGTCTCCCGGACCGATGGCCGGAGCTGGCGCATAAAGCGCACAATCTCCTCAGCGCATTGATATTCCAGCTTGATAAAGTCTCTGTCCTCCCTCTTAAAGTTTTTGTAAAACCAGTCATTTACCAAAACACGGCCTCCAGTCAGATGGTGAGTCTTGTCTGTACAGAGGAAGTATTCAAAATCTCTGCCTCGTTGTCCCGGCGCAACACTAAAGGGGTAAATCCTGCAGGTCCGGGGTCTGGCCGGATAGATACTGCAAAAGCCGTCCTTCAAAAAGATACAGGCATCGTCTGGCCCGACAGTCCGGACCAGATAGACGGGAAATCCGTCTGACGTCAAGGGTGCAGGCAGGCTGTATTGGCTGTAAACATCGTCGATACATGTAACAGAGTCACCGTTCTCACGTAGATAGTTCGCCAGACGGTAAGCGTCCAGGCTTTCCAGCATGACGCTGTTCTTTATATGGCGGCAGCACCTGCCGCAGCATTGACACTGATACGAAATCCAATCCTTGGACCGTACCGGTTTTACTTGTAAGGTATTGTTATCCATTCTGTCCTCCAAATAAGAAAGCCGTGGAAGAATCAATCTGCCACGGCTGAAGCGTCAGAAATCAATCTGTCTGCCGATTCTGCGCTGTTTATGATGTACTTTATGCTGCCATAGCCAAGCTAGCAGGAATCATGGCACTGGCTGACCTTGGAAAAGGGGACAGTGACAAATGATACTCTGTTTTTGCTGTTTCAAAGCGTACAAAATCTTCCATCTGTTCATGAATCTTTACTACGGGCAGGGTATGGCATATCTGCCCGTTCGCATAGAAAAAAGCGCTCTGTCCCACCACAAGGGGGCGCATAAGACGCCCGCTCATTACAAGCTCCTTTTTACCTTTTTTCATTCATTCCGACCTCCAGTCTGCTTTTGACATTTGTTTATTCATAGCATAAGTCCATCAGGATACCGCGGACTTCCTCCAGCAGCTCCTGGACGTGCTTTATGCTTGTTTTCTGCCTGCGGGCAATTTCCCTGACGCCATAGCCATCGGATTTTAAGCGCACCAGATCAAGCTGCTGCCTGGAGACTCTCCTGGCCAGGTCATGCAGCAGGAGTTTTACTTCCAGCTGTTCCATCATTTCATTACGAGATGGAATACTGTGCTCCAGCGGCGGACCATCAGGAGATAAGCTCACATGAAGGCTTACTACTTCAGCATTGCGCTTTTGGCTGCGGTTTGCTTTATAATAGTTGAGTAAATCGACCCTCATACAATTCCATGCAATCGTGCCGAATTTATACTTTTTCAGGCCGGCTTCTGTAAAATAACGCCGGACGGCCCGAAGGTAGCCGAATATCACCACATCGTAGAATTCCTCTTCGTCTAAGCTGTGAGCGTTTAAAAAAGCATAGACAAGCCCGTGATTTTCCTCGGCAAAATCTTTCTGTATATCTGATAATGGTATTTCAATCTTCATAGCTCCTCCTAAAAAAGAGGACACCCCCGGCCCAAAACCGGAGATGTCCTTTGCTGACGTATTGATCGTTTCAATGCTGTTAAAAACCATTAAGCGGGTAAGGCTTCCCGTTCCCCGTCAATCGCGGACGGAAGGGAAAAATTACCGTTTTTATCCCCGGGCAGTGTGCCTGTCTCAAGGTAATCACAGCCATCATCATGCAGCTCCTCGGTAGATGCTGCGCGCTGCTGAAGAATTCCCTTTACCTGTTCTTTAAAGCCGTCGGCATAAGCGCGTATCTGCACCAGCTCCTCGCCAGTGAAGTCATACAGACGGCGGAAGGTGGCGACACTGTAATCATTTGTGCCGTTGTTCATCTTTTTAAGCCCAATCTGCACCACGCTGCCAAAGGTCGCCCGCCGGCGAATCGCAAAGGACTGGTTTAAAAACTCACGGAAGGGGCTGATACTGGTGGGCGGAAGGGTCAGCTGAATCGGCATATATTCACCGCTGCGGAGCAGATAGAGAATCCGCATATTTTTGCAGGCCTTGGCTTTTCCGTTGGAATCAGTGCCAAAGCGGTTTAAGGCACAGGCAGCGCAGGCGCCTCCCGGATCGCCAATTCCCTGCTTCCCGTCTACGGAGGAACAGAGCGGGGCGGTATTATCATCGTACTCGCTTCCTTCCGGCCAATAGGCGCAGGTGGCGTGATTGTGAAGAATTACGCCTACCAGCGTCTTTGCGTAGTCAGGGTTTTCAGGAGCGTCGGACGGAAGCTCAAACTGAATGGTGCCGCCTGCCGGGATTTTTACCCGCTGAAAGCTCATCTGCAGACCGTCCATATCCTCGGCCAGTTCCTCGGTGCTGAATTCGCTTTCCACCATAGCCGGCAGTAAAAATTTCTCATTTTCCATTAAAGCAGTCGTATTCTGGTTATACATATTGTTTTCCTCCTCTGGTAAGGCCGCTCATTTATGCGGCCATCTGGTTAATTTTGTTCCACTGTCTCGGGGGCATGGTTAAAATCTTATACCCGATGCTTTCCAGCGTCGTAGCCCTGTCATAGCTTTCTACATTCTGGCTGTGCCTGGTAACAGCGTTGGACAGCCCGTAGAGAGTTAAATCGTTGCCTTCAATCAAATGCTGAAGAACACCGGCACTCTCGTCTTCGGTAATATGGAAGTCCCGGCTCGTCAACCGGACAATTTCAGGAACGTCCACCGTATTCATTTTGGCGGTAGTCGCATTTCGCATAATGTCTATTACCTGGGAAAAACGTGCTTCCTCCACGGCTGCTTTTACCGTATCCTCAATCTTCTTTACAAAAGCGTGATCCTCCGCAGCCAGCGTTTCCTCGGAATATAACTGGAAATTTTCTTCCAGTGTATTGATCCGTCCCGTATGATACTGGCGTGTCCTGGCGTCATTTACTACCATCCCATTCTTACATACCAACCGGTATACAAGGGGCTGTATATTTACAGAACCTTGTCCGACCTCGCTGTTGGAGATAATCAATCCGGCCTGGACAATATCGCCGGGGACAACCTCTGCTTCGAGGCGTGTATTGACAATCTTCATGTACATTCGACTCTCTGTAATCTGGCAGCTCTCAAAATGAGCGCCTTCCATCTGGCCGATGATGGGAAGTACCACTTTGGCTATCTCCATATTGTCAATGCGCCGGTAACGGTTGCTTAAAAAGGCGCGTGCCGTTCCGCCGATGGTCCGCAGCATACGCTTGGCCGGTTCCCGGTTAAACCAGGAATTGACGTTCTCAGCCAGAAGCTCCGGGTAATCAGTCCGCATACGGTCATAATAGTCTGCGGGTATCTTTAAATAGCTGCCGACCTGCCGGTGGGCAATGGAATTGATTTCAAAGGGTTCCAACGCCTCCGCTTGATTGTCATACATATGCAGGTAGAGCTGATTTCCGCTGGGTTCCAGTTTGAGGCTCCTGGTATCCACCAGATAATCTTCCTTTAACTGATTCTGACGTGTGATTTCAGCAGCCATTTCCTGCAGGGAAATACCTTCTTTCATTTGTAATATTCACTCCTTCCGTAACTTGCGCCTTACCAGGTGACTACAATCCCGGTATCGGTTATCTTCGCCGCCAGACCATTGCGCTCAAACACCTTAACCAACCGGGGCCA
>JAWZDV010000070.1:0-32479 GCA_034142505.1 Bacteroides thetaiotaomicron
ACCAATGAAGAGTTTTATGGCTAGTCCAGCGACAATTGAAAGAAAATGGTACGTAGTAGATGCTACCGGATATACATTAGGACGTTTGGCTTCAGAAGTAGCAAAGGTTTTAAGAGGAAAGAACAAGCCGATTTACACACCTCATATGGATTGCGGTGATTATGTAATCGTAGTAAACGCAGACAAGATCAAAGTAACTGGCAAGAAGTTAGACCAGAAGATCTATTATCATCACTCTGATTACGTAGGTGGCATGAAAGAAACCACATTACGTGAGATGATGGACAAGAAGCCTGAGAAGGTGATGGAATTAGCAGTTAAGGGTATGCTTCCAAAGGGACCTTTAGGAAGAAGCATGATGACAAAACTTCACGTATATGCAGGACCTGATCATGATCAGGCAGCTCAGAAGCCGGAAGTTTTAGAAATCAAATTTTAAGTAAAGGTGCTGAAAGGAGGAAATAGCAATGGCTAACAATAAATTTTACGGAACAGGCAGAAGAAAAAAATCTATCGCCAGAGTATATTTAGTACCAGGAACTGGTAAAATCACAATCAACAAGAGAGATATCGATGAGTATCTTGGTCTTGAGACATTAAAGTTAGTAGTTCGTCAGCCGCTTGTAGCGACAGAGACAACTGACAAGTTCGACGTACTGGTAAACGTACGCGGCGGCGGTTTCACCGGCCAGGCTGGTGCAATCAGACACGGCATCTCCAGAGCCTTATTACAGGCTGATGCAGAGTATCGTCCGATTCTCAAGAAAGCTGGTTATTTAACCAGAGATCCGAGAATGAAAGAGAGAAAGAAGTACGGCCTCAAAGCAGCTCGTCGTGCGCCACAGTTCTCCAAACGATAATTGTATATTTTATTGTATGGAAACCCACAAACGTTATGTTTGTGGGTTTTTTGCTGGTTTTATATACTGTTTCTCCTTCTGATATAGGATGCAAACCGTCAGCTAATATGGTAAGATATAGATAATTGTACAAAGAAAGGGAAAACGCAGTTGGGGTGTTAAATGATGGAGGATAAGACAGTTGACAAAATGCCTGCGCCTGACAGAACCACAGGGGCACAAGCGGGAGGAATGGTCTACGGTAATGTAAGTGTTGGGGAAACAACATATGGAATGAATAAATTCCATGCCAGACAGGGCCATGGATATGCGGCCGAACGTGCGGAACATCTTTATGATATGATGCACGGAAAAGATGCCGCCATCCTTGGTGATGACAATTCATTAAATGGAGCGGACCGGATTGTGAACGGAGTAGAAATCCAGTCGAAATACTGCCAGACTGGTTCCCAGTGTATCAGTGCCTGCTTTCAAGACGGCCAGTACCGTTATTACTCCCGGGATGGAAGTCCCATGCAGGTGGAAGTGCCCAGTGATCTCTACGATGATGCGGTAGCTTCGATGAGAAGACGGATTGAGCGCAATGAAGTAAAAGGGGTGACGGACCCGGAAGAGGCGGTAAAACTGGTAAAAAAGGGGCATTATACCTACGACCAGGCGAAGAATATTGCAGCTGCGGGAAATGTGGAATCACTGACATTTGATGCGGTGAACGGAGTTATTCTTTCTGCTGGCGCCATGGGAGTGACAGCGACAATCTCCTTTGCTCTGTCGATCTGGAATGGTGAAGATGTGCGGGAAGCATTGGAAAATGCAGCATTTAGTGGGTTGAAAGTCGGCGGTGTAACGTTTCTTACCACAGTAATCTCTGCGCAGCTGGCGAGAACCTCTCTTCAGGCAACGGTCCGTGCCGGAACGGATATCCTGGTAAAGCGGATGGGGCCGAGGGTGACAGCCACGATTGCTAATTCATTGAGAAGCGGAACCAATATTTACGGAGCCGCCGCCATGAAGAATGTGTCTAAACTGTTGAGCGGCAATATCATAGCGGGGACGGCGTCCCTGATTGTGCTCTCCGCCGGGGATATTGCGGATGCATTTCGGGGACGTATCTCGGCGGCACAGTTCTTGAAGGATGTAACAACAACAGGAGCCACCATAGCGGGTGGAGGCGTGGGCTGGAGTGCGGGTGGAGCCGTGGGAGGTGTGGTTGGCGGTACCGTGGCCGGAGTGCTCACCGGAGGGGCAGGTGCGGCCGCCGGAGCGAAGATTGGAAGTGCGGTCGGAAGCTTTGCGGGAAGTGTGGCTGGCGGAGCCGCCGCAGGTGGTGTGGCCCATAAGGTGTTGGATGAATTTGTGGAAGATGATGCAGCTGCAATGCTTCGAATCCTGGAGAGGGAACTGGAAGATCTGGCCGGAGCGTATCTTTTGACAGAACAGGAATTTTATTGTGTAATGGATCATTTAAAAACCCTCATTACCGCCTCCGCGCTGAAGGATATGTACGCCAGTGAAAACCGCAGTCTGTTTGCCCAGGCGTTACTGTTGCAGGCGATCAGGCCCGTCATCGGTGGGAGGAGCAGTATCGCGATGCCGACAGATGATGAGATTCTGATGGGAATCCGCGGTGTGCTCGAGGATGCGATTGATGGAATTGGTATCTTTTCTGGGGAAGAAAATCTGCCCTCAGTGACGGATATTAAAAATACTCTGCTGGCAGGACGTAATGTGAAAGAGGAGCAGGTGGTACAGATCATGCGGCCTGTTGTTCAGATGAATAAAACACAGTGCCGTGTTGAGAAAGAATTATATACGATGAAGAGAAATAATGAAGACGCTGCGTATGAGCGAAGCAGACTGACAGAAGAGCGTGAGGCGTTGAAAGAGGAATTGGATCATTTACTAAAGGGGGAACTGTAACATGGAGTTATCATTACAACTGCAGAATACTGAACTTTTGGAGGGGAATGAAAGGGCGGATATTGACCGGCAGATTGACCGTGTAATTGCAGAACATAAGAATAATCGATATGAGATCAATCGCCTGGTATTTGAAAGTGTTGCGGCATTGACAGAGAGTGAAAATGATACACAGACTCTCAGGAGTCAGGGAATTATGAAACGTTTCTTTGGAGGATTGACCGGAAAGAATCAGGAACTGCGAAACAACATTGCGGGTAATCTCGCCAGATCCCAGTATGCTTCCCAGCAGACGCTGCAGAAATTGGCAGAGCAGAATTTGATGAGTTTTGAACTTATTACGGCTGTTAACAATAAATTGAATACTTCTTTGATAGAAGTGGAGACGGAAATTAATAAAATCTATGGCACGCTGGTTACTTTTTTTAAGCAGACGAAGAGTGATATCATTCAACTGGAGAACCGTGTGGAGCGATTGGAGAGAAATGTGAATCTGCTCAACTGGCTGAATTCGATTGAGTACCAGATGTATCAGGGGGTGGAATACGGCGATCTTGCGGTGACTGATAAAATTGTATGCCTGATTCGGGATTTTTATGATATTACAAAAGGTGAATGGACGACCTCGGATTTGCTGCTTTTGAAGTCTGCAATGTCTTCGGTGGGATTGTCGCCCAGGGAGATCATTCATTACCGTGCCTTTATTCAGGAGGTGTGTTCCAGACCGGATCTTTATGAGCATTTGTTTGGAACAAAAGAAATGCTGGGGATTGAGCGTGAGCCGGAGTATGTGGCACTTGCCGCCGGGATTGAAAAAGTGAGACAGTTGGAGCAGGGGGAACGTTATCTTGTTAGTTCTGCAAAAGCGCTGTTTGAGAAGTATGGGTGTGTTTGCGAGATAGAAGATATTAAGTATGGAATTATGGAGGAGTATGAGCGGGAACAGGCATACCTGGATATCAATGGAGGGGTTAATTTATATGATTTCATACTTGAGATTCTTTATAATCTGGAGCAGTTGAAAGAAACACAAAAAACAAAATATTTGCCTGATAAGATGGTCCGGGCGGAGACGTTATTTTATATTAATAGTATTGATGCTGCATTTCCAATGTTGAAAGAACTTGCCAGGTATGGGTATACCAGAGCGAGGTATATGCTGGCATTGATTTATGAGGATGGCTGGAATGGAGTGGGGAAAAATGTAGCGGAGTCAAAGCGTTTGTTAGAGGAAAATGCAGCTGTTAATGACGTAACGTCGATTGTTAGATTGGGAATTCCTTTAAATGAGGGAAGCAGATATGAGTGGTTTGATAAGATAAAAGAAAATATGAGTGAACTTAAAGAACTGGCAGAGGGAGGTGATCCTCTGGCTGCAGAGGAATATGCCAGATGCTGTATTAATTTTGAGTTTTTGGATTTTGGTAAAAACGATTATGAAAAAGCAATTGAAATGTTTAAAATTGCCCCTATTTATTTGGGAGATTATGGTATTGCAAGGCGATATGATATGGGACAGGGGGTTGAAAAGGACTATGAAAAGAGTTTTTATTACTACAGAGAATCGGCAGATATGGGTTATTTGAAAAGCCAGTATGAGGTCGGAAGATGCTATACGAATGGATGGGGTGTTGAAAAGAATCTTAAACAGGCGGAGTTTTACTATCAACTGGCATCAGATCAGGGGCACGAATGGGCAACCAGAAATATTGGATATAATGCGGGACAGGAAAAAGATTATACAAAGGCTAAGGAGTATTATCAGAAAGCAGCTGATATGGGGCTTGCATGTGCCTATAATGACCTAGGCCTTCTTTATGAATATGGAAATGGAGTTTCTCAAGACAATAAACAGGCATATAAGTATTATGAACAAGCGGCTATTATGGGACATGACTATGGACAGTGCAATCTGGGTTTTATGTACCTCAATGGAACCGGTGTGGATGTCGATCGGAATAAAGCCAGGGAGTGGTTTGAAAAGTCTGCTGCCCAAGGGCATCAGCGGGCGAAAGATGCATTAGAAAAAAATTTCCCAACATAATGTGAATGCCATAAGGCAGCTGTAATGCAATTTCTCATTACAGCTGCCTTAAAAACGTTTTCGGCGTCATGCCATACCTTGCCTTAAAAACCCTGTGAAAATAAGAAAGATTGCTAAATCCGGTGGACAGAGAAACTTCCAAAATGGAAGTACGGCCCTGCTCAAACATCTGGACGGCCTTTTCTAATCTTAAATTATTGATGTATTCTATACAGGTCATGCCTGTATGTTTTTTGAAAAAGCGCATAAAGTGATAATCACTGAAATAGCAAAGCGCCGCCAATTCGCTGACGGTGAGCGCCGTATCATAGTGGGTTTCGATGTAATTTAGAACATTTTTTAATTTTTCAGAAGCTTCCGAGTGGAGTCCGGGTGTGGCGGAGTTCTTCACGCGGTATGGGTAGAGCAGGAAGATAACCTGCAAAAACAGAGATTTGAGTGCAAGCTCATAACCTTCCGGGTGTTTCGTATAGAGAGAGTCAATCTGCTTAAAGATTTCATACAGGGAATCGTAAGCCGGATGACTTGTTTTAATGATAGCCGGGAACGTGGATTCCTGGTTCATCAGGGGCGTTAAGTATTTGATGGAGCAGAGGTCCGCCGAATTGCCGCCCAGAAAATTCAAATGAAACACATAGGTTTCGGATTCCATCGGTTTTGCGCCGGTAAGAAAGATGGAATGGAGAACCATCGGCTGGACAAACACCAGATCACCGGCAGTCACCTCGCAGTTTTCTAAATTCAAGTGATAAATACTGGTACCCGTCGTAATCAAAGTGAGTTCAGCTTCTTCATGCCAATGAGGAGTCATAATTGGTGCTTCCGAGTCAAACTGGCAAAGATACCGGATGACTGGAAATATATATTCTCCGTGACGGACATCTTCCCGTTGGGATAGCGTCAATGTTTTTGTGTTTTTCATCATACCTCCATGCGCAGGATTGTGTTATAAAACGCTAATATAATGCAAGATAAATTTCAGCTATGTATTTATAATAGCAGTATCATACAAAAAAGGCAATACATAGCGGAAAAGAGGATCAGAACATGAAAAGATTATGGTGGCATGATAAAGTGGCGTATCAGATTTACCCGAAGAGTTTTATGGATTCCAACGGGGACGGGATTGGAGATTTGAGGGGGATTATCTCGAAGCTGGATTATTTGAAGGATTTGGGGATTGATATTGTGTGGATATCTCCGATTTACAAGTCTCCGTTTGTGGATCAGGGGTATGATATCTCGGATTATTACCAGATCGCGCCGGAATTTGGGACGATGGAGGAGTTCGACGAGCTTCTTGCGGAGGCGAAGAAACGGGATATGTATATTGTGATGGATCTGGTGATCAATCACTGTTCCTCGGAGCATGAGTGGTTCCAGAAGGCGCTGGCGGACCCGGATGGGGAGTACGCGGAGTATTTTTACTTTGAAAAAGGAAAGAACGGCAACCCGCCAAGCAACTACCGTTCTTACTTCGGCGGAAGCACCTGGGAGCCGGTGCCGGGGACGGACAAATATTATCTTCACATGTTTGCAAAGGAACAGCCGGATTTGAACTGGAACAATCCGAAGGTGAAACAGGAATTGTTCGACATGGTCAACTGGTGGCTGGATAAGGGGCTGGCCGGGTTCCGGGTGGACGCGATTATCAATATAAAAAAGGATACCTCTTTCCCAAGCTACGAGCCGGACGGAGAGGACGGACTGGTGCGCTGTACTAAGATGGTGGAGTCGGTAGACGGTGTTGGGGAAATGCTTCAGGAGTTAAAGCGGGAGACCTTTGACAAACACCAGGCCTTCAGCGTGGGGGAAGTGTTTAACATGAAGGAAGAGGAGCGGGAAGCATTTATCGGTGAGAACGGTCATTTCTCCACGATTTTTGACTTTGGCGCCCACTGCACCATGGACGGGGAGCACGGCTGGTATGATGCAAAGCCCTATGATTTTTATGCGTGGAGGGATGCGGTGATTGATTCCCAGCTAAAAGCCCAGGACGTGGGATTTGAGGCCAATATCATTGAAAACCACGATGAACCGAGAGGCGCGTCCACCTATCTGCCGGAATATGCACAGAATCCGGATGGGACGAAAATGCTTGCCACCGTGACCATTCTCCTGCGGGGCATTCCATTTATCTACCAGGGGCAGGAGATCGGGATGAGAAACTGCCGGATGGATGGGATTGAGGAGTATGACGACTTGGAGACGAAGAATCAGTATCAGCTGGCGCTGAAGGCTGGATTTGATGAGAAAGAGGCATTGAAAATCTGCTTCCGGCACAGCCGTGACAATGCCAGAACTCCTATGCAGTGGAGCAGCAGCACGGGCGGCGGTTTCACAACAGGAACCCCATGGCTGAAAATGAACCCGGAATACACGGAAATCAATGTGAAGGAGCAGCAGTGGAATCCGGATTCCGTTCTTTCCTATTACAAGCAGCTTCTGGCGCTCAGAAAATCGGATGAGTACAGAGAAACACTGACTTACGGAAGATTTGCAACGGCTTATGAGGGGGATGAAAAAGTGTTTGCATTTTTCCGGGAGGATGAGAAGAAGAAAATCTGGATAGGAACCAACTTTGGGGAGCATGACGTGACCGTGTGTGTGCCGGCGGCAGCGGCCAGAGTTCTTCTCACCAACAAAGATGGCGTGGAAACAGGAGTTGATAATCAGAATCATGGCGTCACGACGTTCACTCTGAAGCCAAGCCAGGCGGTTGTAGCGGAATTGTTCTAAGGCAATCTCCCTTGTCCCATTTCCCTGCCTGTGATATACTAAACAGTAGCTGCCGGCAAAGGAATTGACCGGCAATTGAGAAGAACAGGTGGAAGGGAATATGGCAGAGAGACTGACAAAAAGCGATGTAAAGAAAATAGAGGAAGAAATCGAATACCGGAAGCTGGTAGTGCGCAGGGAAGCCATCGAGGCGGTGAAGGAAGCCAGGGCGCAGGGGGATTTGAGTGAGAACTTTGAGTATTATGCGGCGAAGAAGGATAAAAATAAAAACGAGAGCCGCATCCGCTATTTAGAGAGAATGCTGAAAACTGCTCATATTGTATCGGACGAATCAAGGGACGATGAAGTGGGGATCAACAACACGGTGGAACTCTATATCGAGGAGGATGATGAGGTGGAGACGTACCGCCTGGTCACCTCCATCCGCGGCAGTTCCCTAAACGGACTGATCAGCATTGAATCTCCCATTGGCAAGGCGATATTCCGCCACAAGGCCGGTGACCGGGTGGAAGTGAAAGTCAATGACAATTACAGCTATTATGTGGTGATTAAATCCATCCGCAACACGGATGAGGATGAGAATGATAAAATCCGAAGCTTTTAATGCCTATCATCCATACCATAAAAATATCCGACGGTCAAGTACCGCCGGATATTTTTGTTCAATCCTGGTTATGTCTCCCCAAATGTATGCCCAAACCGTGCATCCAGTTTCTGGTCTCCCAGCAGATAAGCCTGGTAGTTGGCAATCAGCTCCACGGCCAGAGGCAGGGCCTGAAGGTACAGATGTTCCAGCGTCGTACACATAGCAGCGCAGGAAGGATTCGGTTTGTAGTTAATCACCATCCCGTGAATGGATTGATAGCTCCCTCCGATCTTCAGCAGCCGGAATATCACCCGGCGCTTCCACGGTTCCGGAGCCACCAGCCGGTCACAGTACCACTTGATCGAGCGGATGGATTTATAAATCTGCTTTTCCTTCACCGTCGGAAAGAAGCGGGCGATCACCTGGGCATTGGGCCTGGTTGCCTTAAAATGGCCTGTGGGATGAAATGTGATCGGATTGTGACCGTCCATCACCATCAAAGCCCGGTCAAGCTCCGCCTCGATCTCACTGTGGGTAATCCCCGTCTCCCTCACTTTCTCCCCAATATAGGGATGGCAGGTAGAGTCCAGCGCAAAATGGCAGATAAATCCGAAGAGATAAGCCAGGCACGGTCCCGGTTCCGAAGTCTGGTCCATCGCCAGTTTGGCAGAACGGAAGAATTCTCTGGCAGGCTTATCATGCATGGAAAATCCAATCTGGTTCACCGGATTTTTCATCAGTGCCTTGTAATAAAACAATAAATCAGGTCCGTGAAGACCGATATCGTAGAGATCCCGGTACGGAACAATCAGTTCCTTTAAATTGTCCGGAAGCTGCCGCAGGACGTCTCTTCCAAACCGATAATGAGTATAAGTCGTGGGCATTCATACGCCCTCCTTTCCAGTCGCTTTTTTGTCTTAAATCCAGCCGCCGTCCAGACCGATGATCTGGCCTGTGAGATAGGAATTCTTGTAACCCAGATGGTAGACTAAGTCCGCCACCTCCTCTGCGGTTCCCAGTCTGCCGGCAGGAATGTCGTCCACCAGCGCGATGAGATCGTCTTCCTCCAGAAACTGGTTCATCTCCGTGTCGATGGCTCCGCAGGCCACCGCATTCACCTGGATGTTGCTGGGAGCCAGCTCCTTGGCCAGCGCTTTTGTAAATGCGTTGATTCCTCCCTTAGTAGCAGAATATGCAACCTCGCAGGAAGCGCCAACGACGCCCCACACGGAGGAAATGTTGATGATTTTCCCATATTTCTGATTTACCATTCCGGGTATTGCCAGTTTGCTCAAGTTAAATACAGAGGTTAAGTTGGTGCGGATCACGCGGTCCCAGTCATTGCTGTTCATATCCTGAAGCTGTCCGATATAGGAAATACCGGCGTTATTGACCAGTACGTCCAGTGTGCCAAACTGCTTTTTGATCTTCTCAAATAAAATCTGACACTGCTCCATATCCCCCATATCCCCCATGTAAGCCAGACAGGACACCTGGTAGGATTCAATCTCCCGCTTCGTCTGTAACAGCCGTTCTTCGTTCTGGATGCAGTTAATCACCACGTTGTAATTCTTCTTGGCAAACTTGACGGCGATTGCCTTGCCGATTCCCCTGGAAGCCCCAGTAATTAATACTGTCTTCTGTGCCATCATTATCACCCTTTCTTAACGAGTAACTTCATAAATGAGTTACTTACAGTATAGCACAAAATCGTATTATTTGAATCCAAACAGGGGGAAAAACGAAATAAGTTTGGATTATTACAGGCTGCTGTGATATACTAAGTGAAAGAGTATGAATGAAAAATGATTAAATAGAGGACAGGTGATCAATGATGAATAACGTATATGATGTGATAATTATCGGTTCCGGCCCGGCCGGATTGTCGGCGGCGATTTATGCCCAGCGGGCGAAGCTTGCCACGCTGGTACTGGAAAAAGAGATGATGAGCGGCGGCCAGGTGTTAAACACTTACGAGGTAGACAACTATCCGGGGCTTCCGGGTATCAACGGATACGATATGGGAATGAAGTTCCGGAGCCATGCGGATTCTCTGGGAGCAGAGTTTGCCACGGATGAGGTCATCCGCCTGGAGGTGGATGGAGAAATCCGCCGGGTAGTCTGCGAGAATGGTACTTATGAGGCGAAAAGTATTGTGATTGCCACAGGAGCGGCTCACCGGAAGCTGGGCGTGCCGGGTGAAGAGGAACTGACCGGTATGGGAGTTTCCTACTGCGCCACCTGTGACGGAGCTTTTTTCAAGAATAAAGTGACGGCTGTAGTCGGCGGCGGAGATGTGGCGCTGGAAGATGCCATCTTCCTGGCGAGAATGTGCGAGAAGGTCTATGTCATCCACAGAAGAGACGAATTCCGCGGCGCCAAGACCCTCCAGGAGCGTTTGCTTCAGCAGGAAAATGTGGAGATCCTCTGGGATACGGTGGTAGATGAGATCCAGGGCGACGGCCAGGTGAAGAGCCTGAAAATCACCAACAAAAAGACGGAAAATACTTCCGAGCTGCCGGTCAACGGCGTGTTCGTGGCCGTAGGCATTACTCCAAACAGCCAGAAATTTGAGGGACTTTTGGAGATGGATCACGGATATATCGTGGCCGCTGAGGACGGCAAAACTTCTGTCCCGGGAATTTTCGCCGCCGGCGACGTGAGAACGAAACAGCTCCGGCAGATTGTGACAGCCGTATCCGACGGCGCCAATGCAATCACCAGTGTGGAGCGGTATTTGACAGAACATTAAAGGAATGAAAAAGAGCTGCAGCAGGACAGATCGTGAGTGATCTGACTTGTTGCAGCTTATTTGTTATCAGATTGGCAAATCCTTAATTTTTTCCGCGGTCTCAAACAGGGCGTCTATAATGGTCCGGCGGTTTTCCTCCATCCGCGCGGCGGGACCGGATACACTGACCGCCAGCTGGGCGGGGGCGCCGGGGGTTTTGATGATGGGGACAGCGATGGAACAGACACCGGTTTCATATAGCTGGTCGTTCACCGCATAACCACATTCCCGGATAGCGATAATATCCGTCATCAGCTGGGTAAGCGATTCAATGGAATTCTGTGTTTTTTTCTCAAACATCACGTTTTGCGCATACTCGATAATTTCGCGGTCGCTCCTTGTCGAAAGCATTGCCATGCCGGTGCTTGTCATGTGGGGCGGACGCTTGGAGAAGTTCTTATTTACGGCCATCAGACTCTGATTAGGCAGAAATTCGTCGATCATCAGAACCTGATTGTCGTTTTCCCAGACTACGAGATGGACGGTCTCGTTGACTGCCGCGGTCAGTTCTTTGAGTACCGGTTCCATCAGGGAAACCAGTGTGTTCTTATACTGTACCTTACTCCCAAGATAGAATAAGCGCAGACCAAGGGTGTATTGTCCATTCTGCTTTTGCAGGTAACCCTGGTTTTCCAAGGTATACAGAAGGCGGAACGCAATGGTCTTGCCACAACCTAATTTTTGCGCGATTTCCGTCAGCGTCAGAGAATTCTCGTGCTCAAAAAGATTTAATACACGAAGCGCATTGTCCACAGACTGCAGAATATATTGACTCGAATTTTGTTCTTTTTTCATGGTTCATTCTCCTTTGTTCCGATTATCGAAACTTTCCTGCTATCTTACCATTAATTTCCCGAAAAAAAAAGAGAAAATGGCTAAAATTATAAAAAAATCCCTTGTTTTTCTAAAAACCCTTTGCTATAATACACATAAAGTTTCTTATAAAGAAATTAAGTTTCGCACAACGAAAAGGAGGGGAGAATGAAACAATTAGCAGTCATCAATCTTGGTTCCACGTCGACCAAGATTGCTTATTTTCAAAATGACCAATGTATTTTTTCCGAATCACTGTCCCATAAAACGGAGGAACTGCTGCCGTTTTCCAACACATGGGAACAGTATGATTTCAGAAAAAATGCTATTCTGACGTGTTTATCTGCACATGGGGTGTCTCTCGATGAGCTGGATGCTTTTGTCAGCAGAGGCGGACATACCGAACCGGTCCACAGCGGCGTGTACCGGATTACTCCAAAGATGCTGGAACAGTCAAAGAGCATGAAGTACGGAAACCATGCCTCGGATTTGGGGATTCATCTTGCTTATGATCTGGCTGGGGATAAAAACTGCGCCTTTATCGTGGACAGCCCCTGCACCGATGAATTTGAGCCGCTGGCGCGCTATTCCGGGCTGCCCGAATTGCCAAGAACCAGCCGTTTTCATGTACTGAACCACAAGGCGTCGGCCCGGCAGTACTGTCGGGACCATCAGGTGAATTATGAAGATGTCAATCTTGTGGTGGCCCATCTGGGCGGCGGGATTTCCGTGGCAGCACATAAACATGGGAAGCTGGTTGATGGGAATAACGGGCTGGATGGCGACGGTCCATTTTCCACCAACCGCACAGGTACGCTTCCGGTAGGCGCCCTGGTTGACCTGTGTTTTTCCGGCCGGTATACCCACCAGGAGATTCGCAGGAAAATAAACGGTCTTGGCGGACTGATGGCGTATGTAAAGGACAATGACGTGCTGGCTGTCTGCAACCGGGCCGTGGCGGGGGATGCTTCCTGCCAGGAAGCGGTTGACGCCATGATCTATCAGATCGCAAAAGAGATAGGCAGCATATCAACGGTGCTTGACGGCGACGTGAATGCCATTGTGTTAACCGGTGGGATTGCATATAATGAGTATATTACGAATCAGCTGAAGCAAAGAGTGTCCTTTATCGCTCCGGTCTGTTTGTATCCCGGAGAACGGGAGATGCTTTCGCTGGGAACCCAGTCTTACTACGCCTTAGTCGGAAAGGAGATTATTTACGAATTATGATGCTGCATAATTTCAGGGAAATGGAGGACTTTGTCCTCTGCCAATCGAAAACGAAGAAACTTGCCGTTGCCTGTGCCCAGGACACGTTAGCGCTTGATGCGGTTGCCGCCGCAGTGGATAAAAAGATTGTAACTGCTGTCTTAATTGGGAAGGTGGATGAGATCTGCCGGATTTTGACGGATATGGGGAGAAGGCCCTCGGATTTTGAGATGATACAGGAAGACGATGACCGGAAAGCGGTAGATCTGGCTGTAAAGATGGTTCGGGAGGGAGCGGCGGATATTCCCATGAAGGGATTGATGCATACCTCCACATTTATGAAGGGGATTTTGGATAAGGAGACCGGCCTGCTGCCGCAGGGGGCGCTGTTGAGCCAGGCTTCCGTATTTGAGATTCCGGAGAAGAACCGGTTTCTGATTCTCACCGACTGTGCTGTCAACATTAAACCGGATGTGGAGCAGAAGGTGAAGATTGTGGAAAATGCAGTCAGACTGGCAGCTGCCCTTGGGGTGGAACGGCCGAAGATTGCCATGATTTCAGCGCTGGAGGTAGTTAACCCGAATATTGAAAATACCGTGGAAGCGGATGAGGTGGTCAGACGGCTGGGGTCTAAGTATTGTATCCACGGCCCGTTTGCCCTCGACAATGCCATTGATGAGGAAGCGGCCAAACATAAGGGGATACAGAATGAGACAGCCGGAAAGGCGGATATTCTGGTGATGCCGGATATGTGGAGCGGCAACATGCTCACTAAAGGAATGGTATTTTTTGCCCACATGCGGGGGGCGGGCACCTTGAACGGGATGAGTCATCCGGTAGTGATGACCAGCAGAACGGATACGGCGGAAAACAAGTATATGTCCATTCTGGCGGCGGTGCTTCAGTCAATCCGGTAAACATGATACAGTACAAATTCAGATGGGGAATTTTACAGATAAGGAGATCATAATGGAAAATAAAGCAGTAGCAAAGCAGAGGAATGTTGCGATTGAAATCTGGCGTGTCCTGATTGCCATTTCAATTATTGGTTTTCATACGGGGTGGATTATTGCGAGAAGCTGTGATGGGTCCAAAGGATATTGGATGCAGACAAGCAATTGGTTTTTTGGTTCCAGCGAGGTCCTGTTAATTTTCACCGTGACTGCCGGGTATTTCCTTGCTTCTCATTTTTGCAAGCGCAGCAAGGATGAGGCCTATATGGCGAGGAGTGCGTCTTCTAGGGCCTGGGAGTATACCTGGTCTAGAATAAAAAGTCTTGTTCCGGTTCTGGTGATCGGTTATATTCTGGCCATTGTTATATGTACCCGGTTTTATTATCCGGATTACAATCTTCAGCAGATTTTGGCGATGACGGTGAACAGTATCTGGGAGTTTTTAGGGTTTCATGCAGTTGGGCTTCGCAGTACGGGGAACGAATTCTTTAATTTGAACGGCCCTCTGTGGTTTATTTCCGCTATTATTATTGTGGGATATTTTGTGTATTGGGGAATCAGCAAGAATGAGGATTTATTCGCTGGAGTCATCGCGCCCTTTCTGTTTATCTTTATGAGCGGCTGGTGGTGCTTTACGGGAACCCGGGCGGCCCAGACTGCCTGGTCCACGCTGGGGCTTCAGACGGCATCCACCAACGGGATGGGGGGAAGTGCGACGGAAGCCACCGCAACCATCGGATTTAACAACGGACTGTTGTTTGTGATGATCGGTATGCTCTGCGGCATTCTTGTGTTTTATATGGTAAGAAAATTGTCGGAACATGAGTTTACCGCCACGGGAAAGATGGGGCTGACGGTTTTGAACATGGTGGCCAGCGCTTTACTGCTGTGGTATACCATATATCAGCCTACTTACTTTAAACTGGATCGTTGGACGGTTGCATTTTTGTGCATTACAGTGATCACGCTATCGCTGTTGAATAAAGATGGGCTGACGGCTGTCCTGAATCATCCGGCGTCAAACAGGCTGTTTTCGTATCTGGGCAGTATTTCCCTTTATATTTATATGCTGCATTATCCCATCGCCATTTTGGTGCTTCGCGTCCTTGGACAGAACAGTGAGAGCGGAATGTATTCGTTCTGGCAGATTTTCCTGCCTACCGCGGTGATCACGGTGATTTTCAGTATGTTTGTCAACATGGTGATGAAGAAAACGATTTTAAAAGTGAAATAGGAACTGGAGATGAAAAAAGGAGCAGCGGCCGCTGCTCCTTACTCTGTTGTAGTGGTAATATTAAAATTCCGGCTCAATCAATCCGTAAGAGTTGTTCTTTCTCTTGTATACGACGCTGACCTGGTCGGTGTCGGAGTTTAGGAATACGTAGAAGCTGTGTCCTAAGAGTTCCATCTGGAGGCAGGCCTCCTCGGGGTCCATGGGTTTTACTGCGAACCTCTTGGTTTTTACGATCTTGATTTCTTCATCGGCGGCAGGCTCTTCGTTCATGAACAGTTCTGAGAAGGACTGGGCGGCCTGTTTTTTGTCGATTAGTTTGGTCTTGTATTTTTTAATCTGACGTTCAATGATCTCCTCTACTAAATCTATGGACACATACATATCACTGCTGGATTCTTCTGCCCGGATGATGCTTCCCTTTACCGGGATCGTTACTTCAATGTTCTGCTTGTCCTTCTGGACGCTTAAGGTAACAATCACTTCTGTGTCAGGGTTAAAGTAGCGGTCAAGTTTACCGATTTTATCCTGAATGGCATCTCTTAGTCCCGGGGTCACCTCAATATTTCTTCCTGTAATCGTATAACGCATAGTCATCAACTCCTTCTTTTGAGATGGTTTCAGTATACCACATGTATTCGAAAAATTCAATGATAAAAGCTGGAATGTTGTGACAATTAATCTGAATTTTTTATAAAATCCATCGACTTTTTACTTGTAAAATGCTGTCGAAAAATGAAAGTTTATGACATCTTCACAAAAATAAAAATGTTTGCGGGTTTTGGAGAAAAAGAAGAGATTCTGTAAAAAAAATGTGGATAATGTGGATAACTCGGTGCATAACTACTTTTTCCCCGAAAATGGCTTTCCCTGGGTGTGGATAGAAATCCACAGAAATGGGGAAAATCAATGTGGATAATGTGGATAACTCGTAAATCGAACATAATTTTTGTGCAATGTGCTAGGTTTACCATAACTGTCGCCAAATAGACCCGGATAGCAGGAATCGATGGGAAGAAGGCGTCCGGGCAAAAGTTAATTTTTTGTGAATAAAATTAGTATCGGTTGAATTCACAAGGTGTTGGTGCTACAATATATTAGATTGTACCGTAAAATCAAAGCATTTATCATATAGAAATATAGGAGTGAAACTCATGAATCTCATTGAAAAGATGTTCGGAACTCACAGCGAGCGAGAACTAAAAATGATATATCCCATTGTCGATAAGATTGAGGCGCTGCGCCCGGAGATGATGAAACTGTCCGACGAGGAATTAAGGGACAAGACCAGAATCTATAAAGAGCGTCTGGCGGCGGGTGAGACGCTGGATGATCTTCTGCCGGAGGCATTTGCCACGGTGAGAGAGGCAGCCAGAAGAACCCTGAATATGGAGCATTATCCGGTTCAGCTGATCGGCGGCATCGTTCTTCATCAGGGACGTATCGCGGAGATGAAGACTGGTGAAGGAAAGACCCTGGTTTCCACGGCACCTGCTTATTTAAACGCGCTGGCTGGAAAAGGTGTTCATATTGTAACTGTGAATGACTATCTGGCTAAGCGTGATGCGGAGTGGATGGGACAGGTCCACGAGTTCCTGGGCTTGAGCGTAGGCGTGGTGTTAAACTCCATGACTTCCGACGAGCGCCGCGTGGCTTATGCCTGTGATATCACCTATGTCACCAACAACGAACTTGGGTTTGACTATCTGAGAGACAATATGGCAATCTACAAGGAGCAGATGGTGCTTCGTGATCTGGATTACGCCATCATCGATGAGGTCGATTCCGTCTTGATTGATGAGGCCAGAACTCCGCTGATTATCTCCGGACAGAGTGGCAAGTCTACTAAATTATATGAAGTCTGCGACATTCTGGCCCGCCAGCTGGAAAAGGGCGAGGCTTCCGGCGAATTCTCCAAGATGAACGCCATCATGGGCGAGGAGATCGAGGAGACCGGCGACTTTATTGTCAATGAGAAGGACAAGGTGGTCAACTTAACCGAGGACGGCGTCAAGAAAGTGGAGGAATTCTTCCATATTGAGAACTTAGCCGACCCGGAGAACTTGGAGATCCAGCACAATATCATCCTGGCTCTGCGCGCCAACAACCTGATGCACAGAGATAAGGACTATGTGGTAAAAGACGATGAGGTTTTAATTGTCGATGAGTTTACCGGACGTATCATGCCGGGCCGGCGCTATTCCGACGGTCTCCATCAGGCGATTGAGGCGAAGGAGCATGTGAATGTCAAGCGGGAGAGCAAGACACTTGCCACCATCACCTTCCAGAACTTCTTCAATAAATTCAGAAAGAAAGCCGGTATGACCGGTACCGCACTGACAGAGGAGAAGGAGTTCCGCAACACCTACGGGATGGATGCCATTGAGATACCTACCAACAAGCCGATTGCCCGTGTGGATCTGAATGACGCGGTTTACAAGACAAAGCGTGAGAAATTTAACGCGGTTGTGGAAGAGATTGAGCGGACTTATGAGACGGGACAGCCGGTGCTGGTGGGTACGATCACCATCGAGACCTCCGAGATGCTCAGTAAGATGTTGAAAAAACGGGGAATTCCCCATAAAGTTTTGAACGCCAAGTTCCATGAGCTGGAGGCGGAGATCGTGGCCGATGCCGGTGTTCACAAGGCTGTCACCATCGCCACCAACATGGCCGGCCGTGGTACGGATATCAAGCTGGACGAGGAGTCCAAGGCGGCAGGCGGTTTGAAGATTATCGGTACGGAGCGCCATGAGTCGAGACGTATTGACAACCAGCTGCGCGGCCGTTCCGGACGTCAGGGAGACCCGGGTCAGTCAAGATTCTACATTTCCCTGGAAGATGACCTGATGAGACTGTTCGGCTCCGAGAAGCTGATGGATATGTTCAATGCCCTGGGAGTTCCGGAGAATGAGCAGATCGAGCACAAGATGCTGTCCAACGCCATCGAGAAGGCCCAGAAGAAGATTGAGACCAACAACTACGGTATCCGTGAGAACCTGCTCAAATACGACGAGGTGATGAACGAGCAGCGTGAGGTGATCTACGCCGAGCGCCGCAAGGTACTGGATGGAGATAACATGAGAGATGTTATCTTAAAGATGGTAACCGATATCGTGGAAAATGCTGTGGATATGGCAATTCCGGATGAGCAGCCCACGGAAAACTGGGATCTGAAGGAACTGAATACGCTGCTGCTGCCGATCGTTCCCCTGCACCCGGTTGTGCTGAAGGATGACCAGAAGCAGATGAAGAAAAATGAGTTAAAGCACATGCTGAAGGAAGAGGCCATCAAGCTGTATGAAGCGAAGGAGGCGGAATTCCCGGAATCAGAGCAGATTCGTGAGATTGAGCGTGTGATTCTTCTGAAGGTGATCGACAACAAGTGGATGTCCCATATTGATGATATGGACCAGCTGCGCCAGGGAATTGGCCTTCAGGCATACGGCCAGAGAGATCCGCTTGTGGAATACAAGATGAGCGGTTACGAGATGTTCGACGGCATGACCGCGGCCATCCGCGAGGATACGGTCCGCATCCTGTTCCACATCCGCGTGGAGCAGAAGGTGGAGCGTGAGCCGGCAGCCAAGGTGACCGGAACCAACAAGGATGACAGCGCCACCAAGGCACCGGTCAGAAAAATCGAGAAACGGGTATATCCGAATGATCCGTGTCCATGCGGCAGTGGCAAGAAGTATAAGCAGTGCTGCGGACGTTTGAAATAATTGGTCGATAGAAATGCCTCAGCTGTCTTGCTGGGGCATTTTTAGAGAATAGAAGTATTATAATTTAATTAAATGAAAGAAGGTGACACAGTGGTAGAGCTTGACCAGTTTAAGTACACATTATCAACGTTTCAAAAACCATTAGTGGAAGTGAGGGATTCACTTTGACTTAGATAACAAGTTAAAGAGGATCGACGAGTTTGACAAATCCATGGAGGAACCGGGATTCTGGGATGACCCGGAGCGTTCCACCAGGATTATGAAAGAGGCAAAGAATTTAAAGGACACCGTGGAGAGCTATCAGCAGCTGGAGACCCAGTTTGAGGAGATCGGCCTTCTGATTGAAATGGGCTACGAGGAGAACGACCCCGATGTGATTCCCGAGATTCAGGAAATGCTGACAGAGTTCGAGGAGAAGCTGGAAAATCTGCGGATCAGCACGCTGCTCTCAGGGGAATACGACAGCAGCAATGCTATTCTCAAGCTGAATGCCGGAGCTGGCGGAACCGAGTCCTGCGACTGGTGCAGCATGCTGTACCGGATGTACTGCCGGTTTGCAGACAAGATGGGCTTCACCACGGAGGTGCTTGATTATCTGGACGGCGACGAGGCGGGGATCAAATCCGTGACGGTTCAGATCAATGGGGTAAATGCCTACGGATATCTGAAATCGGAGCACGGGGTTCACCGGCTGGTCCGCATTTCCCCGTTTAACGCGGCCGGAAAACGGCAGACGTCGTTTGTGTCCTGTGACGTGATGCCGGACATTGAAGAAGACCTGGATGTGGAGATCAACCCGGATGACTTACGGATTGATACGTACCGGTCCAGCGGCGCCGGCGGACAGCACATCAACAAGACTTCATCGGCTATCCGCATCACCCATCTTCCCACGGGAGTGGTGGTGCAGTGCCAGAATGAGCGTTCCCAGTTCCAGAACAAGGATAAGGCCATGCAGATGCTGAAGGCCAAGCTGTTTTTGCTGAAGCAGCAGGAGAACGCGGCCAACCTCTCAGATATCCGCGGCGATGTGGCGGAGATCGGATGGGGAAACCAGATCCGTTCTTATGTGCTCCAGCCTTATACCATGGTGAAGGATCACCGGACCAATGAGGAGAGCGGCAACGTGTCCGCGGTGCTGGATGGCGGTTTAGACCCGTTTATCAGCGCTTATTTGAAGTGGACCAGTTTAAATGGAGTAAAGAAATAGGATAGCAATGGAATAGAAAATGGTTGCACCCTGGGTTTAAATGTGTTAATATCTTTCTCATGAGCACAAATGTGCATGCAGCACGTACATGTGGAGCGCATGGGGGAGGACGCATGAATGGAAGATAAAAGTAAATATTTTGTAGTGAAGCAGAAGGCTGTGCCGGAAGTGCTTTTGAAGGTGGTGGAGGCGAAGAAGCTGCTGGAATCGGAGCGGGTGATTACCGTTCAGGAGGCCACGGAGCAGGTGGGCATCAGCCGCAGTTCGTTTTATAAGTACAAGGACGACATTTTCCCATTTTATGACAACACGAAGGGGAAGACGGTCACCTTTGTCACCCAGATGGATGACGAGCAGGGCCTTCTGTCTGATCTGCTGCATGTGGTGGCGGTTTACAAGGCCAATATTCTTACGATCCACCAGAGTATTCCGGTGAACGGCGTGGCGACGCTGACACTGAGCGTGGAAGTGCAGGCCAACACCGGCAATGTCTCCAAGATGGTGGAGGAAATTGAGGAAATGCAGGGGATTCACTATGTAAAAATCTTAGCCAGGGAGTGATTAGTATGATGAATGTAGCGATTATGGGATTTGGAACCATCGGTTCCGGTGTTTACGAAGTATTAGAGGCCAACAAAAAGCTGATTGCCGGCAAGGCAGGGCAGGAGATTGGGGTTAAGTATGTTCTGGATTTAAGGGATTTTCCGGGGACCCCGGTGGAAGACAAGATTGTCCATGATTTTCAGACGATTGTGGAGGACGAGGATATTTCCATCGTGGTGGAGACCATGGGAGGACTGAATCCGGCTTACCCGTTTGTGAAAGCCTGCCTGGAAGCAGGGAAGCATGTGGTGACATCCAATAAGGCTCTGGTGGCGGCATACGGCACGGAGCTTCTTGCCATTGCCAGGGAAAAGTCTGTTAATTTCTTGTTTGAAGCCAGTGTGGGAGGCGGGATTCCGATTATCCGGCCGCTTTACCGCTGTCTTATGGGCGAGGAGATTCAGGAGATCACCGGCATTCTCAACGGAACCACCAACTTTATTCTCACCAAGATGGATAAGGAGGGGGCTTCGTTTAACGGGGCGCTGAAAGAGGCTCAGGATCTTGGCTATGCGGAGCGCAACCCGGAGGCAGATGTGGAAGGCCATGATACCTGCCGGAAGATCGCGATTCTGACGGCCATGGCAACGGGCAGGGAAGTGAATTACGAGGATATTTATACCGAAGGAATAACGAAGATTACAGATACCGATTTTAAATATGCGGAAAAGATGGGAACCAGTGTCAAGCTGTTTGGCTCCAGCCGGATGGACGGGGATACGGTTCACGCCTGGGTGGCGCCGCTGATGATTGGAAAAAATCATCCGCTGTATTCGGTAAATGATGTATATAATGGCATTATGGTGAAGGGAAATATGGTGGGGACCACCATGTTTTATGGAAGCGGAGCCGGAAAGCTGCCCACAGCCAGCGCGGTTGTGGCGGACATCATGGAGGCGGCTTCCCATCCGGATTCCAATGTGCCGCTTGGATGGAGCAGTGAGAGGCTGGCGATTGCGCCGATGGAGAGTTCCTCCCACCGGTATTTCGTGCGGATCTCCGGACGGTATGAGGCGTCCAAGGATCTGGCGGCAAAACATCTGGGGAACATAGAAGTGATCACACTGGAAGGATTAAATGAATATGCAGTAGTAACGGACCGTATGGGTGAGGCGGCATTTAGCCAGGCGGTGGAGGCTCTTGCCGTTCAATTGAACCAGTCTTACCAGGAGGTTTTGCAGACCATCCGTGCGGAGCTGTAAGGACGATGCATAGGAAATGATAGAGGAGACCAATAAACATGCTTGTTGTGAAAAAATTTGGCGGCAGTTCGGTGGCGGACAGCGAGAAGATCATGAATGTGGCGAAGCGCTGTCTGGAGGATTATGAGAAGGGGAATGACGTGGTTGTGGTGTTGTCCGCCATGGGCAAGACGACGGACCGGCTGATCGCCCAGGCGTCGGAGATCAACCCCCATCCGCCGAAGCGGGAAATGGATATGCTTCTGGTGACGGGAGAACAGATCTCGGTGTCGCTGATGGCGATGGCGTTTCACGCGCTGGGAGTGCCGGCGGTTTCGTTAAATGCGACCCAGCTTCCCATGGTAACTACTTCTGCCTACGGCAATGCCAAGTTAAAGCGGATTGAGACGGAGCGTATCCGCCATGAGCTGGAAGCCAGGAAGATTGTGATTGTCACCGGGTTCCAGGGAATCAACAAGTATGATGATATGACGACCCTTGGACGGGGCGGCTCGGATACCACGGCGGTGGCACTGGCAGCTGTGCTTCATGCGGATGTCTGCGAGATTTATACGGATGTGGAAGGCGTTTACACGGCGGACCCCAGGATTGTACCTAACGCCAGAAAGTTAAAGGAAGTGTCTTATGATGAGATGCTGGAGCTGGCGTCGTTAGGTGCCAAGGTGTTACATAACCGCTCGGTGGAGATGGCGAAGAAGTATGGAGTAAAGATGGTGGTACTCTCCAGCATGACAAGGGCTGAGGGAACTGTCGTAAAGGAGGAGACAAAAGTGGAAAGAATGTTAGTCAGCGGCGTGGCGGCGGATAAGAATGTGGCGCGGATCTCGGTGCTGGGAGTAAAGAATGTGCCGGGGATCGCGTTTAAGATCTTCAACCTGCTTGCGAAGAACAACATTAACGTGGATATTATCATCCAGTCCATTGGGCGGGAGGATACCAAGGATATCTCCTTTACGGTGGCGAAGCAGGATCTTCAGGATGCGATTGAACTTCTTGAGAGCAATCAGGATATCACTACGGCGCAGGATATCGCGTCGGAGGAAGGGGTGGCGAAGCTGTCCATCATCGGGGCCGGCATGTGCAGCAATCCTGGTGTGGCGGCGAAGATGTTTGAGGCTCTGTACAGCGCCAATGTAAACATTAAGATGATTGCCACGTCGGAGATCCGGATAACGGTGCTGGTGGCCGAGGAGGATGTAAACCGGGCGATGAGAACGGTGCATGATGCCTTTGACCTGGCGGATTGAAGCTGGATTTGAGAATTGAGAAAGATATGAGATTACTATGATAGAGACAGTGAAGTACTTGACAGCATTTATCAGGCAGGGGTTTCCCTGCCTGTTTCAACTTTTTACCGGTTATTACTGTCCGGGATGCGGTGGAACCAGAGCAACGGTTTTTCTGCTTCATGGTGAGATTGGGAAGAGTTTTCAGTATCATCCGCTGGTGCTCTATATGGCGCTTGTGGCAGTGGTGGAACTGGGAAGTTTTGCCTTGTCCAGGATGTTAAAAAAGCCGAAGCTTTTTGTGGAACGCTATGCCATGTTTACCTATATTGGAATTGGGATTGTGGTAGTGAACTGGATTTTTAAGAATTATATGCTGATGAAAGGGATCGACCTGCTTCCTTGAGGGAGGGAAGGCCGCAGCTTGAAAGCAGATAGTAAGAGACGCCGCACAATCGGTTGAAGATTGGGCGGCGTCCTTTGTATGGAGTCCGGTTACTGAACCGGGAGTGTCTCGTACATCTCGTAGACTTCATTGAATAACGGGGCGAACTGTGGGTCCCGCATCATCTGGAAAGCAAATGCCAGATAGAGTACCATGACGATACTGATCAAGAGAGAGATGATGGACATCACAAGACCGGCGATGGCAAAGCCGCTCCATGGTTTTCCCTTTTTGGAGAAGATGACCAGCAGAATTCCCACAATACCCAGGACGAACTGGAGTGGTGGGAAACAGCAGGAGAGAAGGGAAAAAATGCCGACAATCATAGAGGCTAACGCCATGTTGTTCTGCTGCTTGTAGGGCGGCTGCGGCGGATACGGGTTATAGTTTGGACCTGGTGCGCCCTGGTTGTACGGCTGGCCGCCGTAGTTGTAGTTATTATTGTTGTAGCCATTATTATTGCTATTATTGCTATTGTTGTTATTGTTGTTATTGTTGTAACCATTGTTATTGCCATAGCTGTTGCTGCCGTTATTGTTGCCGTCGTTATTGCTGTTGGCATTATTGCTGCCGGTATTATTACTATTGTTGTTATTGCCGCCGTCGCTGTGATTGTCAGGATTCTGGTTTGAGTTTTCCGGGTTTTGGTTGTTGTAATTATCGTAGTTATCCATGTCATTATCCTCCGTGCTTATTGGTTATGATTGTAGCACGAAAACAAATTACTGTCTAGACGTAGGCAGGCTTTGGCTTTATAATGATAGAGTTAGACTAGGATTGTGAGGACACGTGATTATGGATATTTTAAAAGTACTGCAGGAAGAATTAAAGATTGGCCGCCACCAAGTTGAGGCAGCGGTCAAACTGATTGATGAAGGGAATACGATACCGTTTATTGCCAGATACCGGAAGGAGGCAACCGGGTCTCTGGATGACGAGGTGCTCCGTAATCTGGACGAGCGTCTCAAATATCTGCGGAATCTGGAGGAGAAGAAAGAGCAGGTGATCTCTTCGATCCGGGAGCAGGAGAAGTTAACACCGGAGCTGGAGAAACAGATTCTGGAAGCCGCCACGCTGGTTGCGGTGGAGGATTTATACCGACCCTACCGCCCGAAACGGAGAACCAGGGCGACGATTGCACAGGAGAAGGGGCTGGCGCCGCTGGCGGATCTCATTGCGCTTCAGATGTGTAAAGGACCGGTGGAAGAGGCGGCGAAGGAGTACATTTCCGAGGAGAAGGGGGTGGCTTCGGCGGAGGAAGCCATTGCCGGGGCACAGGATATTCTGGCGGAACGGATCTCGGATCAGGCGGAGTACCGGACCTATATCCGAAAGGTGACCATGGCGGAAGGGACGATTCAGTCTTCCGCGAAGGTGGAAGGCGAGTCTGTCTATGAGATGTACTATAACTATGAGGAAACGCTGAAAAAGACGGCCGGCCACCGGATTCTGGCATTGAACCGCGGGGAAGCGGAGAAGGTGCTGGCGGTGAAGATCATAGCGCCGGAGGAGCAGATTATCCGCTATCTGGAGAAGCAGGTGATTACCAGGGATAATCCTTATACAACGCCGGTTCTGCGGGCCGTGGTGGAGGACAGCTACAAACGTCTGATTGCACCGGCCATCGAGCGTGAGATCAGGAATGACCTGACGGAGAAAGCGGAGGATGGCGCAATCAAGATATTCGGAAAGAACTTGGAGCAGCTGCTGATGCAGCCGCCTATTGTGGGACAGGTGGTGCTTGGCTGGGACCCGGCTTTCAGGACCGGATGCAAACTGGCGGTAGTGGATGCCACGGGAAAGGTGCTGGATACGGTGGTGATCTACCCGACGGCCCCCCAGAACAAGGTGGAGGAAGCCAAGGCAACGCTGAAAAAACTGATTAAGAAGTATCATATCACCTTGATTTCCGTGGGCAACGGGACGGCGTCCAGGGAGTCGGAGATGATTATTGTGGATTTGCTGAAGGAGATCCCGGAGCATGTCCAGTATATTATTGTAAATGAAGCCGGCGCGTCGGTGTACTCGGCCAGCAAGCTGGCGACAGAGGAATTTCCTAACTTTGACGTTGGGCAGAGGAGCGCGGCATCCATCGCCAGACGTCTTCAGGACCCGCTGTCGGAGCTGGTGAAGATCGATCCGAAGTCCATCGGCGTGGGACAGTACCAGCATGATATGAACCAGAAGCATTTGAGTGAGGCACTTTCTGGCGTGGTGGAAGACTGTGTGAATAAGGTCGGTGTGGATTTGAATACGGCGTCGGCGCCGCTGTTGGAATATGTGTCCGGCATTAACAAGGCGCTGGCGAAGAATATTGTGGCGTACCGGGAAGAGAACGGGGCGTTTGCCAGCAGGAAACAGCTGCTGAAGGTGGCGAAGCTGGGGCCGAAGGCATTTGAACAGTGCGCCGGATTCATGAGGATTCAGGGCGGGAAGAACCCCCTTGATGGGACCAGCGTGCATCCGGAGAGTTATGAGGCGGCGGGAACGCTGCTGGAAAAACTGGGGTACAAGCCGGAGGAGATTGCGGCTGGCGGGCTTCACGGAATCAGCAAAAAAGTGCTGGATTATAAGAAAATGGCGGCGGAGCTGGGAATCGGCGAGATTACGCTGCGTGATATTGTGAAAGAATTGGAAAAGCCGGCCAGAGATCCCCGTGACGAGATGCCGAAGCCGATTCTGCGGACGGATGTGCTGGAGATGAAGGATTTGACTCCGGGGATGATTCTCAAGGGGACGGTCCGCAATGTGATTGACTTCGGGGCATTTGTGGATATCGGAGTGCATCAGGACGGACTGGTTCACATTTCCCAGATGACGGACCGGTATATCAAACATCCCATGGAAGTGGTGAGTGTAGGCGATATTGTGGAAGTGAAGGTGATCAGTGTGGATCTGGCGAAGAAGCGGATTGCGCTGACGATGAAGATGTAGGCTGTTTGACCGCATGATAGGAGTGTGACGATGGAGAGTCAAGAAAAATTTGAGTTTAAGGCGGAGATGAATGAGAAGAATCTGTGGTATTTTTCTCTGCATCATGCCAACCGGGGGTTTTTGGGGATTTTTAACGTGCTGTTCAGTCTGGCGGCGCTGTATCTGCTGATTACCACCTGGAATGAGAATGAACTGCCCTACCGGATTCTGCTGATTGTCTGCGTGCTGCTGTTTACGGTGTACCAGCCGCTGCAGCTGCGGCTGAAGGCGAAGAAGCAGGCGTCTCTGGCGGTGATGAAGGAACCGATCTATATGACGTTTACCAGAGACGGATTTACGGTGCGGCAGGTGGATCAGGAGCAGACCCTTGCCTGGAACCAGGTGGTGCGGGTGGAAGGGACGAAGCATCTGATGATCTTTTACATGGACCGGGTTCACGCGTTTTTGCTGCCGGCGGAGGCCATGGGAGAAGAGCGGGAGGCATTTTCGGCTCTGATCCGGGATGTACTGCCAAAGGCACAGCGAAAGAGGGTATAGATATGGTGTGGGAGACGAATGGGCCGGAGGAGACATTTGCCCTGGGGAAGGAACTGGGGGAGAAGGCGGCGGCCGGAGAGGTGTACTGTCTGAACGGAGACCTGGGCGTGGGGAAGACGGTGTTTACCCAGGGATTTGCCAGGGGACTTGGGATTGAGGGGCCGGTGAACAGCCCCACATTTACCATAGTTCAGGAGTATGACGAGGGACGGCTTGTGCTGTACCATTTTGACGTGTACCGGATTGGCGATGTGGAGGAGATGGACGAGATTGGGTATGAGGACTGTTTCTATGGGGACGGGGTGTGTCTGATCGAGTGGTCGAATCTGATTGAGGAGATTCTGCCGGAGAAGGTGACGTCCATTACCATTGAGAAAGATTTGGAAAAAGGATTTGACTACCGCAGGATTGCGGTGGAGGAGCAAAAATGAGGATATTAGGGATTGAGAGTTCGTCGCTGGTGGCGTCCGTGGCGGTTGTGACGGATGAGGTGATGACGGCGGAATATACGGTGAATTTTAAGAAGACCCACTCGCAGACGCTGCTGCCGATGATTGATGAGGTGGTGGAGATGCTGGGGATGGAACTGGACAGTGTGGACGCCATTGCGGTGTCCGGCGGGCCGGGATCATTTACGGGGCTTCGGATTGGATCGGCTACGGCAAAAGGGCTGGGATTTGCCATGAAGAAGCCGCTGGTGCATGTGCCGACGGTGGATGCCATGGCATACAATTTATTTGGCTCGGATCTGCTGATCTGCCCGATTATGGATGCGAGACGGAATCAGGTGTATACGGGGCTTTACCGCTGTAAGGAAGAACTGGAAGTGGTGAAGGCTCAGTGCGCTATGGATATGAAGGAACTGATGGAAGAACTGGATGGATGGGGGGAGACGGTGGTGTTTTTGGGAGACGGCGTCCCTGTGTACCGTCCGATGATTGAGGAAATGATGAAGACGGCCCATCTGTATGCACCGGCCCATTTGAACCGGCAGCGGGCAGGCGCGGTGGCGGCTCTGGGGGCGAAGTATCTGGCTGAGGGCAAGGTGGTTTCGGCAGAGGAGTTTGAACCGGATTATCTGCGCAAATCCCAGGCGGAACGGGAGCGGGAAGAGGCGCAGCGGAGCGCGGCAGAGATGGAGTGAGTGGCCGGAGCGGTGATGCAGAAAGCCGGTGATGGAAATGGCTTGGAAGAGAAAGAAGAGAAAACGGCATGGAGATACGTTTGATGTGTGAGGCGGATGTGCCGGCGGTCCGGGAACTGGAGGAACTGTGTTTTGCAGAGGCCTGGTCGGACGTGCTTTTGATGCAGGGGTTAGGCAGCAGGCTGGATACATTCTGGGTGCTGGAAGAGGCTGGAAGGATCTGCGGCTACGCCAATCTCCGGGTGATTGCCGGGGAGGGCGAGGTGGAGCGGATCGCGGTTCATCCGGACGCGCGGGGGCGCGGTTTTGGCAGGGAATTGATGGAACGGATGGTTTCTTTTGCCAGGGAACAGGGCGTGTCCGACATGACGCTGGAGGTACGGGCCAGCAACGAAAAGGCGATAAACCTATATACTTCCTGTGGTTTTGGGAAAGAGGCGGTCCGCAGGGGCTATTACCGGTCGCCGGTGGAGGACGCGGTGATCATGTGGAACCGCGGGATATGAAACATTTACCACTTAAAAATTGACACGGAAACGATTATAATGTAGGGGTATCCTTAAGGGGAGCCCCTGCTTTATTTTATAGGAGCAGGCAGACTCTTCATTCCCGACGGGAAGTGAACGTGGATATGGAGGAAGATAAGAAAGGTGAGAATAACATGAGAAGATACAATGGCGGTAATCATTTGGAGAGTGTGGTATGTAACTGCTGTGGAAAAAAGCTGGTAGTGAAAGACGGTATTATCAGAGAAGGTGTACTGACGATTAACCATGCATGGGATTTCTTTTCGGAGAAGGACGGCGAGGTGCATCATATGGATTTGTGTGAAGATTGTTATGACGAAATGATTTCCGGGTTCCGGATTCCCGTGGATATTGAGGAGCAGGCGGAATTATTGTAGGGTTGATTATTTGCTCCGTTTTGTGTTATGATTCCATATAGACGCTTAAAATGACTGCGGATATTTGGAAATGAGGAGCACTATGTTAGATATATGTTTGTTGGGAACCGGCGGTATGATGCCGCTGCCTTACCGCTGGCTGACGGCCATGATGGCAAGATGCGAGGGGAGTAACCTGCTGATTGACTGTGGAGAAGGGACTCAGATCGCTTTAAAAGAAAAGGGATGGAGTCCGAAACCCATTGACGTCATCTGTTTTACCCATTATCATGCGGACCATATCAGCGGTCTGCCGGGTCTTCTTCTCACCATGGGAAATGCGGAGCGGACAGAGCCGCTGGTACTCATTGGTCCCAGAGGGCTGGAGCGGGTGGTTACAAACCTGCGGACCATTGCGCCGGAGCTGCCGTTTGAATTACGGTTTATCGAACTGGCGGAGCCGCGGGAGCAGGTGAAGATCGGGCCGTATGTGATTGATGCATTCCGGGTGAACCACAATGTGGTCTGTTATGGGTATTCCATCTCGATCCCGAGAGCGGGCAGATTTGACGTGGAGCGGGCGAAGGAACAGGGCGTGCCCATGAAGGCGTGGAGCCGTCTGCAGAAAGGGGAGACCCTGGAACTGGATGGAAAGAAATATACGCCGGATATGGTACTGGGTCCCACAAGACGGGGGCTGAAAGTGACTTACTGTACGGATACCAGGCCGGTGCCGGTGATCGCAGAGTACGCCAAAGATGCGGATCTGTTTATCTGTGAGGGGATGTACGGCGAGGAAGGCAAGGAAGCGAAGGCCAGAGAGTACAAGCATATGACCTTTTATGAGGCCGCAAAGCTGGCAAAAGAGGCTCAGCCGAAGAGTATGTGGCTGACTCATTACAGCCCGTCGCTGACCCGGCCGGAAGAGTTTATGGACAAGGTGCGGGAGATATTTCCCCAGGCGGTTGCGGCGAAGGACGGCCGGACTGTGGAGATGGACTATTCCGATTAGCAAAGACGGTTTAGACTTTTTTGGCAGGGCAAACACCAGCGGCCGGAAAGAAACACAGTGGGAACGAGACTTATGGTGGAAACGAGGCGCACAGCGGAAGCGAGGCGTACGGTGGAAGTAAGGTGCATGGTGGGAACGAGGCGCATGGCGGAAGCGAGGCGTACGGTGGAAGCAAGGTGCATGGCGGAAACGAGGCGTACGGTGGAAGCGGCGCATTTGGCGGGGCCGAAATTTGAAAAAAGAGGTTCATGTGATGAAGAAACATTCAACTGAGGAAGATGTATATATTCTGGCAATTGAGAGCTCCTGTGACGAGACGGCGGCTGCGGTGGTGAAAAACGGCAGAGAGGTATTGTCCAATGTGATCTCGTCCCAGATTGCGCTTCACACCCTGTATGGCGGGGTGGTGCCGGAGATTGCATCCAGAAAACATATCGAGAAGATCAACCAGGTGATCCAGGCGGCGCTTGACGAAGCCGGGATGACGCTGGAGGAAATAACGGCCATCGGGGTTACCTATGGCCCCGGGCTGGTGGGAGCGCTGCTGGTGGGCGTGGCGGAGGCCAAGGCCATCGCTTATGCGGCGAAGAAACCGCTGGTGGGTGTCCATCATATTGAGGGCCATGTGTCGGCCAACTTTATTGAGCATCCCGATTTGGAACCGCCGTTTATCTGCCTGATTGTGTCGGGCGGACATACCCATCTGGTGGTGGTGAAGGATTACGGGGAGTTTGAGATTATCGGACGCACCAGAGACGACGCGGCCGGGGAAGCATTTGACAAGGTGGCGAGATCGGTTGGACTTGGATATCCCGGCGGACCAAAGGTGGACCGGACGGCGAAGGACGGGGACAGGAACGCGATTAAATTTCCCAGGGCCAAGGTGGAAGGGGCGCCTTATGATTTCAGCTTCAGTGGGTTGAAATCGGCGGTGTTAAACCATATCAACCATGCAAACATGATGGGCGAGGAGATTCATGTGCCGGATCTGGTGGCTTCCTTTCAGCATGCGGTGGTCGGTGTTCTGGTGGATCATGCCGTGGAGGCGGCGAAGGAGTATGGCTATGACAAGCTGGCGATTGCCGGCGGGGTGGCATCTAACTCGGCGCTTCGGGAGGAGATGAAGACGGCCTGTGAGAAGGCGGGAATTCAATTCTATTATCCATCACCGATATTCTGTACGGATAATGCGGCGATGATTGGTGTGGCGGCTTACTACGAGTATATTAACGGGGCCAGAAGCGGATGGGACTTGAATGCGGTGCCCAACTTGAAGCTGGGGGAGCGTTAAGCGGTTTAAGGAAACAGAAGATAGAAGCAGTGGACAGGACTGGGTCAGGCGCCTGGGATTGTGGCTGAAAAGAAGCATTTGCTGGTTGGGAGCTGGATACGATGAGAGAACACGTGACGGCGGTTGTACTGGCAGCAGGCCAGGGCAGGCGGATGGAGAGCGAGATACAGAAGCAGTATATGGAAGTCAATGGGAGACCGTTGATTTTTTATGCGTTAGATGCCTTTGAGAAAAGTGCGGTGGATGAAGTGGTGCTGGTGGTTGGAAGCGGGGAAATGGAGAACTGCCGCAGAGATATTGTGGAACGGTTCGGATTTTCAAAAGTGGCACGGATTGTGGAAGGCGGGAAGGAACGCTACCATTCGGTGTATGAAGGACTGAAGGCGGCGGCTGCCGGTGCGGATTATGTGCTGATTCATGACGGGGCCAGACCCTGTGTGGATAAGCGGATCATCGGGGATGCCATTGCAGGGGCGAAGGAGTACGGGGCCTGCGTGGTGGGAATGCCGGTGAAGGACACCATCAAGATTGCGGATGAAGCGGAATTTGCCAGGGAGACGCCGGACCGGCGGAACTTGTGGATGATTCAGACGCCGCAGGCATTTTCCTATGAATTGATCTTTGCGGCTTACACGAGGCTGTTTGAGTCGGAGGAAAACCAGGCAGGAGTAACCGATGACGCCATGGTGGTGGAGAGCATGACGGAGCGGAAGGTGAAGCTGATTCGGGGAAGTTACGAGAATATGAAGGTGACGACGCCGGAGGATATTGCTATTGTGGAAGTACTGTTAAAGGGGCGGTTGTAAGCAGGTTTGTAAATTCTTAAAAGTTTTTTGGAAATGTGGTTGACAGATAGAGAAGTAGATGATAGAATAATCGAGTTGCTGTAAAAAGCAGTCGAAAAAAGCGGTGTAAAACCGGGCTGGAAACGGCTTATCATATAGAGGTATTTAAGACTGGAAATGACTTGAAAATTAATCAAAAAACTGCTTGACAAAATGCGGAATATTCTGTAAAATAGAAAAGCACGTTTGGAGAGGTATCGAAGTGGTCATAACGAGGCGGTCTTGAAAACCGTTTGTCCGCAAGGGCGCGTGGGTTCGAATCCCACCCTCTCCGTT
>JAWZDV010000071.1:0-4212 GCA_034142505.1 Bacteroides thetaiotaomicron
TAATGGCAGAATTCTGAAGGAACTTGATTTATTTGGAACGGAACATACAGGAATTTCCTACACATCAGATCCAGATAATATGGAGCAAGGCCTGCCGTGGGTGCCGATTGGCATACCAGGAGTACAATATAAAGGAAATTTACAAGGAAACAGTCATGGTATCAAAAGTCTAATTATTATTACCAGCATCAGCTCTCAGGGCTTTGTTGGAACTTTGGGTGATGGAGCAGTAGTGGAAGGGATTGGAATAAAGACTGGCAAAATCGTATTTGGAAAAGATTGGTGTGGAACAGTTGTAGCGGCTGCCGCTGGAACTGGAATAAAAATATTAAATTGTTGGAACGAGGTAGATGTAGTTAACAGTTCGACAGGATTGGCCCTTCGGATGGGCGGTGTTGTAGGTGTGTTTTCAGGAAAGAATTTATTGATAGATGGGTGTTGGAATACAGGGGATTTAACAGGAAATGTAAATGACGTGGGAGGAATTCTTGGAAAATTTGAACTGGGAGCCCGTAACTTAACTGTACAGAATTGTTATAACCAAGGAGATATCCATGGGACTGAGTTTACGGGAGGAATTGTTGGAACTGAATCGGGAGGTGGCAGTTGTATAGTATCAAATTGCTACAACATGGGAAATGTAAAATCTGACGTGTCACATGCTTCTGGAATTACATCATTACAGAAAGGTTCCGTTATTAACTGCTACTATCTGTCCGGGAAAACCGGAGGCAATGGCGCAAAGGTTCTCACGGATACACAGTTAAAATCGTGGGCGGCGGCATTTGCCTTAAATGGCCAAAGTATGGATGGAGCATGGGCCTTCACTCCGGGTCAGTATCCTGGTATTGGAACGCTTACCCGCCCTGAAAACTGGACCGTGGTGGGTCAGGGAGTAATTGATGGATTGGTAACGGGAATCAGCTTTACGCCGGAGTCAGGTGTTTATAAGATCGGTTCAGCCGAGCAGCTGGCGACATTTGCGGCAACCGTGAACAACGGAAATACTGCCATCAATGCCACACTGACCATGGATATTGATTTAACCGGGGTACGGTATGGCGGCACTCAGGGAGCGTCTATTGGCTGGAGTCCCATAGGAGACAGTACCCATGTTTATAAAGGCACCTTCGACGGAAATGGGAAAACTATTAATAAGATGACGTCAGTGGGGAAAGATGGGTACGCAGGGTTGTTTGGCTATGCCGGAGGCGGAGCCGTAATTACAGGGGTGGGGATTGGTCCCGGGTGTATAGCCCATGCTGCCGATGGCGACCAAGACGGCGGAGCAGCGGCTTTGGTGGCCGTAGTGAAAAGTGACGAGACAGCCATGACCCAGATAACCATACAAAACTGTTACAGCCGGGCGATCGTCGTCAATACCATTACGAACTCGTCCGCCGGAGCTTTTGTGGGAAGATTCACGGGAAGCCCGGGTGGAAGCGAGAAAATTGCAAACTGTTATAATACCGGTGTGATCATGGCAACAGGAGGAAATGCCGGCGCAATTGCGGGAACATTTACCAATGGGTCTGGAGGTGGAATCAAGAACTGTTACTGGGATACGGAAACCAGCGGAAGCGTGTCATCAGCAGTGGCTTCGGGAGGTGCCGCGGTGGAAGACAGCGGCGGGAAGACCACGGCAGTGATGAAAAGTGACGAGGCAGGCGGGCTTATGAAACTGCTGAATCTCAACCCCCTCGGCGCTGGAAGCTGGTACCGGTTTGATACCAGAAATGATGGCTATCCCATCTTTATGAAGAGTGAAAGCGAAGTCACCTGGGCGGACGTGGGGGCGGCAGTCCTGGCTCCGCGGAGCAAGACATCCTCCGCGTCTCCGGGAACGAAAGCAGACCCATATCAGCTCTGGACCGCGGAAGATTTAGCCTGGTTCGCCTATCAGGTGAATTCTTCTGCAGATAAAAGCGGCCTGTGCGCGGAAGTGATGGCGGATATCGATCTGTTTGGAGAAACATACAGCGGCCATATAAATGATAGCACACTGTCCAAAGCGATGGTATGGCAGCCTATAGGAGACAATGGGGTGGCTTATACCGGAACCTTTCATGGCAATGATCATAAGATATCCCTTATGAGAATACAGGGAAGCACCCCGCAGGGGCTGTTTGGAACCCTGGGCAGCGGCGCGGTTATTAAAAATACCGTATTATCTGGAATCCTGGCAGTGGCGGACCAGTATGCCGGAGGAATTGCAGGATATGTAGATGGGATCAATGTAACGGTAGCTTCCTGCGGTAATACCTGGAAAATGGATGGGACAGCTGATTATTTGGGAGGAATCGTTGGAGCGGCCGGCAATGCGGATGGTCTTGCGATAGATGGCTGCTATAATGCCAAGGAAGGTGTTGTGTCCAGCCCTGGAAAGTCAAACATTGGAGGAATTCTGGGAGGTGCGGTGTCTGGCAGTGGAGCAGTCACCGTGAGAAACTGTTATAACCGGGGAAATGTCTCCGGCGGAAGCAGCGTCGGTGGTATTGTGGGAAGTATCGTTCTGAACACCCAGAAGATCACAGGCTGTTATAACGCAGGCACCGTGACGGGAAGCGGTTCGACAGTCCGTAGTATCACAGGTTCCAATGAAGGAACCGGGAATATTATGAACTGCTTCTATCAGGCAGGAGGGCCGATAGAGGCCAATGCGATAGTGGTATCCCAGGAAACATTTCAGATCTGGGGAATGGCATTTGCATTAAATGGCGGCCAGCTGAGCCAGGATACCGGGATTTCCTGGAATTATGATCCTGCAAAGAATGACGGTTATCCCCATCCCGGTGTGAATGCGCTGAGAGACGCGGCCAGCTGGGAAGAAGTGGGAGAAGCGCTGTCCAATTATCTGTTGGACGGAACAGCGGTGCCGTCATTATCCGGGAGCATTTATCAGATCGAAAATGCGGAGCAGCTGGCCTGGTTTGCCAGAGAGATCAACACAGGGTCCACATCGGCCACGACGGGGGCAATTCTCACCAGGAATATCGATCTGTCCGGTAGCCGGTATGTAAGCAGCGGAAAGCTGCCATGGATTCCCATAGGAAAGGACGCAGCCCATGCTTACCAGGGGACATTTCAGTCAGACTCAGCCAGCAATACGACTTACCAGATTCAATCCCTTTACGTCAATTCCGTAGAGTATGCAGGCCTGTTCGGGATGATCAATGCCAACGGAAACGTTTCAAATATCGGCATTGTCAATGCAGACATAACCGGAACAAGAGGAAGCGGCCTGCTTTATGTCGGAGGAATCGTTGGAAGACTGGAGGGAAATGCGGTGATTTCCGGATGTTATAACCGGGACGGAAGTACCGTGACTGGCGATGGAACCGGAAATGATGCCGATTTTCTAGTCGGAGGGATCGTCGGATATATGAAGGGGGATACCAAGGTGGCAGACTGCTATAATGACGCCACTACAATCACCTGCAGAAACGGTCTTGGCTATGCCGGAGGCATTGTCGGACAAATGAGAGATAATGCAGTTGTTTCACGCAGTTATAACCGTGGAGGAAGTACGGTAAGTGCGGAAGGATGGCTTACCCGCGCGGGAGGCATTGCAGGAGGAATCTGGTCTAAGTCGACAATCGAGGACTGCTATCATTTGGATTCCACCGTGAAGAGTACCGGGACAAGCAGTGCCAAAGCAGGAGGAATCGCCGCCATTGTTGCAGGCACAACCGAAGTGATCAGGGACAGTTACAATGCGTGTGGAACAAGCGGTGCGATTGTCTCGTCCTCAGGAGTAAACACGACAGGGGGAATTCTTGGAAGCGAAAAAAATCTGCCGGAATGTTATAGTGAGGAGCTGATTGGACTGGATGCTGCCAATGGCGTTGCCAGGCTTGGAACTACGGATACCGAACGGCAGAATGATGTGGATGGCTTGAATACAACAGCTAGTGGGAAGAGAACAGGAAATGCCCGTGTCTGGTATACCAGTCTGGCGGAAGAAGAAACCCGTGGTCTGCCAACGCTTACGGCTCCAAACGTAATAGAAATCGAGATGATATCGTCAGATACTGATGCTGGAACCACGGCAAATTTTGGAACAGGCATCACCATACCGGATGCAAAACTGCGCGTAATCCATCTGGAAAAGGACAGCACCAGCACCGATGCCATCAGTCTGACACCAGCAGTTACCATAGCTGATAACTTCCATACCTATGGAACAGACGATGCCAATGCAAAACTGGGTTT
>JAWZDV010000072.1:0-14823 GCA_034142505.1 Bacteroides thetaiotaomicron
CCGGCCGCAACGGCTTGCGCCGAAGAATACTCACAGGGTGATACCCTGTGTGAATGAATTCAGTATAGCATACTGGCTTGGTAAATGCAATGAAGCTGGGCAGATTATCAAAAAGAGTCCCTGCGCACGATTTCTGCACAGGGGCTCTGCTGGTATTCCTCTTTTCTATTTTTACAATCCTGGCTGTTATCCCTGGATACCAAGGGTTTCCGCGATTCGTTCTTTCGTCCGCTCACACTGGTTCCTGCCATAAATAATATCGCTGACAGTGGAATTGGCGATGCCAAGTCGTCTGGCCAGTTCCTGCTGGGGAATGTCCTGTTCCACCATTGCGATCTTCATTTTCTTCCCAAAGGGGGTGCATGGAATTCTGTTTGCCATTGTAGTTATCTCCTTTTTACCCCAATATCCATTTTTCCACATTTTTGCGTTTTCATTATCTGGCTTCGCAATTTTTTCCCTGTCAGATCTTGCAATTTTTACGAAAGTGGGTATAATAGACTATATTACGAAGGGATTTTCCTTCAAGAATGGTAATTGATACCTCATAATACACATTATGGGGTCTTTTTTTGTTTAAAAACAGAATCTCTAACGTTATCCATAAACCATATTCATCCGCGACAGCGTTTTTCTAGGCTGGGCTTCCGTGGTCATGGTGTAAATCCGAGTCGTGTTGATGCTGGAATGTCCCAGAAGATCCATCAATTGAACAACGTCTTTCTCAATCTGATAAAACTTTCTGGCAAACAGGTGCCGCAGATTATGGGGAAATACTTTCTTTCCGTCCACACCGGCATTTCGGCCCAGCGCCTTCATTTTCTTGCTGATGTTGCTTCGGTCCATTGGCTGGCCGGACTTTGTCACGAAGATACTTCCATGTCTGATTCCGGCATTTTTGCAGTACTTCTTCAACATCCTGACTAATTCCACTGGCAGAAGTACAATTCGGGATTTTCCTTTGTTATAGATATCCGCGCGGCCTTCCTCCAGGGCTTCTACTGTGATAAAACGAAGCTCGCTGATCCTGATTCCTGTACTGCCAACAGTCTGAAGCAGCATATTCATACGGATATCACCGGTCTTTTCCGCCGCCTGAATCAGCCACTTATAATCCTGCTCTGTCAGTTCCTTCTCCGGCTGGCTATACTGGAAACGCTGAAGCTTAAACAGTTTGACCTTCAAATCCGTTCTTCCCAAAAAGGTAAAGAAGCTGTTCAATGCCGCCAGCATCGAATTCACACTGGCTGTCTTATAATGCTCTTTTAAATACTGCTTGTACTCTCTGATTTGTTCTTTCTCCCCCAGTTCTGCTCCCCATTGATATAAATATTTTTGGAATGACCTTACATCCCGCAAGTATTTCTCTATCGTCGCCTGGCTCCGCTCTTCATCATTTAAATACTCCCGGTAATTTTCCAACCGCTCCCTAGTGATTTCAGTCACATTTATGCGTTCTTCCATTAAAAATTTTCTCCTTCTCTGTTATCCCGAATGCTATTTTCCGAAAATGCAATCGGGGAAATATGCAGGCATATTTCCCCGATTCTCATATCATGATTAACGTTCACTGAGTGCACGGTACTCTTCTTCTTTCATCACACTGGTGTAAGCCGGACGAATGATCTTATCCATGTTGATCAGCTCCTCGATCCGATGCGCGCTCCAGCCAACGATTCTGGCGATGGCGAAAATCGGTGTGAACATCTCTTCCGGGATATCCAGCATGCTGTACACGAAGCCGCTGTAAAAGTCCACATTGGCGCTTACGCCTTTGTAGATCCTGCGTTCTTCGGAGATCACCTTCGGGCCGAGTTCCTCAATCATGGAGTAGAGTTCGAAATCCGCCTCTCTTCCCTTCTCCTCAGAAAGCTGTTTGACGAAGCGTTTGAAGATCTCCGCACGTGGGTCGGACTTGGAATAAACCGCATGGCCCATGCCGTAGATTAACCCCTTCTTGTCAAATGCATCTTTATGTAACAGACGTTTTAAATAATTCTCCACCGCGTCGCGGTCTTTGATATCACCCACTTCTTTTCTCAGATCCTTCATCATCTCAACAACCTTGATGTTGGCGCCGCCGTGCTTTGGTCCTTTTAACGAAGCCAATGCCGCGGATACCACGGAATAAGTGTCGGTTCCGGAGGAAGTTACCACATGGGTAGTGAACGTGGAGTTATTACCACCGCCATGCTCCATATGGAGAATCAGCGCCAGATCAAGCACGTGGGCCTCCACGGCTGAGTACTGTTTATCCGGCCGCAGCAGACGAAGTAAGTTCTCCGCAGTGGAAAGATTCTCATCCGGGCGGTGAATGTACATACTCTCATCGCACTCGTAATGGTTGTAAGCATGGTAACCGTACACCGCCAGCATCGGCATCACGCTGATTAACATCAGGCTCTGGCGAAGTACATTGGGAATGGAAATATCCCATGCCTGGTCATCATAGGAAGCCAATGTCAGTATACTCTTGCTTAATGATATCATCATATCCTTGCTGGGTGCCTTCATTACGACATCTCTGACGAAGTTGGTAGGCAGCTTACGGCTGAATGCCAGACTTTCCTTGAAACGGTTCATCTGCTCCGCATTAGGTAATTCCCCAAATAGCAGCAGATATGCAATCTCTTCATAGCCAAAACGGTTGTCACGGACAACACCTCCGATTAAATCATAAATGTTGTAGCCGCGGTAAAAAAGTTTTCCTTCACATGGTGTCTTCACACCGTCCACAATTTTGTTTGACTCAATCTTGGATACTTTCGTCAAACCGGCAACCACACCGTTGCCGTTCTTGTCTCTAAGACCGCGCTTGACATCGTACTTCTCATAAAGCTCCAAATCAATCCTCTCATCATTCAGGCAGATATCCGCCCACTCCTGTACGTTGTCCATAAAATCTTGATTTTTAATCATTCACAGCGCCCCTTTCTTTTCTTTCCTATAAGTTAGTCTCCTTTTTTCTCGTATGCTTATTATTGTACCTTATTTTTCCTGATTGTGCAAACAAAATTGTATTAAAATAAGTACAAAATCTCTGTAAACCCCCATTTTACAAGCGTTTACAGAGATTTTATTTTTTATTGCGGCAGTATCAGGAAACTTTCAGCACTCTCATTGACTACATTTCCGCCTTCGTCCACCACGGTGAAGCGCAGACGGTAGGCTGCTTTGTTACCAATATTGCCGTTTTTTAGCTTTTATATATCGTTATATTAACGCAATTTTATTTATAAAGAGCAAAAAAACGACATCCGGAATTTTTTCCGAATGCCGCTTCCTAATTCCTTTCACCGAATTTCTTTACAATGGATAAATATTCAGCCGCTTAATCTTCCCGTTCTCATCCACCTCCGACAAAAACGCCGTCACCGGCACCACGTGATCATTGTAGGTGATGAAATACCAGACGGTATTTTCCCCTTTATACCGGATTCCCTTGATGGGAAATGCCCCGCCGTTAAATCCGAATTTGTGGTGGAACATCATTTCCACCGCCATTTTTCCTTCCAGATGAATGGTATCCATACCGGCCTTCATCACAGAGGAATCATGGAGGACGCCGTACTCGCTAAACAAATCCGCCAGAGCCACCGCGTTGCCCTGCTGCATACAATCAATATACTGTTCTAATATGGTCATTGTCCAAACCCTCCTTATCCTTTCCTTAAATCTGCTCGGAACGCAGCAGTGCATCGATGCCGCCGTCCACAAACAAAATCACGCCGTTGATACCGCTCGCCATCGGGGATGCCAGGAACACGATTCCATTGGCGATCTCCTCCGCGTCTAAAAACTCCTTGCGGCCGTAACGGGTGGGGATTGGGATTAACAGGGCGGCATCCATCTGCTTCTCCGTCATGCCCTGGGTCATCGGCGTGGTGGTATTGCCGGGCGCCACGGAATTGATCCGCAGGCCGTCCACCGCCCAGGACGGTGAGATCCGGCGCACCCAGCGGGCCAGCGCCCGTTTGGAGGAACTGTAACAGGATGGAGTCATATTCTTCGGTATATCCTCCGCAAATTCCATCACCCGCTCTTCATCCATCACGTTGGACAGCATATCCACCCAGTCCGGGCGGACCGTCATATTGGTGATGGAGTTGGAGGAAGTGATCACACAGTTGCCGTGTTTCTTCTTCAGCAGCGGCCGCAGTCCCTCCGCCAGCTGTACACTGGCAAAGAAATTCAGTGCAAAAATAGTCTTCGGCGGCGCTGTCGGACCAACGCCGGCATTGCAGATCAACACATCGATTCCATCCGGATAACGGCGGAATACTTCCTCTATGGCGCCCTGGCGTCCCTCTGCGGTAGATAAATCCGCCAGGTAATCTCCTCCCTTATAGTCGATATTAAAAACCTCATGGCCCTGTCCCTGAAGAAGTGTTCGAACGGCCGCTCCGATTCCGGTTGTTCCGCCGGTAATAACATATGTACTCACATTCATACCTTCCTTTCTTAAAACTTGATAATAATAATTCTTACTGTTATTGATATCATAACAGTTCAAAAACTGTTTGTCAATTAAAATAATTATTTAACAATAATCAGTATTATTTGATATTATTTTCACAATTAATGCACTATTTTTCTGTTCTTACCGTGATTTGAGATTCAGGTGTGATCACCGGCAGTTCCAGGATACAGCGGGCCAGATTCATTTCCACGATAAGTAAGTCGTTGAGCTTTGGAAGGATCTCGGCCATCACCGCTTTCCGGTCTGTAACCAGAGCCGCTTTGTATAGTCCGTTTTTCACAGCGGTCCACCGCGAGAAATGTTCCTGGCTGAAGAGAAACTGGCCGGCCGAATACGGAAGAAGCTGGCGGGCCAGATAATAGCGGTATAAATATCGGTTGTCTGTCAGGGCATCGATATAGTTAGCCGGTTTCAGCCCCTCCTCCCCACGCGGGTAAGAAAATGTCTCCAGCCAGGATGTCAGCTGTCCGCAGAACAACGGGTGCCCGCGAAGAATTGCTTCCGCTTCGGCACGGATATCCTGCGGGGAGTTGACGGCCCGGAAATCGGTACGAATCTGTACCTGCCCGCAGCCGTGGTCCGTGACAGGAACCATACGGCTGATATCAAAAGCGTGAGGCAAAATCTCCTTCGATGAAAGGTTCTCCTCTTCCCGGCGATAGGTCGGGTCCCAGCACTTGAAAGCACCATCCCCGGTCTTCTCAGCAATAAAATAATGGGGTCCATGATGGATTCTGTACAGCTGGCACCAGGGAATATAAAAGGCGTCCATCCCGACAATAAACGGTTCTCCCAGCCCCGGCTGCTCCAGGCTCTGCGCCCTCTCATCCACGGTCCCGCTGTTTAACATCATCAGTTCCGTCCCCAGCCCCCGGAATCCGGCAATCATCCGTTTGGTCAGATAGACATTTCTGCCGCTGTCATACCGGAAATCCGTCTCGGACCACAGCCTGGAAAATGCACTGGCATAGTCAAGCCCCTGGCTGGCCGCAATGCTCACAATACAGTTGTGGTAACAATTTAATCCCTGGAAATTGATCAGCTTCATAATTGAGATTCCTTATCTTGTTTTCTGTTTTTGCCGGTAGGCGTTTTTTGAAGTTCCCGGACCAGGCGGATGCGTCTGGGCTGTTTGGCGGCTGAAAGCCGGGTGTTTAAGTAAGACCGGATTTTTGCTTCACCGATATCCGGCTCAGTGGAAATGACATCGGCGCAGACGATTTCATTTCCCTGGCAGTCCGTATCACCGTAGACATGGCAGTCCTTTACGAAATGGCTGTCCAGAAGACAGGTTTCCACTTCCTCCGGGTACACATTAAACCCGCGGGTAATGATCACGTTCTTTTTGCGGCCGCAGATGTAAAGCCAGCCGTCTTCATCCAGCCAGCCGATATCGCCGGTGTAGAGAAAGCCGTGTTTGATGACATTGCGGGTAGCGGCTTCATTTTCGTAATAACCCAGCATGACGTTTGGACCGCGGACCGCGATCTCCCCCTCCCGGTAAGGCGCGTCTGTGAGGATGCCGTCCACCTCCACCTGGATGGTCATTCCCCGGATAGCGGTCCCGGCGGACGCCAGTTTGTCCCTGGGGACTTTTTTGTCCGGCTTGGCAATCAGCGGGGATGCTTCCGTCATGCCATAGCCGGCCCAGAATTCGACGTTGGGATAAGCTTGCAGCAGCCGGGCAAATGTCTCTTTGGATACCCGGCTTCCGCCGCATCCGAAGTAGCCCAGAGAGCTGATATCATATGGATTGGGACGTCCGGCCATCCGGTCCATAAGGATGGCTGTCATGGCCCCGCCTTCGTAGTGGGTGACGTGATGGTTCTGGATAGTTTCATAGAGATTCGGCAGGGTGAAATTCTCCTCCAAAAGAACAATCGGGACGGATAATTTCAGGCAGACCGCAATCATCATGATGCCGTATACGGCGGAAAATGGGGTTGCCAGTATGTAGCGGATGTGGTCTTTCCGGTATCTGCCATAGTCCATTTTTTCGATGTATCCATGAACACAGGTATCGATATTGTTCTCAGAAAGCTGGACGATTTTTGCCTGTCCGGTGGTGCCGGAGGTGGCAAGCAGGACAGCCGGGGCGTTGGGATCAAAACTGGTCTCCTGATCCATGAACGGATCTGCGTTTGGAAATTCTTCGATCCACAGGACGTTCAAGCTGGCGGTAAAATCCGTGGCTGCTTTCAGTTCTTCCACCACTGAACGGTATGCGTTTGAGGTGATCAGCGTTGTGGTGGATGTCTGGAGCAGCAGCGGGGCGATCTCATAGCGGGTAAGGTGAGTTGACAGGGGGAATGCGGTTTTCCCGGCCATCAGGGTTCCGTAGAAAGCGGCGATGAACGTCTCGTCATTGGGCAGGAGGATGGCTGTATGCCTGGGCCGCAGTGCAGACGGAGCGGGTGGGTTGTGCAGCAGGCAGCGGGTGACGGCAGCGGCTTTCTGGTATAGCGCGCGGCGGGAAATAATGTTTTCTCCGTGTATGACGGCCGGCTGGTCCCAGTTTTCACGGTGTTTTAATAATTGTCTCAGCATGGTCTTCTTTCTCCTTTCGTTTGGCTTCCACTAACGTGATAAGATTTCCTACGTTGAGGCACGGCTGCATTTCCGATATGCTGACGGTGATGTCAAAGGTCTGCTCGATCTCCAGCAGCAGCTGGATAAAGGTCAGGGAATCAAAGGCCAGATCCTCATAGAGGTTGGTCTTTCTGGTGATCGGCAGTGATAGATAGGTAAATTTTTTGATACTGGCAATGACGGTGTCCTGTACGGTCGTCATGGGTTGTGCCCTCCTTTCCTGTGAACTGGCGTTTGGAACCACGGACAGAGAGGGCCTGGTATGTCAGGTCCTCTCCGTATGACACTGGTTATTTATGACACTGGTTATTCTCACGACACTGGTTATTCGGCGTAGATCCCTCCGCTGATGGAAACCTGCCCGTACTCTTCCTGCTGCAGTCCTTCTCCCATCCAGCCACCGATGATAGCTGTCAGAGTTCCTTCCGGGATATTGACATTTAAATCGGTCAGGGAACCGCGGCGGACACTGTATTTGGGAATCGCTTCTCCGCCCGCATAGGGTTCGGTAAAGGTAAGGGTCTCCGGCAGCATCCGGTAGGTTAAATTGTTGTTTTCGGCAACGGCCAGAACCACAAAGGGGCGCATGGTAATGCCTTCGTCCAGATAAAGAGTGTTTCTGTTGGCGAAGAGAACATACAGTTTTTTTATGCTTGCGTCGAAAGGCATAATGAAAGAACTTCCGTAGGAATTATCTTCTTTGACTGTGATGCTTCCGCTCTCCCACTCTCCCTCATTCAAACGAATCCCGTAAACACTGTCGCCGCCAAATCCGACAAATGTGACAATGCTGGGAATTCCCTGCTCATTTGCCGCAATCTCCGCCCCGGAGCTCCAGGAGTTGGACATGCAGAACGGAATTGCGGCTGCCGCCGGCCCGCGCTCGCCCTGGGGGCCTGGCTCGCCTTGCAGCCCTGGTTCACCTTGTGGGCCCGGCTCTCCCTGAGGGCCCGTTTCTCCTTGGGTGCCCGGCTCTCCCTGGGGGCCCGTTTCTCCTTGGGGACCCGGCTCTCCCTGGGGGCCCGTTTCTCCTTGAGGGCCCGGCTCTCCCTGAATTCCCGGTTCTCCCTGGGGCCCTGGCACGCCCTCCATTCCAGGTTCTCCCTGAGGCCCCCTTGCCCCCTGTGCCCCGGGAGGGCCCTGCGGGCCTGGTTCCCCTTGTCTCCCGGGAGGTCCCTGCGGCCCCGGGGCTCCCACACAGCACGGCGGACAGCAGCAATCACAGCATGGCGACGGACGGCAGGGATCACAGCCAAACGACGGACCACGTGAATTCCCATTCCACCCGACTTCACTCCCCCTCAGGTAATCATCTTCCGGCGACGCCCCCATCATGTCCATATTTTCGCAGTCAAAGCCACAGTCATCACAACTTGGTCCAGCTTTTTTTCTCCAAAACATAACTTCGTCTCCCCTCTCAACATTTCCACAAAACACTTCTTCTAACCAACATATGCACCTTGGCACAAAAACGTTCCTGTTATCCTTTTGGCACACAAAAAAAGCAGGCATTACACCCGCTCCCTTTTCCTAAATCATATTCGCACTGTCCTCTGCCGCCAATAGCAGATGGTCGCTTACGCGGCCATTCACCCTCTAGCTAAAATCACGTCCGCACCCTTTACACGTCAGGGCAGACTTCCCATTTAACTCCCCGCAGTCCGGGCAGTACCATCTGCCGTCCTCCAGCGGAAATACCTTTACCACCATCTTGGAAACTGTAACTTTCCCCAGTTCCTCCGCCTGTTTTTCCACAGCCATAGCGCCCAAGGGGGCCATATTGGTTCCCTTCTGGCCGGTTCCTGCCCAGTGCTTCGTCTTTCCCCACGCAAACAGCGCCGGTTTCGTTTTCAGAAGCTTGCCGCACCGCTGGCAATACCGGGTTCCGTCCACATTTTCATATAGGCAAAGCTCACATTTCATGGTCCACTCCACCTTTCACAAATTCAGTGATTTACCATTCCTCCGTCAACAGTTCCATATCATCTTCCTGGTCTGCTTCCATTTGCTGCATCTTCATCGCTTCGTACAGTTCGTCATCTGTCATATGGTTCTCACGATTGGCAGTCAGAGCTGCCTTTTGGTCCTCCGGGGTACCGGAAACCTGTCTCTGCCAGAGGTTGAAATAGGGGCCGTCACCCAGAACCCTGATGTAGGACATGACGCGGCGGAGCAGATAGACAGTCTCCTTCACGTCTGTGAGACACTCATTGTCATAAAAGCCCTTCCACTTGTCATGGGAGCTTCGTTCCATGGCATCCACGGCAAGCCGGTAAGTATCGGCGGCATTACCCAGAAGATAGAAGCAGTTTAAGTATTCCTTGTTTTCATATTCGTCAAAGGCCATGCAGAATGCCGCCGCGCCCTTGATGCAGTAGTAGTAAATCTCTGCCTGAAGCAGCAGGGAATCCTCCCACAGCGGTCCGATCTCCCCTGCAATCTCCCTGCACTGCTCCAACAATCGGCTGTACCCCTCAACGCCCTGTTCACAGAAGGTTCGATACCACATCATCTGATCCTTAAGCGTCTTCTCGCCAGTACACCAGGACAAATTCTTGCAGGGGGTCCTGCCGTCCCTGACCCAGCAGCAGGCCAGTTCCCTTGTCACATAATTATAGAACTGCTCTCCCGCCCGTTCGTCCTCATGAGCTCCATAGACAGGCGCCGCCTCACAATATCCCCGGAAACAGGCTTCCATCTTCTCAAACAGCGTATCATGACCACCGGCAGCCGCACCGTTAAAATAATATTCCTTTAAATAGCGCTGTAACTGCTCCTTCGAAGTCTCCCTGCTGCCGCTCCACTGGCTGGAAATGAAATCTAACGGAAACACGTGAGGTTTGATATTGGAACAGTTGATCAGCCACATGCTGCGAATTCCGCTGTCATATGCCCGGTCCAGTTCCTTCTCCACAAATTCCATGGAATTAGGCAGCATGGTGATATGGCAGGCCGCCTGGTGGTCATAAAAGGAAACGTGGTAATTGACTCCGTGTTCCCGCCTTCTCAAGGGACCGGCCGGCAGAGAGGTAACTCTCGGGCTGAGACTGTCATGGTGGCTGGAAACCATTTTCCCGTGTCCGTTGTCGGACCAGACCAGAATCACATTCTCCGGCAGAGTCAAACAGCCCTGCTGGTACAGCTCCATGATTTCCTCATCAACATAGGTGCAGAAAACCGGCGCGTCCACATACTGCTTCACCAGCTTGCACTGCTGTTTGAAAATGCTGCTGAGTATCTTCCCTCTTTTCTCCGGTGTGTCAAAGGAAGGGTCCTCCACCCAGAGAGGCACATCATTCTGACCACGGTAACCGATATTCCAGATCACCTTCTGGTCCATCTGCCGGATGACCGCCTCCTCCCAGATCTTGTGGAACGCCAGCGGGTGGTTCTTGTAGGATGGCGCCTTCTTGGGATGAACCCTGGCAAATATTTCCGCACCCAAAGGAGCTGCCTGCTGATGAGTGATCCAAAGGCCCATATCAGCAGCCAGCTTTTCATATTTTTTCGTATTTGTATCGGTTCCGGGAATCACCAGATTTCCGCCGCACCGCAGCAGCGCCTCAAAGGCCATTTCCCAGGGATATTCACTGTCCACGCCTGCGTCCCAGTGGTCCAAGAGCACCTCGTCGCTGATCACCCATCCGCGAAACTGGACCGGGAACAGCTTTGGTTCATAAAGCGGCTCGTTGACACACACCGCCTGTCTCTTCTCGATGGTCTGGTCATTCCAAAACCAGAACGGCTGGATGCCCAGATATTTACGACTCAGGTAACAAAGGCCGTAGATAATCCCCAGATGATTGCCGGCTTCCACAACCAGCTCGTCCCGTTCCGAAATACAAATCCGGAAATGATCTTCCGGCAGATTTCTGTGGCTGAGCCGAATCATTCCATAGTTGCCACGCTCCACTTTCCCAAGCGGCCGAAGCGCCATCTCCATATCCCGCCGAAACCGCTTTACCGCCCGAACCACCGGCTCCTCCGGAAAATCCGTATTGATTATCACTGTCGCCTGGTTCAGTATAAAACTCACCATATCCCTTGGCCTCCTTTGTCCCCCATCGTCAAGTCTGGAAATAAATTCCACAGATCTACTTATTATACCCTAATCTATCCGTACCTGGCAACCGTTTTATCATAAAAGTTCCAGTGATTCAAAAGCCGGCCTATGGAATTTACAGACGGGCTACTTTATTATATAATGTGAATAAGGTTTTATTTTGTAGATTCTTAAGGAGGAAATGGGATGATCGACCAGGCCGGACTCTATATGGAACAGGGCAATCAGATTGCCGCTGCCCGCGTTCAGGGCATCAATGACAACATGGTGAAATCCCATTATCATGAATATTTTGAACTGTATTATCTGGAATCAGGAAAACGCTTCCACATGGTAAGCGACGCCCTGTACAACATCAATGCCGGGGAATTCATCCTGTTTCCGCCTTACGTGATGCACTATTCCTACGGGGAAAACGACAGCGCCTTCAAGCGTCTTGTCCTCTATTTTACCAAGGAAATGATCGCGGTGCCGGGGGCGGCGGACCTCCTTGGCGGTTCTGCCCATGTCTATCAGGCAGATGAGAAACAGAAGGTGCATTCCATGCTCTGCAATATCTTAAAGGAGCAGACGTTCATGGACCGGCATTCGGAGGAATCCATGTACCTGATTCTCAACCAGCTCCTCATCCAGCTGGTGCGCACCGCCTCCTGCACGGCTCTTCCCGAACAGGAAAGCCGCATCACCGGCATGATCCGTTATCTCCATGAAAACTATACGGAGACAATCACGTTAAATGAAATCGCGGCCCGTTTTTACCTAAGCCCCTGCTATCTGTGCCGGGAATTTAAAAAGCATACCAGCAGCACGATCATCCAGTATGTCAACAGCCTGCGTATCAGCCACGCCCAGCGGCTCTTTCACGAGACGGACATGAGCGTGACGGAGGTCAGCAAGATTGTGGGCTTTTCCAATGTCACCCATTTTAACCGGATCTTTAAAGCGGTGACCGGCCTATCTCCCTCACAGTACAGGAAGCAGAAGCTGGAACGGAACCCCCTTACATCCCTATCATATCAAACGGCTCAAAAGACACGCTCAGACGGTAATCCCTTTTCGGATTTGGATATTTGATCTGCACCGATTTTAAGGTCTGGCTGTAATACCAGCCGCTGTCTGCCTCCTCAAATTTTCTCCTGTGAAGAAAATGAGGAAGCTTCTGCCCATCGAAAGCCACCCAGAATGGGGCTTTCCCGTGATGGATCAGATCGATGTGGAACTCGTTTACCGTGGTCTCATAGGTTCCCTCACAGTGGAAGTCCAGTGTAGTCTGCACTCCGGCTGACATGGCGATGTTCGTCTTTAAGCAAACGCCTTTTTCATAGTCCTTCGTGGTCCCGTCGTCCTCATACAGGGTAAAGGTACTGTCCCGGTCTGCCGCACACAGCAGATGAATGCCGGTCTCCTTTTCCAATGCCAGATTGCTCATCTGGTTCATCGCCAGCGGAAAGATAGCTCCGCCGCGGACAAACATGGGAATGCTCGCAATGGTTACCGGCACCTCGATGGTCTGTCCCCCCTCAAACCGTTCCCGGGTTAAAAAATCATAGAAGATCTCACCGGCAGGCAGATATACCTTCCGCGTCTTCGCTCCCTTCTCCACCACATTGGCCACCAGCAGAGAATCTCCCACCATAAAATCCACGCCCTCGTCGTAGCAGCCCGGGTCCTGCTGGAACGCGCTGCACAATGGTTCCATAATGGGAAGCCCTGTCTCATGGGCGCGCTTCATCAACGAATAGTAATAGGGAATCATGCGGTAACGCAGCTTCACGGCGTCCCGGATATATTGGGTGTAATCCCTGTACATCCAGGGTTCTGTCACCGTATTGTCCGTGTTGACGGAGTGTATGGAAAACCGGGGCTGGAAGATTCCATTCTGCACCCAGCGGACAAACAGCTCCGCCTCCGGGGACGGGCCGTAGAATCCGCCGATATCGGTGCCCTGGTTGGCTGCCCCCGACAAACTCATGCCCAGAATGGTGGCAATGTTGTATTTCAGCGAGTCCCAGCAGGTTAAGTTGTCACCTGCCCAGGTCTGGGCATACCGCTGGATTCCGGCATGGCCGGAACGGCAGACGATGAAGGGACGTTCATGTTCAAAGGTCTCCTCTATGGCTTCTGCTGTCACGTGGCACATTAAGTTGGACATGACCGCTTTGATCTGTCCGATGGAAATGCCTGTACCGTCGAAGTCACAGCGGCAGTCCTTGTCTACCAGGCTGTCGTACTCGCAGTTGTCGTTCCAGACGGAGCTGGTCCCCATTTCAAGAACCTGCTCTTTCAGCATTTGTTTCCACGCTTCTCTCGCTGCTGGATTGGTGAAATCCACGAACACGCCGGGACCGCCCCACCAGGTTCCCACACCGGCTTCCTCCCTGGTGCTGTCTTTTACGAAGATACCTTTTGCTTTCATCCGGTCGAGATCCGGATGGACCAGAAGGATGCCTGGTTTCACATTGGGGGAAACGGTGATTCCACGTTTTTTCATCTCAGCGAAGAAACGTTTCGGGTTCTTGAAGCGTTTCTCATTCCAGGTAAAAACGCAGCGCTTCAAGCCGTCTGCCGTCTCCTGCTGGGTGTAGCCGGAGGAGAGCTGGAAGCCGTCTACGGGAATATCTTCCTCCTTTGTCGTATCGATGAATTCCAGAATCGCATCGTCGCAATTTTCCTCCAGCTCCGGGTAATACATGGAGGAACCGAGATAGCCCAGAGCGGTTCTCGGCAGCATGGCGGACTTTCCCGTCAGGTCGGTATAGCGCTCCACTACCTGGCGGACAGACGGTCCGGCAATGAAGAACAGATCAATGTCGCCGGCATCTGTCCGGTAGCGGCTGTGCATGTTCCAGTAGTTGCTCTTGGCACGTCCCATGTTAAAATCGCATTCCGCCGTGTTGTGATAGAAATAGCCGGATGCTTTTTTGCTGTCACGATTCAGTTTGATATAAAATGGAATGTGTTTGTAGAGTGAATCTGTCTCCTTTGGGTTGTACCCCATGGCGTCCGCCGGGCTCATGCTCATATATTTCTGGGCCTTGTTCCACTCGCCGCTCTTCTCTCCAAAACCATAAAAGCAATCCTCCGGTAAAATCTCGCTGGTATGGATTCTTCTGTGATTGGAATCCTCCTGATACGCCAGATCCGCGATATCTCTGTGAAGTATGGTTCCGTCCTGATCATAAATTGCGATGAAAAACGGATCTTTGTGAATCACTACCTTCAACAGACGCCCCTGGATCAACGCTTCTCCCTCACTGTCCGTTAAAGAGGCCTTAGCTGTTTCCACCCGCATTCGGTATTGTTTCATCATTTCATCCATACGGTCCGCCCAGGCTGTCATAACCAAACTATATGATTCTTCCGCAAAATCCCCATCAAATCCAGCCCGGATTCTGATCACCGAATCCGTCAAAAACCAAAGCCGGAGTTCCACACAGTTTGTCATGATGGAAAAATAGCTGCCGCACCGGCTGACGGACGTTACATTTCTGCATACTTTCATAATTCCCTCTCCCCTCTGTCTTTCTCTGATTCTATCTTACAGAAAAGAGAGTTCAAAAACCAGACGGATTTTGCAGTAATTCCTTCTATTCTTTACCTATTTTGCTCTATTTACAGTAATCTTTTTTATACCAAGATGAATTGCAACCTGAGATTCCAATTTGTAGCGCAAGAATCCAGTTTTATAAAT
>JAWZDV010000073.1:0-22913 GCA_034142505.1 Bacteroides thetaiotaomicron
GCAAAACCATTGATTTTATTAGCTTTTTGCCGCTATCGCTATCACACCTCATTATCTGCCAGGTATGGGCTCCCGTCTCCGGCACTCCCACTGCCGCCGTAATCTGAGCCGTGGGAACCCGGTAGCTCACATCTCCCACATCACTGGAACCGGTCATCACCTTGCTCCGCATCCCATCTGAGTAAGGAAGAATAAAGGTATTTAACGGTCTCCGCGCAAACTCCTCCGGGCTTATGCCGTTCTGCTTCGCCCCATTTGCAATCACACGGGCCCTCTGTTCCTCCGGCATAATTGCCAAAAATTCCCGGGCAATGGCGTACTCCTTCTCCCCAAAGTCAGGAGCCCCGGTCTCCAGAAACGCGTCTGACAACAGCCGGGAAGCCGTCGGGTTTGGAATGTTGTCGCTCATGCCGCCCAACACCTTGATCTCCACCTCTGTCTCCGTCATCAGCGCCGCTCCCTTCGCGATCTTTTTGATCCGCTCCAGAATCTCAGAACACTGGCTCAGCTTCGGCGCTCTCACAAAATACAGTAAAGAGCCGCGTTCCTGTACCACATTCGGCGCTTTCCCGCCGCAGTCCAAATAGGCGTAATGCACTCTGGCGTCGGAAATGATATGCTCCCTGAGGTAATTCACTCCCACATTCATCAGCTCACAGGCATCCAGCGCGCTCCGCCCCAGATGTGGAGCCGCCCCGGCATGAGCCGTGCGCCCTTTAAAGTCAAACCGCACTTTATAATAGGCCACGGTTCTCACCGACATGGACATATTCCCATCCATGGGATGCCAGCAGAATGCCATATCCAGATGATCAAAACAGTGGTCCTTCACCATAAAGGTCTTGCCAAAACCGGTCTCCTCCGCCGGGCAGCCATATAACTCCACCGTGCCGGGCTGACCCGTTTTCTTCAAATACTCCTTCACCGCAATAGCCGCTCCCACCGCTCCCGCTCCAAGCGCACTGTGGCCGCAGCCATGGCCGTATTCCTTACCGCTTATAGGACAGGGTCTCGCCACACCGGCCTCCTGGCTCAGCTCCGGCAGCGCGTCATATTCCGCCAGAATTCCAATCACCGGTTTCCCGCTTCCAAAACGGCCAACAAAAGAAGTGGCAATACCGGCCAGCCCGGATTCTACTTCGAAGCCTTCCACTCGCAAAACCTCTTTGATTTTCTCCGCACTTTTCTCCTCATGGTAACCAAACTCCGCAAAATCCCAGACTGCCTGGTTAATCCCGGCAATCACATCCGCCTTTTCGGCTACCATGTCACATATAAACTGTTTTTTCTCCATACCCCTTCTCCTTTTTGTGCAAGTTTTCTATTTGCAATCATAACAGAGATAGGGGGTATAGAGGAAATATATATCAATTATGGGTATATATAAAAGAATTATAGACAGATAGCTCAGAAGTCCATCCGATGCTTCAAAAGTTCCAGATACTCTTCCGTGAACGGGTTCATTTTCCGGTCCAGGGAATACAGAACACCCACGGTGATCTCGCCATTCCGAAACGGCAGCTGCACCACGTGATGCTCCCGGTTGTAAGCCTCCGAATGAGGCAGGACAATGCTGAATGCATTGGAATTGGCAACCAGCGACACTCTTGAGGAGGTAGACTGGACACAGATCAGCCGGTTGGGATTCACAACCTCCTCCCAGGGCATCCAGTAAGCGTCCCGGTCTTGAAGATCCGCAAACGCCACATAGGGATATTCCTTCAACTTTCCAACATCAAAGACCTCCTCTTTCAAAAGCGGATGGTTCTCCGACAGCTGGATATAGAATTTCGCTCTCTTAAAAATATCATATTTCACATGCAGGTCCGTGCAGATCCGGCGAAAAGACGTGGAACCGTAATCCAGATACACCGCCACGTCGCAGAGATTCCGGTACAGCGCCTCCACCTGCTTCTCCCCATCCCCGATATAGCAGGAAAAATGCAGATGGGACTTGTCCTCATACTTCCGGCACAGATCCATAAACGCTTCAAAGGCAGGCACATACCGGGGATATACCAGACGAAAGGAACATTCCTCCTCCTCACTGATCCCCGTAGTAATCTCTTCAATATCTTCCATGATGGACGCCGCCTTCTGCACCAGCCGCTGTCCGTTGCCTGTCAGCTGCATTCCCATGGTAGTACGCTCGAATATGGTAATTCCCAGTTCATGTTCTAAATTCTTCACGGCGTTGCTCAAATTAGGCTGTGACAAATATAAATTTCTGGCCGCCTTGGACACAGAACCGGTCTTTGTGATCTCCAGTACGTATTGAAGCTGTTGAATTGTCATCATAATTCCTCCCGTCTGAACTGCTTTTATTATATTCCAGAATTTCTTCGAACGCAATCATTGGCTCTTGACAAAATCGAAAAAGCAAGTATAATACAATATAGTTCTAAATAGAACAATTTTCAAAAGTCACACTACGGAGGAAGCAGATCATGACAACGGAGTTCTTAAACTGCATCGCTCTGACCAAACGGCTCTACGATCAAATTCTGGAGCCGGTCTGCGATCAGTATGATATCACCCGTATGGAACTGGATATTCTCCTGTTCCTTCACAACCACCCGGGATATGACACCGCCACAGATATCATCAAAAAACGGTGGCTCACCAAATCCCACGTTTCCTCCTCCATCAAGCAGTTGGAGGAACAACATTATTTAGAGAGATTCTATCAGGACGGCAACGGAAAAACCATTCATTTAAAAGTCACGGATCATGCCGCCAAGATTCTCAAATCCGGCCTAGCGGCTCAGAAAGAATTTTATGGAATCCTTTTTTCGGGTTTTAATGAGGAACAAGTGGCGGCCATGGAAACGAATTTGAAAAAATTGACAGACAACGTGCAGACAGCACTGACAGGAGGAAACAGACATGATTTATGAGTTTATCATTTGCTTTATCGCCGGCATCGGAGCCGGACTTGGCACAGGCTTCGCGGGAATGAGCGCGGCGGCAGTGATCAGCCCGATGCTCATTACATTTTTACATATTGATCCCTACGAGGCGGTAGGCATCGCCCTGGCCAGCGACGTGCTCGCCAGCGCCGTCAGCGCCTACACCTATGGTAAAAATAAAAACCTGGATATCCCCAACGGCAGCATCATGATGGCGGCAGTTCTCTGCTTCACTCTGGTGGGAAGCTGGGTATCCAGCCTGGTCCCCAGCACCACCATGGGGAACTTCTCCGTCTTCATGACCCTGCTGCTGGGCATCAAATTCATCGTCAAACCCGTGATGACCACCAAAGAATCCATGGCCGGAGTCAGCAAAAAGAAACGGATTATGCAGTCGATCCTCTGCGGCATCATGGTCGGCTTCATCTGCGGCTTTGTCGGCGCAGGCGGCGGCATGATGATGCTGCTGATTCTCACCAGCGTTCTTGGCTACGAGTTAAAAACCGCCGTCGGCACCAGTGTCTTCATCATGACCTTTACCGCCCTCACCGGCGCCCTCAGCCATTTCACCATCGGCGGCGCCCCTGATCCCCTGATCCTGGTGATGTGCATCCTGTCCACTCTCCTGTGGGCCCGGGTTGCCGCCCGCTTCGCCAACCGCACCAGCCCCATCACCTTAAACCGGGCCACCGGCGTGGTACTGGCCGTGCTGGGTGTGGCAATACTGACGGTGAATTACCTGCCGTAAACGGTTTATGTTTTTTTTAACAGTCGTTTATAATTCCTATCCACCAGAGCCGCCCCAAGCGGAGCCGTAATCAGGATTGACAACACCGCCACCGTCAGCACAATATCACCACAGGCCAGCCCCATGGACAGAGGCAGGCCTCCGATGGCCGCCTGAACCGTGGCTTTCGGCATATAGGCCATCGCGGAAAAGAGACGCTCCTTTCGGTTTAACGGCGTTTTCACCAGACATAGGAAGACCCCCGCCATCCGAAACGCCAGCACACAGAAAATCAGCAAAACCGCAGGCAGCCCGGCTTTTACCGCATAGCCAATATTTACCGTCGCTCCCACCAGCACAAACAGCAGGATTTCCGCTCCCACCCACAGCTTTGAAAACTTGGCGGACAGCCGTTTTGCCACCTCGCCTCTTCTCTGCTGAAGTGCCGCCCCCAGCGCCATCACCGCCAACAGGCCGGAGAAACCAACCACACCGGTCATGCTGTGCTCCAGAGTCACCAGCAGAAAGGACACCGACAGGATCATCACCACCTTGCTGCTGTCCCTCATATGAAACTTCGCAAACAGCGCCGAGAGCAGCACGCCCACAAGAATTCCTCCTGCCAGCCCCAGCACAATGGAGGTCGGTATCGTAAGAAAGCTGGAAGCCGCCATACTCCCGCTCTTCTTAAGTCCTGTAAATGCCGTAAAGAGCACAATGACAAACACATCGTCCACCGACGCCCCCGCCATAATCATCTGGGGAATACTCTTCTCCCGCCCATACCCCTCCTCCATCAATTTTAACATCCTAGGCACAATCACTGCCGGCGACACCGCCGCCACAACCGTCCCCATAATCGCCGCCTCCAGCCTGGTCAGCCGAAGAAACACCGGCGCCAGCAGCACCATCCCCACAATCTCAAAGCAGGCCGGCACAAAGCACATCAAAACCGCCGGCCTCCCCACCTTCTTCAAATCCCCAAAATCCAGATTCAGCCCCGCCCGCGCCAAGATAATAATCAGCGCAATCTGCCGAAGTTCCGCAGAGATCCCCAAGATGCTCCCATCCAGCAAATCAAACACATAAGGCCCCAGTAAAATCCCCGTAAACAGCATCCCCAAAAGTCCCGGCAATTTCAACCGATCAAACAGCCACCCCAGCCCCATACCACACAAAAACACCAATGCCAGCGACAATAACATCATCTCATTCTCCTTTTCCTCATGCAGGCAACAAAAAAAGCTGATACGCCTGCGATTTCATAATCACAGAAGTCATCAGCTTAAATAAGCGGTTTAGGATCAATCCAAGGGAGCACCTCATTCCCTGCCGGTTATTTTAGCATGGATGGGAACGGGCTGTCAAGATATCATCACTACATTGGTTAATTTTATGATTCTTCCTGTCAAAACAATAAATTTTGTTTGTCATTATCTCATCATCTGGCAACTTATTATTAGTTTGATTACGTCGATTAACTAATCTATTTAAATCCTCCTGCCTAGAAAAAGGAATAAGTAATACATCATCAGTACTAATAAATAGAATGAAAATATCCTCCCCGATTTTATTTGCAAAATTCGCCAATAACTCATCATATAAAATAGCACACGCTCCATTCCTCCTGAATTTGTTGGTTAAAATATAAAATGGAGATTCGCAGTTTCTCATTAATAATTTTAATTCCTCATTAATAATTTGAGTTTTTAAAAAGTTCTCAATTAAAGTTCCAACACTACACAGATCCACTGGTAATAATTTAGGAGTGTTACGCATTGCCAGTAGGTATAATTCATTTACATCTGTTTTCCAAATCTGAACATTTTCGTCAAAAATCATTACTGAAAGAAATCCCAATTGATTTTCTTCTAGCAATACATGAAAAACTATTGATAAATCTAGATATGGAAGATTCGGAACAACCTCCAAAAGATCTTGGTTAAGGTCTGTGTTAATTAGTTGAAATACTATATTATCTTTTACTCGGTCAAAATCATTCAATATTGAAGAATTAATATCAGGCCTTTTTAACACTTTTAAATAACTGTCCAAAATGATATCTATTAGTTCCTTCAGCGGTTTTCCATGTAACATTTGTTCATAATAACCATATAAATATATTGCTGGTACCAAAGGCTCCAAATCTTTTACAATACATAAAGCCTCATGCTCCATCCCATTATTTTTCAAAACTTTGGTCATAATGACACCATATTCATTCCCTAAATTCTCTTCCATTTCCTTTTTAACTATCAATAAGAATTCTTTATAATCCACATTACCATCCCTTACTTTTGCGAATATTCTTTATCCTCTAATGATTCTAATCCTGCCACGATAAGCTTATATAATATTTCATTCTGAGAACAATCATGATATATTAATTTTGCTTTTTCAAAAAGTGGTTCTATATCTGACGGTATTTCAATCTCTATCTTCTTATGTTTAGATTCCATATTTTACCTCCAGTCATTCGGTTCTGAACTTATGAACCATCTTCATTATAGTTCAGAACCTATGTACCGTCAACCCCTATTCAGAAACGCTCTTGACAGAACTTCTGAACCAATGCATAATATGAACTATGGAGGGAATTATTATGCCAACACAAAAGCCACGTTTTACTGTAATAGTAGATGATGAACTGTTAACCAAAATCGATGATTTCCGTTTTGAAAATCGATATCCAAGTCGCTCGGCTGCAGCTTTGGAACTTATTCGATTGGGCCTTGAAGCTTTGAATCAACAGCAAAACCAGTCAGATTCTACTTGAAATATCCCAAAGATAGATTATAACAAAAATGTAATAAATACAAAGTACCCACTCCCAAAGCGGATGCCCCCTAGATGGAACCCTAAATGGCCTTACGGGCACCGCCCACCCTTTAGTCAGACAGAATGGGCATTTTACTGTGACACCACAAATGGCCCGGAACCAACCACTCGGTTCCGGGCCATGTTTCATGATAGCATCCCCTCAAATTACCTCTTATTCATCCCCAAGAATATCATTAATCTTATTCTTAATCAAATCCGCCTTCGCGCCAAACACCGCCTGGATTCCGCCTTTCACTTCCAGAACCGCCACGGCGCCCTCCGCTTTGATGGCTTCTTTATCCACCTTATTGATATCTTTCACCGCCACTCTCAGTCTTGTGATGCAGGCGTCGCAGTCTTCCACGTTCTCTTTGCCGCCCAGAGCCGCCAGCACACGAACCGCTGATTCCGCAATGGTTCCCTTCGTCTCCACATTGACCTCATCGTCATCATTTTCCCGTCCGGGTGTGGCGACATTGAACTTCGTGATCAGGAAACGGAACAGGAAATAATAAAGCGCAAACCAGAACACACCCACAATCACAACATACAGCCAGTGGGTCTTCGCATTCCCCTGCAGAATACCAAACAGCGTAAAGTCGATAAATCCACCCGAGAACGTATTACCAATACGGACACTTAAAAGATCCGCAATCGCAAAGGACACGCCGTCCAAAAACGCATGAACCACATACAGCCAAGGCGCCACAAACAGGAACATAAATTCCAGCGGCTCCGTAATACCGGTCAGGAAAGAGGTCAGTGCCGCGGAGAGTAAAAGACCGCCCACCAGTTTCCGCCGTCCCTTCGGCACACAGTGGTACATCGCCAGCGCCGCCCCCGGAAGACCAAACATCATCGTGTCAAAACGTCCCGCAAAGAATCTGGTTCCCGCCGTAAACATCCCGGTAAAATTCGGGTCGGCCAGCTCCGCAAAGAAAATCTTCTGCGCACCGGCAATCGTCTCGCCAGCCACAACCGCCGTCCCGCCAAGCTCCGTATACCAGAACATCGGGTAAATCATATGGTGAAGTCCCACCGCGCCGCACAGACGCATCAGGAATCCATACAGGAAGGTTCCAAACACGCCCATTCCCGCAATTGCCGTACCCACATTTACTAAAAGCATCTGGAACGGAGGCCAGATCATGTAGAAAATCGCACCCACAAAAATCGCCAAAAAAGAAGATGCAATCGGAATAAATCTGGACCCGCCAAAGAAGCCCAAAAACTGTGGCAGCTGGATATTGCGGTAACGCCCGTGAAGCCAGGTTACCATACACCCAATTACAATCGCACCCACAACACCGGTATCAATGGCACTGCCGTCCGGATTGAAGACCGTCAAAAACGCCCCAATCGTCGCATTCATCACAAGAAATGCCACCGCCGCCGCCAAACCTGCGGTTCCCTTGTCCTTCTTAGCCAGCCCCACGGCCAGACCGATACACATGATCATCGAAAGATTGGCAAACACCACATTCCCTGCCGCACTCATAATCTGGAAAATTGCCTGTAAAAAGAATACATTCAAAAATGGATATGCCGCCACCGTATTCGGGTTGGACAGCGCGCCGCCGATACCCAAAAGCAGACCTGCCGCCGGCAGAATCGCGATCGGAAGCATAAACGCTTTTCCTAATTTCTGTAACTGTTTAAACATTCCAAATCCTCCTTTTCTATTATAAAACCTGTCACCTGCATTATTTCATCGTAACATTCATGATATGGTAAATCATATATCCCTGCTCATCCTTCGTCACGTCCTTCCCCGTCTGTTCCTTCACATAACGGTTAATCTTCTTGACACAGGCGTAAGCCTCCGGAAACTGTTTTTTGCCAATCTTGTAGAAATAGCTGTCATCCTTCGGCAGATCCGCCGGGTCCAGGACCCTTCGGATAAAAAATTGAAGATGTCTCACAAAGCGTTGATAATTCAAAGATTCCTCATCCATCAAAATCCCATAGTAATCTTCCACAATCGCGAGAATATCCGGTATCATCCGGGTCGCCTCCATCGTCACATGGAACTGCTGGTCCATGGACGCGTTAACAATGTGCAGCGTGATAAACCCAATCTCGTCCTCCGAGATAGCCACCCCCGTCTTTTCCTCAATAATCCGGGCTGCATCCTTCGCCAGCGCAAATTCCCTCTTATAGAAATGCTTGATATCCACCAGCAGCGGGTTCTCACAGACAATGCCCTCGCGCTCCCGCTCCAGCGACAGACTGATATGGTCGGTGAGTGTCAGGTAAATGCTCTCATTCAGCTTCGTTCCCAGCTCCTTCTCCAGCATCCTGACAATCTCCTCGCAGATCTCTAGGTAAATAGAGGGCATATCCTTCACCAGCTGCTCCAGACGCCCCATCACCGTCTTGTCCTTCAGCGTAAACAGCTTCTCGATTTTCTCCGTGTCCACCGTCTCCCCGGGCTTCTTTAGAAATGCAAGCCCTTTGCCGATGGCGATCATCTCCTGGCCATCCTCGTCATGCGTCACGACAACATTGTTGTTATAAATCCTGATTATCTCCAACTCCGTGTTCACCCTTCCCTATCCCAAACAATACAGCTTCTGCAAGACGTCCACGTCACCCATAGATAACACTTCTAGGGTTCCCAGGTTTGCAGCGTTTGATACAAGCACCATTGTGGTTGTCTCATGGCCCGCCTCTTCAATCTTTCGCGCGTCAAACGTCAGGAGCAGGTCCCCTCTCTTCACCTTGTCCCCCTGTGAAACCTTTAAGCAGAAGCCCTCCCCTTTCATGGACACCGTGTCGATTCCCACATGGATCAGAACCTCCATCCCGTCATCGCTTTGCAGCCCCACTGCATGGCCTGTGGGAAATGCCGCCGCCACTGTACCGTCAACGGGAGCATACACACTGCCCTCCGCCGGGATAACCGCCACGCCAACCCCCAGAATTCCCTCCGCAAAAGCCGGATCGGGGACCTCCTTCAGCGGAATCACCCGGCCTTTAACCGGACTTGCCACCACGTGCTTTTCCGTCCCCGCAGTGGGTTCTTCTTTCTTTTTAAACAATCCATCCAAAAAGCCCATCTCATCACCTCCATTCTGGAACATGTATTTCCTCAACATGTCATCCTCACGCCCCAGGTGAATCCGCCGGACCTTTTTTGATAAATAAAAAAAGCACGCTGTCCACCGAAATCATCCATAGCCGCAAAGATGCCATGCCTTAAGATCTCGGTTAAGCCTGCCTGTCAGTAACTTTCCTTGTTTCTTACTCCTAGAATACCTATTTTTAATAAATTAGTCAAGAATATTTTATAAAATTTTTATTTTTAAGTAAAACTGCACAAATGTAACCTGTGATTTTGTGACATATTTCAGCCAGAGGCGCACTTTCATTAACCGCTCAAAGTGCGCCCCCGCATTTCCCATTCTCCGAGTTTAACACCGCCGCGAAAAATGCCAGCGCCAGTCCCTGTCCCCAGCCCTGAATCCAATCCCTGGAAATATTCCGATATCCATCCCGGTCCTTCATCACCGCGGTTCCCCCCGATACATGGAAAACCCGGCCGTCACTGCCAATCTCCTGTATCACACCGTCAACCGCCCGGTTAATATACTTTGCATGCAGTGGATTACCTTTAATGGTCATAGCCGCCGCAATTCCGCAGGAGGCGGAAACCTCCTCATAAGATTCCGGATCATCCAGAATTGTCCGCCACAGTCCCCGGTCCGTCTGCAGGAATTTAACCGCCGCCAGCTGCTCATTTAAGGAGCCCGCCACATCCATATACTTTGGGTACAGATAGCTCTTCGGAAGACACGCACCTACCTGAGACATGGTATAAGCCGCCCAGGCATTGGCCCGTCCCCAGTGAAAGCCGGACATATGATCATCCGCCACATGGCTGTATCCATGATACCAGAGACCATTTTCCATATTCTGAAGATAATGAATGTGCCAGTAATACTGATTCAGTGCATCCTGGATCAATTCCTCGTCCTGCTCCGCCACTCCCACCCGCAGCAGCAGATAGGCGGCCATAAACAGAGTATCCGCCCAGCACTGCTCCGGAAAATCATTGCCGGCGGAAACCGTGTGCTGAAGAACCCCGTCCCCAAACCGCAGTGCCTCCTTTCGCAGATACTCCACCTTACTCATGACCAGATCACGGTAACGGCTATCACCGGTGGCTTCAAAAAGTGTCAAAAGACAGTGCCCCATGGCGCATTTATTCACCGTCCATATCTCCGGTACTCCCAGTCCGATGTATTCGTCAATCCGTTCCTTCAAAAGAGAGAGATACTCCTCATTCCCCGCTGCCTCATACGCCCTGCTAATCCCGTAATAGGCCACGCCGCAGGGCCAGTCCCAGGTCATGTCCATCCGCATGGTTCTCCTCACAATCCGGTCGGTCAGTTCTACCAGCTGCTGCTTTTCATAGTTTAGCCCGGTCATTCTTTCCCCTCCTCCAGTTCCTTTTTCCGCTCATAGGCCTCCTTCACCACCGCATAAGCCTTCTTCCGGTACGTGTGATCCGCTCCCATAATACCCTTTAAGTTGTATCCCTTCTGGAAATGACTCATCCTTCTCATAGACGCGTAGTCAAACATAATCCAGGGCGTTGTCCCCCTGATAAATGAGTATTGGAACAACAAATCAAACTGCCTTTGATAAACCGCCGCCTGACATTCCTCCGTATACAGTTCCTCCGCATCTCCAAACATCCCACAGACCGCATCCGCACCGGTCTCCGTGATCACCACCGGTTTCTCTGTCTCATACCCATCCATAATCCGCTTCAGCATTCCAAAATCCTTGAGATACCACCCATAATATTCATTGATGCCCACCACGTCCAGTTCCTCCATCAGACGATCCCTGATCCTGCATGTCTCCACATCAATCAGACAGGCGGCTCCAATCAGGCGGCTTCCGTCCAGACTTCTTGCCAGACTGGCCAGCCCTTTCATAAATTCATATCTGGCGTCCGTGTCCGGATTTTCATTTCCCACAGACCAGATGATCACACTGGCCCGGTTCCGGTCTCTCAACAGCAACTCCGTCAACTGGTTCGCCGCATCCCGGTACGTCCCCGGATTCTCAAATTCCAGCGCCCAATACACCGGAATCTCCTCCAGCAGCATCATCCCCAGCCGGTCCGCCAGCTTCGCCATCCATTCGTTATGCGGATAATGTGTCAGGCGCAGAAAATTGCATCCCAGCTCCTTCGCCGTCCTGAGCGTCTGCTCCATGTCCTCCTTCGTAACCGCTCTCAAATGCTCCGGGCTCTCCTCGTGCACACACATTCCCCGGAGGAACATGGACTTCCCGTTCAACAGGATATCTCTCCCCCGCGTCTCAATCCGCCGGAACCCAATCTCATCCTCCAGAACATCCTCCCCACATTCCACTCTCACCTGATATAGATACGGCTGGTCCGGGTCCCAAAGATGCATGGCGCCTTCCTCCACCGAAATCTTCCCCGCGCCCTCATAGCAAAGCTTTCCCGCCTTATTCATCAACCGGCATACCACCCGTTCCCGTATTCCCAGCTCGTCAATCCGAATCACCGCCCAAACGCAGGTATCCCTATCTTTTTCACAACCATGATCTCTGTCACCGACACAATCACAGCCGCTTTCAAAACCGCCGCTGACCGTAACCGCATACTCGATCCGGTTCTCTTCCTCCCCGGACAGTTGGACCATAAAATTCCGGATAAATACTCCCGGCGCCTCCACCAGTTCCACCGGCCGGTGAATCCCTCCATAGTTAAACCAGTCATAATGCAGAGAAGGAATCATTTCCCCCCTCCTCGTATTATCCACACAGACCAGCAGCCGGTTTTCTTCCTCCAGATACTCCGTTACCTCAACACAAAACGGTGTAAATCCACCCAGATGCCGGCCCAGATATCTCCGGTTCAGCCAGATCCGCGTCTCATAGTTCGCCGCCCCAATCTTTAAGAACACCCGCCGTTTGCATTTCCCCGGGTGCTCAAATTCCTTAAAATATAGTCCCGGTCCCTCATACAGCGCATACTCTTTCCTCTGGTTGTTCCACACCCCCGGAACGCGGATTTCCTCCCACTCCCCAAAACTGAAATCATAAGGAATCGGCTGTCCGTCACGGTTCTCCTTCGTCTCATCAAACCACCGGCTCCTGACTACGCTGTGAAACACATCCGGACAGAAATGCCAGGCCCCATCAAGAGATTTTATTTCCCGGGTCCCCGTTTCCATCCAGGTATCCCCGGTAATCAGCGGCCCCTGCCGGTACTGTGCATCATAGTCATAAATCAGAATATTATCAAAGCCTTCATCAAAACGCACCTTGTTTTTCATACCATTTCCTCCACGGTCATCTCCGATTCTGTTCTCATCAACATCCTATCCCACCCTCAGCCCTTCACACCGCCGGCCGCGATCCCGTCAATAAAGGAATCCTGTGCACAGAAAAACACAATCAGTGACGGAATAATCGAAATCAAAGACATCGCCAGTATCCGGTTCCACTGGAACCCTACATCCCCATCCATAGACATGCGCAGATAAATGGAGTTCGTATACTTCGGCATGTCGGAAATATAAATAAGCGGCCCCATAAAATCATTGGATGTCCACATAAACTGAAACAGCGCGCAGGACACCAGCGACGGTTTTAACATTGGCACAATCACATACCACAGCGTCTTCAACGCATTGCAACCGTCAATCTTCGCCGCTTCCTCCAGTTCCCTCGGCACTCCCCGCAGAAACTGCACCAGCATAAACACAAAATAGGTATCCACTGCAAACAGGGACGGAATAATCAGAGGCTTATAAGAATTCGTCCATCCCCACTTGTTAAACATAATATACTGGGGCGCATTGAGTACCACCTGGGGCAGAAACAGAGTGGAAATCATCAGGGAAAACAAAAGCCCTTTCCCCTTAAAGTCAAACCTGGCAAACCCGTAAGCCGTAATCGTAGCGGATACCACCGTAAACACCACCTTCGGCACCACAATCTTATATGTATTCAACATAGAACTAAGCAGATTAATCTTGCCCCCATAGCTCTTAAATGCATTCTCATAACCGTCAAACACCGGATTCTTCGGCCAGAACCAGGCACTTGTAAAAATCTCCGAGTTCGTCTTAAACGTAGCCCCCACCATCCAGATGAGAGGATAAACCATTACACATCCGACCGCCGTCAGCAGCACATACCGGACCACCGTACTGATACTTCTCCTTGTCTCTCTCGTCATGCCCGGTTACCTCCCTTCCTCATCCGAATAATACACCCATTTCTTCTGACTGATAAATGCCACCGCCGTGAACACCATCACGATGACAAACAGCACCCAGGCCTGGGCGCTGGCCATCCCCATCTTATGCCGCAGGAACGCGTTATTATAAATCAGAATCGAGATCAGCGTGGTCCCGCCGTTTGGTCCGCCTTTCGTCACCAGGAACGGCCCGTTAAATTCCTGGAACGCCTGGCACAGCTGGGTGATCAGATTGTAGAAAATCACCGGTGTGATTAACGGTACCGTAATCTTGAAAAACTGAGTCCATTTTCCCGCCCCGTCAATGGCGGCCGCCTCATATAAATCCTGGGACACCCCCTTTAACGCCGCCAGGAAAATCACCATCGCCGAGCCAAACTGCCACACACGCAAAAGTACAATCACCGCCATCGCCCCCGCGTCACTGGCCATCCAGTTAATCTTGTCCCCGCCCAAGAAAGTTATCACCGTATTGATCAATCCGTCATTGTTAAAAACAGCCCTCCACAAAATCGCAATGGCAATCGAGCCGCCCAGAATCGACGGAATATAATAAGCAGTGCGGAAAAAATTCACTCCTTTCAACTTAAAATTCAAGATATACGCCACAAACAGCGCAAACGCCAGCTTCAACGGAACATCAAAAACTGCATATTGAAATGTCACCTGAAACGCCCGGATAATATCTTCATCCGTAACAATCTTTTCATAATTCATCAACCCCATCTTCGTGATCCCGCCAAACAGATCATAATTCGTAAAACTGTAATACAGCGAAGACGCAAACGGATATACTTTAAAACACAAAAACCCAGCCAGCCACGGCAACACAAACAGAAAACCGATCTGGTTCCTGATAGTACGGGTAATTTTTCCTGACTGCACGTTCATTTTTCCTCCTCCATCGAAGAAGCGGCATCCCATTTTCTCTCGAGATGCCGCTTCTCCCTGCCATATTAATTTGCCAGTACTTCCGTGACACCCTCGAACAATGTCTCGGCGGCCTTTGCCGAATCATATTCCCCAAAGCTCAGCTTGCCAAACACCTTCTCGTAAGTTCCGTCCGGGTTTGCCTTCAAATCGCTGCTGTCAAACTTGGGATCTAACGGAAACTTGGAGAACGCCAGAACCGCTTTGTTGGCTTTCACCAGTCTCGGATCTCCGATCCCCTTCTCCTCAATCACGGAAACACCCTTGGCAGACAGCGGCACGCCCCGCTCCAGACTGCAGATCTCCACTCCCTCCGGGTCATTTAACAGGTACTCAATCAGCATAGCCGCGGCCTCCGGATTTTCCGAGTTTGCCGGAATCGCATAAGCCATGGAAATCTTAGTATAACCGCCGTCATAATCTCCCAGCTTTAAGAACTCTCCCTGAACCAGTTCCTGACCGGGCACATTCACACTGCCTTTCACCGCTTCCTCCATCTTGATGGAAGAGGCATCCCACACATAAGCGCCTGCATATTTTCCGTCAATCCACTTCGGATTCTTGTCGGTGGAATCCGCCATATCTCCGTTGGTGATGGCCAGCGTGGGCATTACATGGGCTTCCTCCAGTTCACAGATAAAATCAAGACCGTCCTGAATCTCTTCCACTGTATACTGAAGTTTTCCATTCTCCACCCATGGCTTGCCATAGACAGATTCCAGATAATAAACCATAAAGATCATCCGGCTGAATCCGGAATCAATCACCAGCGGATAATACTCTTCGTCATACTCCTTGAACTTTGCCCCCGCTGCCAGCAGAGATTCTTTATCTACGGGAAGTTCGCAGCCTACGGCGTCAAACGTGCTCTTGTTCCAGTAGAACAGGCAGCCTGTGTTAGATACGGGTATCGCCATCAGCTTTCCATTCACGCTGCACTGGTCCAGAGATTCCTGCGGGAACTGGGTCAGATCAATCAGATCACGATATTCATACAGATCCTTAAAGCCCGTTCCATCCATACTGTAATTGTCAATCCAGTTCCAGTTAATCTGCATCAAATCCGCCGCGTTGCCGCTGACCAGCGCCAGAGACTGTTTCTCCTCCCAGCCCGTCCACGCTCCATATTCCGGAACCACCGTAATATCCGGGTACTTCTCCATGAAGGCCTCCACAGCCTTCTCTGTCGCCTCATGTCTCGAATCTCCGCCCCACCAGGAAAATGTGATCTGTTTCGTCTCTCCCAAAGCCCCTGTTGTGGTTTCCTTTACACCTTTTGTTGTTGTCTCCTCCTGGACCGGAACTTCCGTTGGTTCCGGTTTGCTCCCGCAGGCGGCCATGGACCACACCATGGCGGCTGATAACGCAAGCGCCATTCCCCGTTTGATCTGTCTTCTCATCATAAATACTTCCTCCTGTTATTTTACTGTTGTACTTTCTCAGACATCTGTGATATATTTGATACTATATTAATTTTATATAACTTGTTTTAAAAATTTTGCTCTTTTTTACATTTCATTATACAATATTGATATTCAAAGAGGAGGACCGCAGGAATGAAAGCCAGCAAATCAAAAATGGCTGCAGAATTTAAAGTGGAGATCGCCAAGCAGTCCCAGCATGCCATGCCCGAGATGCATTACCATGATTTCTATGAGATCTATGTCCAGGACCAGGGGTCCAGAGACCACATTGTGAGCAACACTTTCTATAAACTGAATGCCCACGACGTCATGCTTCTAAAACCGACCATCCTGCATCAATCCATCAGTATGGAACCTCATACAAGGACTATTGTATACTTTACAGATACATTTTTAAAGCGATACTTTTCCCCTGAAATCATTCAGAAATTTTTATCCATCTTCCACTATGACTGCCTCTCCCTAACTACGGAAAACTACTACAAGGCCGCAGGCATCATCCGGGAGATGAACAGGGAACAATATGACAACCCGGATAACCTGATCTTCATCCGTCTTTCAGAACTTTTTATGATTCTGTTAAAAAATAGCAAGGAGCATCCCCCCGAGGTTGTACAGAACAATGTTATCAATACCAGGAATACCGAAACAGATACAATTTCCCCGCTGATCTCTTACGTCCATGAGAATTTCCTGACGTTAAATAATATCGATGAGATCGCCACCACCTTCTACATCACCCCCAGCCACCTCTGCCGCACCTTTAAGAAGCTGACCGGCTACACCATCATCCAGTACATCAATATCTTAAAGATACAGAAGGCCTGCGATCTGCTTCACAATACAAAAAAAAGTATCACGGAGATCGCTCTCGACTGCAGCTTTAACTCCACCATGTATTTCTGTAAGACCTTCAAATCCTTTTTAAACATCACACCCACAGAGTATCGGAAGCTCTAAAAAATCAATTTCATACTATTTTTATGGATATACAGCAAAATAGTCAAAGTTTATTTGATAATTTTGCTGTATATTTTTGTTATGAAAAATAAAATGACGAAGAAAGGAACGTTTTATGAACTTCATCCTGAATCTAAATACAGAGCTTCAACATACAAGAACTGAAGCTTCTGTCCAAAACGCTGTATCGATCCTGCAGCGGGATATGAAAAAAACACTCTCCAAACATGAGGGAAGCACCAATGTAATTACATTAGAAACCTGCGATGGTCTCCCGGAAGAATCTTATCGGATCTCCATACCGGATGAACACCGGCTGATTGTTTACGCCGGTGATGCTCTTGGATTTATCTATGGCCTGCTCTCCATTAGCGGGACCTATCTTGGGATTCATCCTTTCTGGTTCTGGCTGGATCAGGACATTCCATTTGCCGGTTGTGTAGCTATTGCTGCCGGTACCTATGAAGCGCCGGCCCCTGCGGTCCGTTACCGTGGATGGTTTTTAAACGACGAAGTTCTGCTGATGCACTGGCATAACGGAGAGCGCAGAGAATTTCCCTGGCGCATGGCTTTTGAAGCCCTGCTTCGATGCGGCGGCAACATGGTGATTCCGGGAACCGACAAGAACAGCCGGATCAACTCCGATCTGGCCGCCAGCTACGGTCTTTGGATCACCCACCACCACGCGGAACCGCTTGGGGCAGAGATATTTGCCAGAGCCTACCCGGACCTCATGCCTTCATACTCCAAGAACCCGGATTGCTTTCAAGCGCTGTGGGAGGAAGCGGTACTAAAGCAAAAAGACAAGCACGTCATCTGGACCCTGGGATTCCGCGGCCAGGGCGACTGTCCCTTCTGGGAGAGCAAAGGGGAGGAGGAATTCGACACCCCGCAAAAACGTGGCAGGCTAATCAGCGACTTAATTGAATTACAGCGTCAGATTGTATGCCGCCATGTGGAGAAACCGGTCTTCTGTACCAATTTATACGGGGAAGTTATGGAACTGTACAATGACGGGTTCATTTCCCTGCATCCCGATATCATCAAAGTATGGGCCGACAACGGATACGGGAAAATGTGTACGCGTCGCCAGGGCAACCACTGCGCCCGGGTTCCCTCTCTCCCCGCTAAAGGGGATACCGGCAGCCACGGCGTCTATTACCATATCAGCTTCCACGATTTACAGGCCGCCAGCCACATGACAACACTGCCGAATACCGTTGATTTCGTAAACAGGGAACTGCAAAACGCCTGCCGGCTTGGCGTGGACGACTACTGGATCATCAACGCTTCCAACATCCGTCCACACGCCTATTACCTGGATGCCCTTCGCAAGCTGTGGTTTGGACATCCGGTTTCAGACGTGTCCCATAGCCGGGAGTTTGCCGCTGTCTACTACGGTGGAAAGAAAGCTGTGGCCGGATGCCTGGAATCCTACGCCCGCTCCCTTCTCTCCTACGGCCCCCACGAGGACCAGCATGCAGGAGAACAGTTCTACAACTACTGTGTGCGCCTTCTGGCCCGCCAGTTCCTCATCGACAGAACGAGGAGTGCCGTGGAACTCCACTGGCTGACCGGTGACCTCCCTCTCCATGAGCAGGCCTCCAAAATTTTGGAAATCCTCCTGGCAGGGAAAACGAACATCTCCGCATACCATGATCAATGTCTGGAAACCAGCCAAGGGCTGGATGGAGCAGAAAAACAGCTTTTTGACTCAACCATTCTGCTTCAGGCGGAAATCCATCACCGCTGCTGTCAGGGCGCGGTCCTCTTCTGCAAAGGTTTTCTAAAGTTTTGGGAAGCCGCTTATCAGGAAAGCTTCTACCTGTTAGGCTGCGCCTCCGAACAGTTCAACGGAACCGACACGTTAATGCGGCAGTCTGAGTACGGCATCTGGAAAGGCTTCTACGAAAATGACTGTCTCACCGACATTCGTTTCACTGCCTACGTGATCACTTCTATGATGAGACTGGTGCGCGTCATCGGAGACGACGCCCGTTTTGCTGACTGGTATGAGGATTTTGTACGGCCAAAAGCGGACCGGAAGGTAAGACTGCTGGCCATCACAGACCATCACATGACTGATGAAGAATTGTTTGAAGCAATGAAACTTTATGATACCTGACACCTGGCGTTTTCCTTCTTTCCGCCACCCAAAAGGGACAGACCAACCAAAATCCCGGTGATCTGTCCCTTTTAATACTATGTATGATATTATATCCTTACCGCAGTCTTGTAAGCAGTATGGAATGCATCAAGAATCTTACCTGCTTTCACACAGTCACCGATCTCATAAACCTCCAGATCCGGTTCCGTGGCCAGCGCGTCATACAGCGTGTGCTGAGGTGATAATCCTACGGCGATCACCACATTGTCCGCAGGAACCTCCATACGGGCACCGGTCTTGTCGTTGACAACGCGGACGCCGGTCTCATCAACCTCCGTGACACGGAAGCCCGGAATGACACGGATACGGTTCTTTCCAATCCGCTCATAGTACGCGATCACATCCGTCACGGCACAGTCTGCCATAATCGCGTCCTTCATCTCGACAATGGTCACCTGATGGCCTTTCTCCGCCAAGTCAATTGCAGTCTCTGCTCCAATCATACCACCGCCTACGACCACAACGGAGTTGCCAATCTCTGGTTTTTCATCCAGAATCGTCAATGCGTTAACTACCTTCGGACTATCTGCTCCAGGAACATGAAGTTCAATCGGTTTGGCACCTACGGCGCAGATGACAACGTCACAGCCAAGTTCCTTCACTTTTTCTGCTGTCAGTTCCTCGTTCACAACAGGAATCTCCAGCTTCTCGATCTGCGTTACCTGATAATCGATCAAATGACGGATATCTTCCTTAAAGTCAGGAGCCGCCGCCTCATGAAGATAGCCACCCAGTTTTCTCTTCTCGTAGATGGTGACATCATGACCTTTCAATTTTAAAACTCTGGCAGCTTCCATGCCAGCCGGTCCGCCTCCCACAACAACAATCTTTTTCTTCTTATCGGCAGGTTTAATAGCCAGATCATCCTCAAACCCCAATACCGGGTTTACGGCACACATCACCGTGCGGCCCAGGAAGGAACTGCGCTGGAGACATCCTTCATTGCAGCGAATACATGGTCTGATATCCTCCGGGCGGTCTTCCATCGCTTTTTTGACCCACTCATTATCAGCCCACAGCGGACGACCCAAAGACACAAAGTCCGCTTTGCCGGTTTCCAGGATTTCTTCCGCATATTTTGGCAGCGTGATGGAACCGGAAGCAATAACCGGAACATGAACCGCCTTCTTCACAGCCTCAGCTGCCCATACATTGTAGCAGACCGGCATCGCCATAGGACTTACCTGATGAATCATGGTATGATGATCCCCGCCAGAAATATGGAACGCGTTGATTCCCAGCTGCTCCAGCTGCTGTGCATAATAAACCGTGTCCTCAATCGTCATGCCATCCGGCTCATAATCCGTTCCTGACAAACGAACGGTAAGCGTATAGTCCGGTCCAACCTTTTTCCGGCAGTTTTCCACGATCTGGCGCAGGAAGCGGAATCTGTTTTCCCGGGAACCTCCATACCAGTCTCCCCTCTTATTGGTAAATGGAGACAGGAAATTCGTGATCAGATAGCCGTGAGCCGCATGAATTTCCACCAAATCAAAACCGGCATCCTTTGCCCGCAGCGCGGCGTCTCCGAAAGCTTCAATCAGCACCTGGATCTCATCGATTGTCAGTTCTTCCGGTATGCAGTGGAATTGGTCATAAAGCATGGGCCACGGAATCGCAGAAGCAGTCTTCATAGGCGGCCCAAGAAAACGCTGGCGGCCGCAGTGTTCAATCTGAACTCCGGCCCGCGCGCCGTGGTTTTTGATGCTGTCTGCAAGCCAGCCAAGGCCGGCAATATGCTCATGACTGCTGATCCCCAGCTGGCAGTGGCATGATTTGCTGGCAATATCGTCTACGTAGGCGTACTCAACCAAAACCAGACCGGCCCCTCCGTCGGCCAGTTCTGTGTAATGGCGTACCAAACGTTCTGTCACGGTGCCGTCACGGTTGCTTAAGCCCGTAGTCTGAGGAGCTTTCACGATTCTGTTTTTAACCCTCAGCGTTCCGATCTGGGCCGGTTCAAACAACTTTGGAAACATTTTTTTCATAGTTTCATCATCCTTTCTCTTTTACTATTGACAAAAAATAGTCAATCTGGCTAATATTAAGTATAGCATAAGAAGATTTGCACCAATCTCCAAAAAACGGCTCTATTTTTTGTAGGTGATTCTTGCAGCGAATGTAACAGGAAGGAGATTTTGATATGATTTGGCGTTCCGAACATAATACCGATGAGGCGGACGGACAGCCCTTTTGTTTTGAGGAGGTACTCCGAACCTTTCAGGATGTCTTTTATACAAATGGCGTAGACCAGCTGTTGGAGCATTTAAGCAGACACACCGGCTGCCAGGTCGCCCTGGTCATTGGACAAGATACATTTGTCTATCCGTCCACCCCCGTTTTGGAGCCGGAGCTATTCACTCCGGCATATTGGCAGAAGACCGATTACTCCTCCGGCTTTACCTATGTCAACTGCTACCGGTCTTCCCATACGGACCGGCTTCTTCTCCAGGCCGATTTATACAAGAACAGACGTCCCTTCGGCCATCTTTATCTGATCGGCAGTCCAGATGGCTTCAAGGAAACGGATTGTGTTCTTTTAAACTATGCCTCTGTGCTCTGCACCGGACTGGATGACGTATGCCGGCGGTCCCGGCAGATTGACGCGGTTTTACATTCGATCCGGGAAGGAATAATCCCGGATGAGGAGCATCTAAAGCTTCTGCCCAAAGAAGGTTATGCCCTGGTATTAGAGCAGAGAATAACTAAAAATACACAGACAGAGGATTCCTGGCAGACGACCAGTCAACGAGATTACTTGTCCTATCTGATCCATCACCATTTTCCTAAAAATCTCTGTTACAGTTTAAGTGATCACGAAATCCTCCTCTTCGCTTCCACGGAAGATATCGAGGGCTTCGGTCAAAAGCTTCTGACAGTATTAAAAAGCGCGGGACATGAGTATTATGCAGGCGTCAGCCGCCGTTATAACCGCAGTCAAACCGTCGCCGCGTTTACGGAAGCTTCCCATGCGGCCAGTATTGCCGTGCTTTTAAATCAGGAAAAACGGCTTTGTTTCTTTCACGAGCTTGGGATTTACCGCCTGTTTTCCTATCCGGAAAATGGCTGGCCCATCAATCAGATGCTGGGAGAACTGGACTCCCGCATGGAAGACATGGATAAAGATAAAAAAGTCATGCTCAGCAAAACGCTCCGGGTCTTTGTAAAAAACAATTTCAACTATCAAAAAACCGCCAACCAGCTCTATACCCATGTCAATACGATTCGTTACCGGATTCATTTTATGGAGGAACTCTGGGGTGTGGACCTAAGCAGTGATGAAGGCCGGCTTCTGTTCAGCGTACTGTCAAAGCTGCTGCCTCTCTGGATGAAAAATGTATCGTACGATCAGGATTATATTGATGAAGTGAACAGCTGACACCTCCCGGGAAGTCCTCTTTGTCCCTGAATTGTCACAAAAAAAGACTGGGAAACCTTGAATACTCAAGGCTTCCCAGTCTTTTCTATGAGTGCCGGCGACCGGAATCGAACCGGTACGGGCGATTAGGCCCGCAGGATTTTAAGTCCTGTGCGTCTGCCAGTTCCGCCACGCCGGCCTGCGATGAACACTTAGTGACCGTCCTTTGGTCACTTATGTGTGACGCGTGTCAAAGTACCTAGTAAGGTTCTTTCGAACTTAGTACTTTGGCTTTGATATCTTGCGATATCGAGTGGGACCTATAGGGCTCGAACCTATGACCCTCTGCTTGTAAGGCAGATGCTCTCC
>JAWZDV010000074.1:0-83416 GCA_034142505.1 Bacteroides thetaiotaomicron
GCAGGGCATCACAGGGGGGGTACCTGCCAGTGGAGATATCTTCGGCGTAGCTTATAATGCAGAGGCAATGATCGACGGACCGTCTCAGTTTGATTTCTTTAGCGGAAAGGGACTTGATATTACGTTTCTTGGACTGGCACAGGCAGACAGCCATGGAAATGTAAATGTAAGCAGATTCGGCACCACGATTGCAGGAGCCGGCGGATTTATCGATATCTCGCAGGGAGCCAAGACCTGTGTGTTCTGCGGAACCTTTACAACCGGTGGATTAAAGACGGAGATTCGGGACGGAGAACTCCATATCCTGCAAGAAGGGCGTGTGAAGAAGTTTTTAAAAGATGTGGAGCATATCACCTTCTCCGGAGATTTTGCGAAAGAGTTTGGGCAGAAGGTTCTCTATGTGACAGAGCGCGCCGTATTTGAGATGACGGAACAGGGGCTGGTACTCAAAGAGATTGCTCCGGGTGTGGATCTGCAGAAAGACATTTTGGATCAGATGGATTTTGTACCGCTTATGCCACAGGAACCCATCCGGATGGACAGCCGGATCTTTAAGCCGGAAGTTATGGGCTTGAAATAAAATAAAAAGGAGAAGAAAAAATGGAAGGTATCACACTGGAAAAGAAAGATGGATATGCGATTCTGATGGTAGACATTCCTGCAACAAGGAATGCCCTGAGTGTTCCGATTGTGGAATACATGGATAAGCTGGCAGATGAAGTAATCGCAGACAAGAGCATACACTGTCTGATGATAACAGGAGGCGGAGAGAAATCTTTTGTGGCAGGTGCGGATATCTCACGTCTGGTGGAAATGACGCCGGAAGAATCCCGTTATTCCATTGAAGTGGGTCATAAACTGTTCTCCAAGATTGAGACTATGGATATCCCGTCCGTTGCTGCAATCAATGGATATTGTCTGGGCGGTGGTCTGGAAATTGCCATGTGCTGTGATATCCGTGTCTGCTCTGCTAACGCGAAATTCGGTCTTCCGGAGATTAATATTGCCATGATTCCCGGGTGGGGCGGTACTCTTCGCTTACCCAGACTGATTGGAGAAAGCCGCGCAAAGAACATGCTTTTGCGTGGAAAGATGATTACGTCTAGGGAGGCATTTGATTATGGTCTGGTGGCGGAGGTGTATGAGGATGTATCCACCATGCGTGAGAAGGCGGAGGAACTGGCAAAAGAGCTTGCGTCAAAATCCCCGATTACCATGAAGTTTGACAAGCATCTGGTTTATGACGCGGCAGGAAAGCAGCCTACGGACATTGCCCAGAGAGATGCCAATACCCTGGGTATGCTGTTCACAACCTATGATGCAAAGGAAGGTCTGCGGGCATTCCTTGAGAAACGCCCGCCTAAATATGAGAACCGTTAATGATAAAGGAGATAACATGAAAAAATTTAATATTTTTGAAGATATCGAAGGAATTGAATTCCCGGCAGGCAGGAGAGGCCGGGTCATGTACGGGGAAAATGGCAAAATTGACAGTGAGTATTTTGTACAGGGGTATTCTGTTGTATATCCCGGCGGCGGCATTCCGGTGCATGGTCATGAGACGATCGAAACTTATACAATTTTGTCAGGAACCGGTGAGATGTATGTGGGAGATGAAACCGCCCCTTTAAAAAAAGGTGATTCCGTTTACATTGACAGAAATGTCAGACACGGTTTAAAGAACACGGGAACGGAAGATATGCACGTCATGTATGTGTACGCGCCGAAAATGGTTGTGGATCACTGGGCAGAAGAACTGTCGGGAGATTTAAAATAGCAGAGGGGAGTAAATCATGAGAAAAACAGCAGTTATTACCGGAGGAAGCAGAGGAATCGGTTTTGGTATCGCAAAATGCCTGGGCAGAGACGGTTACAATATCGCCGTTCTGGATGTCAATGCCTTTGCGGATTATAAGGAGAATTTCGAGGAACTAAAAAAATCAGGAGTGGATTACCTGTATTTCCAGGGGGATACTACCGTGCGGGAGGATCGGGAGAATTTTGTAAAAGCGGTGGTGGAGAAATTCGGCGGCATTGATGTTCTTGTAAACAATGCAGGGGTTGCGCCGCTGGTACGCAATGATATCCTGGAGATGACCGAGGAAAGCTTTGACCGGGTTCTCAGAATCAATGCCAAGGGTCCCATGTTTATGACGCAGATTGTGGCAAATCAGATGTTAAAGCAGCCGGTAAAGGGACGCCGCAGAGGTGTGATTGTAAATATTACATCCAGTTCTGTCACCGTGTCTTCCCCCAGCAGGGCGGAATACTGTGTATCAAAAGCGGGTTTCGCAGCATTGACAGGTGTTTACGCAGATCGTCTGGCAGGGGATGACATTCAGGTATATGAGATCCGCCCAGGTGTTATTGATACGGATATGACCAAGGTGGTACATAAAAAGTACAGCGATCTGATTGAAGCCGGTGTATTCCCGATAGCAAGATGGGGAACGCCGGAGGATATTGGAGAGGCGGTAAGCGCCTTCTGCAGTGAGAAATTTATATATAGTACAGGAAACTATATTGATCTCGACGGAGGATTTCACATCAAACATCTGTAAATAACAGGAAAGAGGGGACAATATGATGGAGACAAGAAGATACTGGCTGGATACTATGCTTCAGATTGCGGCGCCTGTTTTAGAGGCTGCGGCAGAGGAACGTCTGCACAAGGACCTGCCCTGTGAGTGCCGGGTTTTTGAAGAAAAGGAAGTGGCTGTGCGGAGAAAATTCACCCATCTTGAGGCAATAGGACGAACTGTGGACGGAATTTCCGCATGGCTTAGCTGCCATGAACTGACAGGGGAAGAAGAGGCGCTTCGCAGGAAGTATGTGGAAATCACCCGGCGGGCAATCATACATGTGACCGATCCCCATTCCGTTGATTTTGTAAATTTTGGGGAGGGACGTCAGCCGTTGGTGGACGCGGCCTTCCTTGCCCATGGGATTTTACGGGCGCAGCCGGAGCTTCTGGATTCCCTGACAGAGGAACAAAAAAACAATCTTGCGGACTGTATGACGGCATCTGCGAAAATCAAATCAGGTTTTAACAACTTTTATATGTTTCTGGCTATGATCGAGACTTTGCTTTTTGTGATGGGCAGACCCTATGATAAGAACCATATTGATTCGGCGCTGCATTTTCATGAGTTATGGTATAAAGGCGATGGTATGTATGGAGACGGAGAAGAGTTTTGTATGAATTACTACAATAGCTTTGTGATCCAGCCCATGTATTATGATGTGGCGCGAATCATGGGGCCGGTGGATGATGACTGGAAGGTTTTAATAAGACCGGTAAATGAGCGGGCACGGCGATATGCCGGCATTCTGGAACGAATGATCAGTCCGGAAGGGACATTTCCGGCAGTGGGACGTTCTCTGGCTTATCGGTTCGGCGCCATGCAGCATCTGTCTCAGATGGCACTGGTACATAATCTGCCGGAAGAGGTCACTCCCATGCAGGTCAGATGTGCTCTTACAAAGGTTATAAAGAACATGATGAGACCGGGAACTTTTGATGAGAACGGCTGGCTGCAAATCGGCTGGTGCGGAGCGCAAAAGGAGATTGGAGAGGTTTATATCTCTACTGGAAGTCTTTACCTTTGCACCACAGTATTTCTCCCCCTGGGGCTGAGACCGGAGGAGCCTTTCTGGTCTGGCCCGGACACGGACTGGACGAATAAGCGTCAGTGGGGCGGCGGGATGTGTATCATTGATGAAGCCCGGCATGAAAAAAGGCACCAGACGATTTATGACCATGACGATTATGTGGCTGGAGGCGGACACTGACAGGAGGATGGGGATAGTGAAAAAAATAGTAAGTGCGCAGGCTGCTGCAGCCATGATACCGGATGGAGCCAGTATTTGGCTGTCAGCAGGCGGAGGGGGAATCAATGAGCCCTCCTTTTTTTAAAGGAATTGGAACAGCATTTCATGGAAGAGGGACACCCTCGGAATCTGTCACTTTATCATAGCGTGGGAATCGGAGATAAGCAGGGGGGCGGGGTGGATCGTTTTGCCCATGAAGGCATGGTACGTAAGGTAGTGGGAAGCCATTGGACCTGGTCTGTAAATATGCAGGAACTGGCCAACCAGGAAAAAATTGAGGCATATGTGCTTCCCCAGGGGACTATGACTCAGATGGCACGGGAAATTGCTGCAAAGCGGCCGGGATTGGTGACAAAGGTGGGGCTTGGCACTTTCGTAGATCCGAGGGTGGAGGCAGGCGCTATGAATAAATGCTCTCGTGACAAGCTGGTGGAGGCAGTTGAACTTCTCGGTGAGGAGTATCTTTTATATAAGTCATTTCCTGTTGATGTCTCGGTTATACGTGCTACAACGGCGGACGAGGACGGAAATCTGACCTACGAACGGGAGGGGATTGTGCCGGAGTGTCTGGCAGCGGCGCAGGCAGCGAAAAATTCCGGTGGAATTGTGATTGCCCAAGTGAAGCGGGTGGTAAAAAGAGGAACATTAAAACCATTGGATATTCGTGTGCCGGGGATTCTCATAGATGCTGTCGTTGTGGATGCAAATCAGCGTCAATCCATGGTTACGGAGTATGATCCGTCCCTTTCCGGTGAATGCAAAATATTGCTTGAAGACAAGCCGTGCGTGATGAAGCTGGATGAACGCAAGGTGATTGCCAGAAGAGCGGCTATGGAGGTGAAACAGGGTGATATTGTTAATCTGGGATTTGGAATGCCGTCCGGAGTGGCTTCTGTTATCCATGAAGAAAATGGATATGATCACATGAAACTTTCTGTGGAGCAGGGAATCACGGGGGGAATCCCGGCATCCGGAAGCAATTTTGGTTTGGTGTACAATCCGGAGGTAATGCTGGAGGCACCGGCACAGTTCGACTGGTATGACGGCGGCGGCCTGGATCTTGCCGTACTGTCCTTTGCGGAGTTTGACCGGGAGGGAAATGTAAATGTCAGCAAATTCGGAACCCGGGTGAATGGTGTGGGCGGTTTTATCAATATTTCCCAGTCGGCCAGAAAGGTTATTTTTGTGGGGACTATGACGACAGGGGGATTGGAGACTTGTGTGGAGAATGGAAGTATAAAGATTACATCGGAAGGCCGTGTAAAAAAGCTGGTTGACAATGTTTCCCAGATTAGTTATAGTGGTAAATATGCGGGAGAAAAAGGCCAGGAAGTGTTCTATATAACAGAGCGTGCGGTGTTCCGGCTTACGGATCAGGGAATTGTCTTAACAGAAATTGCACCCGGTATCAGCCTGAAAAAAGATATATTGGGACAGATGGATTTTATACCAATTATCAGTAAGAATTTAAAGAAAATGCCGGAAGAATTATTCCGCTGGGAGAAGATGCAGTTGTTTACCCGCGTGGGCATGTTCCTGACACAATAGGCGTTATAGAAGAGGCGGGAGGTAAAGTATGAGCACGATCAAGGATGTGGCAAAATTGGCAGGAGTCTCTGCCAGTACTGTATCCAGAACCCTTTCGAACCGGGTTTTTGTTGAAGAAGAGACAAGGCAGAAAGTATTGGCGGCGGTGAAAGAACTTAACTACCAGCCAAATATCATTGCCAGGGGGTTGCGAGAAGGGCGGACTTATACTTTGGCTTTTATGGTTCCCGATATTAACAGTTTGTTTTACCCCATGATCATGAAAAGCATTGAGCGATGCGCGTCGGAAAGGGGATATTCCCTGATTCTTTGCAATAACAACGAAAACATTGAGCAGGAAAAAAAGAACATTGAGATGCTGGGACAAAGAGGCGTTGACGGTGTGTTGTGTATGAGCGTGGAAGATGATATTCACCATCTGCTGACTTTCCAGCAGGAAAAGAATATACCGGTGGTTCTGGTAAATCGTATTTTTGCCGGGGATATCAGTGCGGTGTCCATGGATCAGGAATATGGCGGTTATTTGATGACAAAATATCTTTTAGAGAAAGGGCACAGGAAAATCGCAGGAGTGTTCGGTGATTTCGGACGTCAGAGGTTTCGTGAGCGGTATAACGGCTGTAAGCGGGCGATGGAAGAATATGGTGTCACGGATTATAAAAAATATTTTATTTATGACGTGGATACGATTGAAGAAGCCTATTACCGGACCAAACAGGTATTGTCGGGCGATGATTGTCCTACTGCGTTTTTTGCAACGATGGATATCCTGACAATCGGCATTTACAGTGGCATCAATGAGTGTGGACTGAGGATTCCGGAGGATGTTTCCGTAGTTGGTTTTGATAATATCTTTATGGCACAGTATATGATCCCGCCTCTTACCACCTATAATGCTTCCATCGATGCGTTAGCAGAAAAAAGCGTGGAACTTATGATGAAGAAGTTGGAAAAGAAGGAAGAGAATGAGAACCTGATTTTAGCCGGTGAACTGATAGAAAGACGGTCCGTAAAGTGCCTGGATGACAAAGGACTGTTACTAAATTAACGAAAAGAAATCAACTGTGGTGCAGACTATGGTTGATTTTTTTATTAACATTTCTGCAGCAATTGTCTAGTTTTGACCGGAAAAATTTCCGCAAATATGCGGTCGATTCCCCGGCGAATATTGCGGCGGGGATGTCCGGGCTGGGCATGAAATGCGGGCTTTTTGCCCGGGTTTCTGACGGCCGGTTTGGAGAATTTGTGACTGACCGTTTTGAGAGATACACAAGGCGCGTCCTTCTTAAAAAATCACAAAGTAAACATAAATTTTGTCTTCCTCTTTATTGTACGATATAATAGTTGACAACTATATGGCAACAATGAAATTTTAATACGGGAGGTATATTTTTAAAATTCCATGCAACACTTCTGGGAAATAATGACACTTTTAAGATATAGGAAGGGGGGAGATTGGTGTTTCAGATAACGTTTGAAGAGAATTACAGACAGGTTTATAAAGATTTATACCGATTTGCACTGTACACCCTCGGCAATCCCCAGGACGCGGAGGATGTGGTCAGCGACACAGTGGTGGACGCGTACCGGGGATACGGGAAACTGCGGGATCAGGAGGCATTTCGCGCCTGGATTTTCAAGATCTTGACGGTGAAATGCAAACGGAAGCTGAAGGACTACGTAAATAAGACGGTGGAACTGGAGGAATCCAGTCTGGCGTCGGAGGAGAAGGAGTGGACGGTGGAGGAGTCCCAGGATGTGAGAAATGCCTTTTTTTCACTGAACGAAGAGGAACGGCTGATTATCTCCATGTCCGTATTCGGCGGGTACAACAGCAGGGAGATTGGGAAAAACCTGTTGCTGCGGGATACGACGGTCCGCTCCAAGCTTTCCCGGGCGCTTGACAAGATGCACAAGATTTTAGAAGGCTAGAAAGGAGGAGCATATGAAGCAGGAAGAGATCGAATTATTGTTAAAGAAAATAGAAAAGTCCGCGCAGGATGTTCCCATACCGGAGGGGCTTCAGCCAGAGCAGATGATGAAAAAATTAGAGAATAGAAGAAAGTGGAAACGCCCCGCCGAATTTGCGGCTATAGCCGCCGTAGCTCTGATCACAGTCCTGACCGTGGCGCAGGTTCAAAATGCCAATGTACCGGTGAAAACGGAGCCGACAGACATAACAGCAGCCGGAACCGGAGCCGCCCCAGGCAGTCCGGAGGACGCAGGCGCTATGGCGGGAGCAGAGGAGGAAACAGATTCTGGTTCGGAAGCGGAAGGAATAGAAGCGTCTGAGTACGCCGCGAAAAGCTATCAGGAGATATTCGATAAAATCAAAGGATACGGTCAGGATATTTACTACAAGTATGCCGACGGAGCGGAAACTCCAACAGGTGCAAGCCCGGAGGAACCTATGGCTGGCGGGGGGACCACCACGGGAAGCATGGATGCTGGAATGCGGGAAGAATCAGGCATCGCGCAGAAAGAGACGGGTGAATTTTCAGATACCAATGTCCAGGTGGAAGGCGTGGATGAGGGGGATGTGGTGAAGACGGACGGAACCTATCTCTATATTATGTCTTCAGACAACGGCCGAATTCAGATTCTAGAGGCCAACGGCAGCAGGCCGAAAAAACGCGGAGTGATCACAGACACCTCCACCACCAGGGAAGCCCGCTCCATTCAGGAGTTTTATATCAACGGTGATTTATTGTCTGTGATCCGCCAGGCCTACCTTCCTTACGAGGAGATACAGGAAAAAGATTCCTACCGCTATAATGATGGAAGCAGAAAACAGACCGGCAGTATGGATGCCGTTTACTGTTACGCTTACCCGGCCAGAAGCGTCACATATCTGGAAACCTACGATATCAGTGACAAAGATCATCCCAAGCTTCTGGGAACGGTCTCGCAGGATGGACGTTACAAGAGTTCCCGACGCGTGGACGATGACATCTATCTGTTTACCAGCTACTGCGCTTATAATTTCAAGAATATGAAAGACACCGGCGGCTACATCCCGGCTGTCAATGGAACGGTGCTACCCTGTGACAGCATTTACATCCCGGAGCAGGTAAACGGAGCCGATTACCTGGTGATTTCTTCCATCAATATGAAGAAACCAGACAAAACGACATCGGAGAAGGCGGTATTGACCGACGGGGAGACATTTTACGTCAGTTGCTCCAACATTTACATCGGTTCCACCCGCTACGACGGGAGAGCCGATCAGTATGACTATACCGAATTGATGAAGCTTTCTTACAAGAATGGGAAAATCACCTTCAAAGCCCATGGAAATGTGGACGGATATTTAAATGACCAGTTTTCTATGGACGAATACCAGGGCAAGCTTCGCCTTGTGAGCACGCTGTCATATAACAGTGGCAACAGCACCAACTCCCTGCTGGTGCTGGACGAGAACCTGAAGGTGATCGGAGAAATTGAGGACCTGGCCCCCGGCGAGCAGATTTACTCTGCCAGATTCTTAGGGGACACCGGTTACTTCGTCACCTTCCGCAACATGGACCCGCTGTTTTCTGTGGACTTGACGAATCCGAAAAAACCGAAGATTCTCGGCGAACTGAAAATCACAGGTTTTTCCGAATACCTCCATCCCTACGATGACAATTTGCTTCTGGGCATCGGCCGGGAGATCAGCCCGGATAAGGGCAATTTCAAGGGATTAAAATTGTCCATGTTCGACATTTCAAACCCGAAGAACGTGACAGAGATACAGAAAATCGTGGAGAAGTCCTACGAGAACAGCCCAGCTTGGGATAACCACAAGGCAGTGTCCATATCCTCCGGCAAAAGCCTGGTTGGCTTTGCGGTGGAGGAGTACGATAAGGCATCCCGGACTTGGAATTATCAGTATGTGGTTTATGCTTATGATAAGGATCGCGGATTTCAAGAGGTGTTGTCTTATGAGCTTGAAGACGACTATAATTATGGCAATGTCCGGGGGATTTATATTGGACAGTACTTTTATATTGTGGAGAGTGGCAGGGTTACGGTGTTTGATATGAAGAAATTTGGGCAGGTCGGACAGGTGAAATATTAAAAATAAATAATTGGATCAAAAAGTGGCGCCTTCTTTGAAGATGTGGGAATGGCGCCACTTTTAGGTGGTTTCTGTATCAGGTTGTCCCTCCTGAATAAATATTTCTAAATCCTTTTCCGTTGTTACCTTAAAATTCCCTTCATCTCCATCAACCATAGCAATATCCATTCCTGCAAGAATCGCAGGTTCGGAAGAACCGTTTATCAATAAAATGTGATCTGGCAGAAGAACTAAATTTGCCTCATAATATTTACCGAGTAAAAAAAGTTCTGGGGTCTGTCCCGCATACACCTTCTCTCTGTCAAGAAGCGATGTAACGATCTTACCATCTCCTAGGTACACTGTATCTTTCATTGGCAGCACTGGAAGCACACCATCATGCCCTATCATGTTATCAAAACACAGGGAAAGTTGAGTTTTCGTTACAAATGGGCGGGCAGCATCATGAATAATGACGATATCACTGTCTTTTGCATATTTTTTGATATCCACAAGGGCATTATAGATTGAGAGTTGTCTGTTCTCCCCTGGATTTGAAAACCCCTTGAACTTTTTTTCTGCCTCAGGTGTCAGACATGTCATATGATTTAAAATGTATGATCTCCAACGATCATCTGCTACAATTTGCATGGCATCGATTTTGTCATGGGTAAGAAATGTTTCCAGACATAAGTTGATCATGGGTTTCCCCTCTAACTCATAATACTGCTTAGGCCGCTTCATACCTGTTCGGCTCCCTTTGCCACCTGCAAGTATAATTGCTATATTCACTGATTTTACCTCCATTTTATTCACAGTAACATGATTATCATAAAACTGGTATTTCAATATTATCAGCATATTTCTATAAAAGTACCATGACTTTTGTATAGGGTTCTGTTTTATCTCGCATTAATTTTGTCCCTGTTTTTAGTTTGTCAAAGGCTAGTTTATGAGAGATCAGCCTTTCTGGATGTTTTCCGTTTGTAATAAAGTCAAGACAGTAGTGCCAGTCATCGTCTGCTTTATGAGTGAAGGATGAGTTCCATGTACCCATGACTGTCAGTTGGTTGCGGAGAATCTTCCAATAAGTCTGTTGGTCAAAAGTCATATCAGAAGCAGGATTTCCCACCAGTACCACCTTGCCATTTGGAACCGTATTCCTTAATGCAGTTCCAACAGATTTTGCCCCCCCGGCACAGTCAAAGAAAACATCTACGCCGGAGTTGCATATACCGTCAAGCCAGTTATGGACATCCTCTATGCTGCTATTGCAGAAATTCCGTTCGTTTATCCCTAGATGCATACAGATTTCTTTCTGATATTCCTTATTTCCTATCAGATAGATATGCTCTATTCCTATATCAGCTAAAAACATATATAGTAGTAATCCAATTGTTCCGAGACCACATATCGCAACGGAATCTCCTTTTAAAATACCAGACCTGCGCATAGCGTGAACTGCCACTGCCATAGGTTCTAGCATAGCTGCCTGTTCAAAACTGACATTCAAAGGTAATTCTAACAGGTTCCAAGATGGTACTTTTACATATTCCGCAAAGCCTCCATGGCTGCGGGAACCCAGATAACCATAGTTGCGGCACAACTCGTATCGGCCAGTTTTACAAGATCTGCATTTTCCACAGGGAATTAGGGGAAATACTCCAACCCGTTTTCCCAGCCATTTCTTATCTACCTTTTGGCCTGCCTCCGAAACAATGCCGGAAAACTCGTGACCAGGTATCAGTGGGTAGGAATATGCACCTGTTGTATAAATTCGTGGAATATCGGAACCGCAGATACCGGCAGCCATGACCTTTACAATCACTTCATTTTCCCCACAAACAGGTTCTTTCACCTCTCTGTATTCAAATTCACCTATGTTTTTTAGAAGATATGCCTTCAAAATTCCGCCTCCTCAAACGAACCCGGTTCAGTTTTTTAAATAGTTTTGGCGACACTCGTCATTTCAAAAATTCTCCGTACCTGCGTGAACCGTACCTCTTTCCATATTGTTGCGTATCTCCGAAAGCACCTCATCATAAGGTTTTTCTTTGCCAAAAAGTAAGGTCGTCCCGAGTACAAAGCCATCCATCCCCATTGGGGTAAACTTTCTGATTTTGTCCATACTGCAAGCACCGTCCCAATATGCCTTAAAATGCATTTCTTCCTTGATGGGAAGCAGCCTTGCAATTTTTTCTCCCACATAAGGGAGATACATCTGTCCCGCATTGCCCGGGTTTACCGACATGACAAGTACCTTGTCCACGATACGAAGCATCTCATAAACAGTCTCAACGCTGGTTCCTGGATTAATTGCAATACCAGGTACCATGTCTGCGTTGATAATTTTCTGAAGGGTCGTGGAAGGATGGTATTCTGCTTCGGGGTGTATGTATACCGTGTCGCCCTTGCGGAGCTTTGATAAAAATATTTCAATATTATTATTTGGATGTTCGATCATGAGATGAACATCCAATGGCTTTTTCGTGGCGGATGCAATGTAGGCCAGGTCATTTAAGGACATGGCAAAATTGGGGACATAGCGGCCGTCCATTATATCAATATGGAAGGAATCGATTCCAGCTTGTTCCAATTCTCTTACTTCTTGTTCCAGGTGGCCATAATCGGCACACATCATGGAGGCAGTTAATTCATAACTCATACGGGATCTCCATTCTGTTTAAGGCTCCTTCAATACAATTAGATTCTTTAAAACCTGTTTCTCTCACATCTAACCTCCTCATTTTATTAAATAAATTGCCTACACACTGTGTGGACAATATTTAGACTGTCTGTATGTTTCATAAAATATAATGTTTCCAATGTTTCAGCCATGTATCCAATATATCGGTCCGACCTCTCGCGTCCTTTTGGCACAGATAATTCCTCTGTCTTCTCCAAAATGGGAAAAAGCCATTCACAATATTCTCGAAGCACTTCTTTTTTTGCCAGGATTACATTATAGTTGTAAAGATAGCGCTGTTTGAGAGTTGCAGAGAAAATATCTGCATATTCGGGTTGTAATTCTTTTAATGCCTGCAACATGGCAGCCCAGTCCGAAGGCTTCAAATATCGTTCATGATGTGCATTGATATCTGGATCATAGGGCAGTGGATAGGGAAGGACAACATCCACGTCATTATCTATAAGGCGAAGCAGGTCATCTGCTGTAAAATCAAAGGATCTGCGATATTGGCAGAAACCGTAATATTGCCGTACTCCATCCGCCATCAGCTTATTCTTCCAAACCCAATAAAGCCCTGTTAGTTCCGAGTAATTACCATTTTTGTATGATATATGTTCGCCGGTATTGTCTAAAAGATCTGCAATTCTTTCAGTAGTATTACCGGAACCGGCTTGTAGTGGCAGGATATATTCTGGCAGAGCAGGGGGATGGGCCAGTGGTCTGTCCTTGTGGGATCTTGCCATGAAAATGCGTATAAAAGGAGCGTTGCAACCTACTGGCAGAGCCTGAAGGGGGAGAAATCTCCCTATTTTTGTATGGAAAAGTTTCATCATTTCCGCCCATCTTATATAATTCAGACGCTGGTAATAATAAAATCCGTGATTTTCCAACAGTTCTTCGATTTCCTGCTGTGTATTTTCGGGTGTGGCAATTAGAATTTCCACATGGCGCTTCTCCTCTTGCGTCATTTCCAATGAAAGTGTATTGATTTCTTTAACGGGCAGATGCCTTAGCATGGAAGCATTTTTTTCTTTTTCAGAGACAAGAAAACATCGTATATTTCTTTGCGGATATAATATATTTAATGCTTCATAAACGCTAAGGGCATATCCCTGTGCGCCAAAAATAATGATGTCCATTTATGTTATGTTTCCTCTCCATGATAAATATTAAAGCGGTATATCCAGGATATCCTTCATATATTGTGGAAGGTCCATTTCCTCTATAACACTCATACTGATATAATCAATTTTGTCAGCCGGAATACCAAAATGAACTAAATCACTCTTAATCTGTTTTGCAGACCTGATATTCAAAACTGCAATAACAATAATGTCAAAATTTGCATCATAGATATCGTTAGGTGATCGTACAGGAAATCCCTGGTCTGCATAGCTTTCATATCTTTTATCAAACCAGCCAGCAGTAATTAAGTTACTGTGCGATAGCGCTTGCCCAATAATACGGCCAAAAAGTCCTGCACCATAAACTGCAACACGCATGCCACTCTGTACTTTTTCAAATGGAAATAATGTCACAGAATGTTTTATATCTTGGTAACATTTTAAAAGCATAGTCTGTAACATGAAGTATTTCAACTGTTTTGCCAGATTCTTTTTTAATGGATGGGTAAGAAAACTTATCTTGAGAGTATCAAATAATAGGGATAACTTTTCTTGACCGATCTTTGATCCTACCATAGAATCTGATCTGATCCTATAATGGTAGAGGGGCATATTAGTAATCAAAATGGACCTGGCTTTCAGCAGGCAGGGATATACACAGGCAGCATCTTCCCCATAGCTGACATCATCTGGTACCGTCATCTGGTTTTCATAGAGAAGATCACGTTTGAATAGCTTTGACCACAGGTAAGTAAGTATACCGTTCTCATAAAAGTTTTCAGTTGCCATCATACAATGATACAGTTCCTGAAGTGCTTCGTTAGTTTCATACAGGCCTTCCTTGACAGTGTTTTTCTTTATGCCTTGTTCGATTCCATCTCCATATTCTTCGCGTCCTGCGAAGGCAATAATATCTGCTTGCGTTTTTAACTCCGTTAATTTTTGATAAGCTTCCAGGTCAAGCCAGTCATCACTATCTACGTAGGAAATATATTCCCCTTTGGCCAGCATCAAACCAGCTTTTCTGGCAGATACAAGGCCGCCGTTTTCTTTATGAATTACCTGTATACGGTGGTCTTTTTGGGCATAGTAATCACAGAGCTGGCCTGAGCCATCTGTGGAACCGTCATCAACCATGATAATCTGTAAGTCTTCATAAGTTTGCCTAAGGATGCTTTCCATACAGCATTCCATGTATGCTTTTACGTTATATACTGGTATAATTACCGAAATCAGCATGTCTTTCCCCCTATGACAGTTTCTCTACATACCATCCGATAGCTTCATTTATACCTTTTTCAAAACTCCACTCGGCATCATATCCGAGCATATTTTTTGCTTTTGAGATATCTGCGTTGCTGTGTTTGATATCACCCTGGCGGGCCGGTCCGTAGATTGGTTCTGTGTCGTTGCCAAGCGCTTTTGCCAAGTCATGATATACATCAATCAGATATTCCCGGCCTCCATATGCGATGTTAAAAACTTGTCCGGCAGCTTCCGTTCTTGCAGCGCATGACTTCAAGTTCGCCTCAATCACATTATCAATATAAGTAAAATCCCTGCTTTGTTTCCCATCTCCGTTAATCGTTGGGATTTCATGATTCAAAAGCTGCTTTATGAATTTTGGTATTACTGCAGCATAAGCCCCGTCAGGGTCCTGCCTTCGCCCGAATACGTTAAAATAGCGTAACCCATATGTCTCAAGTCCGTACAGTTTATAATAAAGTTTACCGTATTCCTCGCACGTTTTTTTAGTCAACGCATAGGGGGATAAAAGATTCCCTTCTGCACCTTCCTTCTTGGGCAGTTGCGGATGATCTCCATAAACGGAGGAACTTGACGCATAGACAAATTTTCTTATGCCCATCTGTCTTGCTGCTTCCATCATGTTGAGCGTTCCTCTTATATTGACATTCTCATAATGCTGTGGCATCTCTATGCTTCTTGGTACGCTGCCCCAGGCGGCCTGGTGAAGGACGTAATGTGCCCCGTCACATGCTTTAAGGCAGACTTCCATATCAGTAATATCCCCTTTGATAAACTGATATCCCGGTTTATCCAGAAACAAATCCACATTTTCCTGTTTCCCGGTGGATAGATTGTCCAAACAACGTACTTGGTATCCCATATTCAGGATGGCTTCACATAGGTTTGATCCGATAAAGCCGGCTCCACCTGTCACTAAAAAAACAGCGTCCTCCTGAAACTTCAAATCTTTATAAGACATCCTCAATCATTCCTCCTGCGTTATAATCTCCAATAAACATATCCGGCATTTTCATAGTCTTTTTTATCTAAAAGTCCTTTAATATCTAACAGAACTTTCCCTTGATTTTGGCATTTTCTATACATCGCATCCATTTCTACTGGTTTCATTGTCTTAAAGCAGTCATGTCCCACTGCCAAAATCACGGCATCTATATCTCTTATACAAGTGAAATCCGATAGTTCCATGCCATATTCTCTTTGTGCTTCGTCTGCATCTGCAACGGGATCAAAAATTATTGGTTCAATTCCATACTCGTTTAATTCATTAACAATATCTATGACCCGGGTGTTTCTGGTATCCGGACAGTTTTCTTTAAACGTAAATCCCAGGATAGCAACTCTGGCTCCTTTTACTAGAAGGTCTGTTTTTATCAGGGTTTTAATCAAATTCTCGACCACGTATTTTCCCATATCATCATTGATCCGTCTGCCGGACAGGATAACCTGGCTGTGATAGCCGGCTTCTTCTGCTTTGTAGGTCAAATAGTAAGGGTCAACCCCGATACAATGCCCTCCTACGAGGCCGGGCTTAAAATCCAAGAAGTTCCATTTTGTTCCTGCCGCTTCCAAAACGGATTTTGTGTCTATGTCTAATCTATGAAAAATCACGGACAATTCGTTCATAAAGGCGATATTAATATCACGCTGGCTGTTCTCAATAACCTTTGCTGCTTCCGCAACCTTAATACTTTCTGCTTTATGAATTCCAGCCTGTACGACTATTCCATATACCTTGGCGATTATTTCCAGAGTTTCAGTATCCATACCGGAAACGATCTTCACAATGGAATCTAGACGGTGTATCTTGTCGCCTGGATTGATTCGTTCAGGTGAATAGCCAACCTTGAAATCAACGCCACAGGTAAGTCCTGATTCCTGTTCCAGTATGGGTACACAAATTTCTTCCGTTACACCTGGATATACCGTCGATTCGTAGACCACAATAGAGCCCTTACTCAGATTGCGCCCTAATACGTGGCAAGCCCCCTCTAGAGGTGTCAAATTTGGCGTGTGATCTTGTTTAACAGGAGTGGGGACTGCCACAATATGAAATTTTGCTTCCCTAAGCCGTTTTTCATCTGATGTAAAATCAACTTGGCAGTTTTTTATTTCTTCATTTCCAACTTCTTTTGTTGGGTCAATGCCTGAACGATAAAGGGCAATTTTGTCTTTATTGATATCAAACCCTATCACGTCCAGTTTTTTGGAAAAAGCGACCGCGATGGGCATTCCTACATAACCCATACCAATAACGCTTAATTTTTCTTTTCTTTCTGTTAACTTATCATAGATCTTTGTCATTTTTTCCTCACAGTTGTTTTTTATTATTGAGCGATATTATATACGATTTGCGCAAGGTATGTTTCATCGGTACAATCGGAGGTGGTATCATGTCCTTCGGGCACTTCATTCACATATTTTCCGCTAATGGCTGTCTTTTTCGTTACCGCTCTCAGGTACCATTCATACTCTATATCTACATGGCCAATATCTAATGCCCAGTAACCTGCTTGGGCCAAATCATAAGCCAGCACTGTTGCCGCAGGTCCCAAAGCTATCAGGACAAGCATTTGACGGTCTGTGGTGAGAACAGTCTCTAATAATTCATCATATTTTTGGAAAGCGTCTTCCTGAGGAGCCAGGATTCTTTGGATAGAAGATGCTCCTGCAAACAGGTCATTACCTACACCCATGCGCGTTTGGCACCCTTCTACAATTGTTATTTTTTTACCGTTCCAAATGGATTTGAGTGCATCAAAACGTGCTTCAGCTTTCTTTTTGTCCTGATAATCTTCATAAGGCCTGGTCACAAAAGCATTGTAATATTCTTTGTCCATATTAATCAGTGCATATTCTTTCTCTCTCGTACCACTTGAAAGATGTCTTCTGAAAAAATTCTTAAAGTCGTTTGTCCTACCATCGAAACTGCCATAAATGTCCGGCAGACACACGATATGATCTGTCAGATCACTTCTTAGAATCTCTTGAAGTCTCACGGCAAGATGTTTATAATATGGCTGAAAAGACACATGTCCCCCCAACATGATATCCATTTCTCCATCACCAAAACGGCTCATGGATTTTTTATTACAGACTATTTCATGGATTGTATCCTCAACACTTTTAATTTGAGGAGATCTGATTAGATTCCTTTCAATGCTGGATGCAGTCTCAAACATTAGGTTATGTAAATAGATATCCATTTCTTCCATTTTCATAGACATTTCGATAAAAAGAAGTTCCTCTCGATATAGAAAACTACTCCATTGATTATATAATTCATGTTGGAAAGAAAAAGGAGTCGCTATTTTTGATTCATCTATACCCATTATCAGCAGTTGTGAAACAATAGGCTTATAATTAATCGTTGCGATAACCACAAAATTGTAATCCAAAGCAGTGAGAGAGTGAGGTTCACATATCTTTATACCATCAATTTCATTCCCCCAAAGCAGTGGGTTATTATCAATATAGGAAACGATTTTTATATTGCTTTTTATACAGGTCCTCAACCGTTCGGCATTTTTTCCTGCTCCAAATATCACAATTTTCATCATTGCTATTTCCATACTATTCATCATATTGCTATCACTTGTTCAATTTTTGCTTTCAAGAATTCGTAGTGATCCTTCATGCAGCATTTATTTCTCAGCTCTTCGTGTGCTTTATACCCCATCCGGGGAAGCCTCTTTCTATCCTTGCATAAAACAGCAATTTGTTCGGCCATCTTTTTGTAGGCACCAACAGGAACAATATAACCATTTACGCCATCTATAATGTCGTCATGTACCCCAGATGTTTCCGTAACAATAGGAACAGCTCCATGGGCCATGGCCTCTAGTGTGGATCTCGATCTTCCTTCATGATCGGAAATATTTACGCATATATCTTTGTTACTCCAAAATTGAGGGATAGATTCCCTTTCTATTCGGCCTATCATCTTAATCCTGTTCTGACAACCATGTGATGCGGAAAAGTAAGAAATCATACTTTCATACCTGCCTTCGCCGGCCAACTCCAATTCATAGTTCAAATGCATTGTTTCCAGTTCCTCAACAACCTGCATCAACAGGTCCATTCTTTTTTCCTCTACTTCAATACGGCCGGCATAACCAATATGGATTGGACTATTTTCATTCAGAGAATAGTCCCGAGTCAATATTTGAGGGCATTCAACCGGACAGAGCATGGTATGGACAATATCAGCACAGACCCCTCGTCTAATCATATCCAGACGAATTTGTGAATTGACACACAGATACATATCCGTACAGCTTTTCATGGCTATATAACTTTGACTTATTTCCGCGTATCCTCCGCGTATGCCGGACACTACCTTAACCAGATCACCAAATTCTTTTTTTAATATCTTACCAGCCAATAAAACGTCATCGGGCTGGCTTGTCACTAAGACACAAGGAAGATGGCGGCATACACATGTGATAATTTCCTGAACATTATGGATGGAAAAAGCATTTTCCCGTTTAAGATCTGCATAAAGAATATTTTCAGTCAATTCTTCAGGAATATCATAATTCTGTCCGTTCGTCAGGATATAAGGAGTATATTCGCCATGCTGTTTAAATTCCCTGCATATACTCTTAGTCCATTCTTCAATACCTCCAAGTCCCAAACCAAATTGGCAGTCGAAGATAATGGAATAATGATCGCCAGAAACGGGTAGTTTCAAAGGAAATGTTCCTTTTTCTATCAAAAGGTTATATATTTCCATAACCAAGTCGTAAAAAGATACTTCACGGTTATCGTCAATCTGGTAATCACAAGTAAGCTTTCGGCGTATTTCTTGAATGCCCAAAAAACTGGATGCTGTAATGCAGATTTTAGATGTTTGTTCTTCTGCTAAAATGTCGGAAGGTTCTACGTTATGACAACCGACCTTGAATCCCCATTTATTACTGTCGCCATCCACAATGTGTGAAATGGGCATATTACATATTTCCATCAAATGGACCAGAACAAGGCATCTATTTCCAGCGCCGTATAATATCATTTCACAATCCCTTTCCAATTAGTTATCCACTTCATAAAGGATGTCTTCAAGCGAAACAATATCACAGCTAACCTTCTTTTTTAGAACATCTTCAATTTCACCAAAATAATATGCAGATGTTACAATGATAGCATCCACAGATTCAAGTTCTTCATCCGGTGTCCATACATCTATTTCGGAGTAAATTCTTGCAGCATTTTTGTCAATTCCGTAGGCAGTTTCTACTCCTATTTCTTTTAAATCATCATAGAGTCGCTCGCCTAGGAAACTCATCCCATAAATTGCTACTTTCTGGTATCCACGTTCTGTGAAGAAAGGCTTTAGTGTAATTCCTTTCTGCTTTAAGATAAGCCACTGATTCATATCCTTTATAATCACCAGATGCTTATCTGCAAATTCTTTTTGCTTCTCTGTGTTCTTCATTTCTAGTCTGCCAATTAGAGTACCTGCAGTAATGGCTCCTGCAAGTCCTGATAAAACCGCTAATATTCCTTTTCTCATCTCACGTCTCCTTTACATATACTTCACATTGCAAACTTTCTATTTTATCTCTGCCGTGTCTTAGCAGAAGTACCAAATATCACTTTGTCCCATTTTTTCATCACTTTTCCAATATCGTAGGATCTTGCTCTTTGCAGTGAGCGTTTCCGATATTTAGTCAAAAGTTCCTCACTCATAAGAAGTTCAGTCAATGCTTCACCAAGCATCTTTTCTTCTTTCGTGATTTTTTTAATATTATAGTTATCATCTAAAGCATAAGGTGTTAAAATACCATATTTTGCATGGCAGCCTTCCTCTATCTCTCCTAAAATTTCAGGTATTCCACCAGGAGAATACGTCGCGACAACTGGCAGACCTTCAGCCATTGCCTCCACCATACTGTTAGGAAAGCCTTCTACTTTAGAAGTCATTAAAAAAACAGTAGAAGTCCTTAGAAAACTCGTTACGTCTTCCTGGTATTTTAATAAATGAATATACTCAGACAAGCCTCCATGTTCTATCATTGCCTCGATTTTTCGCTTATCTTCACCTTCCCCCAAAATACATAGCCGAACATTCTTCATTTTCTCATGTACGATGTAAAATGCTTTAACTGCCACATTATACTGTTTTACGTCATGCAGGCGTCCCACACAAATTATCGTTTTTAGTGGTTCATCGGCGTGGTCACAATGGATGCTTGGCAGTTCTCTGCAATTACAGGAATTTGGAATGATACACATTTTTTTTTCTTTGATACGGTATACATCTTTCATATCCCGCAAAGCATATTCCGTCTGCACAACAACCCAATCTGCCTTATTGTAAATAACCCCCAAAATGCTGGGCTTTAACAGAGAGTAGTTTTCCAGTTCTTTTCTTTTAGACAGTACGGTGCGAACACTGACTATTACTCTTTCATTTCTTCTTGACAGAACATTTAAATAGTTGAACTCTTCCATGAAACTGACAGCCACATCTATTTTATATTTTCGCTTTAATTTTCTGATTCTGTTAGCACTCTCGAAAACTTTCAGGACTTCTGTGCCTTTCAGATCAAGAATCGAACGAACGCCTGTATTTACAATTTTGCCCGTAACCTGATATCTTTTGCGAACATGATAGTCACCTAGAAAATAATAAACATTATGTCCGCGTTCAGAATAATAATTTCCTAGCTTGGAGGCCGCTCTTTCGGCACCACCGCCTCCAAGTTCCTGAATCAAAATAGCTATATTCATACAATCGCCCGCACTTCCTTATCTATATCCAGTTTCTTTAACTGCAAAGCATATTGAGTCATTCCTATGCCTTCGTAATCCTTTGCGATTTCCTGAAACAAAATTTCCATATCTTCAAAAAGCTTGTCGATACTTTTGCCACTTCGAAAAGTAGGGTTCAGTCCGGCTGTCATTTCTGATGAATGAAGCATAAATTCCAAATATTTTAAACGCTTGTTCTTTAACACACGATCCTTTATCCATAGCATCTGCGACAAGTTTTTTCCATTTGGTCTGAGCCAGCAGTATTCTTTGGTCAGTTTATAATTTTGAAATTGATACCTGGGAAGTATCGTTGGCGGAATTTCATAGATGCCTGATTTCCCGGTTTTGTGAATATCACGGCCTGACAGCATGTATTCTCCCCGATATCTATCCTGTGAATAATCAATACCGTATATTCTATTACCAATATTATTTGCCCAGGAAATCCCCGGAGTAGCAGAGCAGTCTGCTAGAAAATCCAGCTTTTTGAGGCATTTTAATGTGAATTCATCTAAGTACCACCTTCCACTTCTGAAACTGCGGATATCAGTTTGAAAGATATCTTCAAGCAAATCATTTAAATACTTCATTTTTTTCCATTGTATCTTTGGATCATATTCTCCGATATAGGTATTGGTTCCTTGTGGATTATATGGAAGCATGACAATTGGTGGAGAGTTCCATGCATGCATATGCATTCCGATCTCACACGTTTTCTCTTTTAACGCCGCCCTTGCCAAGTCTACAAACAGATCTGTTTGCGACATCTCATAGTTTGTGAGATACGTAGGCACAAAACCATATCTTTCACACAAACATTGAAAACGTTCTAACCCCCTGGCATTTTCGGTAGTAATTTCCTTTATTCCATGACGAGTAATCTTACTTGTCCATAAGTTATCGCCTTCTGTATCGACTGTAATAATAAATTTTTTCATGCCTGATTACCGCCGTATTTCTATTTTTTTTCAAACACAAAATGATTACAACCCAAATCTTTTTTTTCTAATGCCTTTAATTTAATAAGTTTAAATCCTCTTTTTAAATAAAAACTTATAATTTTATCAGCCGTTGCATATTCAAAGGGATATCCGCCTATCCAGTCGACTAAATCATGCCAGGAATCCATTCCTCTAGGCCCCATAGCTTTCATTTTTCCTTTTTTGTTATATAATTCGTAGGTTGCTGTGATCCCGCGTAAGTAGAGACATCCCATAAACAGTATCAGACGTTTTTTGACTTCGCTGCCAGTATTATATTGCCTTTTTACACATCGCCATATCCTGCTTCTAATCCCCTGGTCATTATAAATGCTGATGTACAAATATCCCCCCTCGCGAACACAGTCGCCCGCTTTTTTCAACGCTTTCATCATATTGCCTGTATGATGAAGCACCCCCCAGGAATAAACGATGTCATATTGCCCTAAATGCTTAGCCATATATGTGTCATTCAAAACATCTCCTCGCTCTATCTCCCAGGTTTGTTTATTGTTATTTGAAGAGAGTGCCCGCATTTTCTCCGTACATAATATGCAGTTTTCGTCATAGTCAAAAGAAAATACATCTGCCCCAAGATCATATGCGGCAAAACTAAATAATCCACTTCCGGAACCTATGTCCAAAAATTTCTTGCCTTCGAAACTTTTCAGCGGAATCCAATCCAGCAATGATCGTTTGGCGGTAACAATAACTCTGCTGCTAATTAATTCAGAATAGTCTTTCCAATTTTCACCAAAGCAAAACCGAACATCTTTCTTTTTGCTCATGCCAATAACCTCCATTTATCAAACTTTTACTTACCAGTATTTCTGGTTGCTCAACTCCTTCCATTCTTTTTGCAAAACTGTTTCATACATACTTTGTGCCCTGGAGCTACTCCGAATATAATTTTGGGGGATTGAAAATCCCTTTTTCTTTCTATATAAAATCTCATCGGGAATGATATTTGCATAAGCATTCTTAAGAGTTGCTTTTAGGTTGTCTGGACTGCAGCATTCATTTTCAGCAAGACTGAATGCATATTCAATGATCCTTCTGCTTAAAAACGGCACTCTGGCCTCCAAGGATACGCTCATGCTTGTTCGATCTACCTTTGTCAAAATATCCCCTGGTAGATAAGTTTTAAAATCTAAATAGCGCAATCTGGTCATCATTGGCAGCTCTTGCACATAATACTGTTTCAGATGCCACCTGGGGTCATAGTCCTTAGCAAGGTTCAGGATCTTTCTCCAGTCAACATACAAACTATCGTCAAAGCACCCCATGAGTCGACAGTAGGCCGAGAATTTGCTGGTTAATTTTGTTTCTATTTTCTCGAGGGTATGGATATGTAGCCTGTCTATTATCATCCTAATACTTTTTTCAAATTCATAATTATCATGCAAATACTCTTTTTCGTTATGGCTGAATAGAGCATACCTGCTATATCCTCCAAATAGCTCGTCCCCCCCATCTCCAGTCAAAACAACCGTCACATGTTCCCGTGCAAGTTTAGATAGCAGGTACGTTGGATAGGCCGATGTGTCAGCAAACGGTTCATCGAACATATCTGCCAGCATGCCAGACATTTTCTTAATATCATCCGATGAAATAACCTGTATAATCTGATTAATGCCGTACTTATCAACCAACAGTTTGGCATACTGGCTTTCGTCAGCTCTTTTTTCTATGAACCCAAGAGTAAATGCTGATATGTCCTCCTTGATCCGGCTCGATTCATAGGTGATAATGCTGGAATCAATCCCTCCGCTTAGATAAGTGCCCACTGGAACATCCGCCATCATCTGCTCACGTATTGAATGCTTCAGCAGATTTCGAATATCGTCTGATATTTCGTCTTTTTTTCTCTTTCCGCAGGCATTGGTGTTTACGTGAAGCTTCCAGTATTTTCCTTTTTTGCTTATCTGTTTTTTTATCAGATCATATTCAATAAAATTTGCTGGTTCAAGTTTGTAAATATCTTTGTAAATGGTCTTTGGCTCAGGAATATACTGATAACATAGGAAATCAAATAGTGCCGTTGATTCCAGTTCCCATTTTTTTGAGCCGCTCGCCGCTGTAATTGCTTTTATTTCAGAAGCAAAAGCAAATTGATTATCTTTCAGATAATAATAAACCGGCTTTATGCCACATCTATCACGGTAAAGTCTGACAGTATTTGTCCTTAGATCATAAATCACAATTGCAAACATACCGTCGATGAGATTAATAAAACAATCTCCGTATTCTATATAAGCATACAGAATAATTTCTGTATCAGATGTTGTTTTAAATTCATATTTTTTTTCTAATTTTCTTTTCAGACTTTCATATCCATATATCTCACCGTTAAATACAATTACCACATTTCCATCGTTGGATTCCATTGGTTGCATAGCTTTATCGGATAAATCCATGATAGAAAGCCTTGCAAAAGCCATTGTAAGACACGGATATTTTTTCACGCTCCTTGCATCAGGCCCCCGATGTTTTATTACTTCAATACCTTTTTCAAAATTCCAGCTTTTAATATTTCCGCCTAAAATACCACACATTTTATTTCCTCAACCGTTCCTGTTTGATTGATAGTTTATTCAGACATATATTCCAACGCCATGCCACGTTCTATAAATGATAAATATTATTGGAACAGGCAGTCGTATGACCTTAGAGGTGGCAGTACAATATCGTACTGGTATATCTCCATCCGAAATGCCTAATATGGAATTTATATTCGGGCACAAGAGAGTCAATAAATCTGGGAATTGTCCAAATATCCTCAGGTTTATGGTATATGCAGATAGCCAAGTTAGGTTTATATTTTTTTATGGTGTTCTTTGCACCCAGCAATGCTTTAAATTCTGCCCCTTCTATGTCCATTTTTATAAAAGTCACCATATCATGTATTACAGAATCGATATCTATTGTTTGTATCAATGTATTTCCTGATTTATTATCAATTTTTCCGGACAATAAATGATTCCCACTCCAAAAGGAAAGTTCTTTTTGGCAGTCATACAGCCCTTTTTTAATGAGCTCAACCTTTCCGTTATATTTCCACAATTTCTTTTCGATCATTTCTGATTTATCGGACTGTGGTTCAAATGTATATATTTTATTATAATGGCCTTGGGTCCACTGAACAAATTCATCAATGGTATCTCCATCATACCCACCCCCATCTATAAATACTTCATATCCGTTTCGAGTAAAGAATTCATCAATAAAATATTCGTTACCTTCGGACCTGATATCTGTATAGTCAAAAAATCCTGTCCGTCGTTTTTCAACTATAGCATCTACAAGAAAACGGGAATAATCATCGGCCACCCGCTGCTTTAGCCACTCGATATCCGTAGAATCGATAATAGATTGATGGCAAGTTTCTCTAAATTCCTTTGGAACGTCTAGATGAATGGCGGAATAATAATGACGGACTCCCAATTCATGCAATTGTCTTGCAATTGCATTTGTTTTCCAGTTACATATTAAAACTACAATATTGTTTAAATCATATTTTCTCAAAACTTCAGGTAAAAAAACCTGAACACCACAAATGTGCCGGCCTTCTTTATCGGGATCATTGTCTAGAATTCCCAATACATCCCATGAGGTACAATATTTGTACAAATCTTCACAAACTTTTATCCCTACGTTTCCCGCTCCGAACAGAAAAAGACCTTTACCTTCCAAATTTTTACCTAGGTCTTCCCAAGTATCCTCTCTGAAATCCTTAACCATAGTTTTCCTTTCCATTTTGACAGAGTAGCCACATTTTGATTGCTTTCCATATTTAAAATGAGTTTAGCATGTGCTGTAAATTCGGACTTCTTTTACGTCAAAAACTGTCTCAACCGACTTTGTAAACCGAAATATTCCATTTTTAATGACAATATCATGACAATAAGGACCAGCATATATTAAAATCATATTACGTTTCGTTCGCTTGTAACTTTCTTCTAAATTATTAATAGTTGTTTCAAACACTCTTCCTTGAAATGAATTGTATATATAGAAATAATTGTAAATATCCAGGGGCTTTTTGATGCCTGTTGCACTCCCTTTTATAATGTTGCTGGAATCTAGCCCAAGTTTTATCATATTATGAAGAGCTGTCTGATATAGGTTCCCATCAAATTCAACTCCACCTACTCTGCCACAGCCAGCCGTATGGAATTGTACTAGTGCCCCCCCTTTGCCACACCCAAAATCGAATGCAGCATCTCTTTCGTCAAATTCAAATTGATCAAGTACTTCTGTAAGGCCATAATCTGAACCCACAGAATAAAAGAAACAATCCTGACTAGGCGTTTCTATTTCATTCTGCATTTTAGATTGATAAATATCCACAGCATATTGAAATTCCAACCAGTTATAATACGTCAAAGGCCTATTCAGCCCATTGTCATACATTCCATAAAATATTTTATTAGCATAAACAAAATGTTTGTTTTCGTTATAACCTAAATCCTGTAAAATATGATTTATCTTCTTATCCTCAGGAAAGCATAGCAAAACAGCACAGCAATCTCTGTCCAAGTCTTTTAAAATAAGGCTTCTTTCTATATTCATATTGCGAGATATACTTAAGAAATCATCGACAATATGTTCGATTGTTTTATTGTTCCGTAAAAACAGGTGCTCAACAAATTTTCCTGTCTTACCATATCCCCACAGGCATACTGTTTTTCCATTACAGAAACGAAATAATTCTTTACATTTTTTATTGAATTCTTGCCACATATTTTTCATCTAGGTTCTTAGTCCTATTATTCGATTATTTACTATATATCTCTCAAACTGTTTATTTTGGATAATTTCTGTGTAGTGTTCCTTGCTTACCGTAAGCAGTACCAGACATTTTTTTTCATCTATTTCATGCAAAATACTATCATTGAAACAGTGGTCATCCACTAAACATAATTTATTATCGATCACCCATTTGCATTTTTTGTGGAATTTTTTACTTAAAAATTCTTCTGTATATTTCCCAAAGTGTGAATATCCCCACAGGCATATATCCGCCTGCTCTATTTCTAGATAGTATGTTTTTAATTTTTTGTCAATTTTTTGTAATTCACTAAAGGGAATAACAAAACCATTTTGAAATGAGACTATATTTCCTCCAAAACTTTTTTTGAAGGATGCAACATTAGCGTAATGTTTATTTTTATCCCCCTGATAGATACCACCGAAGTCATAGAAGCGAAATCCTAATCTTTTAAAGTAGAGTATACTTTCATAGTGAAGCAAGGAATTAGCGCGGCCAATCAACGCTCTTTTTTCCGGATTCTCCCTGAAAAATGAACAACTACTGTGTAAGGCGGATATTCCTTGTTGGTTATCTATGATACAACCGTGAATTGTCAAATCCTCACCATCTCGATCCATAACTTTAGCTATTACAAACTGGGCTGATTCATTCAAAGCGCTTACTTTCCTTATATCCAGAGGTGACAGTTCTCCCACCTGTTTTGCAAAAACATTGTAATAGTGTTCAAAATATTGTAATTGCTCCTCATTTAGATTTTTCTCAAAACTAACAGTTAAACCATCTCTTTCTCGGGCTCTTCTTATTTCGTATTTTCGAGTTTTTGAGCAATTATTAAGAATACTGTTATCATCCAATAGTAGATTCACCTGTAATGAGTGCGCCTCTCCCTTCCAATGCCCATCCAGTTCTGTATATATGAGTCCTTCACCATAAAATCTGTGTATATCCTCTGACAAATTATTAGGATAGCATATTTGAAGTTCATCACAATTTTCCTCATAGCGCTTCACGTCGGAAAGAGATAGCCCGTTACACCAATTCAAACAAGTAATTCTTCTTCCGTTTGCGTCATTCCATGATATGGTCATATAATCCTGTCCAGCCTTTTTTGTTTTATTTTTTAACTATTTAATATAAAATCATTCAGTGTGATGAACCCTTCTTCAATCCATTCAACTGCTGATTTTTCAAGCAGATTATCCAGATATTTTTTCTTGTAAACTGCTAGATTTTTCAAAGGTGTTATTTCAAGCTGTTTACATACCAGCGTTAGTATATTCATTGAAAAAATACATCCAGTGTATCGTTCCTGAAAATATACATGATTTCCTTTTACAATAATAAATTGGAATCTCAAACCGGTGTGTTGAGTATCTTGGCGGGCATTATACTCAAAATTTATAAGCTTATTCTCATCACGGCAGTATAAGGACCCGTCATTTCCAAAATAAATCCGCTTATCGTCTGACACAATACATTTAAAATATGGTTTTTGGCCTGACCCCGAAATTTTTTTAATTCTTTGTTTTTCAACATCATAAACATATTCACTGCCTTCAAAATCACACAATATAATGTCACCATGATATAAGTGGACTGAGCTGAATCCACTCGGGCCTGGTAACAAGGCCCCTTGGATTTTACCGGAATTTGCATCAATACTTATAACAACACCGCTATTTCGACTGGGCAAAATAATGCTTTCTTCTTGTATCACGTAGCCTGTACACCATCTAATACCATCTGTTTTCAAACCAATATTATCTATATCTTTGAATGCTGTTGTACGAATTACCATCATGTTTTCCAAATTAAACTCTATGATTTTAGGGATTTCTTCACCTATAATCCAAGCCTTATTGCCAAAACAGATTGTTGTGATAAACTTATTATTGATATTCCGTTCTTCATTAGTAAGAACGTCATTTAAAATATATTGTTCTCTGGAATATAAATCTATAACATGAAAATCTTTTGCACAGTAAGGTACTACTAAAAGTGTTTCGCCTCTTTTTATAAAAGACAACGTTAAGCAGTCAATATCTTCTTCTCCATCTATCCGTATTGTCGTAGTTACTATTCCAGTTGATAAAGATACTAAAAATATTGCATTGGCAAACTCGGATATCAAGATTAAGTTACCTTCCATTATATCCGCAGTATAACTAAGCATGACCAGTTCAGTGTTTTCTTTATTCAAGTAATAAGGATCTTGCAGCATTATTGGCTTTCCTGTTTTCTGGTACAACTGCACAACACTGCTTCCATCCCCATAATATGCGTCCGACAATATAATAGCCCGGTCTAAGTCTGCCGTGTTATCATAAATTCCCCATCCTTCCAAGATATATTTTTCGCGGATTTTCATGTATGCATCCCATAGCTGAGGTCTCATGCTTCTCAGCGTACTTTCAACCAGCGGGTGAGGTCTCCATAATAATGCAACTTCATCTTTGTTTTCTAAAAACACGAGAAAAACATCTTTCATTTTCTTAAGCATCGTTTCATTATATTGAAGTAATGCACTGACGGATGTATTATAGAAAATAATTTTTTTTTGCGTACCATCTGGCTTTCTGATGATTTTCAACCACTCTGACGGTATTTTCAGGTTTTCCTTTTTGGTTTGCAGCAACCGGTCTAGCTTTGGCGATCCGCTGCCGAGTATTTTATTGTTCCAAAATTTTCTAATGTCACGTTCTTTTAAGGTACTATGTTGTTTTAACACTTCCTCCACAAGTACATTGATATAAACCTGACGCATATCCTCTGACTGGACGATGACTTTGTCTGCATTAAAGATTCCGGGCAAAATACAAAAATGCCTTATGTTATCTACTGCGAATTTGTCCTCTGGTTTTATTTCTTGCAATATAAAATAAGGTATATATACTAACTTCGAAGTAAATTTTTTTAAATTTTCCGAATAGAAATATGGATGTACGCTGGTGACGTAATTGGCGTTGTCGTAAGCATTATGAATAAAAATCACATCCGGCTTACGGCCTTCAAAGTCATACTCATCATACCTTGTTATCGGTACATATTCCGGATAAAGGTCTCCTTCATAATACTCTTTATGAAAGCTTCCATCCGGATTTCTGTCGTAGTATGGAATCGGGATCACATAAGTATCTATATTCATATCTGCTTGTGCAGCTTTCCACACGCTCTCCAGGGAATCCCACATACTCGCCTTGTATGGGAGGAACACAATTTCTTTTTTATCCTCAGGGATTTCATGCTTGATTCTCTCTTGCAAATCCTCAAGCTGTTTTTGAATCGATTCAGTCAGCTTGCGGCACAGCACTCTGTCTTGGGTATTTACAATTATTTGGTAAATGTTCTCACAGTAGTTTTCTAGAATTCCTATCATGGGGGCATACTTACCACCTGATTTTTCCAAGTAAGTTCCTATTTGTAAAGCGGCTTTCTGACACTGCATAAGTACTTCATCTAACGTCCCTGGTTCCGTTGGGACCGTTACTGTCACAAAATCGTTGGCTTCTTTCAGAGTGGCAGTAATCTCTAATATGTCTTTTTTTCTGTAACTTTCCAATGCTGCCTCCTCTTATAAAAATATTATTTTATTACTTTCCCAATTCAAGTATATCTACTTATGTATCTATCGACCATTATTGACAAAAGATAATACTAAGCAGGGCCTTTTTGAATTTCCATATATTTCAAACTCAAGTATTGGAATGAGAGGCGGTAGTAGAAAACGTGGAAATGTATAAAATGAGGTTGAATAATGGAGTCATTATATCAAAAGTATAAAAAGGTTCTTTTTTATCTCAATAACATATGTTATACTAGGTGCAATTCTTTTTTTGAGTTGACCCGCGAATGCAGACAAGAAGGAAGTAAGCATATGATACTAAAAGATATATGGTTAGACATTAAAGCGGTTCAGGAACGGGACCCTGCGGCGCGCAATTGGCTGGAGGTCCTGCTGTTATATCAGGGAATCCACGCACTGATCTGGCATCGGATTGCCCATTGGTTTTACAGACATAAGATGTACTTTATCGCCAGACTCATCTCCCAGATCGCCCGGTTCTTTACCTTAATTGAGATTCATCCTGGCGCCCAGCTGGGTCATGGAATTCTGATTGACCACGGCTGTGGCGTTGTGATCGGCGAGACGACAATCGTTGGCGACAACTGCACGATTTACCAGGGCGTGACTCTGGGCGGCGTGGGAACCCAGAAAGGGAAACGCCATCCAACGCTGGGGAACAATGTGACGGTGGGAGCGGGGGCCAAGATCCTGGGCTCCTTCGAGGTGGGCGATAACTGTACCATCGCGGCCAACGCTGTGCTGTTAAAGCCGCTTGCGGATAATATTACCGCTGTGGGCATACCCGCCCGTCCGGTGAAAAAGGACGGTATTCCGATTCCCAAAGAGGAAAAAAAGCTGGTTTCCATGGACCATTACTGCAAGATGGAAGCGAGAGTGAAAGAACTGGAAGAGGAGCTAGGCCGCTTAAAAGCGCTGGTGGAGGAGAAAAAGCCAACCGAAGATCGATGATAAGATCAGAACAACAGGGAGCCGGATCGTTTTGGCTCCCTTTAGAGAGGAATGAAGAGACTATGGAAGACCGCTGCCGGGAAATCGAGCGCAGCATTATCAAACAATACCGCAAAGAAATCTGGCGCCCCTTCGTACGGGCCTTGAATGACTATGATATGATTCAGCCGGGAGACAATATCGCCGTCTGCATCTCCGGAGGCAAGGATTCCATGCTGCTGGCCAAATGCATGCAGGAGATACTGCGCCATGGAAAGATGGAGTTCGGCCTGCATTTCATCGTCATGGACCCGGGCTACCATCCCGACAACCGAAAGCTGATCGAGGAAAATGCTAAGCTGATGGGAATTCCCGTTCAGATCTTTGAGTCCGATATCTTCGATATTGTGGTGGACGTGGACGAGTCCCCCTGCTATCTCTGCGCCAGAATGCGCCGGGGGTATCTCTATGCCAAAGCAAAGGAACTTGGCTGCAACAAGATCGCGCTGGGACATCATTTTGACGATGTGATTGAGACGATTTTGATGAGCATGCTCTACGGCGCCCAGGTCAACACGATGATGCCGAAGCTTCACAGCACCAATTTTGAGGGAATGGAGCTGATCCGTCCCCTGTATCTGGTGAAGGAGGAGCATATTCTCGCCTGGAAGGACCACAACAGGCTGAAATTTTTACAGTGCGCCTGCCGGTTTACGGAGCAGATTGCGAAAGAGCAGGCCGAAAAGGGCGTGAATCCGGCCGATATCGTCCATACATCCAAACGCCAGGAGATGAAGGAATTGATCAAACAGCTGCGCCAGGTCAGTCCCCACATTGAGATGAACATTTTCCGAAGCGTGGAAAATGTCAATATCGATGCCTGTATCGGTTATGTCAGAGATGGAAAACGCCATCATTTTTTAGAGGAATATTAGAAACATTTTTAAACGCGCCCTGGTATAATCCGGCCGGCACCCACATAAACTTTCTTAAAGTATGTAGAAAGACAGGTGGGTGCTTTTTTATGATGGAACTGGTGAAAAAGAACATACATATGAATCGGTGGAAGGGGAACGCATCAACACAGATTACCCTGGATGATGACTTTATCGTACCGGATACCATGGACGACATGGCACAGGTGATTCTGGATACAGGCGACGTGATCGTGGAATCAGTGAAAAATCAAGGGGAAAAGGTAGTAGTGAAGGGGAAACTCAATTTCCAGGTCCTGTACCGGAAAGCGGAGGGCGGGCTTCAGGCGCTGGGCGGCAGCATCCCCTTTGACGAGACGATCAATGTACCGGGGCTGGATGAGAAGGACTATGTAGGACTGACCTGGGATTTAGAGGATTTAAATGCCGGCATGATCAATTCCAGAAAGCTGAGTATCAAAGCCATCGTGACTCTGGAGGTCCGTGTGGAGACGCTCTATGATGTGGAGGCTGCCTCGGATATCGATACGGGAGACGCGGACGCTGCCGACAGTGTTCAGGTGGAATCCCTGAAACGGGATGTGGATGTAGCTGCCATCGCATGCAGGCGGAAGGACACCTACCGGATAAAAGAGGACATCTCCCTCTCCGGCAATAAACCCAACATCGACCGGGTACTGTGGAATGAGATGCGTCTTCGCGGTGTCAATACAAGACCTATGGACGGCCAGATTCATGTGGACGGCGAACTGACGGTATTTATCATCTACTCCGGCGAAGGCGAGGAGACGCCCATGCAGTGGCTGGAGGAGAGCCTTCCGTTTTCCGGCGAGGTAGAACTGCCTGAGGCCGTGGAGGAAATGATTCCGGTCATCAACGTGCGCCTGGTACATAAAGACTTGGAAGCCAAGCCTGACTATGACGGAGAAATGCGCGACTTAGAGGTAGATGCTGTTCTGGAACTGGATATGAAGCTTTACGAGGAAGAGAACATGGAGCTGCTAAGCGACATGTATTCCACCAACCGGGAGCTGGTGCTTCAGACAGGAGAGGTCTGCTTTGACAAGCTGTTAACCCATAATGTGGGAAAATGCAAGGTTTCCGAGAAAGTCAATATCAGAAATGCCGACCGCATTCTCCAGATCTGCCACAACGAGGGCAATGTCAAGATCGACGAGGTGGAAGTGAAGGATGACGGTCTCCATATTGACGGTGTTCTGGAAGTAAAGCTTCTATATTTAACGGCTGACGACGCGGAGCCGGTTCGCTCGTCCACGGAGGTGGTTCCCTTCCATTATATAGCAGAGGCTCCTGGTATCAACGAGGACAGCGTGTACCAGATGAATACCGGTTTAGAGCAGCTGACGGCCGTGATGATGGGAAGCGACACCATCGAGGTCAAAGCCGTAATAACCCTGGATATTCTGGTGCTGCAGCCTGTCTGCGAACCGGTGATCACCAATGTGAACGTGGAGCCCATGGATATGCAGAAGCTTCAGGAACTCCCCGGTATTGTTGGTTATATTGTGCAGCCCGGAGATTCCCTGTGGAAAATCGCCAAGAAATTTCACACAACCGTGGATAACATCATGACGGCCAACGGCCTGACCGACAGCAATATCCGTCCTGGTGAGAGGTTGATTTTGGTGAAGGAAATCGCCAGATAAGCACTTTACGGACAGGAGAAAACGTCCTATAATCAAAAGAAGAAAGATTAGAAAGTACAAAAGATTTTTTAGTATGATTTTTTCAAATCAGGATAACATACATTAAAGAGCAATGTTGGATGCACAGAAAAACGCATTTGCGATATAATAGAGTATAGGGTTTATGAATTTAGGAATCGCCAGTACCGTATCCGCATCCAGCTGGTGCTTTAGATAGATTCAGGGAAACCTGGGACGGTGATAATGTATTGCAAGCATTATTGCCGTTTACATAGAAGGCAGAGGATAAGAGATGAATTACACCTATATACTGCGCTGCGCGGACGGAAGTCTGTACTGCGGCTGGACAAACCATCTGGACAAGCGTATCGAAGCCCACAATTCAGGCAAAGGCGCCAAGTACACGAAAGGCCGCCGTCCCGTAGCTCTGGCCTACTGTGAGGAGTTTGCCACTAAGGAAGAGGCTCTGAAACGGGAGGCCTCGATCAAAAAAATGAGCAGACAGCAAAAACAGAAATTGATTGACTGTTATCCAGAGACGGGTTATAATGGAATTAGGGAGATGTAACACTTGGAGAGCTGCGCTTTTATAGAAAGCGAGGCTGTGTTATGGGAGAGGCGTTACGTGAGATGAGTACAATTGAGGATCTTTTCAATTTGGATCTGCCGGAAGGCATGAGAGCGGAATTGATTGACGGTGAGTTTTATATGGTTGGCGCGCCAACACGCAGACACCAGAAGATCGTAGGGGCTGTATTTAACGCAATATACAATCATATTACGGAACACAACGGAGCGTGCGAGGTATACGTATCCCCGCTGGGAGTCCGTCTCTTTGAGGATGACCGCACCTATGTGGAACCGGATATCAGTGTGATCTGTGACCTGGACAAGCTAAACGAGGAGGGTTGCAATGGCGCCCCCGAACTTGTGGTTGAGGTGACATCACCGGGTACAAGAAGCAGGGACTGTCTGCTAAAGCTGATGAAGTACAAGTCTGCCGGCGTGAAGGAATATTGGTTGATTGATCCGGAGCGGGATATTCTTGATGTCTATTATTTTGAGACGGAACAGACAGAACGTTTCACTTTTAAAGATCAGGTCCCTTCAACCGTCTGCGACGGACTGGTTGTAGATTTTGCAATGATGAACCTTGATTAGGACGAAGCACAATAAAATTGAAGCACGATAAAGACTGTAATAACGATAAAAAAGCTGGATTTGTACACGAATCCGGCTTTTTTATTGTTCCTATGTATCATCCATTTTTATTTGCTTGTATTTTCCCGCCGGTGAGTTTATAATAAATATATTGTATACAAAAAAATACATTAGTACAATCGGAAGTCAGGAAAGTTAAGGAGCAGTATTATGATAAAACACCTGGGCTTAAAGGCTTATGGCAAGATTAATCTGGGGCTTGATGTCCTTCGAAAACGGGAGGACGGCTACCATGAGGTACGGATGATCATGCAGACTGTGGGACTGTATGACAGAATCGACATCATTTACCGGGACGAGCCTGGGATTGGGGTTGAGACAAACCTTTATTATCTTCCCAACAATGAGAATAATCTGGTCTACAAAGCGGCAGACCTGTTACTCAAAGAATTTCAAATCCCCCATGGGGTTCACATTAAATTAAAAAAATTCATACCGGTGGCAGCCGGGATGGCCGGTGGCAGCAGTGACGCGGCCGCAGTGCTTTTTGGCGTCAACAAGATGTTCGGCCTGGGATTAAGCCAGGAGGAACTGATGGTGAGAGGCGTGAAAATCGGCGCGGATGTGCCGTACTGTGTCATGCGGGGAACCGCGCTTGCGGAGGGAATCGGTGAGGTGCTGACACCGCTTCCTCCTATGCCCCAGTGCCAGGTCCTGATTGCCAAACCCGGCATCAGCGTCTCCACCAAATTTGTCTATGACAATCTTCACGCCAACCATTTACGCCCGGAGCAGCATCCCGATATTGACGGCATGATCGAGGCCATCAAGGGGCGGGACGTCCCGCTTTTGGCATCCCGGTTTGGAAATGTGCTGGAGACGGTTACGGTGAAGGAATATCCGGTGATTGAGCAGATCAAGGACGTGATGAAGGAATACGGTGCGGTGGGCGCCATGATGAGCGGCAGCGGTCCAACGGTGTTTGGCCTTTTCACCAGTCCCAGAGCGGCCCAGGAGGCCCATGAGGTACTCCGCTACGGCGAATACCAGCATCTGGCAAAGCAGGTATATCTGACAAACTTTTACAACAATAAATAACGAAAAAACATAAGCATAAGGAGGCATCTGATGGAGCATGATTTAAAAGTAAATATGAACGAATACCTGCCTCTCCGGGATGTGGTATTTAATACATTGAGACAGGCGATTTTAAAGGGCGAGTTAGCGCCGGGCGAGCGGCTGATGGAGATCCAGCTGGCGGAGCGGCTGGGGGTGAGCCGCACACCGATCCGTGAGGCGATCCGCAAGCTGGAGCTGGAGGGACTGGTACTGATGATCCCCAGAAAGGGCGCGGAGGTAGCCAAGATCTCCGAGAAAAGCCTGCGGGATGTGCTGGAGGTCCGCCGGTCCTTAGAGGAGTTAGCCATCGAGCTGGCCTGCCAGAGGATGACGGAGGAAGAGGTAAAACAATTGGAGGAAGCCCAGGTATCCTTTCGGGAAGCGGTGAACAAGGGCGACGCCATGGCCATAGCGGAGAGCGACGAGGCTTACCACGATATCATCTATTATGGCACCGGCAACGCAAGGCTGGTACAGATTCTCAACAACTTAAGGGAGCAGATGTACCGCTACCGTCTGGAATACATCAAGGATGCGGACAAACGCCAGGTCCTGTTGATCGAGCATGAGAAGATATTAAAAGCCATCAAGGGCCGCCATGTGGCCGAGGCCAAGGAAGCTATGAGAGAGCATATCGACAACCAGGAGATCACCGTGTCCCGCAACATAAAGGAGAAAGAATAACCATGACATTCAAAGAACGTTATTTAGCCGGTGAGATCGAATTTGAGGAGATTGACCGGTACGTGAGCCAGTGGAACAACAGCGACGATGAGAGAAGGCTGGCTCAGTTTTTAGGGCTTAATGCGGACGAGGAAGATGCCTGGATCGACGACAGCGACGAGGCATTAAAAGAACTGCTGGACAAACAGAAGACATAGGGGTATCATAGACAGTACGTGAATGAAGTATAAACAATTATAAAATATTTATAACCTGCATTGACAAGGTGACAAGGTGTCATTATAATGATGACATGTTGTCACTTTTTTGTATCTATGGGGAATCTTTCCAAATTTTTGACATACAATAAGCGACGGGAGAAGAAAGGAGTTGATAAAATGCCCACAGAACGGTTTTATCGTCTGCCGGAGGAAAAGAAGAAGGCAATCCGTGATGCGGCCATCAAAGAGTTTATCAGAGTACCTTATGAAAAAGCGTCTATTAATAAGATGATACAGAGTGCCGATATCTCCAGAGGAAGTTTTTATACATATTTTGAAGACAAAGGGGATGTTCTGTCGTTTATATTACAGGACGCCAGAGACAAGGGAAAAGAACTGGCTATCGAAATCCTCGAGAACAATCATGGAGATATCTGGAACCTGCTTCAGGAAATGCTGCATCATGGGCTTAAGTACTGTACGAACCATGACGTATACCAGCTGTTTCGCAATATCGCAACCTACCCGGAGGTAGAGCAGATCATCCGGGAACAGTGTGAGGAAGATAACGGAATGGGAGCCTGGGTGAAAGAGTATGTGGACACCTCAAATCTTCGGGACCAGTCGGAAGAGGGAGTGAATGATATCCTGGTGATCGGCTGTGCCATCCTGGGAGAAGCAGTCGGGTCCTTTTATAAGAACGGGACCAGTATGGATGAGGTAAAGGAGACGTTTACAAGACGCCTGGAATTATTACGGCTTGGCGCCTGCAGACGCGAATAAATAAAGAAGCATGATTTGATAAAGAGGAGAAAAAAGAAATGAGAAATAGTGCAAAGATCGCAATAGGAGCAGTGGTAGTAGTGGCGCTGGGAGCGCTGGTACTTCCACGGTTCTTAAAACCTAAGGAACAGTCGGAGGCGGTGGCGCCGCCGGTTGTGAGAGTAGAACATCCGGTGACAGGAACCATTGAACTGTCCACAGGACTGATCGGAAAGGTGGAGCCGTCGGATTTGGTTTATATTATCCCGAAGGTGGGCGGCGAGGTTACCGAGGTGTTGGTAAAACCAGGCGATGTTGTGACGGAAGGCCAGCTGATCTGTAAGATCGACACCAAGCAGGTTGACAGCGCAAAGCTGAATTTAGACGCGGCGGAGATCGCGTTAAACGATGCCAGAACCAATCTTGCCAGAATGCAGGTGCTGTATCAGAGCGGAGATATTTCCGCACAGGCTTTTGAACAGGTACAGTCCGGCGCAAAGTCGGCCCAGATCCAGTATGACGGCGCCAAACTGGCATACGATCTGCAGCTGGAGAACAGCGAGATCACCGCACCGATTGCCGGCGTGGTGGAGAGTGTCGATATGAATGTCCATGATCTGGTATCTCAGCAGAATTTGATCTGCGTGATTTCCGGTGAAGGCAGCAAGGCCATCTCCTTTTCCGTGACAGAGCGGGTGGCGGAAGGGTTACAGGAAGGCGATGAGATCCGTGTGGAGAAAAACGGCAGCGACTACCAGGGAAGCATCACCGAAGTCAGCAGCATGGTAGACGCGGCCACAGGGCTTTTCAAGGTGAAGGCTTCCGTGGCGGATGGGGATGCCCTGGCGACAGGAACCTCCGTCAAGCTGTATGTGATCTCCGAGAAGGAAGAGAATGCCATGACGCTGCCGATCGACGCCATTTACTATGAGGGCGGAGACGCGTTTGTCTATACCTATGACAGGGGAATTGTACATAAAGTGCCGGTTACAACAGGTATCAGCGATGCAGAGAATATCCAGGTACTTACCGGTCTGACCATGGAAGACCAGGTGATCACGACCTGGAGTCCGGAGCTTTACGAGGGCGCGCCGGCAGACCTGGCAAAGGATCAGATGCCGGCCGGTGAGAAGACATCGGAAGCAGCAGATGCGGCAGAGACAACAGAAGAACCGGCAACTGAAGTTCAGGCACAGTAGAGGAGGCGGCAGCATGAGTTTAACGAAGTACGTCCTCAAACGGCCAGTCACCACGGTACTGGCGATCCTGTGTCTGGTGGTGTTCGGCCTTTCCTCCATCACCTCCTCCAAGCTGGAGCTGATTCCGGAGATGAACATGCCGATGATGCTTGTGAGCACCGTCTACCCAGGCGCAAGCCCGGATGATATCAATGAGCTGGTGACCGGCCCCATCGAGGATCAGGTTGGCATCTTAAATGGAATTAAAAGCACTACCTCCATGTCCAGTGAAAATGTATCCATCGTCCTTCTGGAATATGAGTACGGCACCGATATGGATAAGGCATACACCGATTTAAAGAAAAAAATGGACAGTGTCCAGTCGGAACTGCCCGATGATGCCCAGACTCCCAGCATTATGGAGATGGACATCAACAGCCAGGCCAGCATCTATCTGGCGGTCAACAATGACGCCCAGGAAAACCTCTACAACTACGTGGACAACGAGATTGTACCGGAATTTGAGAAACTGAGCAACGTAGCCAGCGTGGATATGAGCGGCGGTCAGGCGCAGTATGTAAGAATAGAACTGCTTTCTGATCAATTAAATCAGTATCATTTGAACATGAATTCCATAGTATCCGCCATATCCAGTGGAAGCTTCTCCTACCCGGTAGGCAATACGATGGTGGGCAGCCAGGATCTTTCCGTTACCTCCGGTGTTGATTATGACACGGTGGAGAAGTTAAAATCCATCCCGATTACAGTGGGAAGCGGCGATATTATTTATCTGGAGGATGTGGCCAATATCTATGAGGCGCTGGAGGATCAAAGCAGTATCGGCCGTTACAACGGCAAGGATACCATTTCTCTGGGAATCAAGAAACAGCAGAGCAGCAGTGATATGGAAGTGGCCAAATCCGTCAAACGGGTGGTGGAGAAGCTGAAAGCGGCAGATCCGGATTTGGATATCGTTGTTGTCAGCGACAACAGTGAGATGATCCAGTCCTCCTTAAAGACGGTGGTACAGACCATGGTGGCGGCCATCATCATTTCCATGATTGTGATCTTTTTATTCTTTGGAGACTTTAAGGCGTCTATGATCGTGGGAAGTTCCATTCCGGTATCCATCATGACGGCGTTGATTGCTATGAATGTCATGGGATTTTCCTTAAATGTCATCACGCTGAGCTCCCTGGTGCTGGGTGTCGGAATGATGGTAGATAACTCCATCGTTGTGCTGGAGAGCTGCTTTAGGTCCACCAAGGGCGTTGGATTCCGGGAATATACAACAGCTGCCCTGGAGGGCAGCGGAATCGTGCTCCAGTCCATCATCGGTTCTACGATTACCACCTGCGTGGTATTCCTGCCGATGGCATTCCTGGAAGGAATGGTTGGGCAGATGTTTAAACCTCTCGGCTTTACCATTGTATTCTGTATGCTGGCATCTCTGATCTCCGCAATGACGGTGGTTCCGCTGTGTTATACCATGTACCGGCCGAAGGAGAGGGAGCAGGCTCCGTTATCCAAGGCGGTGGAACTGATGCAGAACGGCTACCGGAAGCTGATGGTGAAGATTCTGCCAAAGAAAAAAACGGTTATGTTTACCTCCATTGCCCTGCTGGCCTTGTCTTTCCTGATGGCATCCCAGCTGCGCTCGGAGTTGATCCCGGCCAATGATGAGGGGACCATCTCCGTAAGCATTGAGACGAGACCGGGACTTTCCCTGGAGGAAGTGAACGGGGTGCTGGAGCAGGCGGAAGCGATTGTGACGGCGGACCCCAATATGAAGTCCTACATGTTGTCCTACGGCGGCAGCGGACTTAGTATGGGCGGTTCCGGAGCCAGCCTGACGGTATACTTAAAGAAAGACCGGACCATGGAGACAGCTGAGGTGTTAAAATCCTGGAAGCCGTCCATGAACGCGATTCCCAACTGTAACATTACCATGCAGGAGAGCAGCACGGTCAGCATGATGGTGGGCAATAACGACAGGTTTGAGGTTATTTTACAGAGTACCCAGTACGATGACTTGAAAGCGGTGTCCGATCAGATTGTCAGGGAACTGGTGGCGCGGGAGGACGTGTCAAAGGTTCATTCCAGTCTGGAAAATGCCGCTCCGCTGGTGAAGATTGATATTGACCCGGTTAAGGCGGCCGCGGAAGGTCTGGCCCCTGTCCAGGTGGCCGGAACGATCAACATGATGTTGAGCGGCAAGGAAGCCACCACCCTGGATGTGAATGGCCGTGAGGTCAGCGTGATGGTGGAATATCCAAAAGGCGAGTATGAAACGCTGAACCAGATTGAGGGCATTGTGCTGATGACCCAGACCGGTTCTTCTGTAGCGCTGACGGATATTGCGGAGGTGGCGTTCAAGGACAGCCCGCTCAGCATTACCCGCGAGAATAAACAGTATCAGGTGACCATCAACGGCGATTACACCGAATTTGCGGATGTGGACCGGGTGAAAGCCAAAACCACCCTGATGAATGAGGTGGTGAATGTGAACTTAAAACCGGAGATCTCCGTGGCGCAGAATACCATGGATGAGATGATGGCGGAGGAGTTCGGCTCCTTATTCCAGGCGATTGCCATAGCGGTGTTCCTGGTATTCGTAGTGATGGCGGCACAGTTTGAGTCGCCGAAGTTCTCCATCATGGTTATGACAACGATCCCATTTGCCCTGATCGGTTCCTTCGGATTCCTGTTCCTGACGGATGTAAGTATCAGTATGCCGTCCCTGCTGGGATTCCTGATGTTAGTCGGTACGGTGGTGAATAACGGTATTCTGTATGTGGATACGGTGAACCAGTACAGGCGGAATATGGATATGCAGACTGCGCTGATTGAGGCGGGCGCCACAAGACTTCGTCCGATTCTGATGACTACGCTGACAACGATTGTGGCAATGATCCCAATGTGCCTGGCGCTGGGGGACAGTGGAGAGATCATGCAGGGTCTTGCACTGGTGAATGTGGGCGGTTTGACAGCATCTACCATATTATCCCTATTGATGTTGCCGGTATATTATTCTATAATGAGCCATAGGAAGAAAGAATTACCAGTTTTGGATTAGGGAAACTCCCCATCGCATGCGCTCAGGGGAAAAGTAGGAAACTCCCCTTCGCATACGCTTAGGGGAAAAGTGAGGAGGATATATCCAATGAAGATGTTAAAAAAGATAGCACCGGTTTGCCTGGCGGCAGTGATGGGTGCCATGACTGTTATGCCGGCATGGGCTTATTCCGATGTGACAAGAAGTGACGAGGAATGGGCAAAGCTCCAGGATAATGTATTGGAATATGATGAATTGGCCGGACTGATTCATGAGTATAATGTGACGGTGTTGAATAACCGTGCAGATTACTTTAAAGTAAAGAACCGGACGCAGCAGGAGATCTCGGATAATTACCGTACTCAGGCACAAAATCTCTATGATATGATTCAGTATCCCACATCCGGAGATGATGAGACTACGTATGCAATGGCATATGCCAGTGCGGCACAGCTGGAAGCGCAGGCCAAATCTCTGGAACAGATGGCAGATGATAATATAGATGACGGAGAGATTAGAAAGATTCAGTATGATCAGGCAGAAGCCACGCTGGTTAGTGCCGCGCAGACATCCATGAACAGTCATCAGCAGCTTTTGCTGAATCGGGGAACTCTGGAAGCGAATCTGGCGTTGGTGAGAGCTACATACAATTCAGTGGTGGTAAAGGCTGGAGAAGGCATGGCAACACAGGCGGATGTTCTGTCCGCACAGGAGCAGGTAAAAAGTCTGGAAGCAAAGTTAATCAGCCTGGATGCCAGCATTAATAAGACGAGACAGAGCTTATGTCTGATGACAGGCTGGGCTTATGATGCGAAACCGGAGATTATGCCGATTCCGTCTGCAGATGTGACACGTATCGCAGCCATGAATCCGGCAGCAGATCTGGAGAAAGCCATAAAGAATAATTATACACTGAGAGCAGATAAGAAGAAACTGGCCAATACAGAATCAGCATCCTCTAAGGAGACTCTGGAAAGAACCATAAAGAATGAGGAACAGAATGCAGGGGCCGCTTTGAATAACCAGTATCAGGCAGTCTTGCAGGCCCAGCTTTCTTATAATCAGGCGGTTACTAACTTTGAATTGGAAACGAAAAACATGCAGAAGGCCCAGCAGCAGTATAGTCAGGGTATGATCAGTGCATTGGATTATACGAAAGCGCAGGCTGCATATGTAGAAAAAGAAGCAAATCGTTATATTAGCGAGCTGGCACTTGTTCAGGCGATGGATACCTATGATTGGGCTGTGGCAGGTCTGCTGAATCTGGGAATGTAAAGAAGGGGTTATCTATGAAAAAATGGAAACGAATTGCCCCGCTCACGATGGCGGCTGTATTGGGAACAATGGTTCCAATCACCTCGTTCGGTGCATCCTTATCTGATTATGATGAAAGCACTCAGATAAAGTTACAGGACAATGTGCTGGAATATGATGAACTGCAGGGGCTGATAGCAGTTTATAACCCGACGCTGAGAATTGCAGATGACGCGTTTCAGGATGTGATGCATGGTATGGACGTGACAATAACGGATCTGGATACCAACGCCGGAGAACTGAGCCGGCTGGCGGATGATATGAAGGCGGCCGGCAACATGCTTGGGTATCAGTTATACAGTCAGGCAGCCAAAGGAGTTAAGGGTGCAGTCAAAGAATATAAAAACATCAGGGATTCGGCTCAAAGCCGATCCTCAACGATGGAGTTAAGGGCGGCTGAATATCAATTGACGGCGGGGGCCCAGCAGCTGATGATTTTATATCAGACGACAACTGCTCAGAGAGAGATGGCAGCAAAGGCGGTAGAACTGTCGGAGGCAGCTTATCAGTCCTCTCTGACACAGAAATCACTGAATATGGCGACAGATGCAGATGTGCTCAGTGCGAAGCAGGCTATGGAGCAGGCCGCATCCGGGTTGCAGCAGGCTGATTCAGGACTTTTGAATATTAAACAGTCGCTGTGCATGCTGACCGGTTGGAGTTATGATGCTTCTCCTGATATCCGCCCGGTTCCGGCGGTGAGCCAGGAGCAGCTGGATGCCATCAATCTGGATACCGATATGGAGAAGGCTCTTGGCAATAATCAGACCTTGATTAAACAAAGAAGTACAACGGTGAAGCAGTCCAGAAAGATGACTGCCAACGAAAAAGCTAAAAAGAGCCGTAGTACTTCCGAATCCGAGCAGAAGCTTAAGATTGAGATGGAACGGCTGTACAATGCGGTCCAGGAGAAGAAAGCCGAGGCGGACGGAGTGGCGGCAGCATTCGCCAGTGCGGAGATTGCCAAACGGGGAGCTGATTTAAAATATCAGACAGGGGCCATTGGCCGTCTGGAATATCTTCAGGCAGAAATGGAATTTTTAAATCAAAAGGCGTTGAAAGAATCGGCCGATATGGCACTCTTGCAGGCTGTGAATGACTATGAATGGGGCGTAAAAGGATTAGCTGAAATTAAATAATCAAAATTCTGTTGTGAACTGAAAAAAGGAGTTCCTGTGAGGATATATTTCACAGGAACTCTTATTAATTAGTATCTTTTTTCGCAATAGCATCCAGCAGCCGAAACCGCACCTGTACCTGAAGTTTTGTATTTCGGTTATCTAAAATCGCCAGATACTCTTCCGGCGTCAGGACATTTTTCAGCAGTTCCTTTGACTCCTCCGGTACAATTCCGTAAGAGGCATTGACAAAGCACAGCTGTGGGTACAGCACGCACCACCAGTTCCGCCCCCGTCCGCTGCCGATCACGACCTCTGCTGCGTCATAGCTGCCGCAGGGAAGCACCACGTCCCCGTACGCCTTAGTAGGAAAATAACAGTTGGTCAGTGACACCGCCGCCGGATAATCATAGCCGGCATTTTTCATGTAAGTTTCTGCAGTCTGTTCCAGTTCAGACTGGTGTTCCCTAATATAAGTACAAGTTTCCTCTTTTCCCGCATCCGCAGGCAGCCCCTTGTAAATCGTGTCAATCAGCAGAGACTTTACCTCCAGCTTTAGCTGCTGGTCTTCACCTGAATTGCTGTTGGCCAGAACATGGAAACGCAGAATCTCGGGAGAGATTTTAGCGGCCAGGTTCTCATCCCTCTGCCGAATCCATATCATAGTAAGTAAAAAGGCCAGAAACAGACAGCTGATGGAGAGGACCAGTTCTTTTCTTCGTTTCATAGTCAGAACTTCTCCTTTTAAGCATTTTCTATTGGTAATTCTATTTGTAATTATAACCAGGTGTGCTATAATTAAACGCAGATGTAAAAATGAGTGAAGGAAAATATAAGGAGAGAGAACATGAAAGAAACAATCGCAGTGTTGTTTGGGGGCCAGTCATCAGAGCATATCGTGTCCTGCATGTCGGCTGCCAATGTGATCGACCATATAGATAAAGAGAAATACAATCTGCTTCTCATCGGAATCACAGAGGAAGGCCACTGGCTGAAGACAGAATCGGTGGAGGATATCCGCTCCGGAACCTGGAGGGAGGGCGCCGTGGAAGCGGTACTGTCCCCTGACGCGACTGAAAAGTGTGTCCTTGTGATGGACGGAAGCGGCGTACAAAAAGTAAATGTGGATGTGGTATTCCCGGTGCTTCACGGTTTATACGGTGAGGACGGAACCGTCCAGGGGTTACTGGAACTGGCCAGGATCCCGTACGTTGGCTGCGGCGTCCTTGCATCCTCGGTGGCCATGGATAAGCTGTACACGAAGATCATCGTGGACGCCTTAGGCATCCGCCAAGCAGCTTATGTGCCCGTAATGAAAGATGACTTAAAGGATATGGACCACGTGGTGGAAAAGGTAGAGTCCAGTTTTCCCTACCCCGTGTTTGTCAAACCGTCCAATGCCGGCTCCTCCCGTGGCGTGAGCAAGGCGGAGAACCGTGAGGGCTTAAAAGCAGCCTTGGAGGAGGCGGTAAAACACGACCGGAAGATCCTGGTGGAAGAGATGATTGTGGGCCATGAGATCGAGTGCGCCGTGTTCGGCGGCGGCAGGACAAAGATCCAGGCCAGCGGTGTGGGCGAGATTCTGGCGGCGGCGGACTTCTACGATTTTGACGCTAAGTATTTCAACGAGGAATCCAGAACCGTGGTGGACCCGGAGCTGCCGGGGGACGCGGCCGAACAGGTACGCCAGGCGGCGATGGCTATCTTCAAAGCGATTGACGGCTACGGAATTTCCCGCGTGGACTTCTTTGTGAAGGAGGACGGGGAAGTGGTGTTCAACGAGATCAACACCATGCCAGGTTTTACGGCCATCAGCATGTATCCCATGCTGTGGGAGGCCAGAGGCGTCAGCAAGGATGAACTTGTAGACCGCCTGATCACCCACGCAAAGGAGAGAGGGAATGGATAGAAATGCACCGATTGGAGTCTTTGACTCCGGGGTCGGAGGGCTGACGGTGGCCAGGGAACTGATGCGGCAGATGCCGGAGGAGCGGCTGGTGTATTTTGGAGACACGGCCAGACTTCCCTACGGAAGTAAATCCCAGGAGACCGTGATCCGCTATTCCAGACAGATCCTCCGCTTTTTACAGACCAAAGGGGTGAAAGCGATTGTCATCGCCTGCAACACAGCCAGCGCATATGCCCTTGAGACGGTGGAGAAGGAGATGGACATTCCCGTGATCGGAGTGGTCAATGCAGGAGCCAGAACCGCGGTGAATGCCACCCGCAACGGCAAGATCGGCGTCATTGGAACCGAAGGTACTATCAGCAGTGGCATTTATACGAACGTGATGCAGAGGATGAAACCGGATATCGAGGTGACCGGCAAATCCTGCCCGCTGTTTGTACCGCTGGTGGAGGAGGGGCTGCTCCATGATTCCGTCACCGATGAGATTGCTTCCCGGTATCTAAGCGTCTTGAAAGGGCGATATATCGACACCCTGGTGCTGGGCTGCACCCACTATCCGCTTCTCCGTTCCACGTTAGGGCGGCTGATGGGGAGTGAGGTTACGCTGGTGAATCCGGCTTATGAGACGGCAATTGAGTTAAAGAAGCTTTTAAAGGAACAGAATATGGATTGTGACCCAGATACTATGACCGGAGAGAAATACGAGTTTTATGTGAGCGATCTGGCGGAGAAGTTTACAGCCTTTGCCACATCGATCCTGCCAAACGAAGTAAAGGAAACCAAGAAGATTAATATAGAGGAGTATTGAAATGACCAAAGAAGTTCTCATCAGTATCAGTGGAATACAGATGTCGAATGGGGAAGAGGACAATATCGAGATGGTCACCATCGGTGATTATTACATGAAAAATGGGAAGCATTATATTATTTATGATGAGGTTCCCGAGGGAGAGAATGAGACCATCAGAAACACGATTAAGGTGTGCCCGGATGCTCTGGACATTATCAAAAAGGGTCTTACCAATGCCCACATGACATTTAAGAAGAATGAGAGAAATACCACCTGTTATGCCACCACTATGGGGGATTTCATGATTGGGATCTGTACGAACGAGGTGCGGGTGGAGGAGCAGGAGGATCTGCTGAAAGTGGATGTGGAGTATTCCCTGGATATCAATTATGAGCATGTGTCCGAATGCAACATTATGCTGTCGGTTCGGCCAAAAGGCTCCATGAATTTCCATCTGCAGTCTTAGAAAATTAGAGCGGTTACAGGATGTAAAAGGCGGGACGGCCACGACTGGCGTCACCGTCTTTTATAATGCGTCACAATACGAAACTGAATGATATTACATTTTATATTTAATTTAAAATAACTATTGTAATATTGTTACATTTGTGATATTATACAAATATAAGCGCTTATGGAAGTAAAAAATATACGTCTTGCCATGAAAAATAGACTGCAAGAGTATGAAAAATGTCTGATTTGTGAAAAGGAGGCAATTTATGCAGCAAATTTCTGTACTGGTAATTCTGTTACTGCTGGTTTATACCACAGTTGCGGTGGTTGACCAGATTTCAATTCAGTGTGGACTTTACACACCACTGTTTGCGGCAACATTTACGGGACTTTTACTGGGGGATTTACAGACCGGTTTAATTATCGGCGCAACCTTACAGCTGATGACGCTGGGGGTTGCTACATACGGCGGCGCTACGGTGCCGGATTATCTGTCAGGAGCAATTATGGGAACGGCTTACGCCATCATTTCCGGTCAGGGAGCGGAGTATGGTATCGGTCTTGCGATTCCGATCGGCCTTCTGTTAACGCAGATGGATATTTTGGGAAGAATGAGCAACTCCTTCTTCCAGCATTACGCAGACCGCTGTGCCGAGAAAGGTGACTGGCGCGGCGTTGAGAAGGCCAACTTACTGGGACTGATTCCATGGGAACTGTCCCGTCTGATCCCGGTAGCCCTGGGACTCATCTTCGGGCAGGTAGTCGTAGAAGGTGTGAACGCGATCATTCCTGCATGGTTTATGACAGGACTGAAGACGGCAGGCGCCATCCTCCCAGCCATGGGTATGGCGATTCTGATGCGTTACCTTCCAATTAAAAAATATTGGCCATACTTTGTGATTGGCTTTGTATTAATCGCATTTGGCGGCGGCAGCTATACGGTTATGGCAGCAGCGCTGGTTGGTCTGGCACTGGCAGGGCTTCATCTGTCCAGGTCTAAAGACCGGGTGGCTGTTACGGCAGACGGCGCGTCCTACATTGATGACGAGGAGGTAGAGATTGATGGCTAAACTAACAAAACAGGATATCAACAAAGTATACTTCCGCAACTTGTTTACCCTGCAGTTCGGTTGGAACTATGAAAAAATGCAGGGCCTTGGATACGCTTACGTGATCATGCCGGCGTTAAAACGCCTCTACGGGGATGACCCGGAGAGCATGAAGAAAGCATTGCAGATGCATCTGGCTTACTTCAACACCACTCCCGCCATGTCCCATCTGATTACCGGCGCTGATATGGCTCTGGAGGAAGAGATCGGCATTGAGTCGGAAGAAGTGGTTATGGGTATCAAGACCGGTTTGATGGGACCGTTTGCCGGTGTGGGTGATACCTTGTTTATCGCCATTTACCGCGCCATCGTATTCTCCATCGCGGCCTACATTGCTATGCAGGGCAATCCTGTGGGACTTTTGATTCCACTGATCGCCTGTGCCGGTGTGTTGTGGGTTCGTTATAAATTTACCACCATCGGATACAATTCCGGACGGAAACTGGCAACGGGATTTGCGGATAAGATCGCTCCGATCACGGAAGCGGCCAGTATCCTGGGGCTTACCGTAGTAGGCGCGCTGATTCCTTCGGTCATCAAGTACAACACGGATATTCAGTTTGCTTTCGGGGAAGTTACCTTCGCGCTTCAGGATATGTTAGACAAGATTCTGCCATGTCTGCTGCCGCTGGGCATTGTGATGCTGTCCTACTGGCTGCTTGGCAAGAAGAAGGTTGACTCCACGAAGCTGATATTTATTCTGATCGGCCTTGGAATGATTCTTGGCAATCTCCAGACCATGTTGACATTTGTGGCGGGATTGTTCTAGTACTAAAATGTAATGGACGGGGTGAATAATCCCCGGGTGTTCAAGTTGAAAGAGGTATGATATGATAGGAATAATAGTGACGGGTCATGGTTTTTTCGCCACCGGGATCACAAGCGCGTTAAAGCTTCTGGTGGGCGAGCCGGAGCAGTTTGAGGCAGTGGATTTTGAGCCGGAGGATTCCATTGATCTGTTGACAGAGAAACTGAAAGCGGCGGTGGAACGCCTGGAAGACTGTGAAGGGATTCTGCTGATGACGGACCTTCGCGGCGGATCGCCCTACAATGTAGCTTCCCGTCTATGCATGGAAGGCACGGAAGGGATGGAGGTTTTGGCAGGTGTCAATCTGCCGATGCTGATTGAAGTGTATATGTCCCGGGGGATGGCTTCGGATGTGATCGCGCTGGCGGACACGGCTCTGGAGGCTGGGCGAAGCCAGGTACTTCGCTTCGAGAGAGCAGCATTGTTTGCATTGGACGATGAGGACGAGTGCGAACTGGATTAAGAAAGCGAGGAGAGACGGATATGGCAATCGTACATGCAAGAGTAGATGAGAGACTGATTCATGGCCAGGTCGCTATGGTATGGACCAATACGGTAGGCGCTACCCGCATTATCGTGGTCAATGATGAGGCTGTGAAAGATGAGATGATTATTGCCGGACTGAAGATGGCGAAGCCCGCAGGCGTAAAGCTGTCGATTCTGTCCAAGAAACGGGCGGTGGAAAAGTTTGCTGAGAAGACTTATGAAGATGATAAAGTGTTCCTGATCACCAAAAATGTCGGCGATATGGCAGAACTGGTGAAAGCGGGTATTCCGATCCCTGCTGTAAATGTAGGCAATGTGGCAAAACGGGAAGGTTCCAGACCCATTAAGAAGTCCGTAAACTTAACCGAGCAGGATATCGCCGATGTGAAAGGGCTGATCGACGCAGGTATTCTGGTAACGGCACAGATGATTCCGAATGAGTCGGATCAGACGATTTTAAACTACCTTTAATAAACAGTAACATACAAACATCCAACATCACGCATACACAATGAAAGGGGAAACTTCATGGACAATATTAAGCTGGCAATCAGGGAGAAATACAATCAGATGAGCAAAGGGGAGAAACGCATTTCTGATTTTGTGCTGTCCAACGTGACAGGCTGCCTGAGTATGACTGCTGTGGATATTGCGAAAAAGAGTGAGGTTTCCTCTGCTTCTGTGATCCGTTATGTGCAGAAGCTGGGGTACGAGGGCCTGGATAGCTTCAAGCTGGCTCTGGCCACGGCTAATTCCCAGGATCATGAATGGAAGATGGTGGACCCGATCATTTCGACGGAGGACAGCCTGGATGGACTTGTGAACAAGGTTGGCGTACTGATCGACGGGTCCATGAAGGATTTTTTCTACCAGCTGGATCAGGAAAGGTTACAGGAAGCCATTGATGTGGTGAAAAAAGCGAGAAGAATCTGCCTGTTGGGCATCGGTGCTTCCATGCTGCCGGCCTATGACCTGTTTCACAAGCTGAAAAGAGCGGACTTTAACGCCAGTTATTATTTTGATGTGAATATGCAGGTGGAATTTTTCAATTACATTGATGAGAGGGACGTGATTATCGCGTTTTCTTACAGCGGCCAGTCCCAGGAGATTCTGTATCCCTGCGGTATCGCCAAGGAAATGAAAGCGAAAGTCATCGCCGTGACCAGAAACCGGGAGTCCGCTTTGCAGCGGATTGCGGATATCTGTCTGACGGTTCCCGATAAAGAGGAAGTGATGCGAATCGGAGCATTTACCTCTCTGCACACGTCAATCATGATGGGTGATCTGCTGTATCTCGGCGTGATACAGGAGGATTTGGAACGGATTGAGGTAGAACTGATCAAGACGCGTAAGCTGGTGGAGGGACTAAAAAGCAAAAATTAATGGAGGGGAGCAATATGGTAAATATTGATGGCTTGACCACAGAGACGGTCAATGAGGCCACAAAAAATATAGATGAGCTGGATTCTCTCGGAATCGTGACGCTGATCAATAATGAGGATAAAAAAGTAGCGGAAGCTGTGGAAAAAGAACTTCCCAATATCGCAAAAGCGGTGGATGAGATTGCCGCCCGCTTCAAACGAGGCGGCCGGATTATCTACTGCGGCGCCGGTTCTTCCGGGCGTATGGGAACATTGGACGCGGTGGAACTGACCCCGACGTACAGCGTGGAGCCTGACAGGGCTTTCGGCCTTTTGGCCGGCGGGGAGAGTGCCATGTACAAGGCGGTGGAAGGTGCGGAGGATTCAAAAGAATTGGCGCTTCTGGATTTAAAGGGAGTTCGGATCACCAAAGATGACTGTATCATCGGCATTGCCGCCAGCGGGCGTACGCCGTACACCATATCAGCGCTGGAATATGCCAATGAAGTGGGAGCGCTCAGCGTTTCCATCACCTGCAACGGTGAGAGCGAGATGGCGAAAATCGCCGATATCTCCATTGCGCCGGTGGTAGGCCCGGAGGCGGTCAGCGGCTCCACCCGCATGAAAGCGGGAACCGCACAGAAGATGGTAGTCAATATGCTGTCCACCGCCACCATGATCCGTCTCGGCAAGGTGTACCACAACTACATGGTGCAGGTACAGCCCACCAATGAAAAGCTGGTAGTCCGCGCAACAAAGATGATTGCCCAGATCACAGGCGCCGGGGAGGACAAGGCGTTGGCGGCTCTGGAATCCGCGGGACTCCATGTGCCGGAAGCAATCATTATGCTGGAAGGCAGCTGCGACCGGGAAACAGCCAAAAAAGCACTGGACCAGGCTGACGGCCAGGTCAGAAAGGCAATTGAGATTATAAAAAAATGAGACGTGCAGAACATCAGATTCATAGAATCATCCATGATTTGATCGAACGCCGTGTTTTGTGGGGAGCTTCTTACTCTTTCCTGTCGGGAGAGGGGCAGAAGCTCTTTTACAAAGGCGTGCAGGGGTCTATGGAGCCATATTGCAATCACAAAATTCTTCCGGGGATGTATTACGATCTGGCATCTCTGACAAAAGTGGTGGGAACCACAACCCGGGTATTACAGTTGGCGGAGGCCGGCCATGTGGAGATTCAGACGCCGGTTTGTGAGGTCCTTCCGGAGTTTCGTTATCCGGAGATTACCGTGGGCAATCTTTTGCTGCATAACAGCGGGCTCATGGCGGAAGTATTTTACAGGGAGACTTTGACAAAGGAAAACATCCTGGAACGCCTTTATGAGACACCGGTGGTGCAGCCGCCCGGAACCGGATTTCTGTATTCCGATACCGGTTTTATCCTGCTGGGCCTTCTGGTTCAGAAGCTGGATGGGATGGAGCTGGAGGAGAGTTTTCAAACTCATATCTTCCGGCCCCTTCATATGACCAATACTTCCTATCTCACCAACACTGGCGGATACGGCAGAGCATGGTACCTGCCCACCGAGTGCACCGCGGCCCGCGGCTGTATCTGCGGGGAAGTTCACGACGGCAAAGCCTATTTATTGAGCCAAAGAGGGATACAAAGCGGCAGCGCCGGTCTGTTCTCCACGCTGGAGGACATGACAGTCTTTGCAAGAAGTTATTTAGACCGCTCTATCAAGCTTTTTGGCGCATCCATTTACAACATGCTGGAAGCGGCCGACAGCTTTGGCAGAACCTGCGGCTGGAGCAAAGAGTACGGGGAGCACACCCTCTATCACACCGGTTTTGCCGGCACATCCATGCTGCTCGACTTAGAGCGAGGGCGGGGGTTCGTCCTTCTCACCAACCGTATTCACCCAGACAGGGAGAACGATACGTTTTTGGAGGCCAGAAAAGAGATGAACCGGATCTTTATGGAGGAGGAAACACTAGGGAAAGATATCTGAATCTCAAATAAAGAAAGGGAAACCAACCGGCTTCCCTTTCTTTATTGCTTCTCTTAAGTTATTATTTCTTATCAGATTTAGACTTGTCCTTCTTAAATCTTGCAAAAAAGCCTTTCTTCTTCGGAACAGCCGGAACCGCGCCGCCGCGGACACTCTTAATCTCTGTTATGTAGAGACCGCTGACAACCACTTTCGCCTCCGTCTTAACAGGAAGCGCTGCAAATACCTTCTCGTCGGCCATCAGTGTCATCACCTTTGGTCCAACCTTGGCTTTCACCACAGGAACCTTGGCCCAGCGCATGTACTTGGGGGTCTGTTCGTAGACCATCTTCGGAAGATTCGCTTCTTTAATCTTCATCTTCTTTTTATCAATGACCAGCATGGATACGACCTGTGCCGCTGCTTCCAGTGCTGCCTGCTGCTCAACCTGACGTTTCTCCAACTTTCTTCCGAGAAAATATAAAACGACTAAAATTACCGCAACTACGACAAGAATTACTAATAATACGTTTAAAAATGTGCTCACGGGGAATACCTCCAATAGTTCGTTTCGCAGGCAGAGCCTACGAAAACAAGTATACCATTTTTTCATGGAAAGTGCAAGCAAAAAATCCTTGACACCTTGACAGGGCTATGATAAGATGGAATGTGCACTATTGTGGCATCATGTGCTTTTACGGTACTTTTATGCCCAAAAATAGTATAGATTGAAAAAGAAAACAGGGGTGAAACGTCAATGGAGAAAAGCAGAATGCGTCCCGTAAAAGCCGGGAAGAGCGTAAGAATGAGCTACTCAAGACAGAAAGAAGTACTTGAGATGCCAAACCTGATAGAGATTCAAAAAGACTCCTATCAGTGGTTCCTTGATGAGGGATTAAAAGAAGTTTTTGAAGATATCTCTCCGATCGCCGACTTCGCAGGGCACTTGAGCTTGGAATTTACCGACTTTACATTGTGCAAAGACGATATCAAGTATACCATCGAGGAATGCAAGGAACGCGACGCAACTTACGCAGCACCTTTAAAGGTAAAGGTACGACTTTGCAACAAAGACAAAGACGAGATAAACGAGCATGAAATCTTCATGGGCGATCTTCCGCTTATGACAGACACCGGCTCTTTCGTCATCAACGGCGCAGAGCGTGTAATTGTCAGCCAGTTAGTACGTTCCCCAGGTATATATTATGGTATTGGACATGACAAGATTGGTAAGGAGCTGTACACCTGTACCGTGATTCCCAACAGGGGTGCATGGCTGGAGTACGAGACCGATTCCAATGATATTTTCTATGTCCGCGTCGACAGGACACGTAAGGTTCCGGTTACGGTATTGATCCGGGCCCTCGGCTACGGTACCAACGCGGAGATCATCGACTTATTCGGCGAGGAGCCGAAGCTGCTTGCCAGCTTTGGCAAGGATATCTCCGACAACTACCAGGATGGTCTGTTAGAACTGTACAAGAAGATCCGTCCGGGCGAGCCGTTATCCGTGGACAGTGCGGAGAGTCTGCTCAACAGCATGTTCTTCGATCCGAGAAGATACGATCTGGCCAAAGTCGGCAGATATAAATTTAATAAGAAGCTTCACTTCAAGAACCGCATCACAGGACATGTTCTGGTTGAGGACGTGATCGACGTGACAACCGGCGAGATTCTGGCGGCGGCAGGCACTACCGTGGATAAAGAACTGGCGACTTCCATTCAGAATGCGGCAGTTCCATACGTATGGATTCAGGGGATTGAGCGCAATATCAAGGTTCTGTCCAATATGATGGTGGATTTGAGATCCTATGTGGATTTTGAGCCCTCCGAGGCCGGTGTGACAGAATTAGTATTCTACCCGGTGCTGGAATCTATCCTGGCAGAAGCTGGGGAATCAGAAGAAGAGTTAAAGACAGCTATCCGCAAGAATTTGAGTGAGCTGGTGCCAAAGCACATCACTAAAGAGGATATTCTGGCTTCCATCAACTATAACATGCATTTGGAAGAAGAGATCGGTACCGCAGATGATATCGACCATCTGGGCAACCGTAGAATCCGTGCTGTCGGCGAACTGTTACAGAACCAGTACCGGATCGGTTTATCCCGTATGGAGCGTGTGGTTCGCGAGCGTATGACCACCCAGGATATGGATGGCATTACCCCGCAGTCCTTAATCAACATTAAGCCGGTGACCGCGGCTGTGAAGGAGTTCTTCGGAAGTTCCCAGCTGTCCCAGTTCATGGATCAGAACAACCCGCTGGCGGAGCTGACCCACAAGAGACGTTTATCCGCCCTGGGCCCAGGCGGTCTGTCAAGAGACCGTGCCGGATTCGAGGTTCGAGATGTACATTACACCCATTACGGACGTATGTGCCCCATCGAGACTCCTGAGGGACCCAACATCGGTCTGATCAACTCTCTGGCAACCTACGCGAGAGTCAACGAGTACGGCTTTATCGAGGCGCCTTACCGCGTGGTCGATAAGACGGACCCGAATAACCCGGTTGTTACGGATGAGGTGGTATACCTGACTGCCGATGAAGAGGACAATTTTGTGGTTGCGCAGGCGAATGAGCTGCTGGATGCCGATGGACATTTTGTTCACAACAATGTATCCGGTCGTTTCCGTGAGGAGACTTCCGAGTTCATGAGAAAAAATATTGATTTGATGGACGTTTCCCCGAAGATGGTATTCTCCGTGGCAACCTCCATGATTCCTTTCCTGGAAAATGATGACGCCAACCGTGCGCTGATGGGTTCCAACATGCAGCGTCAGGCCGTTCCGCTTCTGATGACAGAGGCTCCGGTGGTTGGCACAGGTATGGAGGCCAAGGCGGCGGTTGACTCCGGTGTCTGCCAGCTGGCGAGGAATGCCGGCGTGGTGGAGCGCTCCGCTTCCAATGAGATCATCATCAAGAGGGACTCCGACGGCAATAAGGATGTTTACCACTTGACCAAGTTCAAGAGAAGCAACCAGAGTAACTGCTACAACCAGAAACCGATCGTGTTCAAGGGTGACCACGTGGAGGCCGGCGAGGTGATCGCCGACGGTCCGTCCACCCAGAACGGTGAGATCGCCTTAGGCAAGAACCCGCTCATCGGATTCATGACCTGGGAAGGTTATAACTATGAGGACGCGGTACTCTTAAGCGAGCGTCTGGTGCAGGAGGATGTCTACACTTCCGTCCATATCGAGGAATACGAGGCGGAAGCCCGTGATACCAAGTTAGGGCCGGAGGAGATTACCCGCGATGTTCCGGGTGTCGGTGAAGATGCCCTGAAAGACCTGGATGAGAGAGGCATTATCCGAATCGGTGCAGAGGTTCGTGCCGGTGATATTCTGGTGGGCAAGGTGACTCCAAAGGGAGAGACCGAACTGACCGCAGAGGAGAGACTGCTTCGCGCCATCTTCGGTGAGAAGGCGAGAGAAGTGCGTGATACTTCCTTGAAGGTACCTCATGGCGCCTACGGTATTATCGTGGATGCCAAAGTGTTTACAAGAGAAAATGGCGACGAGCTGTCACCGGGTGTGAACCAGACTGTCCGCATTTACATTGCCCAGAAGAGAAAGATCTCCGTGGGTGACAAGATGGCCGGCCGTCATGGTAACAAGGGTGTGGTTTCCCGCGTGCTTCCTGTGGAAGATATGCCATTCCTTCCAAACGGACGTCCGCTGGATATCGTGCTGAACCCGCTGGGCGTGCCTTCCCGTATGAACATCGGGCAGGTGCTTGAGATTCACTTGAGTCTTGCAGCCAAAGCATTAGGCTTTAATATCGCGACACCTGTCTTTGACGGGGCTAACGAGATTGATATTATGGATACCCTGGATGTGGCAAATGACTATGTCAACTCATCCTGGGAGGACTTCCAGGAAAAATATAAAGATACCCTGAAACCAGAGGTGATCGAGTTCTTAGGCGAGAATTTAGAGCACAGAGAGCTGTGGAAGGGCGTTCCGCTGAGCCGTGACGGTAAGGTGAGACTGCGCGACGGCAGAACCGGCGAGTATTTTGACAGCCCGGTTACCATCGGCCACATGCATTACTTAAAGCTCCATCATCTGGTTGACGATAAGATTCATGCCCGTTCCACAGGCCCATACTCCCTGGTTACCCAGCAGCCGCTGGGTGGTAAAGCCCAGTTTGGCGGCCAGCGTTTCGGAGAGATGGAGGTTTGGGCGCTGGAGGCCTATGGCGCTTCTTATACCCTTCAGGAGATTCTGACTGTGAAGTCGGATGATGTTGTAGGGCGTGTGAAGACCTACGAGGCGATCATCAAGGGTGAGAACATCCCTGAGCCAGGCATTCCTGAGTCCTTCAAAGTACTGCTCAAAGAGCTTCAGTCTCTGGGCCTGGATGTGAGAGTCTTAAAAGACGACAACACCGAGGTGGAGATGACAGAGAGTATCGATTACGGTGATACCGATCTGCGCTCCATCATCGAAGGCGACAGACGTTACAACAGAGAAGAGGAACCTCTTGGCGAATACGGATATCAGAGCAAGGAGTTTAAGGGTGACGAGCTGGTTGACGTAGAAGCGGAAATCGAAGCAGAGATCGAGGAAGAAGCGGATATTGATTTTGTGGATGATTTAGACATTGACGATTCCGATTCCGATGACGAATAAGGTTAGTCCCCCTTATGGACGTTAGGGGAATAGAAAAGAAGGGAGTATCACTGATGCCTGAGACGAATGAAACTTATCAGCCAATGACATTTGACGCAATCAAGATTGGCCTGGCCTCTCCTGAGAAGATTCTGGAGTGGTCTCATGGGGAAGTTAAGAAACCGGAGACCATCAATTACAGGACTTTGAAGCCGGAGAAGGATGGTTTGTTCTGTGAACGAATCTTTGGACCCAGCAAGGACTGGGAGTGTCATTGTGGTAAATATAAAAAAATCAGATATAAAGGCGTAATCTGTGACCGCTGTGGGGTTGAGGTTACCAAGGCCAGTGTCCGTAGAGAGCGTACCGGACATATCCAGCTGGCTGCTCCGGTATCCCACATCTGGTATTTCAAAGGGATTCCGAGCCGTATGGGTCTGATTCTTGATATCTCTCCGAGAACCTTGGAGAAGGTATTGTACTTTGCTTCCTATATTGTGCTGGATGCGGGTGAGACCGGACTTCAGTACAAGCAGGTGCTGTCTGAGAAGGAGTACCGGGAAGAGATTGAGAAGTACGGCTACGGCACATTCCGTGTGGGAATGGGGGCCGAGGCGATCCAGGAACTTTTACAGGCTATTGATCTGGAGAAGGATTCTGAAGAGCTTCGAAAAGCGCTGAAAGAGTCCACCGGCCAGAAACGCGCCAGAATCATCAAGAGACTGGAGGTCGTTGAGGCGTTCCGCAACTCCGGCAACAAGCCGGAATGGATGATCATGACCGTGATTCCGGTGATTCCGCCGGATATCCGTCCGATGGTACAGCTGGACGGCGGCCGTTTTGCTACCTCCGACTTAAATGATTTATATAGAAGAATCATCAACCGCAACAACCGTCTGGCCCGCCTGTTAGAGTTGGGCGCGCCGGACATCATCGTCCGCAACGAGAAGCGTATGCTTCAGGAAGCCGTTGACGCCTTAATCGACAACGGCAGACGTGGAAGACCGGTTACCGGACCTGGCAACCGTGCTCTCAAGTCTCTGTCCGATATGTTAAAGGGCAAACAGGGACGTTTCCGTCAGAACCTGCTGGGAAAACGTGTGGACTATTCCGGACGTTCCGTTATCGTCGTGGGACCGGAACTGAAGATTTACCAGTGCGGTCTTCCCAAGGAGATGGCGATAGAGCTGTTTAAACCGTTTGTAATGAAGGAACTGGTTTCCAACGGAACCGCCCACAACATTAAGAATGCGAAAAAGATGGTGGAGAGGCTTCAGTCTGAGGTTTGGGATGTGCTGGAAGAGGTGATCAAGGAGCATCCGGTTATGTTAAACCGTGCGCCTACCCTGCACAGACTCGGAATCCAGGCGTTTGAGCCGATTCTGGTAGAGGGTAAAGCGATTAAGCTGCATCCGCTTGTATGTACCGCGTTCAATGCTGACTTCGACGGCGACCAGATGGCGGTCCATCTGCCACTGTCCGTAGAGGCCCAGGCAGAGTGCCGGTTCTTACTGTTATCGCCGAATAACTTACTGAAACCTTCCGATGGCGGCCCTGTTGCCGTGCCATCCCAGGATATGGTTCTGGGAATTTACTACCTGACCCAGGAGAGACCTGGAGCCAAGGGCGAAGGGATGATCTTCAAGAGTGTCAACGAGGCGATTCTGGCCTATGAGAATGGGGCGACAACCCTTCATTCCAAGATTAAGGCCAGAGTTCAAAAGACGATGCCGGATGGAACAGTGAAATCAGGTATTATTGAGTCCACCGTGGGACGTTTCATCTTCAATGAGATTATTCCCCAGGACTTAGGTTTCGTGGACAGAAGCATTCCAGGCAACGAACTGCTGCTTGAGGTTGATTTCCATGTAGGTAAGAAACAGTGTAAACAGATTCTGGAGAAGGTTATCAACGTTCACGGCGCAAGCCAGACGGCTGAGACTTTGGATGATATTAAGGCAATCGGTTACAAGTACTCCACAAGAGCGGCTATGACCGTATCCATCTCCGATATGACGGTGCCTGAGAGCAAGCCGAAGCTGATCGCGGATGCCCAGGATACCGTGGACAGAATCGCCAAGAACTTCCGCCGCGGTCTGATTACCGAGGAAGAGCGTTATAAAGAGGTAATTGAGACCTGGAAGAACACCGATGACCAGCTGACTCATGATCTGTTGACCGGACTTGATAAGTACAACAACATTTTCATGATGGCTGACTCCGGTGCCCGTGGTTCTGATAAACAGATCAAACAGCTGGCAGGTATGCGTGGATTGATGGCCGATACAACCGGCCATACCATCGAGCTGCCGATTAAGTCCAACTTCCGTGAGGGTCTTGACGTACTGGAGTACTTCATCTCCGCCCACGGCGCCCGTAAAGGACTTTCCGATACAGCGCTGCGTACCGCTGACTCCGGTTACCTGACAAGACGTCTGGTAGACGTTTCCCAGGATTTGATTATCCGGGAAGTGGACTGCTGCGAGGGCAAGGATATTCCGTTTATGGAGATCAAGGCGTTCATGGACGGCCAGGAGACCATCGAGAGTTTGGAAGAGCGACTGACAGGAAGATATATTGCTGAGACCATCATTGATCCGGATACCGGAGAGATGGTAGTGAAAGCCAACCATATGTGTACCCCGAAACGTGCCGCCGCCGTGATGAAGGTGTTGAATAAGCTGGGCCGCGATTCTGTGAAGATTCGTACCGTCCTAAGCTGTAAATCCCATATCGGCGTGTGTGCAAAGTGCTACGGCGCCAACATGGCTACTGGCCAGGCCGTTCAGGTGGGCGAGGCAGTCGGCATCATTGCCGCCCAGTCCATTGGTGAGCCAGGTACCCAGCTGACCATGCGTACGTTCCATACCGGCGGTGTTGCCGGCGGCGATATCACACAGGGTCTTCCCCGTGTGGAGGAGCTTTTCGAGGCGCGTAAGCCGAAAGGTCTTGCCATCATTGCCGAGTTCGGCGGTGTTGTCAATATCAAGGATACGAAAAAGAAGCGCGAGATCGTTGTGACTGACAACGAGACCGGCAATTCCAAGACGTATCTGATTCCTTACGGTTCCAGAATCAAAGTGACCGAGGGACAGGTGCTGGAGGCCGGTGACGAGCTGACAGAAGGTAGTGTGAACCCGCATGACATCTTAAAGATCAAGGGTGTCCGCGCGGTACAGGATTACATGATTCAGGAAGTTCAGCGTGTTTACCGTCTGCAGGGTGTTGAGATCAATGATAAGCATATCGAAGTCATTGTAAGACAGATGTTAAAGAAGATTAAGATCGAGGAAAGTGGAGACAGCGACGTATTGCCGGGCGTTTCCATGGACGTTCTGGATTACAACGATATGAACGAGGCACTGATTGCAGAAGGCAAGGAGCCGGCAGAAGGCAAGCAGGTTATGCTTGGTATCACCAAGGCTTCCCTGGCAACCGATTCCTTCTTATCCGCGGCTTCCTTCCAGGAGACCACCAAGGTTCTGACCGAGGCGGCCATCAACGGAAAGGTCGATAACCTGATCGGCTTGAAGGAAAATGTTATCATCGGTAAGCTGATTCCGGCCGGTACCGGTATGAAGAGATACCGGAACGTGAAGCTGGATACGGATGTTATGGAAGATGATGAGATTTTATTCTCCGACGACGATGATATCATCCTTTCGGATGACGATCAGATGACAGAGGCAGAGGAAGTGTTAGGCCTTGAGGAAGATTTAGTGGAATAATGCAGTTGTAGAGAGTGATCAGGGGCTGCCGCACGAGAGTGCGGCAGCTCTTTTTGCCTTTTTTGGAGACGTGTATTGCAAAAAATCGAAAATATGTTATAATCGAAAGTGCAGGTTGACAGCGCCATTCGGTGTCTGGCTGTGATTTTGCCAGTTCGGCAATTTTCCATTTACAAGAGTCGTTGAACCTTGATAATTTCATAGACTTTGAGCGGCACATATGGTACAATATTCAGTACCAGAAGGAGCGGATTATTATGGTTGATAAAGAATTGTTAGCGGCGATATCAGATTTGCTGGATCGAAAATTGGAAGAAAAATTAGAGGAAAAATTAGAAGAGAAGTTGGAAAAGCTGGAAGACAGACTGGAACAAAAATTCGAGCAAAAGCTGGAAGACAGGCTGGAACAAAAATTCGAGCAAAAGCTGGCGCCTCTTAGGACAGATATCTTGACTTTATATGGAGAAATAGCAGGAATTAAGACGGAACTTCTGGATATCCACGAGGAGATCGGGGAAACCAGGAAAGATATTCGTCATTTGAATACGCGGATGGATGAGCACCAGGAGGAACTGATTGAGCATTTTGGCATGATTCGTGAAACTCAGACGGCGATCGGGAGAAATGCATATGCATAGATTCCTGATTTAGGGAACAAGAGGTTAAGCGCAAAGTCTATGAAAAATGGATTTTGCGCCTTTTTATGTTTACAACATTTAAAATGAGAATCATTATCAAAAATGTTGACAGATGGGCTGTGCAGGAGTATAATGCGGTTATAGAGGAAATATAAATGATAGATGACCAGATGTTCAGAAAGGAGCGTTTTGTTATGATAGATTGGATCATTGGAATTGTGATCGCGGCGGCTGTTGCGGCGGTGGTTATTAAGAAAGTGAAAGACAAGAAAGCCGGAAAGTCCGGGTGTGGCTGTGGGTGCCAGGGCTGTCCTTCCAAGGGGCAGTGCCATGGATAAAAATAGAAACAAAGTTCAAAATGCAGGTCCTGGCGGGGCCTGTATTTTTTGTGTGGAGATGCATTTCAACGGTTTTGCGTGATTTTCACCCATTTTTTGAAGAAATATGCCTTGACAGAAAAAGCCAGCATGTATATAATAATTAGGCGTGCATAAACGCGTTGTGTTTTTGTGTGCAAAAATCAAGCTGACATACAGCAACCAACAGACAATATCACAGGAGGTGAAAAGAATGCCAACATTTAACCAGTTAGTGAGAAAAGGAAGACAGACATCCGTAAAGAAATCTACCGCTCCTGCTCTGCAGAAGGGATACAACTCTTTACAGAAGCGCGCGACAGACGTAGCTGCTCCTCAGAAGAGAGGTGTTTGTACAGCAGTGAAGACTGCTACCCCTAAAAAGCCTAACTCAGCTCTTAGAAAGATTGCCAGAGTACGTTTATCTAACGGGATCGAGGTAACAAGCTATATTCCAGGTGAGGGTCATAACTTACAGGAGCATAGTGTTGTTCTGATTCGTGGCGGCAGAGTAAAAGACTTGCCAGGTACCAGATACCACATCGTTAGAGGTACACTTGATACAGCAGGTGTAGCCAACAGAAAGCAGGCTCGTTCTAAGTACGGCGCTAAGAGACCGAAAGATAAAAAATAATCTTTAAAGTCTAGTAACAATTGGAATCACAAACAATTAAGATGATTAATTAGTGCCGGAATTGGTGATATTGGACCTGTGGTTGCAGGAAATATATTATGATTAGACCGAGCGCGAACACATTTTATGGAAACATGTGAGTACCGATGAATTAATGAAGAGCTGTGCCGGGCCAGACCGGGCGGCGATATTAAGGAGGGAAGTAACGTGCCACGTAAAGGACATACTCAGAAAAGAGACGTATTAGTAGACCCAATGTACAACAGCAAGATTGTTACCAAGCTGGTTAACAGCATCATGCTGGATGGCAAGAAGGGTGTAGCCCAGAAGATCGTATACGGAGCATTTGACAGAATTGCTGAGAAGACCGGCAAGGACGCCATGGAAGTATTCGAAGAGGCTATGAACAACATTATGCCTGTACTGGAAGTTAAGGCAAAACGTATCGGTGGAGCTACCTACCAGGTGCCGATCGAGGTTAAGCCTGAGAGAAGACAGGCGTTAGCGCTTCGCTGGATTACTCTGTACTCCCGTAAGAGAGGCGAGAAGACTCAGCAGGAGAGACTGGCTAACGAACTTATGGATGCAGCCAACAACACCGGAGCATCTGTAAAGAAGAAAGAAGACATGCATAAGATGGCAGAGGCTAACAAGGCATTTGCTCATTACAGATTCTAATAGGAGGAACCACAATTGGCTGGAAGAGAATATCCGTTAGAGAGAACCAGAAATATCGGAATTATGGCTCATATCGATGCTGGTAAGACCACGTTGACTGAGCGTATCCTGTATTATACTGGTGTAAACTACAAAATCGGTGATACTCATGAAGGTACTGCTACCATGGACTGGATGGAGCAGGAGCAGGAAAGAGGTATCACGATCACTTCGGCAGCTACCACATGTCACTGGACTTTGCAGGAAAACTGCAAATCAAAACCAGGTGCTCTGGAACATCGTATCAACATCATTGATACTCCAGGACACGTTGACTTTACGGTAGAAGTTGAGCGTTCCCTGCGTGTACTTGACGGCGCTGTCGGCGTTTTCTGTGCAAAGGGTGGCGTTGAGCCACAGTCTGAGAACGTATGGCGTCAGGCAGACACCTACAATGTTCCGCGTATGGCATTCATCAACAAGATGGATATCTTAGGTGCGAACTTCTATGGTGCTGTAGACCAGATCAGAACCCGGTTGGGCAAGAATGCAATCTGCCTTCAGCTGCCAATCGGTGCAGAAGATGAATTTAAAGGTATCATCGACTTGTTCGAGATGAAAGCTTATATCTACAACGATGAAAAGGGCGAGGACATCACCATCACGGATATCCCGGAGGATATGAAGGATGATGCGGAACTTTACCGGACAGAGTTGGTAGAGAAGATCTGCGAGCTGGACGATGATCTGATGATGGAGTATTTGGAGGGCGAGGAGCCGTCCGTAGATAAGCTGAAAGCAGCACTGAGAAAAGGAACCTGTGAGTGTGCAGCGATTCCGGTATGCTGCGGTACTGCTTACCGTAACAAGGGTGTTCAGAAGCTTTTGGATGCGATCCTTCAGTTTATGCCTGCTCCTACCGACATCCCGGCAATCAAGGGTGTTGATATGGACGGCAATGAAGTAGAGAGACATTCCTCTGATGATGAGCCTTTCTCCGCACTTGCTTTCAAGATTATGACTGACCCGTTCGTAGGTAAGTTAGCATTCTTCCGTGTGTATTCCGGTTCTATGAACTCCGGTTCTTATGTGCTGAATGCAACAAAGGGCAAGAAAGAGCGTGTTGGACGTATCCTTCAGATGCATGCCAACAAGAGACAGGAATTAGACAAAGTATATGCAGGAGATATCGCTGCGGCTGTTGGTTTCAAGACCACAACGACCGGTGATACCATCTGTGACGAGCAGCATCCGGTTATTCTGGAGTCCATGGAATTCCCGGAGCCGGTTATCGATATCGCAATCGAGCCAAAGACCAAAGCTGGTCAGGGCAAGATGGGCGAGGCTTTGGCAAAGCTTGCTGAAGAAGATCCGACCTTCCGTGCGAAGACCAACCAGGAGACTGGCCAGGTTATTATCTCCGGTATGGGCGAGCTGCATCTGGAGATCATCGTAGACCGTCTGCTTCGTGAGTTCAACGTAGAAGCAAACGTAGGCGCTCCTCAGGTTGCTTACAAAGAGACCTTTACCAAGGCTGTGGACGTAGACAGCAAGTATGCGAAGCAGTCCGGTGGACGTGGCCAGTATGGTCACTGTAAGGTTCACTTTGAGCCGATGGATGCCAACGGTGAGGAACTGTTCAAGTTCGAGTCCAGCGTTGTCGGTGGCGCGATTCCGAAGGAATATATCCCGGCTGTCGGCGCTGGTATCGAGGAAGCTTCCAAGGCCGGTATCCTGGGCGGGTTCCCAGTGCTGGGTGTAAAGGCTACCGTATACGATGGTTCATACCATGAAGTCGATTCCAACGAGATGGCGTTCAAGATTGCCGGTTCTCTGGCATTCAAGGAAGCGATGCAGAAAGCAGGAGCGATCCTTCTGGAACCGATCATGAAAGTAGAAGTAACCATGCCTGAGGACTACATGGGTGATGTTATCGGTGATATCAACTCCCGTCGTGGCCGTATCGAGGGTATGGACGACTTGGGCGGCGGCAAGATCGTAAGAGCGCTTGTTCCGTTGTCTGAGATGTTTGGTTACTCCACAGACTTACGTTCCAAGACTCAGGGACGCGGCAACTACTCCATGTTCTTTGACAGATACGAGCCGGTACCGAAGTCCGTACAGGAGAAAGTTCTCGCAGAGAAAAAAGGCAACTAATCCAGGTATTATTTTATCGCCGGCGGGCATACCGCCTGTCCGGCGATAGTAAAGAATAGGCTTGAAAATCATGCATAAATAGCATATAATATAAGACAGCCTAACATAAAATTCTAGCCCCAAAAGGGGGCCCAATTAAGGAGGACGTTAGAAAATGGCAAAAGCAAAGTTTGAAAGAAACAAAACCCATTGTAACATCGGTACCATTGGTCACGTTGACCATGGTAAAACAACTTTAACCGCAGCTATCACAAAGACACTTCATGAGAGATTAGGTACCGGTGAAGCAGTTGCATTCGAGAACATTGATAAGGCTCCAGAGGAAAGAGAGCGTGGTATCACCATCTCTACTGCTCACGTTGAGTACGAGACAGAGAAGAGACACTATGCACACGTTGACTGCCCAGGACATGCTGACTACGTTAAGAACATGATCACTGGTGCTGCTCAGATGGACGGCGCGATCCTGGTTGTTGCTGCTACCGATGGTGTTATGGCTCAGACAAGAGAGCACATCCTGCTTTCCCGTCAGGTAGGCGTACCTTACATTGTAGTATTCATGAACAAGTGTGATATGGTTGACGATCCTGAGCTGCTTGAATTAGTAGACATGGAGATCCGTGAACTGTTAAACGAGTATGAGTTCCCAGGCGATGATACACCAATCATCCAGGGTTCTGCATTAAAGGCTCTTGAAGATCCGACCAGCGAGTGGGGCGACAAGATTCTGGAACTGATGGCAGCTGTTGACTCCTGGGTGCCAGACCCAGTTCGTGAGACAGATAAGCCTTTCCTGATGCCAGTTGAGGACGTTTTCTCCATCACAGGCCGTGGTACTGTTGCTACCGGTAGAGTAGAGCGTGGTACTCTTCACGTATCTGATGAAGTTGAGATCGTTGGTATTCACGAGGACGTTCGTAAGGTTGTTGTAACCGGTATCGAGATGTTCCGTAAGCTGTTAGACGAGGCTCAGGCTGGTGATAACATCGGTGCACTTCTTCGTGGTGTTCAGAGAACTGAAATCGAAAGAGGACAGTGTCTTGTAAAACCAGGTTCTGTAAAATGCCATAAGAAATTTACAGCACAGGTTTATGTTCTGACAAAAGACGAGGGTGGACGTCATACACCTTTCTTCAACAATTACAGACCTCAGTTCTACTTCAGAACAACTGATGTTACTGGTGTTTGTGAGTTACCGGCTGGCACAGAGATGTGTATGCCTGGCGACAACGTAGAGATGACCGTAGAGCTGATTCATCCAGTAGCTATGGAGCAGGGACTTCGTTTCGCTATCCGTGAGGGTGGACGTACCGTTGGTTCAGGCCGTGTTGTTTCCATCATTGAGTAATCAATAGACTTTATATAAGTGCAATCCTCTGGTAAAACAGGGGGTTGCATTTTTTTAGGAGAAATTATATGAAACAGAACAAATATGATGACGAAGTGTTTTTTGAAAAATACAGTCATATGGACCGTTCCGTGAAAGGGCTTCAGGGCGCCGGAGAGTGGGAGACGCTGAGGCGGATGCTGCCTGATTTTACCGGTAAGCGGGTTCTGGATCTGGGGTGTGGGTTCGGATGGCATTGCCAGTATGCCATGGAAAACGGCGCGGTTTCGGCCGTGGGAGTGGATATCTCCGAGAAAATGCTTCAGGAGGCCAGAAACAAGAACCGGTATGACCAGGTGGAATATATACAGTGCGCTATGGAGGACATTGCGTTTGAGGAAGCATCCTTTGACTGCGTGCTCAGTTCTCTGGCGTTTCATTATCTGGAATCCTTCCTGGATATTGCCAAAAAGGTATATCGGTATCTGGCGCCGGGCGGTGATTTTGTGTTTTCCGTGGAACACCCGGTTTTTACGGCCTACGGAACCCAGGATTGGATCTATGATGAGGACGGGAAGATCGATCATTTTCCGGTGGACCACTATTTTACAGAGGGAAAACGGGACGCGGTCTTTCTGGGAGAACCGGTGGTGAAATACCACAAGACACTGACGACGTATCTGAACACGCTGCTGAAGCTGGGCTTTGCAATCACCGGGATTGAGGAGCCGCAGCCGGCCGGCTGGATGATCAGGGAGATCCCGGGGATGGCTGACGAGCTTCGCCGCCCGATGATGCTGATTGTATCTGCCAGGAAAGGAAGACAACCGGATGAGTTATGATACCCTATTATTTGATGTGGACAACACACTGCTGGATTTCGAGGCCAATGAGGCGGAGGCTTTCCAAAGCATGATGCGGGAGAAGGGGGAAACCTTCTCTGAGGAAATGTTTGCGGTCTACAAAGCCATGAATGGGCAGATGTGGCGGGCAATTGAACGGGGGGAGGCGACTACCTCGGAGGTTCTGAACACCCGCTTTGCCAGACTGATGTCCAAATATGGCAGACAGGTGGACGGGATGGAGTGGGAGAACTGTTACAGGAGCTACCTAAACCGGGGCATCCAGGAGATGCCGTTTGTCCATGAGGTATTAAAGCAGCTGAAAGAGAAGTGCCGGCTCTATGTGATCACCAACGGGGTGGAAGAAACCCAGCATTACCGGCTGGAGGGGGCTGGCTTGAAGCCATATTTTGAAACTATTTTCATTTCCCAGAGTATCGGGGCGGGAAAACCGTCGAAGGAATTTTTTGATTATGTCAAAAACCATATCAGTGGGTTTGATGCCGCCAGATCCCTGGTGATCGGGGATTCTCTGACCTCCGATATTCTGGGCGGCCAGATGGCGGAAATCGATACCTGCTGGTTCTGCCGGGAAGATGAGGAACTTACATTGGAAGAAGAACCGACTTACGTGATTCATGACTTACGTGATTTGATTGAGATTGTGGGGAGATAAAAAACGCCCGGCTGAACGTTGTCAGCCGGGCGTTTCAGTTGGTTTTTAAGTTATTGATAGCTCAGCGCCGCATAGGCGTCCAGCATACCGCCGGTAGATAATTTGCCACTTAAACCATCCATTTTCCTGGCGGAATTCAAGAGTATCTGTCTGACCTCCTGGAGACTGAGGCCGGGGCGGTAGGAGTAGAGCATGGCCGCCACGCCTGTCACCATGGGGGCCGCCATGGAGGTTCCGGTCATGAAGCCGTACTGGTTGCCGGGAACCGTACTGAGCACGTAACTGCCGGGAGCGGCGATATCCACACTGGTGACACCGTAGTTCGAACTCTCGCTCAAACTGCCGTCAAACAGCAGATTGGCTACCGAGATAATATTGCCGGAGGTGAATGACGCCGGATAAATCGGCGATTCGTCCGTGCTGTATCCCTTGCCTGCGGAATCGCCATTGCCTGCCGCTATGATAAACAACATGCTGGAATTGGCGATGGCAGCTTCGAGGCGGGCGTCATAGATGTCGGTGCCGAAGCTCAAGTTGCAGATAGAAGCGCCCATGGTTTCCGCATAGTGAATGGCTTCCACCACCGCCTCCACAGAACCGGAGCCATAGTAGCCGCCCAGCGCTTTCAGGGACATAATTTTTACGTAGTGATTGTCGGTAATGCCGACGATGCCCGATGAACCCTTGTTGGCACCGATGGTGCCGGCGGCGTGAGTGCCGTGGCTGTCTTCTGTGCCAACGAAAGTCCGATTGTTATTGTAATAAAAATCCCAGCCGTAAATGTCGTCGATATAACCGTTGCCGTCATTGTCGATGCCGTCTCCGGGAATCTCACCCTGGTTGAACCAGAGGGCGTTGGCCAGTTCCGGATGAGTGTAGTCAATTCCCGTATCGATGACAGCTACTATCACCTGACGTTTGTTCTCAGCCGCATTGTAGAGATCCCAGGCGGGAAGAATGTTGATGTCCACACCGGGTACTGCAGACGTGACCACGGATTCATAGGCTCCGGGTCCAACCACCCTTGGAATTCCGACCTGGCCTGATTTGGCTTCGGTGGGAGTGCTGCCTAACTGGTCGCCGACAGACTGGAAGGCCTGCTGTAATTGTGTGAGACGGAATTCGCCGTCATTTTTAAGTCCCCACTGATAGATGGCGTAAGCATCTCCCAGCGAGAGGTTGTCTATCCCGGGACCGAGGGCAAAGGTCCGTATGGGTTCTGATGCAGACTCCGATACAGACTTGGAGGGTCCCTTCGAAAACGCGGTCTGGCCCAGCGGCATCACTGCAGCTGCAAAAGCCAGGACAATGGATAAGTAGCGTAGTTGTTTGCGCATGATTTCTCCTCTGCTTATATAAAATCAGTACACTAAGTATACCATATATCATACAAGACAGGCTTGAAAAATATGTGAATTATTTTTTAATTATTTCAGATAAATTACGACAAGGCTGGAATCAATGCAGCCAGAGCCTCAGCCAGTTCCTGGTGTCCTTCTTTGGTAAGATGCATGAAATCAATATGGTTCTGTTCAGACACTACCGTATTGGCATCCAGAAAAGCACATCCCATCAGTTCCGCTATCTTCTGAAACTCTGACGGAATTTTGGCGGATTTCTCTGCACAGCCGAATCCCATAGTGTTTACAACCAGCGTTTCCTCATATCTTTTATCTATATTTTTGGGAGCAACCACCAGAATCCGCGGCTTTCCATCCCGCCAGCAATCCGTGGCAGCCACCGCCTTGGCAATCAGCCGTTTCAATCCCAGGGCGATACAACCGGCGGAAGCGCCAAACCTCTCCTTGGTGTCGTTGGTTCCCAGCATGATGACCAGCAGGTCCACAGGCTCGTGGCTCATGAGACAGGGATAGAGATAATCCAGCCCCGACAGACTCTCATGAATCGGATCATCAAACGTGGTAGTTCTTCCTGAGAGCCCCTCCTCAAGAATCAGATATTCCTCCCCCAGCATTTGCTGGAGCAGTTTGGTCCAACGTTCTGTTTCGTCATAGCGGCCGCCGGTGGCCGCACAGTAACCGTGGGTGTTGGAATCCCCAAAGCAAACGATATGTTTCATTTCTGCCTCCTTCAATATTCTTACATTAATTTCTTTCTATATCAGGAATAAATTCTGTTTGATTGAATCATAACATGATATATATAAGAATTCAATAAAAACAAAATTATTTTTTGTTTTATTTTACAGATTGAAAATATTTTCCGAACATGATATAGTTAGATTAGTTTAAAGCCGAACCTATAAACAAAAATCACATTTCAGGAGGATGTAAAGCTATGGATCATTCAGTAATGGAGCGAATAAAAGGAGGTTTGATTGTATCCTGTCAGGCATTGAAAGAGGAGCCGCTGTACAGTTCCTATATCATGTCACGCATGGCATACGCGGCAATGCTGGGCGGAGCCGTTGGAATCCGCGCCAACACCGTTGTGGATATCGAGGAGATCAAGAAGACGGTTGATCTGCCGATTATCGGGATCATCAAAGAAGTGTATGGAGACTGTCCGGTGTTCATCACGCCGACGGTAAAAGAGATCGAGGCGCTTGTGGAGTGCGGAGTCGATATCATCGCCACCGATGCCACGGAGAGAATCCGCCCGGATGGCAGAACCTTAGACGAGTTCTTCGGTGAGATCCGGGCCAAGTATCCGGACCAGCTGTTTATGGCGGACTGCTCCACCTACGAAGAGGGAATGCATGCCGCAGAAATCGGTTTTGATTTTATTGGAACCACATTGCACGGCTATACGGAGTACACAAAAGGGGCGGAGCTTCCCAATATCGACCTGGTTGGCCGTCTTGCAAAAGAATGTGGAAAACCGGTGATCGCCGAGGGCGGCATCTGGCTGCCGGACCAGCTGAAAGCAGCTCTTGATTCCGGCGTATGGGCGGCTGTGATTGGCGGCGCCATCACAAGACCGATGGAGATCACCAAACGGTTCGTGGCGGCGATCCGGTAGAGGAGGTTTCTATGAAAATTGTGGCGCTTGATATCGGCGGCACCTCCATTAAATCCGGAATCTGGAACGGTGCCGGAGTGGAGGAAGTGAAAGAACATGACACCAACGCGTCCCGTGGCGGCGCTTATGTGATGGAGCGGGCGAAGGAAATCCTTCACACCTATGACGGCTTTGAGGCCATCGGAATCAGCACCGCGGGCCAGGTGAATTCCAAAGAGGGCTATATCCGCTATGCCAACGAGAATATCCCGGGGTATACCGGAACCAGAATCCGCGATATCTTAACAGAAGAATTTGGAGTTCCGGTTGCTGTGGAAAATGATGTAAATGCGGCCGCAGTCGGCGAGGGCCAGTTTGGCGCCGGCCGGGAGTTTGATGATTTTCTCTGCATTACTTACGGAACCGGTGTCGGCGGGGCGGTGGTGATCGACAAGAAGATCTATACCGGAAGCGCATTTTCCGCCGGGGAGTTTGGGGCGATTATGATTCATCCGGAGGACAGCGTCTGCGGCGATCCCTTCCGGGGATGCTATGAAAAATATGCCTCCACCACAGCACTGGTTACGAATGCGAAAAAATATGATCCCGGGCTGGACAATGGGAGAAAGATTTTTGAACGGCTGGAAGAAGAGCAGGTGAGAGAGATCCTGGACCGGTGGACGGACGAGATTGTATACGGCCTGGTGACGGTGATTCACATTTTCAACCCACCCTGTGTGGTGCTGGGGGGCGGTATTATGGCACAGCCGTATATATTGGAAGAGGTAAAGAAAAAGACTGCTTCCCGCATTATGAGCAGTTTCAAAAATGTAGAATTGAGACAGGCACAGCTTGGCAATATGGCTGGTATCATGGGAGCCGCCTATCTGGCCAGCTGTATCATGGAATAAGGGCATAACTGCTGGAAAAAGAGAAGTGCCTCTGCCGGATCGCTGGCGGGGGCACTTCTCTTTTCTTAGGTATCTATGACGGGGTGCAGTATTTGGCAAGGGCGGCCTGAATCATAGCTTCGCACTTGTCAATCTGTGGCAGATCCTCCGAAACGACCGGGGTCAGCGGAAGACGTACGGAACCGAGATCTAATCCACCGCGGCGCAGCAGTTCTTTGATCACGGCATACATGTTGCCTGTGCAGGCGCACATGCCATAGATAATGTTGTTGATGTCATACTGGATCGCCCGCGCTTTGTCAAGCTCTCCGTTCTCCAAATACTCGTTTGCTTTCAGGAACAGTTTCGGCATAACACCGTAGGTTCCGCCGATTCCGCCATCAGCGCCGATCAGGCGGCCGCTGATAAACTGCTCGTCAGGACCGTTGAAGATCACACAGTCATCACCACCGGCTGCTTTAAACATCTGGATGTCCTGTACCGGCATGGAGGAGTTCTTGACACCGATGACCCGCGGGTTTTTGCGCATCTCCTCAAACAGCGGCACGGTCAGCGACACACCGGCCAGCTGGGGAATGTTGTAAATGATAAAATCCGTATTGGGAGCCGCGCTGGAGATATCATTCCAGTATTTGGCAATACCGTAGGGCGGCAGATGGAAGTAAATGGGAGGGATGGCCGCGATGGCATCCACACCCAGGCTTTCCGCGTGGGCAGCCAGTTCCATGCTGTCGGCTGTGTTGTTGCAGGCGACATGGGCAATGATGGTCAGACGTCCCCTGGCTTCGTCAACCACATGTTCCAGAACCAGTTTGCGCTCCTCCTTGCTCTGGTAGATACACTCGCCTGAGGAGCCGCATACGTAGGTTCCTTTGACGCCGGAATCGATAAAGTATCTGGTCAGCGCACGGATACGTTCGGGGCTGATCTTACCATCGCTGTCATAACAGGCATAAAATGCCGGAATGACTCCGCGATACTTTTCTATGTTGTTCATGTTTGATCCTCCTGAATACTATATTGTTTTTTAGCATAGCATAAAGAAAATAAAAGTCAATATTTTTTTTATTATTATAAAATAAAACAAATTTTTATTATGCCGGATCAATGAGAATTGATATAATTATAAAAGTAGTTCATGGTTTTGCTTGAATGGCAGGCGGCCTCAGATTATACTATATCTATGAGTGTCCGCATCGCAGAGGGCAAATTAGGAGAAGGATAAAGGAGATATCTGAATGAGTTATGTGAATGTGCCGAATCGGATCGCTGAGAAATACAGCAAGATGACAAAGGCCGAAAAAAGAATTGCAGACTATTTTATGCAGCATGGGGGCAATCTGCAGCTGGTATCCATCACGGAGCTGGCGGAGCAGTGCAAGGTAGCGGACAGCACGATTTTTAGATTCTGCAAAATGCTGGGCTACAAGGGCTACAATGATTTTAAACTGGCTCTGGCAAAGGAGCAGGGGAGCGCTATGGGGGCGTCCGGTCTGCCGGATAATGAACTGGATGTTTACAGCAGTATTACCTGCAACGATGACATACCCACTACCGGGCAGAAACTGAAGACGATGTATTTTGCGGCCATAGAGCAGACGCTGGAGCTGTTGAAGCCGGAGAGTGTGGCTCTGGCGGCCAGAATTCTCAAAAACTCGGAGCGGGTTTACTGTCTGGGACAAGGCGGCAGTCTGATCACGGCGATGGAGGCCTGGGTGCGTTTTTCGACGGTGGCAAGAGAATTTACCACGGTCCAGGATACCCATCTTCAGATGATCGCGGCCTCCCTTTTGACGGAGAGGGACACGGTCTGGTTTTTCACCTACTCGGGTGCGACAAAAGATATGGTGGATGTTCTGACGCTGGCAAAAGACAGAGGAGCCAGAATCATCGTTGTGACCCGGTATGCCAAATCGCCGGCCACACAGTTTGCGGATGTGGTATTGATCTGCGGCTCCAACGAAAGCCCGCTCCAGTCCGGCACGGTGGTGGCGAAACTGGCGCTGCTCATGGTAATCGATATGGTTTACCAGGAATATATCCGGCTTGACGCGGATTTGAGTGAGGAGAACCGGGACACCACGGTGAAAGCAATCTCAAACCGTTTACTGTAATATCAAAACCAAGGATCATGGGGCAGCGTGGTTACTGACTGAAAGGGGAAGTGTCGTTATGCAGGGGGACTTTTTAGTAAAAATAAGAGCGGGGTATAACCAGTTCACAAAAGCGGAGAAAAAAGTGGCGGATTTTATCCTGAAGAATCCCAAAGAAGTATTGTTTATGTCCATTACGGACCTGGCGGAGGCGTGTGAGGTGGGGGATACCAGCGTGTTCCGGTTTTGCAAGACCATGGAACTGAAGGGATATCAGGAGTTTAAGATGATGCTCTCCTTAAGCCTTCATGAGGGGGATGAACGGGGGCTGGACCAGTATACCAGCAATGTCTCGCTGGATGATACGTTTAGCCAGCTGGCTCAGAAGGTATTAAACACCAATGTGAATGCGCTGACGGAGACCTATGCGATTCTGGATGAGGATGTATTTACAAAGGCGATTGATTATCTTTATGAGGCGAAGAGAATCTGTTTCTTTGGCGTGGGCGCCAGTATCCTGACGGCTATGAAGGCGACTAACAAGTTTTTAAGAATAGAACCGAAGGTATACTGTGTACAGGATTCCCATATGCAGACCATGCTGGCGGCCACCATGTCGGATTCGGACGTGGCGGTGATCTTTTCCTACTCGGGGGCGACCAAGGACACCATTCACATTGCGGAGGTGGCAAAGCGGGCGGGAGCCAGGGTGATCTGTGTGACCAGGTTTATCAAATCACCGCTGACATCCCATGCGGACCTGGTGCTCCTAAGCGCTGCCAATGAGGGACCCCTTCAGGGCGGTTCCACGTCGGCGGAGATCTGCCAGTTGTTTTTGGTGGACCTGATGTACACGGAATATTACAGACGGTATTTTGAGCATTGTAGCAAAAATAACGAAAAAACATCGGCGTCTGTGTTGGAAAAACTGTGCTGATGTAGCAATATTCCTAAAAAGACAAGAAAAAAATATTTTTTTTATCCATATTGACAAAATAATTTTTCCATTATATAATAAGCACATAGCAGCAAAGGCGTGACGGAGTCAAAAAAATCCTATTGATTCGTGAGCGCCTTTTCTATTCAGAGAAGGAGGAAAAGTAATGAAAAAAATTTTGTCATTAAGTTTAGCAGCAGCATTGGTGGCAGGGACTCTGGCAGGATGTGGAAGCAAGACGGCAGAGACCGCGGCAGCTCCTGAGGAGACCACAAAAGCAGCGGCAGCAGAAACCACGGCAGCGTCCACAGAGGCGCCATCTGGCGGAGTTACCGAGATCACATGGTGGGCATTCCCAACATTTGGAGTTGATACCGGTTATGAGCAGGAGGTTGTGGATGCATTTAACGCGGCTCACCCTGAGATTAAAGTAAAGGTGGAATACATAGATTTTACATCCGGTCCTGATAAGCTGACGGCGGCATTGACATCGGGAACAGCTCCTGATATTCTGTTTGACGCGCCAGGCCGTATCATCGAGTTCGGCGAGGCCGGTTATCTGGTACCGCTTGATGATATGCTGGAGGAGCTTAAGGGCGACCTGACCAGCCAGTCTCTGGTAGAGACCTGTGTCGGTTCAGATGGCACCGCATGGATGTATCCGATTTCCTCTTCCCCGTTCTATATGGGACTGAACAAAGAGGCTCTTGAGAAAGCGGATGCTCTTCAGTATGTGAACCTGGAAGGCGACCGTACATGGACTACCGAGAACTTTGTAAAGATGTGTGAAGCTCTTCGCGACGCAGCTCCGACTCAGGTTCCGGGTATCGTTTACTGCGGCGGCCAGGGCGGCGACCAGGGCACCCGTGCTCTTGTAAATAACTTATACGGTTCCTCCATCGTTGGTTCTGATGGAAAATGGAATGTTGACGCTAACGGCGTAAAAGCACTGACACTGTTAAAAGAAATGTATGACAATAAGTCACTGGATGCCGGTTTTGATATGGCGGCAGCCGATGAGCTGCAGAAATTCCAGCAGGAAACCTGCGCGATGACATTCTGTTTCGGTACTTCCTCAGAGGTTACTTACGCTTCTGAAGATTATACCCAGATTTCCGTTCCATTCCCGTCAGAGAGCGGCAAGCCTTCCTTAGAGTACCTGGTTAACGGTTTCTGCGTATTTGACAACAAGTCCGACGAGCGCGCCGCAGCGGCAAAAGAGTTCGTGGCGTTCATCTGTGATGACAAAGAATGGGGACCAAAGAGCGTTGTGAAGACCAATGCATTCCCGGTACGTACTTCCTTTGGCGATCTGTATCCTGGAGATGAGCACAAAGCAATGCTTGCTTCCTGGAGCCAGTACTATGGACCTTACTACAATACGCGTGCAGGATTTGCAGCTATGCGTCCACTGTGGTTCAATATGCTTCAGCAGGTATTTAACGGTACCGATCCGCAGGCGGCAGCAGACGAGTTTAACAGTGCTGCAAACAGCAACTAAGCTACTGTTATCATGAACAAGTGAGACACTTATGGCTCCCTTCCTCTGCCGGCAGCGGGGGGAGGGAGTTCCTGTTCAGAGTGAAGGAGTGAAAATATATGGCAAGTACAACACAAAAGGGTGGAAGGCCGAGGAAGCAGAAAGCTCCGGCGCGCAGTCTTGTGCTTCAGCGCAGGGAGACCATGGTTTCCTATCTGTTCCTGCTTCCCGCGTTGATTTTCTTCGTCGGCTTTGTTATTACACCGATGGTGATGGGAGTGATTACCAGTTTTACGGATGCCAGCTTTACGGACCCCAAGGGAAGTTTTGTAGGTCTGGCGAATTACGCCCGGCTCTTTAAAGATAAGATCTTCTTAAAATCAGCCGTGAACACCGTGATCATCGTTGTGGTAGCTGTTCCGACAGTGACGGCGTTCTCGCTTTGGGTGGGTTCCGCCATTTATAAAATGCGTTCCGGTATCCGCTCCTTCTTTCGCTGCGTGTTCTACCTTCCGGTTGTCACCGGTTCGGTAGCCGTTGTGGTGGTTTGGAAGTGGATGTTCGATAAATATGACGGACTGCTCAACTATATCATCAGAGGGTTTGGCGGCCAGCCGCTTCCCTGGACGGCAAGTGAGTCCATGGCTCTGTGGTGTATTATTCTGATTCTGTTCACTACCTCCATCGGCCAGCCCATCGTTCTCTACGTGGCGGCCCTGGGCAATGTGGACACCTCCTTGGAGGAGGCGGCTAAGGTAGATGGCGCCAATGACTTCCAGGTGTTCTGGAGAATCAAATGGCCATCTGTCATGCCAACCACCCTGTATGTGGCTGTCATCACCACCATCAACAGTTTCCAGTGCTTCGCATTGATTCAGCTGCTGACCTCCGGTGGACCGAATTACAGTACCAGCACGGTGATGTACCTGTTGTATGAAATTGCGTTTAAGACCACCAAGGAGTTCGGTTATGCCGACGCCATGGGCGTGGTCCTTGCAATCGTCATAGCGCTGTTCAGTGCCCTGCAGTTTAAGGTGATGAACGGCGGAACGACAGAATAGGAGGAGAGATATGGTGAAAAGTAAAAAAGCAATCACGCCTTATTATGTGATAACAATCATCCTCCTGGCATTTATGGCTGTCTTCTTTCTCTTCCCGCTGTACTGGATCGTGACCGGTTCGGTGAAGATTAAGAGCGATATCATTATCAAATCGGGAGAAATGGTGAAATGGATTCCGACGCAAATCTCCTGGGACAACTTTGCAAGGCTGTTTAAGAGTAAGACAGAGTTATTTGGAATTGGGATGCCCATGGCGATCCGGTGGCTGTTTAACAGTGTGTTTATCTCCATCGTGGCAATGGTGCTGACCTGCATCACGTCGTCTTTAGCCGGCTATGTTCTGGCAAAGAAACGGTTCTGGGGAAAAGGATTGATTTTTGGACTGTTTGTGTGCGCGATGGCGCTTCCGAAACAGGTTATCCTGATTCCGCTTATGAAGGAGATGTCTGATCTGGGACTGTTAAAGTCCGTATGGGGTTCCATGTTCGCGGTGATTCTGCCGGTAGTCGGCTGGCCTTTTGGCGTGTTTATGATGAAGCAGTTTTCAGAGAACATTCCAAGCTCTCTGCTGGAAGCGGCCAGAATCGATGGCGCCGGAGAACTGACGACCTTTATCAATGTGGCATTTCCGATTATCAAACCGGGATTTGGCGCACTGGCAATCTTTACATTTATCAACTCCTGGAATGAGTATCCGCTGCAGCTGGTTATGCTGACGCAGAACGAATCCAAGACTATCGCCCTGGGTATCGCCAGTAAGCTGAGCGAGATGTCCAACGACTTCGGACTTATCATGGCAGGAGCCGCTCTGGCTTCCGTGCCGATTATCATCGTGTTCCTGTGCTTCCAGAGATACTTTACACAGGGAATCACCATGGGCGCTGTAAAAGGCTGAGAAAGGGGCGGGAAACCGCTCCTTTTTCTTTTTTAGAGCGAATAATTTATATTGCGGCGTCTCTTTGGCATATGATATGATGTAAGAAAGAAAGGAGACGCATATGAAAGAAAACCAATTTCATAACAAAGTATATTGGTTCACCTTTGCGTTCAGTATTCTGGTGGTCTGGGTACATGCGTACAATTCGGAGCTGTTTCTCGGCAGGACAGAGGCAGGGGCCTTGATCTATGCCATTGAACACGGCATTGGAGATACCATTGCACAGATTGCGGTGCCGGGATTCTTTATGATATCTGCGTATTTGTTTTACCGCAATTTTACCTGGGAAAAGCTTTGGCCCAAATGGAATTCCAGAATCCGCAGCATCTTAATCCCCTATATCGTTTGGAATACCCTTTATTATCTGGGATATGTCGTTGCCAGCCGTCTGCCGTTTATCGGAGATGTAGTGGGGAAGGGAGTGATTCCCTTCGGCCTGTTTCCGGCGGTTGACGCCATCCTTCATTATACGTACAACTATGTATTCTGGTATCTCTACCAGCTGATTATCCTGATTGCCCTGGCTCCGGTGATCTATCCTGTCCTTAACAGAAGATACTTGGGAGCCGTTCTTATGGTTTTGATGGCCATCGGGGTCTATTTTAAATTTGCACTCCCTTTTTTAAATCTGGATGCCCTGCTCTACTATTCCGCCGGCACCTATGCCGCGCTTCACTTGAGAACCAATGTGGAAGCCTGGAATAAAAAATACGCCCGTCTGGGGCTGATTCTTCTCGCGGGCGTGTCCATGTACCGCTTCGCTCCCGGGATTATCGGCGACAGCAACATGGCCATTGTCCTCTTCCGCCTGCTGATTCCCGCTGCCCTCTGGATGATCGTGGATGAACAGAGACTTCCCCCGGCAAAAAACTGGATGAAGTATAACTTCTTTCTCTATGCCACTCATTTTGCGCTGGTTCGTCTCATCAACAAAACTGCCGCCCTTCTTCTTCCCGTGGCGCTGTACCTTCCGCTGGCCATCTATCTTCTGATGCCGGTCCTGGTTCTTGTGATCAGCTATCCGGCAGGCGCCTTCCTGAGAAGATATCTCCCCGGAGTCTGGCGCCTTCTCAATGGCGGACGTTAAAAAAGGGAACTGTTTACAGGATAACAGTTCCCTTTTGACATTTTATCAGGTGGTTAATTGGAACTCCAGCGCCCGGAAGCCCCGCATGGCAGCACCAGCCCGGTGCCAGTAACGGGAAGTCCCACTTCCTGTGCTTCCACAGTCCCTTTGTATTTCGGGCCAAGTTCAATGGCGATCATGTAGGACAGCACCGATGGAGCTAAACCGGTAGTGTAGGAATTAATAAGGAAGAAAAGCGGCTTATCCGATAACAGCTGTGCACAAAGCTTCACCAGCGGATGGATGGCATCTTCAATTTTCCAGATTTCTCCCTTGGGGCCGCGGCCATAAGATGGCGGGTCCATAATGATGGCGTCATAACGGCTGCCGCGGCGGATCTCCCGCTCCACGAATTTGACACAGTCGTCCACGATCCAGCGGATCGGCGCGGACTCTAAGCCGCTGGATTTGGCATTTTCTTTGGCCCAGCCTACCATGCCTTTCGATGCGTCCACATGGGTGACGCTGGCGCCCGCTTTGGCGGCGGCCAGTGTAGCTCCGCCGGTATAAGCAAATAAATTCAGTACTTTAATCGGCCGCCCGGCCTTACGGATCTGATCACCGAACCAGTCCCAGTTGGCTGCCTGCTCCGGGAACAGGCCGGTGTGCTTGAAACTGAAGGGCTTCAGATTAAATGTGAGCCCTTTATAATCGATGGTCCACTGCTCCGGCAGGTTGAAGAATTCCCATTCCCCGCCGCCTTTGGCGCTCCGGTGGTAATGCCCGTTCATCTTCTTCCATCCCCTGTGCGTTTTGGGGGTGTCCCAGATCACCTGGGGGTCCGGACGCACCAGCAGGTAATCTCCCCATCGTTCCAGTTTCTCTCCCTGGGAACAGTCTATCACTTCATAATCTTTCCAACCGTCTGCAATCCACATGCTCTGATACCGACCTTTCTGTTACTTAACATCATCATTTTCTGTTCCGATTATACCCTTGACCCTGCGGGATAGTCAAGCACCGAAGAAAATAACCTGTCACAGTCGAAGAAAAATGTAATATAATTGAAAGATTATTTCAGTTGAATAATTCTTAACAGCCTGATACAATATATGGTAGGAATTGGGATGAACCTGTACGAAGGAGTGACTATATGAAGAAAAAGAGTTTGTTAATACTGGCGATTTCAGCAGTATTGACGTTAGGTACCGGCGTGTTTAGTGCCTGGGCAGCTTCCGGCTGGTCCCAGATGAACGGAAGCTGGGTATATTATGATTCAAATGGTTCCATGGTGACAAACGAGTGGAGAAAAGGAGCCGATGACAAATGGCGTTATCTGGACGGCTCCGGTTATATGGCAGTGAATTCCTGGGCCGGCGATGGCTATTACGTGGATGCTAACGGTGTGATGGCGGCGGACAAGTGGCTGAAGATCAGCGAGAACATGAACGGCGTCAACTACGGTGAGGAGCATTGGTATTATTTCTTAAGCAGCGGCAAGGTTGTGACAGATACCTGGAAGAAGATCAATGACAAGTGGTATTACTTTGATTCGGACGGCGCGATGCAGACCGGCTGGGTTGACGGGGATATGTACTACTGTGGGGAGGACGGAGCCGCCAAGACCGGCTGGCAGAAATTATACCCACCGAATGACGAATACGACGACGGCCGGGTGACACCGGGCGATGAAGGGGACGATGGCAAGTACTGGTATTACTTCACCAGCAGCACCAAGAAGTATGTCCCGGATTTAGACAACGGAAGCGAGTACGGTGAGAAAAAGATCGACAGCACCTATTACTGCTTCGATTCCACCGGCGCAATGCAGACCGGCTGGGTTTATGTGGGCAGTGGTTCCAAGGAGGACGGTTCCATTCTGGACTGCCGGTACTACGGATCGGACGGCAAGGTTAAGACCGGCTGGTATTCCGCAGAGCCGCCGGAATTTTTAAAAGGTTATGAGGATGAGGTTGAGTGGTTCTATTTCTCCAAGAGCGGCGTGCCAAAAGCCATGGAGGCGGACAAAGAACCTTCCACCAGCGATTTCTTCAAGCTGAACAAGAAGACTTATCTGTTCACCGAGCTGGGAACCCCGGCATACGGACTTCAGAAGGTACGTACCAGCGGCAGCGACTACACCGCTTACTACTTTGGCACGAAAGCCATCAGTTCCATGCAGACCGGCAAACAGAAGATTGAGGAGGGCGATGGAACGATCAGCACCTTCTATTTCTCGGAGACGGGACGCGGGTTTACCGGAGTGAAGGACGGCTACCTATATTATATGGGCAAGCTTCAGACCGCAGAAGAGGGGACCCGTTATCAGGTGATCAGTATTCCGTCGGGAAGCGGCTACAACAACTATCTGGTCAACACCAATGGTAAGGTGGTCAAATCAGCCAACGGTGTCAAGGATGCCGACGGCGTGAAATATACCTCCAACAGCGGCGGCTTGGTACAGAAGATCGATGACGAGGCAGCAGGCAGCGGCCAGTACAAACCGGCTGTGGAGCCATACTGGAACAACCGGTAAAAGGAATCTATAATATAGAAGAAACGCTTCGCAGATGCGGGGCGTTTCTTTTTACATGGATATGCAATAAATTTTTTAAAAAGTTCTTGCAATTAAAAAAACTTTGTGATAAAATAACAAGGCTGTGACATGATAGCGTTGAAACGTGAGGTTGCTGCCCGCATGAAAGTGCGTGTAGGTGTTCCGTGGAGCGAATGTCAAGTTAGGAAACTGGCGACAAGTCACTGTA
>JAWZDV010000075.1:0-199867 GCA_034142505.1 Bacteroides thetaiotaomicron
TGTCCATCAGAGGATTGCCGGATTTCGGGTCAACCAGGTGGCTGAACTCCTCCAGAACCTGGGTCATCTCGTTTCCACGCTCTCCACAGCCGATGTAGATAATGATATCGGCGTCGGACCATTTGGCGATCTGATGCTGGGTCATGGTTTTGCCGGTACCGAATCCGCCGGGAACCGCGGCTGTGCCGCCCTTGGCTAACGGGAACAGGGTATCCAGAATTCTCTGTCCGGTAATCAGCGGAACGGAGGTCGGATAACGTTTGGCCGTAGGTCTCGGAACACGGATCGGCCATTTCTGTGTCATGGTTACTTTTAATTCCTTGCCGCTTAATTGCTGTAAGGATATCAATGTATCATTAATGGTATAATCCCCGTCCGGAACGGTATCCAGTACAAAACCTTCCACATCCGGAGGAAGCATTACTTTGTGAACAATAGCCGGAGTTTCCTGAATCTCGGCGATAATTGCGCCCGGGAACAGTTTATCACCCTTCTTCACCGTGATATGGGTTGGCCATAATTTGGAGGTATCCAGCGATTCCACGCTGACACCGCGGTTGATGTAAGCGCCGCCCTCTTTTGCAATCTCACTTAAGGGACGTTCAATACCGTCGAAAATGTTATTGAGAATACCTGGCGCCAAAGTAACGGACACCGGAGAGCCGGTTCCGGTGACAAGTTCACCTGGTTTTAATCCGGTTGTCTCCTCGTAAACTTCGATAATGGTATCATCAGAGGCCAGGCCGATTACTTCACCAACCAGATTCTCTTTTCCTACATAAACCATCTCATGCATCTCAAAGCCGACATCGCCTTTGATGTGCACGATCGGGCCGTTGATTCCATAGATAGAACCTGTCTTAGCCATCAATCTTACCTCCTGCTTCTGTGTTTAACTCAAATCGGAACTCTGCTTTTGCTTCTGCCAGCTTCGTCTCAAACGAGTTGTCAATCAAGATATTCTTGGAAGGAATGACAGCTCTGCTTCCGCCGGAAAAGGAATATTCGCTGATGCGGATATCCGCATTGTACTGGAGAGCCAGTCTGCGGGCTTTGTCCTCGTCTGCCGGATCTAAGTAAATGATCAGCGCTTCCGTGCCGGCCACTTCCTTGGCTCTTGTGACCTGTTTCTCCAAAAGTTTCAGGTATTCACCGGTTTCCATAAAGTTATCCAGCATATCTTTTAATTCTACAAAAAGCATATCCTTTAACTCATCCTGCTTGTGTCCCAGGGTGCGTTTTAAATTGATCTGTTCAATCGAGAGCTTCTTGTTGATCTCTCTCTGCATCTTGGCTGTCTCAGCATCGAGCTGCATGCCTGCGCGTCGGCGGGCGTCGGCCTGATGTTCCTCAAGGGTCTGCTCAAGTGCATTGGTATATTCATCCAACATCTTCGCACTGCGGGTTCTGGCATCTTCGATACAAAAGCTGGAAAAATGCTCTAATTTTTCTTCTGTTGTCAAGACGACCACCTTCTTTCCTTGTTTATTGCGGTTATAATTTTAATCCAATTGCCTCATTCACGTAAGAAGTGATAAAGTTTGGCTTGCGGCCGGTACCATGGCGATCGGGAATCTCTACAAACAGAGGCATTTTGCTCAGTTTCACCTGATTGATTAAATCAGGATAATCCCTGCCGAATTTCTCCGTGAGGAGTACAATTCCAACCTCCTTGTCGGCCATCACTCTATCAAGTTCTTCTTTGAGCTGCTCCTTTTCGTGGACCACAGCCCCCTCGACACCCGCCAGGCGAAGGCCTGTGTAGGTATCGATGTTGTCGCTGATTAAGTACATTTTCATGGATCAAAGTTTACCGATAATCATGAAAGAGATGATTAATCCATACAGACACACACCTTCGGCAAGACCTACGAAGATTAATGATTTACCAAGGATGGAACCGTCTTCACTGATGGCGCCAAGAGCAGCGCTTGCAGCTGCGGAAACGGCGATACCGCCGCCGATACAGGCAAGGCCGGTGGAAAGAGCGGCGGCTAAGTAACCCATACCTGCCACGCTGGAAGCAGCTGTTGCTGTCTCAGCAGCGAATGCGTTGCCGGAGAACATGAATACGGAAGAAACGATTAAGGTGCCAAAGAATAAGAACACATTGACGCCTAATGCTGTTTTATAACGGCCTTTTGTCTTCTCGCCCATGGCGAATGCGCCGAACGGTACTCCAATGCTTAAGATTAATGCTGCTGCTAATGTGATTTTAACTAATAAACTCATGATAAAATTCTCCTTTTCTCATAAATAGTGATATTTATTTCCTTATGCTTTCTTGCCATACGGTTTGAATGCTCTTCCGGTTCCGCGATAGAAACGGCTGAATAACTCATAATATTCCAGACGAAGCACCTGGATGCCAACGATCAGTCCCTCCATGCCGCAGACAAACAAGTTGCCCAGGACAACGACGATCCAGTTTGGTGAGCCGCCGGCTTCCGCGCCGGCCAGCATCAGCACAACCTCCATCATAGCCGCATGGCTGACAGCAAACGCGCCCACACGGACGAAGGACAGAGTGTTGGAAAAATAACTCAACAGTACTTCAAACATCTCGAAAAAGCCCTGCACAAAGAACATCCCTTTCTCTTTCGGCATGATCTCGGCTTTTTTCTCAACCAGTGCGGTCAGCGGTTCCTTTAAGAACACAACCAGAAGCGGCACTGCAAACATGATCACCAGCACAGCCGTGGCCGGCAAGGAATTGCCTGTCATGAAGAGAACCACGGTAACGACGATGCTTCCGTAGAATACAAGGCCGGCTACACCGTTGGTATCAAAATACGCCTTCTCCGCATCATGAGAACGGAGGCTGTTGATAATATTTAACACCATCGTCATGATAATGATGCCCATACCTAAAGCGATAGCCACGATAAACACCGTATTCAGGTTGCCGACAAATGGCAGCTGGGTCATGGCTTCCTTCGGACGCAGCCAGGCGGCCTCAATAAGATCCTCAAATCCGAAGACACTTCCGAACAGGAATCCGAAAATCGTGGAGAAGAAACCGCAGCAGGAGATAATCGCCGCAAGGTTCATCTTTTTTGCCCGAAACAGCAGGAAACCGCCAATCAGCAGGCAGAGCCCCTGCCCCACATCGCCGAACATGAAACCGAAGAGAATCGAATATGTGATTCCGATCAGGATGGTCGGGTCAATTTCATTGTAAGCCGGAATTCCATACATATCAATGAACATCTCAAACGGCTTGAACAGCTTTGGGTTCTTTAACTTTGTAGGAGGACGGCTGGTTAAGTTGCTGTGGTCGTCTTCCACCACACAGTAAGCGCGCTCGTCACCGGAGATCTCCTTCTGGAATGCGCTGGCGTCCTTATCGCTCATCCATCCGCACAGAATATAGAAAGTATTCACATCCTGTTTGGTACATGCGGCCAGCTTTCTCACGTCAAAGTTGTTGGAGAAGGTGGTCAGTCTCTGGTTGGCAGCGATTAAATCGTCCTTTCTGCTCTCCAGAATATTGCTGATGTTTTTGTCAATCTCGCTGATAGAAGTATTAACCTGAGCAATCTGGTCTTCTAAGGAGTGCATCGCCTCCGTCGGTGTTCCCTCATATTCATCAGGAAGGAAGAAACGCTCAAAGTGCATGGAGGAGTAGATGGCGTCCACCTTGTCGGAGATGGTATCCGGCACAAAATAAACGATCCAGATATATTCCTCATCCTCTTTACAGTTATAAAGAACCGTATCAATGGTGTCATAAACGTAGTTGAAGAACTTGTCATAGTATTCTCTTGCGATGCGTCCAAACCGGAACTTGATGTATTTAAAATGTAAAATCTCGCTTAAGTCATAGTCAAGACCCGTGAAGTGGTTGATCTTGTCGAGGGAAGACTTTAAGGTCTCTAACTCGGCGGTGAGTTCCTCCTTCTGGGAGGAAAGTTCCTTGATCTGGGTGTCCAGTTCCCCAACGATGGCTGCCGCTTCTTCTACGGTAACCTGCCTGGAAGAGGTAAGCGGCGCGGCGTTGTTTAAACTGGACAGGATCTCGCCGGAACGCTGGTATACTTCCTTATAGGGATTGGATTCCATATAAGGTCTTAAATCTTTTACGGTTTTGAGTTCTGATAAAGCATTTTCCAGCTGGATATCGTACTTGGATAAGTACTGGTCGATGACTCTGTCGATATCATCCTTGGGGCCGGTAACGCTTAAGAACTTCATTTTTTCAATCACTGGTAATAACCCCCTTGCTAATTTTTAATTACATAGGAGCAGATGGTATCTGCCCGGATGCCATATCGAATGCTCTCTATGACAGTGATGAGTTTATGAACCTCCAGCTCCTTAAAATATAAGTAGGAGTTCAACGAAGCCATGGAATAAGGGTCCCTCTGGCTGGTAATCCGGTGAATCCGGTTTAAAACCTTTTCGTATAATCCCTCCAGATCCGGTTTCTCGCTCAAGTCGGTAAGCTCCAGCGAGCCATAAAAAGTACTCTGCAGGGCGGTATAGAACTCGTCTAAATTGCCGGCCTCTGCCATCTTGATGATCTCTTCTTTTTTGAGATGGTACTGAACGGGTATGAGCAAAGAATAGATGTCCGTTGAAGAAAGATTGTAATACTTTTTAGAACGGTATATCCATTGGATGTTTAACATATCCAGCTTGGAACCAAAGCATTGGGAGAGTACTTTTTTCTCGTTTTTCGTAAGCTGCCGGCTTTTGATTTTCCATACGGCCTTGAAATACATCAAATCTAAATGCATCTCATAGTCAAAAAGCGTCGGTTCCTCCACATCTGATAAATGAGCCAATATGGCGGCGTAGGGCGAACCCTCCAACTGGACAAGCAGTTCCGCCAGGTTATCACAGGCAGCCAGCTTGGTAAAGTCCAGCTTTGAGTGTTTATCCAGAAATTCCTGGAAGACGGATAAGTCGAAATCAAATTTCTGGTTGTCCAGGGCATTTCGCAGGCATTTTTTTAAGAGTGCAATCTCATAATGCATGAAATATAAATCCAGAAATTTCCGCTGGGACAGATTGGAAAACCGGTAAAGCTTTGCAAAGTCATCATACAGAGAGAGCATGAGTTTCTGCTCAATCACACCTCTGTGCAGTTTATCTTCCTCTAAGCTGTTAAAGATCGAGGCATAGGATGGGATCTGCATCAGGTATTCCACAGCATCCGGCACGCTCTCCAAAGAGGCCATCTCCCGAAACCCATCGTCGGTGATAAAGTGACTTTCCATGGCTTTCACCTTCGTGGTGATACCGCTGTAAGCTAATAAGCCACCCATATCATCACCCCTCTATCATGGCCTTAAAAAGTTCTCTGGCATAGGTCTCATGATTGTTATGATAATTCTCCTCTATCATGGCCAGTACTTTGTCGGCGTCAGATTTCTGCTTAGACAACTTGGTTTGCATATCGACTTCCATCTTTGCCCTTAAATCGCTTAGTTTGGCCGCTGTGTCTGCTTCAAGCTGTTTGTCAAATGCAGACGTTTTGTCTTCCATCTCTTTTGCAATCTCTTTCTTACGGGCGTAAGCAGCGTCCATAATGGCGGTTGCGTCGTGTTCGATGTCAGACAGCTTGTCGATCATATTATTCACGTTATGTCCTCCTTGTCTTAATTTGGTAGTTGGACAGCATTATCATAAGCTGCACGTTATCAAATCATAAGAAATACATTATAATAAGAAGAATGTGCCTTAGATAAGTTGTACCATAACATAATACTACAATTTAAAAAAATTTCCAGTGGAAAATATAAAAAATGTAAAAAATATAAAATTTCTATGGATTCTGTGAAGTTTTAGGCAAAAAAAGAGCACTATACCTGGGTATAATGCTCTCAGAAACCTTCTAGTATCCTTAATCGTGGACTAAATACTGCGTCGCAACATAAGCCTTGCTGCCTTCGTAATTGATAATGGACCAATCGTCGTCATACTGTTCCACATAGTCGACGGTGACGCCCTCGGAAAGCTGACCGCGGATCGTTGCCGTGGTGGACGGCTCGGCGCGGACATTCAGGACCGTGGATGTCTTGTAGACAGGAGCCGGTGTTGTCTGGGCCATGGTCTCCGGCGGAGTGGAGGTCTCAAGTGATTCCTCCGTGGTGATGGGGCTTGTGGTGATGGCATCCCCCTTCTTGCCCGGTTTTAAGAAGCGGACAACGACAATGATGAAGACGACACAGAGTACGCCAATGAGAATCCGCAGCATATCCGCCTGGGAAAGGGAAAATCCTTTCTTGCTCTTTCTCGATGATCTACGTCCCCGGCTGGCACTGGAGCCTGCTCCCTGGGAAACGCTGGAACGTGTCTTGGGCCGTGAGGCCTTATAATCGTTGGAAAAGGTATAAACCTCCTGGGATAACAGATGAAAGGCCTGGTCGGCGTCATAGGCGCTGTCATTGCCTTCGTGGACGGCCTTGTTGCCGATCATGCGGATCTTATGGTAATGGTCGCAGGTGGTCTTGCTGATCCACTTGCCCTGATAGAGGTCATCAATGGTCACGCTTAAATCGGAATCTACGATACAGGCCTTGTCTGCCAGGCTGCGGACCATAATCTCAAGGGTCTGGCGGCATTTCACCATAGACAGATTGTATTGCTTCTGGCCAATCAGCTTTTCCGCGTCCTTCATGCCAAGCCGGATTCTGTCCCAGCTAGTGGCTTTCTCAGTAGTTCCCATAAGATTCCTCCTTTAAAGTAAAAATCCGTACATCATTCGATACTGTTATTATAATATCAAATGATTATTTCTGCACGCTTATTTTTACTTCTTAAGATAAATGTAAAAAGTAATGCATTTTTAAATTTCTTGAAAAGAGCGGATGCAGATGTTAAAATGTGAAAAGATATGTAAGTTTAAGATACCAGGAGGAAGTAAAATGAGATTACGCCATATTCCAGGCTCGGAGGAAATGATAGCAGAAAGCCCTTATGTGGTACAAAAGCCGGAGGAGCAGAAAGGCCAGTGGAAACACCTGTTTGGCAATGACAATCCCATCGAAATTGAAGTAGGTATGGGAAAGGGTAAATTTATTATGGAGCTGGCGCAGAAGAATCCTGATATCAATTATGTGGGGATTGAGCGGTATTCCACGGTTCTGTTAAAAGCATTGTCAAAGAGGGAACAGCTGGAGCTGACCAATATTTATTTTATGTGTGTGGATGCGAAGGAACTCTCGGAGTATTTTGAGGAGGAAGAGGTCCATAAGATTTATTTGAACTTTTCCGATCCATGGCCTAAGGACCGCCATGCGAAGCGGCGGCTGACATCACCGCAGTTTATGGCAGTTTATGATAAGATTTTGAGGAAAGACGGTGTGGTGGAGTTTAAGACGGATAACAGGGGTCTGTTTGATTATTCCTTGGAATCGATCCCGGAGGCAGGATGGATCGTGGACAGTCATACCTTTGATCTGCATCACGGCGACATGGCCGAAGGGAATGTAATGACGGAGTATGAGACAAAGTTTGCAGCAGAAGGAAAACCGATCTGCAAGCTGATTGCTTATCGAAAATAAAGTTTTGCGGTGGATAGGCAGAGTGAAACTGCATACAATATAGTAAATCTGCAAAACAGGTGATTCTATGAGCATGCGGGAGAGTATTAACAAGAAGCTGTGTCAGGCTACCTGCGATAAGATTGAGCTGAATCGTCAGATGCTTCGGATTTGTAGATGCTTAAAAGAGGTCGAAAAGACGATCAACTGTGACCATAAGAAGAAAAAAGAGAAATAAACAGAGATGTAACAAGAGGAGAAGCGGCAGGTGAAAAAACATTATAATATGCTGACAGATTCCCCGGGCAGAACGATGTTCTTTTTCGCGCTGCCGATGATTCTGGGGAATCTGTTCCAACAGTTTTATAACATTATGGATTCCGTCATTGTGGGGCGGTTTGTGGGAGAAGAGGCGCTGGCTTCGGTCGGTGCATCCTATTCGGTGACCAATGTATTTATTGCGATTGCTATCGGCGGCGGCATCGGAAGCGCCGTGATTGTCTCCCAGTTTCTGGGAGCCGGGCAGATTGGGAAAATGAAGACGGCGATTTCGACAACACTGATCAATTTCTTATGTCTCAGCGTGCTGCTTGGGACCGTCGGATATCAGTTGAACGGACAGATTCTGCAATGGATGAATACGCCGGACAATGTGATGGCTGACGCGGCAGTGTATTTAAAGATCTATTTCGTCGGCCTGCCGTTTTTGTTTATGTATAATGTACAGGCCGCGGTGTTTAACTCTCTGGGGGATTCGAAAACACCGCTGTGGCTGTTGATATTTTCCTCATTTTTGAATATTGTGCTGGATTTGGTATTTGTGATTTCCTTTGGATGGGGTGTGGCAGGCGTGGCTGTGGCTACGCTGATTGCCCAGGGCGTATCCGCGGTGATCTCATTCTTTATTCTCATGTGGAAGGTGAAGAAATACCAGTCAGCGGGCGAGATCCAGCTTTATGATGCCGGAATGGTAGCCGGGATGCTGAAAGTGGCGGTGCCTTCCACGCTGCAGCAGTCGATTGTTCATATTGGTATGCTGCTGGTGCAGTCGGTGATCAATGGATTCGGTTCCTCAATTATGGCCGGATACGCGGCGGCTACCAGAATTGAGTCCATCAGTATTGTGCCCATGCTGGCCATCGGCAACGCCATGTCCACCTTTACTGCCCAGAACATGGGCGCCGGCCAGTCGGAGCGGGTGCGGACAGGCTATCGCTACGGCGTTATGATGGTGGGTGTCAGCGCCGTGATTCTGTGTGTGCTGCTTCAGATGTTCGGTGATACCTTTATCATGGCTTTCTTAGACCCGGAGGGGGGAGTAGAAGCGTTTCAGACCGGTGTGAGTTACGTGCATTTTATCTCGTTCTTCTTTGTCTTCATCGGTTTGAAGACGACAACAGACGGACTCCTGCGCGGCGCCGGCGATGTGCTGGTATTCACCATCGCGAATCTTGTAAATTTGTCGATCCGCGTCTTCGTAGCCTTCCAATTCGCTCCCATATGGGGCCCCCAGGCCGTCTGGTTCGCCATTCCCATGGGCTGGGCCGCCAACTACCTCATCTCCCTCTCCCGCTACCTGACAGGCCGCTGGAGCCGGATTAAAATGGTGGGATAAAATCTTTGTAAAATTCTGAAATATTTTTTGGAGATTTTTTTGCAAAAAAGGGTTGACTTTTGTCTGCCTATGAGATATACTAATGCTCGTGTCACTTGTGAACAACATGTGAACAGCAGATGCGCCTTTAGCTCAGTTGGTAGAGCAGTAGACTCTTAATCTATTTGTCCAGGGTTCGAGTCCCTGAAGGCGCACTTTAAAGTACTGGCTTTGATGACTGAGAGCATCGGGGTTGGTGCTTTTTTTTGTCATATACAGGCGGATGAATATAGAAAATGAATAAATGTGAGGTACAAGGGGGAATTTGAGATGGAGTGTAAAAAATGTGGAACTCAATTAAAAGAAGGGCAGAAATTTTGTGAAAATTGTGGTGCAAAGGTTAAGGCGGACAAAAATGAGAATAGGTCCAAGACCTTGCTGGGAAAACCGAAGGCTTTTTTATATAGGAATAATTCTATTGCTAGCTCTTGTGAGTATAATTTTATGTGTAGTAGTTTTTGAAAACAAGAGTTATAGTTATATAAAGGAGGACTACTATGGTGATGCAGTAAGCCTGACAGGAAGAATTATGGGGCAGCAGGAATTAAAAAAGATCAGTGAACTGCCAAGAGGGATAAAAAAGCAATATCAGGGAAGTCATTGTTTACTATTAGATCCCGTTTATAATTCTGACTATGATCTTAAAGAATCGGCGACAGTATATTTGATTTGTCAAGATATAGAAGGCTTAAATATATCGGCAATAGGAGCGGCCGTTGTAGTAAACGGGCAGATACTCTATCACCAAAATGCGTATGATTTATATTTTATTTTGGTCAATGAAGCGGAGATATTGCCTGAACAGGAAACGGAAGATATTGAGAATGATGATGGTTTATCAGAAATAACAGACGATACTGGATTGATGGAAAATACGGAAACAACTGTTGGTGATACAGGAGATATGGAGACTGGTGAGTTTATTTTTAATGAAAAACTGAAGGCTGAAAAAAATACGGATTCATTATATCTTGATCAACTGTATCGGAATCCTATGCAGTATGCGGATGGAAATATCTACCGTCTAAGCGGCATTGTGAAATCCATTAACAAATCAGAAACGTACACAAGTGGTTTAATTACCGTGAATGAGATGGATGAGAGCAATGAACGGTTAATAAATTTTGAGTACTATGGCTGGCTGGATTGTGTGGAAGGTGATCTGGTTTCTTTCTATGGTTACATAACACCGAATGTTGCAACCTACACATTAAATTATCAGGATGGAAGAAGTAAAGAGATTCAAACCGCCAATATACAGATTGATTATTACACCTATGGAGAAAGAACGGTATTAGATTTAACGGATTATGAGTGGGATTTTGTATGTGGCAGTTATGCTTTGGATGAAGAACCCGGTCAGTATGTTACGCTTACGAAAACAACATTTGGCGCTACACCGTATGAAATTGAGAGTATCACACAGGGAGTTAGTGCTATATCAAGCGGTAATACCCGTTCGGAATATATTAAAATAATGATGAGGATAGAAGAAAAATCCAGGACATTCAGGGTATATTTAGATGGAGACGCCTCATATTTTTATACGGTTGGAGAAGGAATAGGACAATTCGAAAGAGTGCCTTTGACAAAAATATACCAGTCTGATGAGGAACTGCAAGGAAAAGACCAGTCCAATATACGTAATTTAGAGGGAAATGGCTTTGACTTTGGTCTTATGGATGTAGTAAATATGGGATATCGATTTAATGAAAACGATACCCTTATGGAAATCCGAAGAGACAGTGAAACGGGACCAATCTATATCATCTTCTTTGACCATTATGATAATGAGATATGGAAGGGCGAAATTAGCAGTCATGTTCTGGAAGATAGCGGAAATCTGCGGCTATATTTTAACGGAAAAGATCTGGCTGCAGATAAGGAGGAAGCCCTCTATATTGAGTGGAAAGCTACTGAAGGACCCAATTGGCCATATGTGCAATGTGATAGTGACAACTTAGAAATAAGTGGTCTGTATTCACTTGATCATTTTATAAATTAATATGGTTCATGTATAAAAATCACCGCTACCCATTGAATGGATGGCGGTGATTTTTTTCAGACTGTATTTTTTTCATTATCGATTCTTTCTAATGCCATCTGTAACAGCCCCACCCCCAAATCTTCATCCATGCTTTGATAGAGTTCGATCTCCGGGATGAGGATTTTATCGGTGGTGGTGGGATATAGCGCTTTCAGCCGTTCGCCGATGACGGGGGTGAGGGACTCGCTGTATAGAATGATGCGGTCGGGATTGTAGATGCTTATGATGACCTGCATGACTTTGAGTGCGATATCCTCCAGGGCCTTAGGGGGGTAGGGGAAGGCGGTCCAGTCGATGTCCAGGGGAAGGTATTTCAATTCACCGGCAAGGCCGTTGCGGCCCTTTAGAATCTGATAATTATGGCAGAGACTGGCGCCGGCGGGGTATTTGGTGGGGAGATAGATGGCGGCGGTGTAGAAGTCCTGGCCGGCGGGATAATGCTGGTTGACGCAGTATCCCAGTAAGGCGGCATTGATGTCATTTTCCACGAAAACCGGTATATGGCAGCGGGCTTCGTAATAGGCGGCCAGCTCGGTATTTTTGAGGAGCTCATAGTCGCTGATGACTAAGCGGCCCTCGATCTCTTCCGCCGGCATGCCAAAGCCGATGACACTGATGGCCGGATAACTGCTGATAAGGCCGTCTATGGCGCCGTGGAAGCTTTCTAAGGTGACGGTGGGAAGTTGTTCCAGATGACGGTCTAAAACCTCACCACAGAGGTTATAGACCGTATATTCAGCGGTATCCTGTCCGTCTGCTTCATACATATTCACAGTCAGGGCCAGGCGGTGATTGGCGTTGTAGCGGAAAGTGGCAGCCGGGCGGCCAAGCTGTGGCTGGACGATGGCATCCTCGGTGATCTCCCCATTGTCGAGCAACGTCTTAATCAGGGACTGGATTGTGACAACACTCAGCCCCGACAGCTCTGCCAGCTGTGATTTTGTCAAAATTCTCTGCTCTCGTAAAATCTGGCGGAGCTTTTTTAAATTAGTCTCTTTTATCAAATTTCCCTTAGCAGTATTTTCTTTGCTCATAAAGGCCTCCGAAGATATGGAACTGAGTTAATAAAGTCTATTTATTAAGTTTACACGAGTTGAACTGAATCGTCAAGACCGCAGGAAAAAGACCAACTGTCAATACTTGTCTCTTTTCATCTCTACAAATATATGTTAAAATGAACAGGATTCGACAAAATCGAGAGGGACATTTATGAACATAAAAAATAAAAAGAAATTATACATATGGCTTGCGGCGGCGCTGCTTGCATCCGTGGGTATGGCCGGGTGCGGTAAAAAGGCGGATACGCCGGCAAGTACAGAGACCATGGAAACCGAAGAGACATCTCCTGTGGAGCCGGAGACCGCGCTGGTGGATGGAATCGGCCAGCTGACGCCGGAGGGACCCGATTATGAGGCAGTGAAAGATCTCACCATACCGGAGACGGAGCCGGCGCCCGAGTACCTGCGGGAGGGTGTGGAGCATGCGAAGGTGGCGGAACTTCAGGCCCGGCTGATGGAACTGGGCTTTATGGACAATGATGAACCCACCCAGTATTTCGGCCACATGACCCAGGCGGCGGTTCTCTCTTTCCAGAGACAGAATGAACTGGCTATGGACGGAATCGTCGGTTCTGCGACCTGGGATGCCATCATGACTCCGGATGCCAAGTATTATGCCGTGTCAAACGGTGTGGAGGGCGAGGATATCAAGAGAATCCAGAACCGTCTGTATGAGCTGGGGTATCTGGCTGCTGCGGATTTGGTGACGGGAAGATTCGGCGATATGACGGAGGCGGCGGTGATCAAGCTGCAGGAGGTCAACGGGATCGCTGTGGACGGCAAGGTGGGCCGGCAGACTATCAACCTGCTGTACAGCGATGAGATCAAGCCCAATATGCTGGCCTACGGAGACAAGAGCGAAGTGGTGCTGGCAGCGCAGACAAGACTGAAAGATTTAGGCTATCTGACAACGGACCCGGATGGAAACTACGGTCTCGATACCACGGCGGCTGTGAAACAGTTCCAGTCCCGTAATGACCTGGTTGTGGACGGATACTTAGGGCCATCTACCCGTTTTACATTAAATGATTCCGGTGCCGTACCCAACGGCTTGTCACTGGGTGACCAGGGCGACACTGTTCAGCGGGTACAACAGCTGCTCAGCAAATACGGCTACCTCTCTTCCAGCAATGTGACGGGATATTATGGAGAAGTGACTGAGGGCGCGGTTAAGAATTTCCAGTCCACCAACGGACTCAGCAGTGACGGCTCTGTCGGACGGCAGACCATGGCCAAGCTGACCGGGGATAAGGTAAAGAAAGCAACCTCCAAGAGCGGTACGTCTTCCAGCAGCGGCGGCAGCAAGAAACCATCTTCCGGAAGCACCGGTGGAAGCGGCGGAGGAGGCGGGGGCGGTGTCAACTCCCTGATCTCCATAGCCAGTTCCAAGTTGGGAAGCCCTTACGTATACGGGGCCAAGGGGCCAAATTCTTTTGACTGTTCCGGGTTCATCTACTGGTGTTTAAACCAGGCGGGAGTAAAACAGAGTTACCTGACTTCCTCAGGCTGGCGGAATGTGGGAAAATATACCAAGATCTCAAATTTTGGAGATTTAAGGGCCGGCGATATCGTTGTGGTAAACGGCCATGTCGGAATCGTCGCGAATGGAGGAACCGTGATCGATGCCTCCTCCAGTAACGGCAAGGTCGTACACCGAAGCTTAAGCTCCTGGTGGAGAAGCAACTTCATCTGCGGGTGGAGAATCTTCGGCTAAGAGAATAGAATGATAAAAAAATACCAGATGCGGCAAACGAGGAAACTCGCAAACCGTATCTGGTATTTTCAGTTCATCACTCAATTATATCAATTTTTTCTCTTAATCGGAAATCCAACCTGTGCTTTAAACAAATCCCCATCGATATAAAGGGTAAAGCTGCCACCCTGAAGTTCTGTTAAGTTCTTTGCAATTGACAATCCAAGCCCGCTTCCCTCCGTCGTTCTTGCCACATCGCCGCGCACAAAACGCTCCGTCAGTTCATCCGCCCGGATATTCAACGGATTCTCAGACACATTTTTAATGGTAAAATACACCATGTCGCCTTCTTTAAAAATATCAATATATACCCGGCTGTTCATCATGGCATACTTAAACGTATTGTTATATAAATTTTCCAGAACTCGCCACAGCCGCCGCCCGTCCGCCTCAATAATGATGGCCTCATCCGGAAAATGGGAGATCATCTCCAGGTGCCGGAGTTCGAATTTCTCTTCAAACTCACCATTGGTCTGCCAAACCAGCTCCACCAGATCAATATCCGAGATCTCCAGTTTTAAGTTTCCGGAGCTTGCTTTGGAGGCTTCTACCAGGTCGTCTGTCAGAGTTTTCAGCCGCTGGGACTTCTGTTCCAGAACCTCCAGATACCGCTGGATCTTCTCATCCTGCACCTTCTCCCTCTTAATCAAGTCAACATAGTTGATAATAGAGGTAAGCGGCGTCTTGATATCATGGGATACATTGGTGATCAAATCCGCTTTCAACCGCTCACTCTTGACCTGCTCCTGCAGGGCTGCGTCAAGTCCGCACCCGATATTGTTAATTGCCTCCGCCAGCCGCCGCTCCTTGCCCGTAAATACATCCACATCAACTGTGTAACTGGTATCACCGGAGGAGATCGTGTAAAGCGCTTTGGCGATTTTCTCGCTCTCCACAGCATTTTTCAGAAGTTCCAAAAAAACCCAGATATTGAAGCAGACAATGGCAATTGCCGGAACCAGATAAAGCAGGGAAAATGACAGTAACTCCTGCTTGGTAAACAGGTAGGAAAAACCGGCAATCAGCAAGCCGTTCAACAGCACATACCCGAGAAATGTCAGGGTAAGCCTGAACGGGTAGGAAACACCACTCAAATAGCGTACGATCCACCGATAAAGTAAGTGTAGCAGACTGTTAGTCCACAGCACCTTGGCTTTATAACACCGAATCAGCGAAAATGCTTCCACCAGACTGCAAAGATAAATAATCGTATCCAGCAAAAGCCGCTCTGCAAAATTCCAATAATGATTATCCACCACCAGATGCAGGAAGCGGTAGCCGACCTTTTGTGCAAGAACGGAAGCCAGCCATAACGCCAGAAGGAAGAGAAGTACATTGATCTCTATGGGCAGCCGGTCAAAACCGTGGAGCCGCAGTTCATCCTTCTTTCTGGTTTCATATCCGGAGACCGGCAGCAGGCAGCATAGCGTGATGAGACAGCCCATCAGGCCGATGCCAAGAAGCACAAGACCGGTAATATAATCCACACGGATACTTAAATATTCGTGATTCGCCAGGGAGTAATCGTCCTCATGAGGATACGTGGTATCCAGTGCGATAATAATATAATAATTATTGTTGTTGTAAAGGTTATATTTCTCCAACAGGGACGTAATATTGTCGGGAATATACTTCATATTGGTATCAATCAGTATGGTTTCCCCGGAAATATACAGATAACGCCCCAGCTGTTTTAATTCTTCCGGCGTCCGTTCAGCCACGTTGGTGTAAAGATGATTTTGCTGGCTGTCGTCCATATAAAACACCTGGAAATATAAGTTGGACGGTTTGTCTACATAGTTGAACTGTATCCGGTAATACTCCCCCAGAAGCGTGAGCACTTCCACGGACAGCTGCTCCAAAGACGCATAAGCGTCCCCGGGTTCACTGTACTGCTCATCAGGATTGTAGGCTTTCCAGTTGATCTGGGGGTAGGCCACCTCCTCATTGCTGGGAGATTTCGGCCCTCCGGCCACCTCGTAGGCGTCATCCAGATAATAGCCCTTCTTTTTTGCCTCCCGCATCAGGTCATCCAACGTGTAAACCGAGGTCTTTCCGGTGTTGGCGGTTACGCTGACCATCTCTTTTGCATAGTCAACTTTCCCGTCCGTCTCAAAAACATCCTTGTAATTGACATACTGGAAGACCTTCTCAATATCATCTTCCAGCAGTTCCTTAAACGCAAAAGTATCCGCATAAGATTCCTCATGAATCCAGCTGAGCCCTCTGCCATAGTTGGAGTTTAAGTAAATGAAGCTAAAACCCGTCAGAAGCAGGCCTAAAAATATCATGTGAAGCAGAAGGATAAACTGCTTTTTTAACTGCATAGACCATTGTATTTTCTTCATGTGTTCCCTCTGGCGTTTCCTTACTGCTTCTCAATCTTGTAGCCAACGCCCCATACCACCTTCAAGTACCGGGGCTCTCGCGGATTGATCTCGATCTTTTCGCGGATATGGCGGATATGTACGGCCACGGTGTTGTCGGCGCCGATGGCTTCCTCATTCCAGATCTGCTCGTAGATCTCATCGATGGAAAATACCTTGCCCGCATTTTTCACAAGCAGCAGCAGGATATTGTACTCGATGGGAGTCAGCTTGATCAGTTCATCATCCACCGTCACTTCTTTATTGTCATCATTGATCAGCAGACCGCCGCATTTATAGATCTGGTCGCTGCTCTGCTGGTTGTTCAAATTGCCCAGCTGGGTGTACCGGCGCATGTGGGATTTCACACGGGCCACCAGCTCCAGTGGATTGAACGGTTTGGTGATGTAGTCATCCGCGCCGATATTTAAGCCGAGAATTTTGTCGGTGTCCTCGGACTTGGCGGACAGAATAATGATGGGAATACTGCTGGTTTCACGCACCTTCAGCGTGGTTCGGATTCCATCCAGTCCCGGCATCATGACGTCCACAATCATTAAGTCAACAGCATGGGTTTCCAGTAATTCCAGAGCTTCATAACCGTCATAGGCTTTGATCACCTGGAACCCTTCGCCGGTTAAATAAATGTCAATGGCTTCTACAATCTGTTTGTCGTCATCGCATACGAGTATGGTCTGCATTAGTTTTGCCTCCTTGGTAATGTGTGTTAGTGAGCAGGTTATGATGCCGGGTGAAATCAACAGTTAAAAACGGAAAATTGCCGTTCCGTAGGCCGGAAGCGGGTACGCGAAGGAGTAAGGCAGGCCGTCACATTCACTCTTGGTGGATCGGTAAACCGGTCCCTTATCCTTTCCTTCATAAGCACCATGAGTCTCATCCAGCAGCAACGTAAAATTGCCCCGCTTCGGAACACCCACCCGGTAGTCCGGTCTGGCAACCGGGGTGAAGTTGCAGATAAACATCAGGTTCTGCCTGCCGTTTGTTCCCCGGCGGATAAAGCTGAAAATACTTCTCTCCGCATCATTGGCGTTAATCCACTGGAATCCATCCCAATCATAATCCATGGTATATAACGCCGGATATTTTTTATAAATGTGAAGCAAATCTTTCACGTACTTCTGTAAATCAGCGTGGGCCGGTTCCCCGGTCAGATACCAGTCTAAGGATACTTTTTCGTCCCACTCGTGGAGCTGGCCAAAATCCTGCCCCATAAAGAGCAGCTTCTTGCCCGGATGCCCCATCATAAAGGTATATCCCACTTTCAGGTTGGAGAATTTGTCCTCATAAAGTCCTGGCATCTTGTTAATCATGGAGCATTTTAAATGAACCACCTCATCGTGTGACAGCACCAGGATAAAGTTCTCGCTGGTGGCATAGGTCATGCCGAAGGTCATCTTATTGTGGTTGGCTTTGCGGAAATAGGGGTCCAGCTTCATATACTCCAGGAAATCATGCATCCATCCCATGTTCCATTTAAACCGGAAGCCAAGTCCATCCTCCTCCGGATGTTTCGTCACGTTTGGCCAGGCGGTGGACTCCTCGGCAATCATCATAGCGCCGCTGTTGCGTCCCTGGAGCACTGTGTTCAAATGCTTGAAGAACTCAATCGCCTCTAAATTCTTGTTGTCGCCGTACTTGTTGGGAATCCAATTCCCATCTGAACGTCCGTAGTCCAGATACAGCATGGAAGCCACCGCGTCCACCCGCAGGCCGTCCACGTGGAACTTCTCGACCCAGTATACCGCATTGGCAATGAGGAAGTTGGACACCTCATGCTTGCCGTAGTCAAACACCTTGGTGCCCCAGTCAGGATGTTCGCCCTTTCTCGGGTCCGCGTACTCATAGAGCGGCTGTCCGTCAAAGTCAGCCAGCCCGTGTGCGTCTTTGGGGAAATGTGCCGGAACCCAGTCTAAGATCACGCCGATTCCCTGTTTGTGCATATAATCCACGAAATACATAAACTCTTCCGGTGTCCCATAGCGGGAGGTGGGAGCATAGTAACCGGTCACCTGATAACCCCAGGAACCGTCATAGGGGTGTTCTGCAATCCCCATCAATTCCACATGGGTGTAACCCATCTCTTTTACATAATCAGCCAGCTCATGAGCCGCTTCCACATATGTATAGAATCCGTCCTTCTCCTCCCGGTCTTTCTTCTTCCAGGAACCGATCTGAACTTCATAAATGGACATTGGCATATGAACCGGGTCCGTCTCCTGGCGTTTGGTCATCCAGGCGCTGTCCTTCCAGGTATACCCGGATAAATCCGCAGTGATGGAAGCCGTGCCAGGACGGTATTCCGCCTGGAACGCAAAGGGATCAGCCTTGAATAAAATCTTGCCGGTAGATGTGGTGATGGCATATTTATACAATTCCCCCGCGCCAAGTCCCGGAATAAATACCTCATAAATACCGGAATCAGCCAGAACAGACATGGGAGTCGCGTCGATATCCCATCCGTTGAAATCGCCAACCAGATTCACCGCTCTTGCGTGGGGAGCCCACACAGCGAAGTACATGCCGTCCTTCCCCTTATATTTTCGTGGATGTGCGCCCAGCTTCTCAAAAATCTCATAGTGGGTGCCCTCTCCGTACAGATAACGATCCACCTCTGTGATAAACCCTGTTCCAATCTCTTTTTTGCTACCAGCCATAATTTAGCCCTCCATAATCTTTAAGACAATCCCGTGACTGCCTTTTATAGAAACCTCAACCCGTCCATCAGCAACAGGATATTTCTCATTCGTCATCAAATCCACAGCTTCTTTTGCTGCAATCGGCACAGGAATCTGAAGATTTGCGGGAGCGTCATCGTTGTTGACCGCGGTGACTGCCACCGACCCTTCCGCAAAACGAGCAAATGCATACTGACGGTTCGTCAATAGCAATTCCTTGTAACGTCCCCCATGGAACTCCGGGTTCTCCTCATGAATCTTTCCAAGCTGGCTCAAAAAGTCAGTCAGTTCCCCGTGAAACTTTTCCTCCTCCTCAATGGAAATGGAGGGGCGCAGTGCAACATCACTGTCTTTCGTTCTCTTCCCCTCGATTCCCCATTCCCCGCCGTAATAGACAGAGGGAATCCCGGGAAGTGTGTAGAGCAGAGTATAGACTGGGAACAGATGCTCTTTGACATTTAATTTACTTGCAATACGGTCCTCGTCGTGATTGTCCACGAAAGTATAGAGCTGGTATCCGATCTGCTCTAACCGTCTGACCGTGTGGGCAATCTCAAAATAGTTGTGGTCGTTGTGTCCGGAATACAATCCCTTATGTAACTCATAATTGGTCACAGAGTGGAGCATCTCCTGGTTCACCCAGCGGCTGTAATCGCCGTGGATCACTTCTCCCATCAGCCAGAAATTCTCTTTCATCCCCGACGTCTGGGCGCGCAGCTCCTTCATAAAGCCAAAATCAAGCACATTGGCACAGTCCAGCCGGATTCCGTCAATGTCAAATTCATCAATCCAGAATCGGATGACATCGAACAGATACTGCTTCACCTCCGGATTCCATAAGTTCAGACAGGGCAGTTCAAAATGTCCCTGCCAGGCCTCGTATCCGAAAGAATCCCCAAGAGGGCTGCCCCAGCCGAAGTTCACGCCTTTGTACCAGTCCTTGTAAGGAGACTGTTCCCGGTTCTTCTGAATGTCCTGGAACGCAAAGAACTCTCTCCCCGTGTGGTTGAACACTCCGTCCACCACCACCTTGATTCCTGCTTCATGGCACAGGGAAGTAAACCGGCGGAAACTGTCATTGCCGCCCAGCCGCCGGTCCACCAGTTTATAATCCCTCGTGTCATACCCGTGTGAGGAGGATTCAAAAAGCGGCCCGATGTATACGGCGTTGCATCCCAGGGAGCGGATGTGTGGAATCCATTTGTCCAGCTCCTCAAAACGATTGGTGACGCCAGGCTCCTCGTTGGTTTTCGGAGCCCCCGTCATGCCCAGAGGATACATATGATAAAATATCCCCTTCTCATACCACGTACCCATAGTTATTATCCTCCAGTTATCTTACTTTGTTACTACACCTCCAGGCTTTTAAACCGCCTCAGAAGGAATTGATAACGCAGCTGTGCCGCGTTCAATTCATAAATATAACAGTCAATCAGAGTAGGCTCAACGGCCTGCTCAAAATGGTTTCTGGCAGAGTCAATGCAGCAGCGGCTCTGCTCAATTTCGGTCCGCAGTCTCTGGGTCTCCAGGAAGCGGTCCCTTGTTTCTTTTAATTTTTTGATATGCTTCATAACATCAACTCCCATCTTATGATAAAACTAGTATAACTGGAAGTTGGAAATGTTATTCATAAGTACCTTATATTTTACCATTGTGAGGAAATTAGGTCAATGAATATTGTCTGAATAAAAAGACCGGCTGAACTGACAGGTTTAGCATTCACGGCGAAGACCGCGGCACAGAAACAGATACTTTATTTCTACTGTTGCTACATGCAAGGTCCTCCGGAAAGTACAGCAGGCATAGCTTCTCAAACAGCAGTCATATGATCTGTATCAGCTTTTTGACATAAACAAAGCAGAGGGCGCTGCTCAATCATCTATTCTGATGATTTTGCAACACCCTCTTCCTTTTCAGGCATATATCTTTTCTAAGCTGCGACCCTATGTAACCAATGATTCCGGTTTAAGTTCCCATAACATTATTCATTTGCAGCAGAGTAAAAATCAGAGTATTGAGAAAAGCGCCAGGCAGAATGGAACCCGTTTGCTTATAGAGCTTTCTCGAATACACCACCGCTGCAGGCAGAACAAACGCCATACCAACAACCTGATATGCAAGTCCCCAGTTTAACCCAAGCACTTCTGTTGCTACTCCCTGCGAATTTTTTGTCCAAAAGTAGCCCATAAACTGTATACAGACATATAGACCAAGGGGAAGGCCATTTGCAACTGCCTGGATAACCGTGGTAAGCCAGTCTGGCATATCTTTCATTCGGAAATTGTTTACAAGCATGCCGCTGACAATCCAAAAAGGAAGGAAATACAGCGCATACAAAACCAAGCTGAGATATCTCTCCGGAGATATTACCTTAAAGTGAATCAAGTTAAAGAAATTAATGTTAAAGCTGGCTCCGTTAAACATGTCCCGATAGAGACTGATGACCATGTATACAATTCCAAACACAGTTACTGCATATGTCAAAGAGAGAAGAACGGATTTCACGGTACAGTTGAGTCCATAGAAATCACGGAATCCAACACTACATTTTTTCTTATCCACAGCAAACCACTTCACGATGATGACTGCCAGCAGAACGACTGAATTTACCAACGCCCATGCTAAAATACAGTTGATTCGTCCAAGCCCGGAAACCGCTCCCAGTCCTATAATCATATGCTCATCCTGATAATTCGCGACCGGCGCCAAAAGGAAGATCGGGATGAGCGATACAATAGCGAGAAGAACCCAGGTGATTGGATCTTTTTTGCTTAACTGCGGTGCGTATGCTTCCCCAAGAATGGACTCACAGAAGCGAGAGCGGAGCATAAGAACGGCAATTACGCCAACTAAAACAAGCAGGGTAAAAAAGCTGATCACATTCGCCACGTCATAAACCCTCCAGGCAGTGCCACCCATAGGCGCCGCGCCGGTACCATTGGTATCGGTGAGATAGCCATTGTTATATCCGGTTGCAAGAGAAGCAAATTCAACAATACAGTCAATATTTTTCTGCTGGCGAGTGTTTGCAGCATGCCAGCCCGGGAACTGAACAAGCAAACGCAAACTGTAGTTCTCGGCAGCCTTGCGCACATCGGGATTATCCCTGCAGGCTTCGTCGAAACCGGAAATAACGGTACTTTGCGTCGGCTGATCATTGGACGACAAATTGATGCTGTAAATGGTATCCCGTTCTACATTTTCCACACCAGTATCGAATACTGCACGCAGGCCTTCATTGGTTGGATAATCTATGCTTCTTGAAGAGGAGGATTCATCCTGCATTGCGTTCGAAACAGCGAAGTTGGCCTGCATGTTTCGATAAACAGGGTTACCGGCTACCTCAACAACCTGAGGAAGCATCCAGTCACGCATTACCTGCCCCTGACTAATACCAAACGTCACACGGCCATAGGTATAAGTATGCGTGATTTCTTCTTTACGCCCATCGTAATAGCCTTTTTCATAATCATTTAGCTGCCCGGCAACAGCATCCGCATCCTGAGACGCAACCTGCTCCGCGGTCACCGTCACACCGAGTTCATCGTGCAGCATATTGAACAATAAATCCGGAAGCGTATAAAATCCAGCATATCTGCTCAGGGCTAGCTGCGTGGCACGCCCTCCCTGTGAATGACCTGTATAACCAATGTTTCTTGTATCCACGAAATTGAGGCTTTGTATATATTCCACCGCATGATTTACATGTAGGAATTCTCCATAATGAGAGCCGTAATCATATTTGTCTGACATACCATGACTATACGCATCAAGTAAAAAGACTACAAACCCCCTCTTAACAAGTTCAATCGTAAAATCTTCTTGACTGGATCTTGTGGTTGCACCGCCTCCCTGCGCAATAATCGCAGGAACTTTGTTTTTAAAATTGCCTTCCTCATCCATAGCAAGCGCGGCCTTTGGCACATATAAGGTTCCGCTCAAAGTATACCCATCCTTTTGAATAAGTGTTTCTTTTACCATGTACGTTCCATGAGCCGTGTACAGTACTGAATTCACAAGGCCAGTCACCAAAAGTATCATTAAGCAAATACCCAAAAGTATCCAGCTGAGCTTTTTTCTTCCATTCTTCATATAAACTATTCACTCCCCTCTTAATTATTTTAATATTTTTGATTCGTAACTATCCCTTACCACATTCACTTAGTCCAAAACATGACACAAACGCAAATCATCCTCCCTTCTTTCTATTTTCAATTACTCCAGACATTTTTAATATGTAACATCCCCCCCTTATGCTACAGCCTTCTGCTTTAATAATAATGTCATTTTCATCACATTCTGGAATCGGATATTCCGGTCCGAAACGATAATCATCCGCGTCATAAGTAACCCAACCATCATGGTTTCAGGAAGCTTGACTTATCCACTTTTTTAAGGTAATATATAAAATATATTTATAAATCGTTTTATAAATCTATTTAAAAAACTATTTATAGAATACTATTTGTATATAACAACTGTCAATGCACTGTTTTCACGAAATCAGCTTATTTTTTTTGGCAATAATCACGAATATTCGGTACGGTAGTTCAATTTTATTTGTTTAAAAAGAATGATAATACAGGCGATAGGCAGTTGGTAATTTGTCAAAATACGATTGCCTTAAAGGTTACAATGCCGAAATTATAGATGCTTAATAGAATCTTTTTTACCAAATCTCTCCTGTAATAGTTGTATAATATTAAATTGAATGATATAGTTAAAAAGGTTTACTAAAAAAGAAGAAAGGGAGGGGAGAAATATGATACTTGATAAAAGGAATACAGATCTATACAAAAAGAATATTTATAACTATATTTACACAAACGGAGCTGTAAGCCGTCAGGAAATTGTGCGAAATCTTACCCTATCTTTGCCAACTGTAAACCATTGGATAACTCAGCTCTTAAACGAAGGCTTAATTATCCCCGCGGGAACAGCTCATAATACAGGCGGCAGAAGAGCTCAGCTTTTTTCTATTGTTAATGATATCCGTATTGCTATAGGTGTGGAAATCAGTAAACACCATTTCACAATTGTTTTGGTAGATATTCTTGGCAATATTATTAATATACATAAGCAAAATCTCAACTTTATATGCACAGATAAATACTACTCCTCTATCGGAAAAGCTATCAGTAAACTTGTCAAAGACAACCATATTCCCGAAGAGAAAATCCTCGGTGTTGGAATTGGTGTTCCTGGACTCGTCTCTCAAGATGGTATCAAGGTCATTCATAGCAAAATTTTAGATATGAATAATATGGATGTTCGAGATTTTGAACGTCACATTGCCTATAAATGCCGGCTTTATAATGATGCAAAAGCTGCCGGCTTCGGTGAACTTTGGTACAGAAGCATCGATCGTGCTTTTTATGTTCTTTTAAGCTATCATGTGGGCGGTGCCTTAATCATAAACAATCAAGTCTGCCTTGGCGATTTCACTCGTGCAGGCGAATTTGGACATCAACAGATCATACCCAATGGCCAAAAATGTTATTGCGGCCAAACTGGCTGTGTAGATCCATATTGCAGCTTATCTGTTCTCACAGACACTGTTAATGGAGACATTGAAGAGTTCTTCACCAGCCTCCGCAGCGGAAATCCAAACTCAAAAAAAGCATGGAACGAGTACATTTCTTACTTATCAATAGCAATTCATAATGTTGTCATGATTCTGGACTGCCCGGTAATTATTGGTGGAAGAGTTGGTGCTAATATCGGAGAGTTTATTGATGATATTAATAAAACTGTCAACCGCCTTCACCCATTTACAGAGAATTCCAACATGGTAAAGCCATGTTGTTGTAAAAAAGAAGCTATTGCTGCTGGTTCCACTTTCACCTTTATCAACCAATTCTTACAACAAATCTAGTGCCGCCCGATGTATTTACGCCGGGTGGCACTAGTTTCATTATCTTGCAAATGGTAGAGTTAAAAGACAAAATTTTTAAATTATGCTTGACATTTGAACAGAAAGTGTGCATAATGAAAAAACATTCAGGCGTTACTTTCTGAAAACGCCGCTATGTACTTGTGATATCCAATCGATATCATGTAATGGCCCGGTTCGGGCATATATTCCAGTAAGAGACGAAAGATTCATGGAGAAGAGTAAGGGGGAATGTATATCTGATTAGTACGGTAATTGTTTTAGTGATTCTGGCCGGCGGAGCAGTCTATGATCTGCGGGAGCACAGGATACCCAATTGGTGGGTGCTTGGCGGAGCCGGTATCGGAATGGGACTTTTGTGGTGGCTGTCCATGGGAAAGGTGGAAAGTGCCTGGGAGGTGCCTGTGTGGTTTCTGGTTCGGTGTCTGGTGACATCGGCGGTGTTTTTCCCCTTGTTCTACGTCAGAATGATCGGCGCGGGGGATATTAAGCTGATGGCTGTCATCTGCGGATTTCTGGGGCCGTGGGATGGAAGTCTGGCGATTGTTTACGGTTTTCTCATAGGGGCGGCGATGTCCCTGATAAAAATGCTGGTGCAGCGAACGCTGTTCCGGCGTCTGAATTATCTTTACGCCTATATCAGGCGGCTGATTCTCACGAAAGAAGTGACGGCATACCATGACCCGTCCAGGGATGGATATACGCACACGATCCCATTTGGTCTGTGTTTGTTCCTGGGGACAGTGGTTTATCTCTTTTTCATCAAAGGACGATAAAGATAGAAACGTACATAGGAGGTACATATGGAAAAAATTATGGCGGTATACGATGTGGAACCGCGCTATGCAGACCGGTTTGCGGATGTGACAAACCAGAAGGAGAAAGTGCCGTTTGAGGTGGTGGCGTTTACCACCTTGGAGGCGCTGAAAGAGTATGCGAAAGGACACAGTATTGAGATTTTGCTGATCAGCAGCGCAGTACCCAGGGAATTGGTGAAGGAGATTCCCGCCGGACAGGTGGTGGTGCTGGCGGACGGGGAGGTGGTTCCGGCGCCGGAAGAGTATCCCAGTGTGTATAAATATCAGTCTACCGACAGCATTATCCGGGAGGTGATGGCCCATTACTGCGAACAGCCCAAGGCTGCCGAGTATGTGATTGTGGGGACAAAGGCGAAGATTCTGGGGGTGTATTCGCCGGTGGGAAGGTGTCTGAAGACTTCCTTCTGCTGGACACTGGGCCAGCAGCTGGGAAAAAACGGGAAGGTGTTGCTGGTGAGCATGGAGGAGTACTCCGGCTTCTCCAGACTCATCGGGGAGGAGATGCAGTCGGACCTGGCGGATGTCTTTTATTTTTACCGCCAGGGAAACTGCAGCTTTGCACGGCTCAGTTCTATGATTTATACCTGGGGGAATTTAGATTATATCCCGCCGGTGCGGTATCCCGAGGACTTAGGCCAGATTGCGGGGGATGAGATGGCGGAGTTTCTTTCCAGAATCGCCGGCGGGAGCAGCTACGAGATACTGGTGGTGGATATGGGGAATTCAGGGCGGCAGGCATTGCCGGTGATGGAAGCCTGCGACATGGTGTACATGCCCGTGAAAGATGACTGCGTGTCGGCAGCGAAGCTGGAGGAATTTGAGGAGTATTTGCAAAGGGCGGGGAAGACTGGGATTTTGGAGAAGATTCAGCGGGTGAAACTGCCGTATCACAGTGGATTTGGGCGGAGAGATACCTATTTGGAGCAGTTAATGTGGGGAGAATTGGGGGACTATGTGAGACAGCTTTTGAAAGGGAAATGATGGGGATGACAGAGAAGAAAAACGTTAAGGAACGAAAGGAGATGGAATTTTGGGCGGGCAAAACATGCAGAGAAAGGGAATTCGGGAGGAGTTAAGGGAGCGGCTGCGGGTAGAACTGAATCATCGGCAGCAGGTTACGGATGAGGAATTGTATGAGTTGATTGATTCCTGCATTTTGGAGACGGGACAGCGGGTGTTCCTGCCGTTAAAGGAGAAGGTGCAGCTGCGGACATCACTGTTTAACTCCTTTCGGCGGCTTGATGTGCTGCAGCAGGCCATGGACAACCCGGAGATTACGGAGGTTATGATAAACGGAAAAGATCACATTTTTGTGGAGGAGAGAGGGGAGGTCAAGCCGTGGGATTATGAGTTTGAGACACTGGAACAGCTAGAGGACATGATTCAGCAGATTGTCAGCCGGGTAAACCGGGTGGTCAATGTATCGTCCCCCATTGTGGATGCCAGAATGCCGGACGGCTCCCGCGTTCATGTGGTGCTGCCCCCGGTGGCGCTGGACGGCCCCACCGTGACGATTCGGAAATTCCCGCGGGCATTTACCATGGACAACCTGATTGAGGCGGGAGCCGTCACAAAAGAGGCCGCGGAAATGCTCAAAAAGCTGGTCCGGGCTGGTTACAACATCTTTATCAGCGGTGGCACGAATTCCGGTAAGACCACGTTCCTGAATGCATTATCGGCATATATTCCCGAGGATGAACGGGTTATTACAATTGAAGACTCAGCGGAGCTTCAGATCCAGCATGTAGAGAATCTGGTGCGGATGGAGACAAGAAATGCCAACGCGGAAGGGGAAAGCGCTATCAGTATCGGAGACTTAATCCGTGCCTCTCTCCGTATGAATCCGGATCGGATTATCGTAGGGGAGGTCCGGGGAAAGGAAGCGCTGGAACTGTTAAATGCCTATAATACAGGACACGACGGGGGCTTAAGCAGTGGGCATGGAAACAGCCCTAAGGACATGCTGGCGAGACTGGAGACCATGGTGCTGATGGGGGCGGATCTTCCGCTGGCGGCCATTCGAAGCCAGATTGCGTCGGCTCTCGATATTATGATTCATCTGGGGCGATTGAGGGACAAGAGCAGAAAAGTATTGTGGATTACGGAGGTGGGAGATTATGAAGAAGGGGAGATTCGGCTCAACGCCCTCTACCGCTTTGAGGATACCAAAGAAAAAGGGGCTCTTAGAAAGGTTGGGGAACTTAAAGCGAAGGAAAAACTCTGGGCAGCAGGTGATTCGCTATGACAGATACCGGCTGACGCTGATGGATGTGATGACGGGACTTGCCATGGGACTGCTGGTGGATGGGGTGATCGCTTATACCTTTTATCGAAGCTTTTATGTGTTTCTGGGGCTGCTTCCATTAGTGTTTCTCTATCCGCTTTACCGGAAAACGGAGTTAAAACGGCGGAGACTGCGGGAATTGAATCTGCAGTTTAAAGAGGCCATCTTAATTCTGGCCTCTTCCCTGAGCGCCGGTTATTCCATTGAAAATGCCCTTGACGCCAGTGGACAGGAGCTTCAGACTCTCTATGGAAGCCAGGGACTGATCACCAGAGAATTTGCTTACATGGTGCAGCAAATGAGAATGAACCGTCCTGTGGAGTCGGTGATGATGGAACTGGCGGAGAGAAGCGGGCTGGAGGATGTGGAGAATTTTGCAAGGATCTTTGCGGTGGCAAAGCGGAGCGGCGGACAGCTGGTGCCGATTATCAATCATACGGTGGGGGTGATGAATGATAAGATACAGGTACAGGAGGAGATCAGAACGCTGACGTCCTCAAGACAGTTTGAACAGAAGATCATGAATCTGATTCCATTTTTCATTATTCTGTATATCGACGGGACTTCCCCGGGATTTTTCGATATGATGTATGACTCAACCATGGGCCGGGTAATTATGTCCATTTGTCTGGCGGTGTATTTAGCCGCGTATCTGATGGCTGGAATGATTTTAAAAATTGAATTGTAAAGGGGGATGCGCCAATGAAGATTGGGAAGAAACAGGTTTTGTGTGTCTGCGGCGGCATTGTATGTTTTCTGCTGGCCCAGTGGGTGTCCGGTATGGAGGACATCGGAAAGACGGGAGAACTGCCGAGAAATTCATACGGGCAGGGTGAGGCGGGTTATGAATTGCTGGTAGAAGGGCTTACGGATGGGGAAGAGCCAATCACAGTCACCGTGGGGGAACGCAGGTATACCCAGGAGGAAGCGGAGGCTGTGTTTGAAAATATTATGTCAACTATCGGAGAGCGGGTACTGGGAGAAAACGCAGGATTTTCCGAGGTGAGAAAGAATTTGAACCTGGTAACCTGGCTGTCCGATGAGGGGGTGAAAATCCGCTGGTCCACAGATGATCCGGATATCATAGACTCCTTTGGGCATATCAAGGAGAATGATCTGCCTAAAAATGGAGTTGCGGTCTGGCTCACGGCGTACCTGATGACAGGGGAATACAGCGGGGAGTATGAGATTCCCATCCGGGTATATCCCCCCGTCTTGACGGAACGGGAAGCCGCCGTGGCGGGATTGATGAAGCGGATTTCATTTCTTGACCGGATTTGGCAGACAAAGGAGAGTCTGAAACTGCCGGAAGAGTATGGGGGAAATGCACTTCGTTACCGGGATAAAAGCGGGGCCGGCAATGAGATTCTGCTGGTTTTGGGGGTTCTGATGGCGGTTTTGTGCTATGCCAGAGATAAGATGCAGGTGGAGGAGAAGAAAAAACGCCGGGGGCAGGAGATGATGGCAGACTACTCGGAGATTGTGTTTAAGCTGATGGTATTCATTGGAGCCGGTATGACGGTATTAAACGCGTGGCAGCGGCTGGTTCTGGATTATCAGGAGCGATTGAAGCGGGGGCGGGTGAAACCGCGGGCCGCCTATGAGGAGATGGCGGCCGCCCTGCATCAGATCTCCTGCGGGGTGTCGGAAGGACAGGCTTATATCAGCTTTGGGAAACGGTGTCAGCTCCAGCCTTATTTGAAACTGTCCAGTCTATTGGAGCAGAACCGGAAAACCGGGACGAAGAATTTGAAGAATCTGCTGGAGGCGGAGATGAACCACGCATGGGAGCAGAGGAAGACCATGGCAAGACGGCTGGGGGAGGAAGCCGGGACGAAGCTGCTGGTGCCGCTGTTTTTGATGCTGGGGATCGTGATGGTGATTATCATGGTGCCGGCGATGATGTCAATGACTTGATGGAAGAGAAATGACGGTACAAGGAAAATGGGTACAAGGAAACAAAAGTACGAGGAAATATAAGTACAGGGAAGCATGAGTACAGGGAAACATAAGCACAAGTATAAGAGAAGGGAAACTAAAATATGAAAAAAACATATGATATGGAACAAAAGCAGGATATGGAGCAAACGTTTGATGTAGATCAACTACATAATAAGAAACGGTTGAAAGAGGAACTGAGGGCGTTTTGCCGTGAGGAGGACGGGATTGGTGTCATCGAAGTGGTCTTGATCCTGGTGGTGCTAATCGGGCTTGTGATTATATTCAAGAAGCAGATCACAGACCTGTTAAACAGTATTTTCAAGGAGATTAACAATCAGTCGAAAGAGGTGTATTGAGAACCGTTTGCAGGAAAGGAAGGAGAATGGGAAGTCGGAGAGGAAAACGGGGTGAGATCACAGTATTTTTAAGCATGGTTTTACTGTGCATGGCCGGACTGATCTGTGTGATGCTGGAATCGGCCCGGACGGCGGGAGCCAGATGTTATCTGCAGATTGCCGCAAATTCTTCCATGGATTCACTGTTCAGCCAGTATCACCGGAAACTGTGGCAGAACTATCATCTGATGGGATTGGAGTATGGAACCCAGGAGGATATAAAGGAGCGGTATCTGGGATTTCTCATGCCTTATATGGAGGCGGAAAACTGGTATCCCATGACAGCAGATTCCGCTGAAATTGAAGTGATACAGAATCTGACGGACGGGGGTGGAATCTGGCTGGAGCAGGAGATACTGGCTTACATGAAATATGGAATCTGGAGCGGACTTGATATTACTCCGGAAGACGGGGAGGAATTCTGGAAAAATGCCAGGGAAGCCGCTTCCATGCAGGAACTGGCCACATCATATAAAGAAGAGAGTAAGGAGGCGTGGAAGCTGGAGCAGGCGCTGGACAACCTCTACGCCTGCCAGGCCAGACAGCAGGAACATCATGCCCGGGCTGCCAGGTCGCTTGGTGGGGAGGACAGCTATGGCTTTTTCCGGGCGGCGGATGACTTGAAGGCAGAGATCAAAAAGCTGCCGAAGCTGTTGAAGGCATATGAAAAACAGGCTGATCGATGCAAGGCCAGACTGGAAGAAATGGAGGTGGAGCTTGCGGAAAAAGGAGAAGTTTTGACGGAGGAGAGAGCGCAGGCCATGAGCCAGGAACTGGAGCAGTACCGCTCCTATATTGCAGAGGACGGTGCCCGACGTCAGGAAATCTTAAACCTGGGGCCGGAGGGAGAGCGGAATCTGGCAGTGATTGAGGAGGTAAAAGTGCGTGTCAATGAGATCGAATCCTATCTGGCTTCTCTGGATGAGGAAGATGATGATAACTCCGGCCCCATGTGGTCAGCCGCCGAAGGCGCTTGGAACCAGATACATATCAGCGGACAGAAAACGACGGGTAAGAAAGATGAGGAGAAGCGGGGATGGCTGGTAGAGATAGAGAACATGGCAAATCAGGGGCTGCTGGAACTTGTGTTGCCGCCGGAACGGCAGGTCTCCACTGTGATGATGGATTTCAATGATGCTCCGTCGAAAGAGCAGGCCAGCCCCGGGGAGACCGACCGGCTGAATCTGATTACCCGGGTTCTGGTAAATGAATACTGCGCCATGCATTTTGCCAATTTTGTGTCAGCACCCGGATTTTGGATTGGAAAAGAGGAGACAGAAGACAGGCAGGGATTGCGGCAGCAGTACCAGATGGAATATCTGCTCACAGGAGGCCTGGATGACAGGAGCAATCTGGCGGATGCGGTGAAACAGCTGCTGATAGTCCGGGAGGGACTGAATTTCATTCATATTTTATCTGATAGCCAGAAACGGGAGGAGGCAAAGGCATTGGCGCTGGTGATCACCGGCGCGCTGGGGCTGACTCCGCTGGTGGAGATCACATCCTTTTTTATTATGAGTGTCTGGGCATTGGGGGAATCCATTGTGGATTTGCAGACACTTCTGGAGGGAAGAAAGATCCCGCTGCTGAAAGGACGGGAGGACTGGGCATTGGGGCTGGAACAGCTGCTCCATATGGGGCAGAAAAGAGAGAATTCCACCACATCCGGTGGCGGGAAAGGACTTGATTATGAGGGATATTTGAAGCTTCTGCTATTACTGGAACCGTCGGGACAGAAGTATTACCGGATGATGGATGTGATGCAGAATGACATCCGGCTCTCACAGGCGGGATTTTTGATGAAGCGGTGTGGGTATCGTGTGGATATGAAAGCACAGATCTGTGGAAAACATGTCTTCTTTGCGCTCCCATTTGTGGAAAATATGACGGGAAGCGCAGAGCATGGGTATCAGATGCAGGTGAGGTCTCAAAAAGCTTATTAAGATCATGAAGTCATGACATAGATGGCAGAATCACGAAAGATGCAGGGAGGTGGATGGCAATGTCCTTTTTCACTCGGTTGGAACATAATATAGGAAAAATCAAAAATAAAATCAAAAACGTAACTCTCCAAGTACGGATCCTCAATATAGAAAAAACGGACTGCGGAAAAAGGGCATTTCCATCCATCTTCCTCATGAAATGTGGAAGTATGACGGTGGAGGCGTCAATCGTCCTGCCGCTGTTTCTGTTCGCCATGGTGACAATGACAATGCCATTTTCCATGATGAACAGCCAGCGGCAGGCGCAGGCTGTGGTGGAATCGGTATGTGAGGATCTGTGCCGGCTGGCTTATGTGGGGTATGAGCTGGAGGAGAAGAAGACGGAGATAAAACTGCCTGAGGATGGTATAGAACTGGATTTTGATATGGAAGGATTCGAAGAGGGAGCCATGATGGCCTATGCGCAGGTGCAGGTGAGACGAAAACTGGATGGTGGCCGGTTTCGGAAGCTTTCGCTGATGAGATCAGAGTTTATGGAGGACGATGAGATGATCAATCTGGTAGCCAGTTATGAGATGGCGCTGCCGTTTCCGGTGTTTGGCATGACGGCGGTACCCATGACAAGCGCCAGCTGCCGCCGGGCGTGGATTGGAAAAGATGGCGGCTGGCTGGACGGCAAGGCAGGCGGCGGGGATGATGAAATTGTCTATGTTGGGAAAAGCAGTACCCGGTATCATGAAAGCCGAACCTGCCATTATCTCTATAATCAGCTGACAGGAGTGCCAAGGGAGGAGATCGAAAGCCGGCGGAATGCAGATGGGAAGAAATATCATCCATGTGCTGTCTGCGGAGGAGGAAATGGCGGACAGGTGTTTATCATGAAGAGCGGAACCAGCTACCACGGTTCCTCCTCATGTACCGCCATCATTGCATATGTGAAAGCGGTTAGAAAATCAGAGGTGGCACATCTGGGAGGATGTTCCTACTGCACGGGAGGTTGATATGGATAAGGTGTTATATTGTTTTATGGGGATGACAGCAGTTATGGATCTGATCAAGAGGGAAATTCCAGGCTGGATGTTTTGGATATTTGGAATTGCGGGGGCGATTGGCAGAATAAGCGGCAGTACTGGGAAAATGGCAGCCTGGCCTGGATTAGCCGCCATAGCCGGCAGTGTGGCAGTGGGTATCCTGCTTCTGGTGATCAGCCGTGCCGCCCGGGGCGCGGTTGGGGAAGGTGATGGCTGGTTCTTTGTGGTGAGCGGTCTTTACGTTTCATGGACGGTCAATTTAGGACTGTTATGTTATGGCCTGGTTCTCAGCAGTATTTACGGAATCCTATTGACTGTCTGGGGAACTGTAAAAGGAATATCTGTCCGCAAAAAGAAAATCCCCTTTCTGCCCTTTGTATCCATGGCGGGAATTTTCATGCATGTCTGCCAGATGTGGACATGACGGTCCGGGAGGAAAGCAGATGAAAAAACGATCAGGAAAGAAATATGAGGCAAGCTATACCGTGGAAGCCTCATTTATCATGGCTGTTGTGTTGTTTGCCATGGTGTCCCTTATTCAGTTTACATACCGCCAGTGCCGGCAGACCACCGGTAATATGCGGCTTCAGGAATTGGTAGAAGTCCTTCGCCACCGGGAATCCGCTCCGGGAGATTCTCTCTCCGCCGGTGGACTGACATATCAAATAGAAGCGAAACGTGGTCTGTTGAATGTAAGCGGCAGTGTGAAAGGGGAGAATTGGAGCCTTTATATAGAAAGTGGAATCTATGAACCGGAAGAATTTATGCGTCTATTGACGCTGATACAGGAGTAAATATGGAGATAAGTTATAAACGGGAGATGAAACACAACTATCTGGTGATTGAAGGGGAGGAAGGCGCCCACAGTTATGAACTGCGGATGATGGCGGACAATGCCATCGAAGGTTTGATGAAATTCCGTGTAAAGCGGGTTGATAATCAGTGCTGTTATTGCTATGAGATCACTTCCCGGCAGCCGCTTAGCCGTCTGCTGGAGAATCATTGTCTGAAAGCCGGGGAAGTCCGCATTCTGATCTTAGGTCTGGCGAGAACCCTGGGAAAACTGGAAGAATATTTACTAAAAGAAGAACAGATACTCCTTCAGCCGGATTTTATCTATGTGGAGCCGGAATTGTTTTCCGTCGAATTCTGCCTGATTCCGGGAAGAACAGGTGATTTCCCGGCAGAACTTGGCAAGCTGTTAGAGTATCTGCTGGGCAAAGTGGATTATCAGGATAAGGCCTGTGTTGTCATGACTTACGGGATGTACCGGGAGAGCCTGAAAGAAAACTACGGAATTGATGATCTGTTAAAGTTTTTGACTGCTTCGGACTCCCAGGAAACAGATGTATTGGATGAGGAAGAGGTAAAACCAGTGAAGCCGGCAATATCTGAAAAGCCGGTTATGTCTTTAAAGCCGGTAAAACCAGAGGTTTCTCCAGATGAAAAACCGAAAAAACATTCGTGGAAAGAACGGCTGCGGCAGATCATAAACCGGCTTTGGGGGCAAAAAAATGAAAATATGTTACAGCAGCAGCCGGAACCGCAAGAGACAGCCTTGCCATGGCAGATGGTATTTGCCGAAGAACCTTCCTGCAATCCGGACCCAAATGATACGAAAGGCAATAAAAGTTCCCGGGACTATGAGGAACCAAATACGGTGCTTTTATTTGATAAAGAGGAGAAACAGCTGCGAAAACTGATCAGTATGGAAGCGGGACTCCCGGATATTGTGATCGCCTATTATCCTTTCATCATCGGCAAGCAGGAGAATCTGGTAGACTACGTGATGAATCAGGACACGGTCAGCCGCCTGCATCTTCGCATCGACGAAAACGAAGGTATTTACAGCATTACAGATCTAAATTCAACAAATGGCACAAGCGTGGCCGGAAGAATTCTGGAAAATAATGAGTCGGCTGAGGTTGCTTTGGGAGACGAAGTAGCCATAGCCGGTCTGCGGTTTAAATTTGGATAATGCTTAACAAATCAGGAATCTTATGATAGAATAGGTACGTTGAGAGGGAGTTGTCGAATGAGAGATCGGGACTGGAAAAAAACAGCTTACATCAATATGCTGTTAATTGCCGTTAATGTACTTTATTTTATCTTTCTGGAGATCGCAGGCTCCAGTGAGAATACCGTGTTTATGATTCAACATGGGGCGATGTATGAACCTCTTGTGACCGAGAACGGTGAGTACTATCGCCTCCTGACATCTATATTTATGCATTTTGGAATCAGCCATATCGTCAATAATATGCTGATGCTTTTTATATTAGGAGATAATCTGGAACGGGCTTTGGGTCATATCAAATATCTCTTTTTTTACCTAATATGCGGCGTGGGAGCCAATATCGCTTCCATGGCGGTTAATGTCATGCAGAAAGAACTGGTGGTGTCCGCGGGGGCGTCGGGTGCAATTTTCGGCGTAATCGGCGGTTTGCTGTATGCTGTGGCAGTGAATCACGGGCGGCTGGAAGATTTGAGTACCAGACAGCTGGCCGTGGTAGTGTTGTGTTCTCTTTACTTTGGCTTTACCAGTGGGGGCGTTGACAATGTTGCCCACATCGCAGGTCTGCTCATAGGCATCGTTATGGCGGTGTTATTATATAGAAAACCAAAACCGGTCTATGAGGATAGATTATGGGACTAAGGGAAAGAAAGGAGGAGAGAGATTATGAAAAAAGATGATTGTATTTTTTGCAAGATTGCGAATGGTGCCATCGGTTCCACAACCGTCTACGAGGATGAGGACTTTCGCGTGATTCTGGACTTGAGTCCGGCGTCACCGGGACACGCTTTGATTATTCCTAAAGAGCATTTCGATGATCTGTGCCAGTTGGAGGGAGCGGTGGCAGAAAAGGTATTGCCTTTAGCAGCCCGCATCGGAACGGCGATGAAAGAGGCCTTGCATTGCGATGGGTTCAATCTGGTTCAGAATAACGGTGAGGCGGCTGGACAGACGGTGAAGCATTTTCACATGCATGTGATTCCCAGATATGAAAGTGCCGGCAAAAAGATCGTTACATGGGAACCTGGGGAGGCCAGCCAGGAAGAGCGGGAGGCCCAGGGCGCCGCGATTAGAAGTGCACTAAAATAAGAAGCAGGAGAACGCAATGCAGCTTGACAGAGATGAGCTGCTGCAAGCCATGTACGAGGAATATCAGGGACCACTTCGAAGAGTGACTAAAAATAACGGAATCCCTGATGGTTATGTAGATGATATTGTACAGGAGACATTCGTAGCTTACTTTAATCATTATCCACTAGATTGGACGGATGCGCAGAAGAAAGCTATGTTAATGACCATATTAAAGAATAAGTGTACGGACTATTTCCGCAGAAATAAACATTATGACTGTGTCAGCATGGATACGGAGCTGTTCGACGAGACAGAGCTGTTGACCCAGTATGTGATGAAAGACACTTTGGACAAAGTACTGATTGATGAAACTCTGAAAGAGGTCAGAGAAACGATCATGAATATGAAGGATGACTGGCGGGAGATCGCGGTCCTACATCTCATTGAACAGCGTCCGCTGTCGGAAGTATGCCAGATTCTGGATTTGAAATCAAGCGTATGCAGGATGCGGTTATCCAGAATCCGAAAATACTTAAGAGAGCGGTTCAAGTCAAAAGGTTATCATCCATGATTGGCATAAGATTCAATCAAGTCGATGACGGTAGCTACCGCGTTGGTGAGAGAACTCTGTTCCATATTGTGAATGTGTGCAGCTCTATTCTCATAGGTTTCCTGGATGGCCTGATAAAGGGCATCATCGGATAACTGTTCTTCCTCAATCACTGTACTAAAGCCTTGTTTCCGGAAGGATTCGGCGTTCAGGATCTGGTCGCCGCGGCTGGCAGCAGCAGATAATGGAATTAAGATATTTGGCTTGCGCAGGGCCAGGATTTCACAGATAGAGTTTGCGCCCGCTCTTGATATGACGATATCGGACGCGGCAAACAGATGACGCAGCGGTGCGTCAACGTATTCGTATTGGACATAACCTTTTGTTCCAATCAGGCTTTCATCCAGATTGCCTTTTCCACAGATGTGCACCACCTGATAATCCGGTAACAGCCGGGGCAGGAGGCTGCGCACAGCGTTATTGACCGTCACGGAACCGAGACTGCCTCCGATGATTAAAATGACAGGCCGGTCTGCTGACAGATGGGCGTACTGAAGCCCGGACAGACGGTCGCCTTTCAGCAGTTCCTCGCGGATGGGAGAACCGGTCAGCACGGCTTTTTCTTCCGGGAGGTATTTGAGTGTTTCCGGGAAATTGCAGCATACTTTTTTGGCGGATGGGATACAGAGCTTATTCGCCAAACCGGGAGTCATATCGGATTCATGGATGATGGTAGGGATGCGGTAATGTTTTGCGGCAAGTACTACTGGTACGGCAACAAAACCGCCTTTGGAGAAGACCACGTCGGGTTTGTATTTTTTCATTAACCGGAGCGCTTCTCCATATCCTTTTACGACACGGATCGGGTCGGAGAAATTTTTGATATCAAAGTAGCGGCGAAGCTTGCCGGAGGAGATGCCATCGTAGGCAATACCGGCTCCCTCGATCAGTTTTCGTTCGATGCCCTGGTAAGAGCCGATATAGTGAATCTCGTAGTCAAGTTCCTGTAAAGAAGGAATCAAAGCCAGATTCGGGGTAACATGACCGGCAGTTCCTCCGCCGGTGAGAATGATTTTTTTCATGATGCTGCCTCCCGTGTTTATTGATGAATCTACTATATATAATACTAAGCAATCCCGTATAAATGTCAACCCCAAACAGATGGAAATAAAACCAGACGAGGTGTCTTTTGAAAGAATCAGGAAAAAATCAAGAAATTGACAATTTAATAGAAGAAGAGATGAGAACCGCGTTTGGTTATGGAAAGGATTCTCTGATTGCTGAGTTTGATCAAGCCGCCGAAGAAATGGAGGAGTCCGACCGTATACCACCAGATGGGGAATTTCAGAAGATTGCAGCGAAAGTTCATGAGTTTGAGAAGGAACAGAAGAAATCTTCGAAAAAGGTGGTTCGGCTGAAACGGGTTGGGAAGGTTGGATTGCTGGTTGCGATATTGGGGGGCGTGTTGATGGGGACGGGAATTGGGGCTAGTGGGAAGAGGGGGTATGAGTATGGAATTAGAACTCCGGATAGTGTCAAAAGCAATGTTTGGAATAATACTGAAAATTTAGAAACAGATTACAATATTGATGAAACATATAGAATAATTAAAGATAAGCTTGGCATAGATGTATTGAGACTGATGTATTTACCAGAAGGTATGGGATTGACGGATTTATTTCTTGGCGAAGGATATGCAAGAATGGAGTTTACGCGTGAAGACGGCTATATTTATTTTGTACAATCCCAATATCCTGTTGAAAGTTCCGGGAGTACCATATCTGATTGTGAAGAAATTAAAAGTATCACAAATAAGGGACTAAATAAAGATTTAGTGATCAAAAAAAATAAGTTGGAAAAAAATAAGTTTGAATTTTCCACAGAATTTGTAATTGATAAATCATATTATCATTTGACAGCAGTTATTTCACAAGAGGAGTTTGAACTATTGTTAAAGAAAATTAGTCGCTAAAAGTATGGATTAGTAAGGAGATACTTATGAAAAAAATGTTATCAAAGATTGTCAGCTTGTGCTTGATTTTTAGCTGCATTTTTACAATGTCATCTTTTGCAACAACTGCCTATATTCCACCAACTGATACTAAATTATTACCACCAAATCAAACATATTCAAAGGATACAACACAAGCGTTGCAAAGAGGAGCTTTATTATCAAGTTGCATATTAAATATATATAACGCAGGTGGTGGAGAAATTGGAATATTAGCAGATACAATGTGCCATGTGGATGTAGATAGTATATATGTGACTATGTATTTGGACCAGTATAACGAAGAGACTGGCAAGTGGAAAAATAAGAGGGTCTACGTATATGAGTTTACACCTGAGGATGCAAAAGATGGGAAATTACATGCGATGCTAATTAATTTTCGTGAGACTGATCAGGAGCCAGGCTACTATTATCGCCTTTGGGCATACCACGAAGCAGAAAAAGACGGTGTTTGGGAGACAATGAGAACAGCGACCGACGGTGTCTTAATCACCAGCACCCCATAAAAAGGAGAACAATTCAATGATAGGAATCATCGGAGCCATGGATGAAGAAGTGGCGAAAGTGAAAGAGCAGATGACTGGCGTGGAGATCAACACCATCGCAGGCATGGATTTCTACAAAGGCATCATGGGAAATAAGGAAGTGGTGGTTGTCCGCTCCGGAATCGGGAAAGTCAACGCGGCTGTCTGCAGCCAGATTCTCGCTGACCTGTATCACGTAACGGCCATCATCAACACCGGCATCGCCGGTTCCTTAAGAAACGAGATTAACATCGGTGATGTGGTCCTCTCCACCGACGCCCTCCATCATGACATGGATGCCGGCGGTTTTGGTTATCCACCGGGCCAGATTCCGCGGATGGATGTCCTCTCTTTCGAGGCGGACAAGCATTTACTGGAAGTGGCAAAATCATGCTGTGAGAAAGCCGTCCCGGAGATCGGCGTTCACACCGGCCGCGTTGTCAGTGGCGACCAGTTCATCTCCGACAAGGCGAAAAAACAGTGGCTGACGGACACCTTCTATGGCTATTGCACCGAGATGGAAGGCGCCGCCATCGCCCAGGCGGCCTATTTAAACAACATTCCATTCCTGATTATCCGGGCGATCTCCGACAAGGCGGATGACAGTGCGGAGATGGATTATGCCGAGTTTGAGGCGGCGGCGATCCGCCACAGCGTGAAGCTGTTAAGCGCTATGATCGAAGAATTAAATTAAGTTTACGTGAACCTAATAGTCGAATTTACCGAGAATTTGACGAACGATTCTAGGCTCCCTGATCTTCCCAAACAGAAAATCCGTAGTTATAATAATAGCTATCTGGAAAAATCTGGAGAAAGAAAGGGGAGCTTTTATTATGCTACAATTTTTAGAAACAGGAAAAGCACTGTACGTGCTTACGGCAATCTGCCTGCTGGGAGTGCTGAGCAGATTCATGGCACGCAGCCTCTACAAAAGATTAATTAAAGAAACCGATAACATGACACTGACGAAAAACCGTTTTTTACGGGAACTGAAACAGAAAACAGAAAATACATACCGCCTGAATCAGGGCATCCACAACACGCAGGCCTATTTAGAGAAACAGTTATACGGTTACCGTTTTGCCGGTCTCTCTTTAAATGGATGGACAAGCTTTGCCGGACAGATGACACTGCTGTGCTTCCTGGCCGGAGGTGTTGCGGCCTTCGGAGCCTACTGGTTCCGCTGTGATAACTACTATATTGTATTGTACGGCTCCATGGGCATCATTACCGGGCTGTTTACCATGCTGATTGATTACGGCGTGAATTTAAATGAGAAGAAACAGCAGCTGGTGCTGTCTCTCCAGGATTATCTGGAGAATTCGCTGTTCAACCGCCTGTCAAAAGAAGCCGGCCCGGCGATCAGCCTGATGGAAGAAGAGACGAGGGAGACAGCCCGCAGCGGCAGCCGGGAAAGTATCCGGGCGATCAACCGCACAGAACGTGCAGAACGGGCCACGGCCACCAAGGAGCCGGAAGCGGCCCCCCAGCCAGCCAAACGGGAGCGGTCAGCCAGAGCCAGCCGAAAAGAACTGGCGCCACAGCAGGAACCGGATGTATCCAGACGTGACATTGATTATCTGAAACGAAGTCTGGAGCAGATTGCGGCCAGCCGTGAAAAGAACAGATCCGAGGGAGACTGGACCAAAGCGCTGACCCCGGATGAGATGCAATTGGTAGGTGATATCCTAAAAGAATATCTTGCTTGAGTATGGTGGAAAGTATAAAATCCTAGTGCAGAGCTTTTTTAAATATGATATAATACGGTTAATTCCTCAGAACTGGAAATACACACAGTTCTTTCCAGTTCTGACCGATAACGATTGTGCCATAAACTGCACAATATGATGCTTGTAAGAAAAGGAGAACAAAAGTTATGAGTAAAGAATTAAGTTTTGATTATTCCAAGGCATCCGGTTTCATCTCAGCAGAAGAGTTGGAAAACATGAAAGCACAGGTGATGTGCGCAAAGGACGTGCTGACAGCTAAAACCGGCGCCGGTAATGACTTCTTAGGATGGATTGACCTTCCGGTCGACTACGATAAGGAGGAGTTTACAAGAATCAAACAGGCAGCAGCCAAAATCCAGAGCGATTCCGATGTATTGCTGGTAGTAGGAATCGGGGGTTCCTACCTGGGGGCCAGGGCTGCTATTGAATTCCTGACTCATAGTTTCTATAATGTTTTGGACAAGGCCGACCGCAAAACCCCTGAGATTTATTTTTTAGGAAACAGTATCAGCAGTAAGTATATCAAAGATCTGCAGGATGTATTGAAGGGCAAGGATTTCTCCATCAACATTATCTCCAAATCAGGAACCACCACAGAGCCGGCCATCGCTTTCCGTGTGTTCAAGGAGATGTTGATTGAAAAATATGGCAGAGAGGAAGCGGGTAAGAGAATCTATGCGACCACAGACAAGGCCAGAGGAGCATTAAAGAGCCTGGCAGACCAGGAAGGGTATGAAACTTTCGTGGTACCGGATGATGTTGGAGGACGTTTCTCCGTCCTGACAGCCGTCGGTTTACTTCCAATCGCAGTCAGCGGGGCCGATATCGACCAGCTGATGGAGGGTGCGGCAAGCGGAAGAACCAAAGCGTTAGAGACACCATATGAGAGCAACCCGGCACTGCTATACGCCGCTGTCCGCAATATTTTACTGCGCAAGGGAAAATCAGTGGAGATTGTGGCCAACTATGAGCCAAGCCTTCACTATGTATCAGAATGGTGGAAACAGTTGTACGGCGAGAGCGAGGGCAAGGACCAGAGAGGGATCTTCCCGGCAGCCGTGGATTTGACCACGGATTTACATTCCATGGGACAGTTTATTCAGGACGGATCAAGGATTATGTTTGAGACCGTTCTTAATGTAGAAGATTCATCTGCAGAAGTGCTTCTGAAAGAAGAAGAGGTTGATACTGACGGCATGAATTATTTAGCAGGGAAGAGCGTAGATTTCGTCAACAAGAGTGCTATGAACGGTACCATTCTGGCACATACCGACGGCAATGTACCAAACCTGATGGTGACGATACCGGAACAGAATGCCTATTATCTGGGTCAGTTATTCTACTTCTTTGAGTTTGCCTGCGGCGTGAGCGGTTATCTGCTGGGTGTTAACCCATTTAATCAGCCGGGCGTCGAGAGCTATAAGAAGAATATGTTCGCATTGCTTGGAAAACCGGGCTATGAGGCAGAGAGAGAAGCGCTGTTAAAGAGATTATAATTTACATAGATATGCCCCCGGTGACTGCTGCCCTGTACAGCGGCAGGCCCCGGGGGCTTTTGGCATTTAGAATGGTTATTCTCTATTCCTCAATCACCTGGATCTCCAGGTAATCAAACTCAATCTGTTCAATAAAACAGTCCTGTCCAAACCGGGTCTTGGAATGACGCTTAAAGGAGTTAATATTGGCATCCAGCCAGATGGGCTTGCCCAAATCGAACTCATAGCAGATATCATCGAGCGCCTGAAACACCATCTCTGTCCGGGACATCGAGTAATCCCCGATACAGATGGTAGTATCTCTCAAAAACCGATTGTCTTTTATTAATTTTCCCCACATGCGGAACATAAATTACCTCATCTCTCCGTATAAAATCATAGTTATGAAATCTATTATATGTAATACAGAATTAGTTGTAAAGAAAATATTATGGAGGTATAATAGATTCTATACGGAATTTTGTTTAAAACAATAAAAATGCTTGCGTGAAAGAGTTATGATATGCGAAGGAGGACAGTATGGAGCTACCTATCACGGACTATGTGGTTTTTCTGGACGAAGCCAGACAAGCTGTGACAGAGATGAACCGGATGCGGGAACAGGAAGAGATCATGAAGCAGAGGGTGAAGGACGCACAGAAGGAACTGGAGTCTGAGGAAAAATCCGTGGCGGATACCATTAACCAGACGGTGAAAAAGCGAATGGAGGAGCTGGGGTCCAGTTATGACAAAGAGTTGAGCCGGGGGCAGGAGCGGTTGAAGAAAGCCCGGGTCAAACGTGAGAAAGCCAAGAGCAAGGGCGTGAAGGAGAGAATTGCGGAGGAGACGGCAGAATTGCGAGAGGAGAACCGGGAACTGCGCCTCCAGATCAAAACTCTGTTCCAGCAGGACCGTGTTCCGAAATACTGCAACACCAAGGGCTACTATGCATTGTTTATGCCCCACTGGTTTTCTGAGTATCTAAAGCTGCTGCTGACCATACTGGTATGCTTTCTGGTGATTCCCTACGGCGGCTATCTGCTGCTGCCAAAACGGACGCCGTTGTATCTTGTCTGTATCTATATGGCCTGCATTCTCGTATTTGGCGGCTGTTATGTCTTGATCGGCAACCGCACCAGAATCCGTCATGCCAAAGCATTAAAAGAAGCCAGACTGATTCGTGACCAGGTTCATGGCAATGAAAAGAAGATTAAGGTGATCACCCACACGATCAAGAAGGACAGAAACGAGGCGATCTATGATCTTCAGAAACATGATGATGAGATCGCTCAGATTGAGCAGGAGATGACAGAGATCGCAGCCAAGAAAAAGGATGCGCTCAATACCTTTGAGAATGTGACGAAGAATATTATCTCGGATGAGATTGCGGATAACAACAAGGAAAAGATTGCCTATCTTAAGAGTATTTATGAAGCGCAGGAACAGGAACTGAAGGAGTTGGAAAACTCCATCAAGACGGGGGCGCTGGAGATTGCAGACCGTTTTGAGCCGTATCTGGGAAAAGATTTTCTTCAGCCGGAGAAACTGGCGGCGCTTCAGACCAGCATTAAAAATGGCACAAGCGCTAACTTGACAGAAGCGATTACAGATTATAAAAACAAACACGCATAATAATGAAACTGCCGGTCTATACTAGAGTATGACTATTAGGACTAAGTTATCAAATCATAATTAGACCAGGTGGAGACGCATGAATATTTGGAACAGAATGGCTCCCTTTGAAAAAAGGGAGCTTTATTATTACGACACCACAAAAGAGTTTGAAGCAGCAGAACTGGCAGCCAGGCTGTACACATTGATACAGGAAGAACTGTCCCGCCAAAACAAAAAAGAAGTACTATTTCTATGCATTGGAACCGACCGTTCCACGGGAGACAGCCTTGGGCCCCTGATCGGCCACAAACTCCAGGAAAAGCATCTAAACAACATAAGAATCCTGGGAACCCTAAACCGCCCGGTTCATGCCATGAACCTGGAGGAACATTTACACATCCTGGAAACTCGCTACCCCCATCATCTTGTCATTGCCGTGGATGCCTCCGTAGGCCGCACCGATCATGTGGGCTGCATCACCCTTGGCCGCGGCGCCCTAAAGCCGGGACTCGGCGTCAGCAAGGAACTCCGTTCCGTAGGCGACATCTTCATCACCGGCATTGTCAGCAGCTGCGGCAACTACGACCCCCTGATGCTCCAAAGCATCCGTCTGTCTATTGTCATGCGTCTGGCCGACTGCATCAGTGAAAGTATTTGTCTTGTCGAAAAGTTATGGGATTCCATGGCATTGGTTTGACATAATTTGCGCCCGTACTGTGCTATTATTCCTTGGACAATAGAAAAATAATAGCGGGGTGAGCCTATGGGAGAATTATATAACCCATTCCCAAAGCTGCCGAAAAACATTCGGCAGATTGGGGAACGGGATGACATGGTCAGATTATACATGGAGGATTATGTAAATACATATTTGAAAAAACTTTATCCAAGAAGTGGACAAGACCTTCGGGTGGGATTGCTGCTTGGCAGTATGGAAGAGCAGGACGGAGTTCCGTATCTGTTTGTGGACGGAGCCATGGAGATGGAGGACGTGACGGAGGACGGCGAGCGGGTCATCTTTTCCGAGACGGCCTGGAAGAAAGCCTACCAGAATATGGAGAAAATGTTCCCCAAGCGGAGTATTCTCGGATGGTTCCTGTGCGGAAACCAGGGAACCCAGCTGAGCCCGCTAAATTATTGGAAGCAGCACGGGCAGTATTTTGCAGGAAAATTCCAGTTGATGTATCTGAATTCCGGTTTGGAGGGCGAGGAAGCGATCTATATCACCTCCGAGGACGGATTTTATAAACTGCGTGGACACAGCATTTACTATGAAAGAAACGAGATGATGCAGGACTACATGGTTCTACGCAAGGATGCGAGAAGAATTGAGTCCGGCTCAGGCGACACGGTGATCCGCGATTTCCGGCAGAGAATGGATGAGAACAAGACGCAGATTGCAGCGCACCGCAGCACAGTCAGTATGCTGGGGGGCTTATGCAGCGTGTTGTCCATTGTGGTGCTGGCCGGCGGCGTTGTCCTGTTCAATAATTATGAGAAAATGAAGCAGATGGAAAGTGTGATTGCCTCCGTTATGCCGGCGGGCAGCAGTGAGGCGGACCACTATCAGGCTTCCAAGTCTCCCGGCAGCAAGCCCTCGGTCAACATCATCACGGGTGACGATGGCGACGATCTGATCATAGAGGAAGCGGCGGGACAAGTCTATCCTACTGTGGAGGAAGAGACCATGTCCTCCACCATGCCGGATACGCAGGCGGCTGGCGAGACCAAGTCCGGCGGGGCGTCGGAGACGACGGCCGTGGCCGATAACCAGCCATCCACGGTGCCATCCCTAGAGCAGCAGGAGACGCTGATGGAGACAGCGGCCCAGGCGGCATCCGGGGAGAACACTTACATATATGAGGTAATGGAGGGAGAGACGCTGTACGGAATCTGTCTGAAGTTCTACCATAATATGAACAAACTGGACGAGATATGCGAATTGAACGGCCTGGAAGATCAAAATAAAATTATCGCCGGCCAGAAACTGATTTTACCTGATTAAAAGAAACCTTTGAAAAAGATAATGCGCATCTTCTGAAATTGTTATATAATAGCCGGGTAGGAACTGATTGATTCTGGGAGAATGCGCATGAGTAATATGAGCTCTATGAATAGAGATATGAAGAAACGCCAGCTCAAACGTCAGGTCATCTCGAACCCTGCCATGCGTCCGGACCGGGAGGAGGACAGCGAACAGATTGTCAAAAAGGCCCATCAAAAGGTCTGGAAGAAGCGGTTGACAATCCTGGCAGTTGTGGCAGTGGTGATTGCGGTGGGGGTCTATGGCGGCTACCGGTATTACCGTGATTATCGGTATACGGATTTTACCGTGGGCTGGGAACGACAGATGGACCGTGGGGAATCCAGCTTTACCGGGTATTTGAATTTTGGAAGTAATTTGTTAAAATATAGTAAGGACGGCGTTTCCTATGTGGACAGCAGCGGCAAGGATGTGTGGATTTTAAGCTACGAGATGAAGACGCCCATCGCTGCGGTAAACGGCGATTACGCGGTGATTGCGGATCAGCAGGGGAACGATATTTATATCTGTGACAAGAATGGCGGCGTCGGTGTGGCGACTACAAACCGGCCTATCATCAAGGTCACGGTATCGGCAAAAGGGCTGGTGGCGGCGGTTCTGGAGGATCAGAAGGCCACCTATATCAATATGTTCAAGAAGGATGGCAGCGCCCTGGATATCGAGATTAAAGGTCTGATGGGCGGAGATGTTGGGTATCCTCTTGATATTTCCCTGTCGCCGGATGGAACCAAACTGGTCGGTTCCTTTATGTATATTGATAACGGATCATTGAAATGCCGGGTGGCTTTCTACGACTTCTCGGAGATCGGAAAGAATATACCGACCCGTTTTGTGGGAGGTTTTCATGAACTTTATGAGACTAGTATGATTCCTAGAGTGGCATTTATGGACGAGGTTTATTCCTGTGCGTTTGCGGATGACAGTATCTCATTTTTCAGTTCAAGAAATGCGGTATCACCGGAGCTGCTGGTCCATATCCCCATCGAGGAAGAGATCAAAAGTGTGTTCCATTCGTCCGAGTATGCCGGCGTGATCGTGGGGGCGGCGTCGGGAGAATACAACTACCGGATGGATGTCTATAAAGCCAACGGGGACAAGCTTTTCAGCGAGCCATTCTCCTATGACTATCAGAACGTCGATGTTGACGGAGAACATATCTTTTTGTATAATGAAGATTCATGCAGAGTGTATAATATGTGGGGAAATTTAAAGTTCGAGGGAGAATTTGATTTCACCGTTTCCAAGATAACCAACGGCTCCTTTCCAAACTCTCTGATTGTCACGGGACCACAGGACATGAAAGAGATCAAACTGCAGTAGGATTCTCATAAAAGCAATAAAATTTTACATAAACTACCAACTCTACAACACAAACGATAGGAGGATTTACCAATGAGCAATCTTGATACTATGTCAGTAAATGCAATACGTGTCCTTTCTGCTGATGCAATTCAGAAAGCCAATTCCGGTCACCCGGGACTTCCGCTGGGAGCAGCGCCAATTGCGTATGAATTGTGGGCCAATCACATGAACCACAATCCGGCCAATCCACAGTGGGCGAACCGCGACCGCTTTGTTCTGTCAGGCGGACATGGGTCCATGCTGTTATATTCTCTGCTTCATTTATTCGGCTATGGGGATCTGTCGAAAGAGGATATCATGAATTTCCGCCAGATGGGATCTCTGACTCCAGGACACCCGGAGTACAGACATACCGTGGGCGTGGAAGCGACAACAGGACCGCTGGGAGCTGGCATGGGAATGGCTGTTGGTATGGCGATGGCAGAATCCCACTTAGAGGCTGTGTTTAATAAAGAGAATTATCCGGTAGTTGACCACTATACCTATGTGCTGGGCGGCGACGGCTGTATGATGGAAGGTATTTCCTCAGAGGCGTTCTCTCTTGCAGGGACGCTGGGATTGTCCAAGCTGATTGTGTTCTATGATTCCAACAGCATTTCCATCGAGGGAAGCACGGATATTGCCTTTACGGAAAATGTTCAGATGCGGATGCAGGCGTTTGGATTCCAGACGATTACGGTTGAGGATGGCAACGATTTAGAAGCCATTGGCCGCGCGATTGAGGAGGCAAAGGCGGATACAGAGAGACCGTCCTTTATCACCGTGAAGACCCAGATCGGCTACGGCTGTCCGGCCAAGCAGGGCAAGGCCAGCGCGCACGGGGAGCCTCTTGGCGTGGAGAATGTGGAAGCCATGAAGGAGAACTTGGGATGGCCGTCAAAAGAGCCATTCTATGTTCCGGAAGAAGTGTATGAGAATTACCGGAAGATTGCAGACGAGAAGGCGGAAGTGGAAGCAGCCTGGAACGTGATGTTTGCAGCTTACTGTGAAGAATATCCGGAGATGGAAGCGTTGTGGAACCAGTATCATGACACCAGGGCGGCTGAGTGTCTGTGGGATGACGAGGCATTCTGGGCACAGTCCGAGAAGCCGGAGGCGACCAGAAACTTATCCGGAAAAGCATTAAATTATATGAAGGACAAGCTGCCGAACCTGTTTGGCGGTTCCGCGGACTTAGCGCCTTCCAATAAGACGAATATGTCCGGCGTGGGGGATTTCTCCAAGGCGACGCCTGAGGGACGCAACCTGCATTTTGGTGTCCGGGAGCTGGCTATGGCTGCCATTGGCAATGGAATTATGCTTCATGGCGGACTGCGGGCTTATGTAGCGACATTCTTCGTGTTCAGTGACTATGTAAAACCAATGGCGCGGTTGTCTGCCCTGATGGGTGTGCCGCTGACCTTTGTACTGACTCATGACAGTATCGGTGTTGGCGAGGACGGACCGACCCATGAGCCGATTGAACAGCTGGCTATGCTGCGGGCAATGCCGAACTTCCATGTATTCCGTCCATGTGACGCGGTGGAGACGGCGGCGGCCTGGTATTCTGCTGTGACTTCCGATAGAACGCCTACGGCTCTGGTGCTGACAAGACAGAACCTGGCTCCGATGGCAGGAAGCAGCAAGGATGCGCTGAAGGGCGGCTATGTGATTGACGACTGCGAGGGTACACCGGATGTGATCCTCATGGCAAGCGGCTCTGAGGTGGAACTGGCCGTGAAGGCAAAAGCTGTTCTGGAAGGCGAGGGAACGAAGGTGCGTGTGGTTTCCATGCCATGTATGGATCTGTTCGAGGAGCAGACAGCGGAATATAAAGAATCCGTACTTCCAAAGGCCGTGAGAAAACGTGTGGCCATTGAGGCGCTCACCGATTTCGGCTGGGGTAAATATGCAGGTCTGGACGGCGCTTATGTGACGATGAAGGGATTTGGCGCAAGCGGTCCGGCTGCACAGCTGTTTGAGCATTTTGGCTTTACCGTTGATCATGTGGTTGCTGCGGTAAAGGGATTATAAGTGTCAGACGAAGGATAAGGAGATTGGAATTATGGGTAAGAAATGTATCGGTATTGATGTAGGCGGAACATCTGTAAAGATTGGCCTGTTTGAAGTAGGCGGAGAACTGGTTGACAAGTGGGAAGTGAAGACCCGGAAGGAAGAACAGGGCAGATATATCCTGGAGGATGTGGCGGCTTCGATTAAGGAGCAGCTGGCAGCGAAGGGAATCGATATGGCGGATGTGGTTGGAGCCGGAATCGGAGTTCCGGGGCCGATACTGCCGGATGGCTACGTGGAGGTATGCGTGAACTTAGGCTGGAGAGACAAGAATCCGGTGAACGAGTTACAGGAACTGCTGGGCGTGCCTGTCCGTGGGGGTAACGACGCCAACGTGGCGGCTCTGGGCGAGATGTGGCAGGGCGGCGGAAAAGGTTATACCGATATTGTGATGGTTACTCTTGGTACCGGCGTGGGCGGCGGCGTGATTATCGACGAGAAGATCATCGCCGGCAAACATGGTCTCGGCGGAGAGATCGGCCATATCCATATCCGGGATGAGGAGACGGAGCACTGCAACTGCGGCGGCGTGGGCTGTGTGGAGCAGGTGGCGTCGGCTACCGGTATCGCGAGAGAAGCCAGAAGAAAGATGGCGGCCAGCCAGAAACCGTCTGCCATGCGTGAATTCGGTGATCATGTGACGGCCAAAAACGTGCTGGATGCGGCGAAAGCCGGGGATGAGCTGGCGATGGAAGTGATGGAGGTAGTAGGCCATTACCTGGGTCTGGCGCTGGCACAGATCGCTCTGACGGTGGACCCGGAGATCTTCGTCATTGGCGGCGGAGTGTCCAAGGCGGGACAGTTCCTCATTGACTTAATTGACAAGCATTATGCGGAATATATGGTAATCTCCCAAAACCGCGCAGTCATCGGCCTGGCAACCCTGGGCAATGATGCGGGAATTTACGGAGCGGCCAGACTGATTCTGGATTAAATTAATTTAGATAAGAAAAGAACACCTGTAAGTCAAGTCATTGATGTAACAATGACATGGACTTGCGGGTGTTCTTTTTTGTTTTGTGATCATCATTATTGACATTGCTGAATCGCGTTTTGATAATCCGGATCGTAATACCACTGTGGCGTCCCCTCCATGGCGACCACGAAGGAATAGACCTCCGGCAGAATCTTACACTCTAAGTATTCCAACGGCCCCAGCTGGCACTGCGCCTCTCTCTGTGTATAAAAAAGAGGGGTGCCGGGAGCAACCTCCAGAAGCTGGGCATCGATAAAATCTGCTTTGACCGCGGTAAGCCGCTCACGGCCCGTGGTGAAAGAAACTCCATACTGTTTTTGCAGGAATAAATACAGATCAAAAAACTTGTCGCTGTATGTATCCAAATCCGGAAAGAAATCCGTGCGCAGGTAATTGGTCATGATACAGAAAGCCCGGTCTCCGTTGCAGAGTACCCGCTGAATGCGGAATACCTCGGTTTTCTCTGTGACCAGCAGCGACTTGGCGGCCTTTGGTGGCGCAATGATGCGGTCGATCCAGGTCCCCTTGGAATAGGTGTAGCCCTGGTTGGAGAATTCCCCGGTGAGTGAGACCACGTTGTGGAACTTCTGATAGACATTAGAAAAACCGGGGCTCTTAATATTCACCACCTCGGTCCCATGTCCCTGTTTTACCCGGATAATACCTTCCCGAACCAGTAAGTCCACGGCGTGCCGGACGGTGGTCCGGCTGACGTTAAATATTTTTTCCAGTTCTCCTTCCGGTGGTAGAAAGGTTCCTACGGGATAAACATCATTATCAATATCTTCTTTTAACTTATTGTACACGACTTTATAAGCTGGATAGCGTGCCATAATCAATCTCCCTTCCTGAATTGCAAGAAGTCATATTTATAGATTATTGTACGTTGTATTCGTAAAAAAGTCAAATAGAAACAAGCGTAATAATGAAAAATGTACATAATGCATAAAAAATACGCTGATGTTTGGCAAATATAGTGGTTGAAAACTAAATTTGTATTGATTACAATTAAAAACATAAACATAATGATGTTTAAGAGTAAACATAATAATGTAATGATTAATTTTGCAACAGAGGAGAACTTCATGAAAGAAAAAGTTACCATGATTAAGCAGGATTACGTTCCCAGACCGGCAAAGGAACGGCCGGATTACGAATTGACATCCATGGACCAGCTGAGAGAATCGCCGCTGTACACGGTATTCGTCAATGGAAGGAGACAGAGAACCTTTCATAATGAATTTTTTGATTTCGCTCTGCCGGTTGTGGAGGAAGGGGAAGCGCTGGAGATTGAAGTCGTTGTGGACGATGCGTTTGAGAAAGTGGTGCTTCGGCCTTTGACGGCAGGTTATGAGCCGGTGATTGAGGGCAGTTCGGTAAAGCTTAGGCTGGACAGGCCCCAGAAGGTAGTGCTGGAACTGGACGGCGATCTGGAATGTCCGTTGTATCTGCTGTGTTCTTACCGGATTCCGAAACCGGAGCGGGTGACCTATGAATTTAAGAAAGGGCAGGTCTATCAGATTGGCCGCCTGGAGCTTCAGACGGACGATGTTGTCTATCTGGAGGAGGGAAGTGTGGTCAGCGGCCAGTTTTACTCCAGAATGGCGGACCGGATTAAGATTCTTGGCAATGGGATGCTGTATGGCGGCAACTGGCACTCCTGGTATGAGAATTCCGGGGAGCAGATGATTGTCACGGTACTTGGGAACGACATTCAGATCGAGGGGATCACCGTGGTTGACGGGGGTTCCTGGCATGTGGTTCCGGTGGCAAGTAAGAATGTGGACATCAAGAATGTCAATATTATGTCCCGGGTGATCACCGGGGATGGCATGGATATCGTGGGCTGTGAGCATGTGACGGTGAGAAACTGCTTTATCCGCGCCAACGATGACTGTATCTCCATCAAGGCGGAGGAATTTCAGGACCCGTCGGGATGCTGTGATGTGAAACATATTCTGGTGGAGAACTGTACGTTCTGGAATGCGGAGTTTGGCAATACTCTGGAGATTGGCTATGAGACCAGATGTGATGAGATATCGGATGTGGTATTTCGCAACTGTGATGTGGTGCACTGCCAGTACGAGGGAAATCAGAGCGGCGGCGTGCTGACTATTCACAACGCGGACCGGGCTTATATCCATGATATTCATTATGAGGATATCCGGATTGAGGACGCCCAGGAGAAATTGATTGATATCAAGACGCTGGATTCCAAATATTCCAGAGACCGGGTGCGGGGGATGATCTGCGATATTTATTTTAAGGATATCCGTATTATCGATGGGGAGTTCCCGGTGTCGATTATCCGGGGTTTTGAGATGGCAAACGAGGTATGCAGGCCCCATGATTTCTACTTTGAGAATGTGGAGGTTTTAGGACAGAAGATGGGAAATGCCAACCAGCTGAGAATGGTGGTGGAATTGTCCAATGGGCTGCATTTTATAAAAGGCCGGTAGAGTGGAGATGAGAGAATGAAAGAATATCTGCTTGTGGGAACCTATACGACGGCGGATGCGCCGGGATGTACGAAAGATACGGTGTGCGGAAAAGGGGTGTACTGTTACACTTATGATTCTGAGACCGGGCAGATTGGGGAAATGACGGACCTGCTGGAGATGGAGAACCCCTCATATCTGACAGTGGACAGTAAAGGAGAGCTTCTGTTTGTGGTGAATGAGACCATGAAGGAGAGCGTGGTGTATCTCTGTTCCCTGAAGGAGGGAAAACTGGATGTGGCGGACCGTCTGGCGGAACGGGGGGCGGCGGCCTGTCATGTAGCTTATGAGGAGAACCGGGGCCTGCTGGCAGTATCCAATTATATGAGCGGCAGTATGGGAGCCGCCTCGGTGCAGAACGGACAGAGACTGGAACGGAGACTTCAGATCTGGTATCAGGGGAAGGGAAGTGACTTGGTACGGCAGGAGATGTCCCATGTGCACAGCTGCCTGTTTTTAAAAGATTACCTGCTGGTGGCCGATCTGGGACTGGACCAGATTCATGTGTACCGGATCGTGGATGGAGAGATGGAATTTCTGGAAGATATCTGTACTGTACCGGGAAGCGGGCCGAGACATATGGCGGTTTATGAGGAGGATGGAAATTCCTGGCTCTATGTGGTAAATGAGCTGTCCTGTGATGTATCGGTATTCCGGTTTTGTCCCGGCGGCTTCCAGGAGATTCAAAGAGAGCCGCTTTATGACGGACAGCTGAAAGAAGGGAGTCTGGCGGCAGATCTCCATATTACAAAGAATGGAATCCTGTACGCTTCCGTGAGAGGGGAAGACCGGATCGTGTGGCTTCAAATCCGGCGCGGCAGGCTGACAAGACTTGGCAGTATGGACAGCGGCGGTGGCGGGCCGAGAAGCTTCTGTTTTGACCGGGAGGAACGCCATCTGATTGTGGCGAACCAGCTGTCGTCCGGCCTGGCAGTGTATCCGATGAAAGATGGAATCGTGAAAGACGAGCAGCTTCTGTTGTTTTCGGTACCGGTACCAGTAAAGGTGCTGACAGTGGCTCAGACAAGAAAGGAGTTAACGTGGTGAGAAAAAAAGCGCTTGTGACCGGCGGCAGCCGGGGAATCGGCAGAGGTATTGTGGTTTGTCTGGCAAGGGCCGGATACGATGTGGCATTTTCTTATAACAGCAAAGAGGGGGAGGCCAGGGAGACAAAGCAGGCGGCAATGGAAGCCGGAGGCACGATCTATTATCACCAGGCGTCTCTGGAACAGCCGGGAGTGGGGCCGGCGCTGGTGCAGACTGCGGCCAAAGAACTGGGAGGACTGGATTTACTGGTCAACAACGCGGGAGTTACGGTGTTTGAGTCCATTCTGGATTTAAGCTGGGAGAATGTACAGTTGTTGACGAATCTGGACTTTTTAAACTACTTATTCATGGCAAAGGAAGCGGCCAATTTTATGGTGGAACATGAGATTCATGGATCAATCATTAATATTACCTCTTCCAGAGGGCAGCGGGCTTATCCTGAGGATGCCGTTTACGGGGGAATCAAAGCTGCAATCAACCGGGCCACCCAGTCTATGGCGCTGGATTTAGCGCCTTACAAAATCCGGGTCAACTGTGTGGCGCCCGGGGCCATCTGCATCCGTACCGCAGAGGAGTTGAAGGCGGAGAACCGGACGGAGCTTCTGGGCTTCTGGGAACAGCTGGGGCCGAGAATTCCCATGGAGCGCAACGGCACGCCGGAGGATATCGGCAATGCGGTGGTATATCTGGCGGATGAGAAGGCTTCCTATATAACCGGAGAGGTGCTCCGGGTGGACGGCGGGCTGATTCTGGCAGGAATGCCGGAGATGATAGAACCAGGACAGACGGACTGGGGCGGAAAGAAGCGGGGGTAACAGGACATGAGTGTAACAATCAGGGATGTGAGGACGATCTGCTGCGCGCCGGAGGGGATCAATCTGGTGACGGTCAAGATTGAGACCTCGGAACCGGGACTTTACGGAGTTGGCTGCGCCACCTTTGCCCACCGTCATCTGGCGGTGGTGACAGCGGTGGAGGAGTACTTAAAGCCCTTTTTGATCGGGAAAGATGTTTCATACATAGAAGATATCTGGCAGACGGCTATGGGCATGAGTTATTGGAGAAACGGACCGGTGTTAAACAATGCGCTGTCCGGTGTGGATATGGCTCTGTGGGACATTAAGGGTAAGATGGCGGGTATGCCGCTGTATCAGCTGTTTGGCGGAAAATGCCGGGAAGCGGTTCCCTGCTATACCCATGCGGAGGGAGATACGGTGGAGGACACCGTGGAAAAGGTGGGATTCCTAAAAGAGAACGGCTACCGCTATATCCGCGCCCAGACCGGCGGGTATGGCGGAAATGAGATGATTCACCAGCCGCCAGACGGGGCGAAGCCGGGAGCCTATTATGACCCGAAGGTTTATATGAGGAAAACTGTCAGGCTGTTTGAGAAACTGCGGGATACCTTTGGGGAGGAACTGGAGCTGTGCCACGATGTCCATGAGCGGCTGGCTCCGGTGGATGCCCTGGGATTTGCAAAGGAAATGGAGAGGTTCCACCTGTTTTTCCTGGAGGATATTCTGCCGCCTGAGCAGGCGGGATGGTTTGAGAGGATCAGGAGCCAGACAGTGACGCCGCTGGCCATGGGAGAGCTGTTTAATAATCCCAATGAATGGCTGGATTTGATCAAGAACCGGAGCATTGATTATATCCGGGTACATTTGAGCCAGATCGGGGGAATCACACCGGCAAGAAAACTGATCGCCCTCTGTGACGCGTTCGGCGTGCGGACAGCATGGCACGGTCCGGTGGATTTGACGCCGGTGGGACACGCGGTGAATGCCCACCTGGATTTGTCCTCGCCAAACTTTGGAATCCAGGAGTGGTCCGACAGTATCTGCGGCTTCTTCGCGGACCGGAATCCGGAAGCCCTGATGGAGATTTTTCCGGGGATGCCACAGGTGAGACAGGGCTATATCTATGTGAACGACAAGCCGGGGATTGGGGTTGACCTCAATGAGGATGCGGCGAAAAAATATCCATGCTCCAGCGGGATTGTGACCTGGGGCTGGATGCTTCCAAAGCTTCCTGATGGCACGTCGGTCAGACCGTAACAAACATTATCAGCAAGGTTATGATTCCCAAAGCGGGATTCCTAATAAATAAAAAAAGGAGAAGATGGTTATGAGAAAAAGCAGAAAAATCGCGGCGGCGGCTATGGCGGCAGTTATGATGTGCACGTTATGGGGCTGCGGAAATTCCGGCGGGGGAGCCGGTACAGAGACAACTGCCGGAGGTGGAGCGGCAGCAGATACAACGGCGGCAAAAGCAGAGGAAGGCAGCGGCGGCAAGACGAAACTCACCATGGCAGTGTGGAACGGTAACTGGGCGGAGAAGCTGGAGAAGGCACAGAACCGGTTTAACAGCCTGAATCCGGACATTGAGCTGGACATCCAGATGCAGACCGGAGATTACTCCGATTTCCTGGGGGCAAAGGTGGCGTCCGATGATCTTCCCGATATCTACATTCTGACCCCTTACAAGCAGGTTCAGGCATTTGCGGAGGCGGGGAGACTGAAAGATTTAAGCAAGGAACCGTTTGTGGGCAAGGTGTATGAGAATGCATTGGAAGCATCTACCTATGATGGCAAGGTGTACGGCTACCCGGCCAACTTTGAGTATCTGGGTGTGTTCTACAATAAGGACTTATTCAAACAGGCTGGGATTGAGAAGGTTCCGACGACCAGAGAGGAATTTGAGGAGTGCTGTGCGAAGCTGGAGGCAGCAGGCATCAACCCGATTGCACCGACTTACAAGGATTCCTGGACATTAAAGCATTTGTTCAGCGCTCTGCTGACCCCTCAGGTTCAGGATGATATTCCAGGATTTATCTCCAAGCTGGATTCCGGCGAGGGAAGCTTTGATGTGGAAGGAATTGACGAGGTATTTGCTTTTGCAGATATTATGAGAACATATTCCGGCGGCAACATGATGGATCAGGATTCTACTTCCGGTTTTAATGCGCTTGCCAACGGCCAGGCGGCCATGCTGCTCTCCGGCGAGTTCAGCCAGGCAACTGTGGCGGCCATGGACAACCCGCCTGATATCGGCTGCTTTGCAATTCCGGTTTCCTCCGACTCGGCAAAGAACAAATTGGGCGTGGATGTAGGTATTGTGTATGTGGTAAATGAAAAAACCGGGAATTTCGAAGCCTGCCAGAAGGTGCTGGAATTCTTAAGTGACGCGGATGACCCGGAGGGTTATGTTGCCATCACGACGGCTAATATGGGGGATGCTCCGCCAGCAATGCCTTATGAGGGCGGCGTACCATGCTCTTCCTCGGATGATTACAAGGCATATGCGGACGCGGGGAACATTGTTCCGTGGGTATATCAGCAGTATGTCAATGGATTTGATGTGATTTCCGGCGATATTTTCCAGGGCTATATGGCAGGGGCGAAGGATCAGGCAGCTGTGATTAAGGAACTGGATGAAAACTACAAGAATTTCCTGGATCAGTAAGCAGATGAAAGAAGACGTGGGCCGCTGCCGGCGCAGCGGCCCACGTTCTTAACATAAAAAGGAGGTAGGCGGATGTCTATTCTATATCGAAAAAACAGAATCTTTTATTTTTTACTCCTTTGTCCGGCATTGCTGCTGTATGGGTTTGCTTTGATTGTACCTCTGTTTGGGGGGACAATTCCGTATTCCTTCTTAAAGTGGAATTTGATGTCAGGAAAGAAAAATTTTACGGGGATTTCCAACTATGTGAAGCTGTTTTCGGACAGCGGGTTTCATACTGCATTTTTATTTAACTTGAAATTAGGGCTTTTTACGATTATTGGAAGTAATATTTTTGCATTTATACTGGCTTACTTTTTAAATGAGAATATCAGGGCGAAAGGGGTTGTGCGTTCCCTGTTTTTTATACCGAATATTATCAGTGCCGTTTTGGTGGCGTTTATCTGGACCTTTATCTTTGCGCAGGTGCTTCCGGGGGTGGCGAAGATCATGGGAATTGACTGGCTGGCGGGTATCAGCTGGTTTGGAACGCCGGGAATGGCAACGTTAACGATTATAATTGTCTCGATCTGGCAGAATGTAGGCTTTTTGATGATGATTTACACGGCGGGGCTTCAGACGATCCCTGCGGATATTGTGGAGGCGGCCAGGATGGACGGGTGTACGGGATTTCGCATGATCCGCCATATCCAGATGCCGCTGTTGATGCCGACATTTACTATCAACTTATTTGTGTCCATCTCAGGGGCGTTTAAGGCCTTCGATATCCCAAACGCCATGACGGCGGGCGGTCCTTACGGCTCCACGATGCCGGTAGCCATGGACATCTACCAGGAGGCTTTTGTGAAATATAATATGGGTTACGGCGCGGCAAAATCGGTGGTGCTGTTCCTGACGGTGGCTGCGATTACCATATTCCAGCTGTATTTTACCAGGAAACGGGAGGTGGAATTTTAATGGGCGGAGAAAAGAAGAAAACACTGGCTACCGTGATTATGATGGTATTTGGGATTATTTTTGTGATGCCGATTCTGCTTCTGGTGATGAACTCGTTTAAACCGTATAACGATATGATACAGAACTTTTTGTCATTTCCCAAAAGCCTGTATCTGGGAAACTATGTGACGGCGATGAAGCGGATGGACTTCTTCCGGGTATTTTTTAACTCGGCGGTTATCACGGGCGGAACGGTGGTTACCTGCGTGCTGGTGTCATTTATGGCGGCGTATGGGATTGCCCACTTAAGGGGAAAGGTCAGCACGGGATTTTATCTGCTGTTTACGCTGGGGCAGATTGTGCCGTTCCATACGATCATGATTGCGCTGTCCGTGATGACGACGAAATTGAAGATGAACAACAGCTTTCTGGTGCTGATCTGTCTGTATGCTGGATTTCACTGCGCGTTTGGCATCTTTACTTACGTAGGATTTTTGAAGTCGATTCCAAAGGAGTTAGAAGAGGCGGCAGCGATTGACGGCTGTGGGGCGTTTCGGATGATGTGGCAGGTGATTTTTCCTCTGGTGGGGCCGACCAGTATCACCATCGGCGTGCTGTTCTTTCTGTGGACCTGGAATGATTTCCTGATGCCAAGCCTGATGCTCAGCGACTCGTCCAAGCGGACACTGACGGTTATGATGTATTTGTTTAAGAGTAATGTAAGCTCGGAGTGGAATCTGCTGATTGCGGCGCTGACACTTTCGATTCTTCCGGTGATTCTGCTTTATATCTGTGCGCAGAAGTATATCACCAGCGGAATCACGGCTGGGGCCATCAAAATGTAGGGAATGGCGGAATTGATGGAAGATAAGGCTGCCAAGAAGGATGAGAAGGCAAGAAGCCAAAGAAGGCGGTATAGTACAATAGAAACTTGGGCGGACAGGAAGGTATGGAGTTATGGATAATTTAAATATGCGGGTGCTGAACGATTATACGGTTCAACTGGTCGCTGATCATGTCTGGGCGGTAGATGAGTTTGGAGCAGATATGTGTTATGTGGTAGAAGGAAAGGAACGCGCCCTGGTGGTGGATACGGGATATGGATTTGGGAATCTGCGGGATACGGTGGAGCAGATCACGAACCTGCCGTATGTGGTAGTTAACACTCACGGCCATATGGACCATGTCTGTGGAAACTGGCAGTTTGAGGCGGATACTTATATGAATGAGGCGGATTTGTTTCTGATTGATCCGGAGTACATCGGGAAACGCTGGCGGACTTCCTGCGAGAAGACGAAGAAGGAGCCGGGTTTTACCGGTGGCGCTCATGTGAACGGGGACTTGGTACCGGTGATACCGAGACCACTGCCGCTGAAGGAGGGCCAGGTATTTGATCTGGGCGGCCGGGAACTGGAGGTCTTGTTTACTCCGGGACATACGCCGGGATGTGTTGTGCTGCTGGATGCGAAAAACCGGCTGTTGATCGCCGGGGATACGGTGGTCAGCACGCCAATTCTGATCTTTGACACGTATTCCACAACAGTGGAGGAATACCGGAACGGTCTTTTGAAAATCTTAAAAAGGGAGGATGAATTTGACCAGATGGTCTCCGGACATTATCTGCGGCCAATCGGGAAACAGTATCTGTATGATTTGATTGCCTGCGCGGAGCATATTCTGGAGGGAACAGCGAAGCCGGAGCCGGTGGATTTCAGCCACATGTCAAAGGAACCGGCGGTAATCAGCCGGTATGGGGTGGCGTCGATTGCTTATTCGGAGAAACATATACGATAAAATAGGAAGTAGTTTTATGGGGCCGGCAGGTGATGGAAATCTGCCGGGCCCCTTTTGTGGTAAGCGGTGCTTGCACTTTCCAAACACAGTTGATATAATGAAAAAAGACTCTTAGAAATGAGGAGACCCCAGTTGCTTGCAACTGGGGTAATTATGAAAAATCTATGTGCAATTTGACGATTCAATCAACTCGCATAATTGATTTTCTATGCAATTAGTATAAAAAATAGATGTGAATAAAATATGAACATCCTGTAAATAGATTGTAACGCTTCTGAAAAATAGAAATTCAAGGAGGGCTTATGGCAGAATATAACAAAGGGAAGACCATTGTGATTGGACACAAGAATCCGGATACAGATTCTATCTGTTCCGCAATCTGTTACGCGAACTTAAAACGGTTGGTGACCGGGGAAGATTATGAGCCCCGAAGAGCCGGGCATGTGAATGAGGAGACCCAGTTTGTGCTGAAACATTTCGGTGTGAAGGCGCCGGAGTTGATTGAGCATGTGAAGACGGAAGTAAGGGATATTGAGATCCGCGAGATGGAAGGCGTGAAGAAGAATATTTCGCTGAAAAAGGCATGGAATCTGATGCAGGCGTCCAATGCGGTGACGCTTCCGGCAGTGACCGGCGACGGGATGTTAGAAGGACTGATCACGGTCGGCGACATTACCCAGTCTTATATGAATGTGTATGACAGCAGCATTTTATCGAAGGCCAACACCCAGTACAGCAATATTATTGAGACATTGGAAGGCTCGCTGGTGGTGGGCAATGCGGACGCTTATTTTAATGAAGGGAAGGTGCTGATCGCGGCGGCCAACCCGGATATGATGGAGTATTATATTGCGAAGAATGATCTGGTGATTCTGGGGAACCGGTATGAGTCCCAGCTCTGTGCCATTGAGATGGACGCGGCCTGCATTATCGTGTGCGAGGGGGCGGCGGTTTCCATGACTATCAAGAAGCTGGCGCAGGAACGGGGCTGCACGGTGATTACCACGCCTTATGACACCTACACGGCGGCGCGTCTGATCAACCAGAGTATGCCGATCAGCTACTTTATGACGAAGGATAATTTGATTACCTTTGAAGAGACGGATGTGATTGACGATATCAAAGAGGTGATGGCCAATAAGCGCCACCGGGATTTCCCGATTCTTGACAAGGAAGGGAAGTATAAAGGGATGATCTCCCGAAGAAACCTGCTGGGAGCGAGGGGGAAATCCTTGATTTTAGTGGATCACAATGAGAAGACCCAGGCGGTGGACGGCGTGGAGAACGCGCGGATTCTGGAGATTATCGACCACCACAGGCTGGGGACCATCGAGACTATGTCTCCGGTGTTTTTCCGCAACCAGCCGCTTGGATGTACGGCGACCATCATTTACCAGATGTATCAGGAGGCGGGAGTGGAGATCGAGAAGAAGATTGCCGGGCTTTTGTGCAGTGCGATTATCTCCGACACGCTGTTGTTCCGCTCGCCGACCTGTACCGAGGTGGACCGTATGGCAGGACTTGCGCTGGCTGAAATTGCCGGGATTGATGTCAATGAGTACGCGGCGGAGATGTTTGCGGCGGGAAGCAATTTGAAGAATAAGACGGATGAAGAGATCTTTTATCAGGATTTCAAGCGGTTTACTTCCGGGAAGGTTTCATTTGGCGTGGGGCAGATCAGTTCTTTGAACCAGAAGGAGCTGGAGAAGCTGAAACAGCGGATGATTCCGTATCTGGAGAAAGCGCATAAAGAGCATGGGGTGGATATGATGTTCTTTATGTTAACTAATATTTTGACTGAGTCCACCACACTTCTGTGTGAGGGCGTGGGCGCGGAGTCCATGATTCTCAACGCGTTCCATATCGATGTGGAGGAGAACGGAGACAAGAAGGATGGAGTTGTGGAGCTGGCCGGTGTCGTGTCCAGAAAGAAACAGCTGATTCCGGCAATTGGAATGGCTTTGCAGGGATAAGGAGGAGAAGAAGATGGGAAAACAGTATTGGAAGCCGGGCAATATGCTGTATCCGGTTCCGGTTGTGATGGTGAGCTGCCAGAGAGAAGGGGAGAAGCCGAACATTATCACGGCGGCCTGGTGCGGAACCACGTCGTCCACGCCGGCGACGCTGTTTGTGTCGATTCGGCCGGAGCGGTATTCCCATGGGATTATCCGTGAAACCGGGGAGTTTGTGGTAAATCTGGTGAACCGGGATCTGGTGTTTGCCACGGATTACTGTGGGGTGAAATCCGGGCGCGACGTGGATAAGTTTCAGGAGATGAAGCTGACTCCGCTGCCGTCCCAGCATATCAGCGCCCCGGGAATTGCGGAAAGTCCGGTGAATTTAGAATGTAAGGTGCTGGATGTCAAATCGCTGGGAAGCCATGATATGTTTCTGGCGGAAGTGGTTGGCGTGACGGTGGATGACAACTATATGGATGAGACCGGTAAGTTCAATTTAAACCAGACGGGACTTGTGGCTTATTCCCATGGTGAGTATTTTGAACTGGGGGAGAAACTGGGGAAATTTGGATATTCGGTGAAAAAACCAGAGAAAAATCGAGTAAAACCGGGAAAATCGAAAAATTAGTAAAATCGAAAAAACGCTTGATCAATAAGGAGATACACTTATGGAGCTTAACAATATCACGCTGATCGGTATGCCGGCCTCCGGTAAGAGTACGGTGGGAGTTCTGCTGGCGAAGCGGTTGGGATTGTCGTTTGTGGATGTGGACATTCTGATACAGGAGAAGGAAAAACGCCTGTTGAAGGAGATTATTGCGGACGTGGGCGACGACGGGTTTATGGAGATTGAAAACCGCATTAACGCGGAGCTGGACGTGGAGCGGTCGGTGATTGCTCCCGGCGGCAGTGTCATTTACGGAAAAGAGGCTATGGAGCATTTAAAAGAAATCAGCACGGTTGTCTATTTAAAGCTGAGTTACGAGGATGTGAAGGAGCGTCTGGGCGATCTGGTGGACCGCGGCGTGGTTTTGAAAGACGGGATGACTCTTTTAGATTTATACAACGAGCGGGTTCCCTACTATGAAAAGTACGCGGATATTACCGTCGATGAGTCAGGGGTCGGCAGTGCGGGAGAAACCGTTGATTTACTCAGGAAAATGATGGAAGAGCGGTTTGGACTTACTACATAATAATCGTGAAACATTGGGGGATACTGTTGGTATGAAAAGAATTGTTGAGATATGCTGTGGAAGTTATTATGATGCAAAGCAGGCGGCTCTTGGAGGCGCGGAGCGGATTGAGTTAAACAGTGCGCTGCAGCTGGGCGGACTGACGCCGGCATCGGCCACGCTAAGGCTGGTGAAGCAGGATTTCCCGGAATTGAAGGTAGTCGCTATGGTGAGACCGAGAGGGGCCGGGTTCTGCTATTCGGAGGAGGAGTTCAAAGAGATGGAAGCCAATTGCCGGGAGCTGATAGCGAACGGGGCGGACGGAATTGCCTTTGGGTGTCTGAAACCGGACGGATCGCTGAATGTGGAGCAGAATCAGACACTGATTGAGATCATCAAAGCCGGCGGCCGGGAGAAGGAAGCTGTATTCCACCGCGCCTTTGACTGTACGGCGGACCCCTGTGAGACCATGGAGACGCTGATTGACCTCGGTGTGGACCGGATTCTTACCAGCGGGCTGAAGCCGAAGGCGGCGGACGGTGTGGAAATGTTATGTAAACTACAAAAGGCTTACGGTGACAAGATCCAGATTCTTGCAGGAAGCGGGGTTAATGCATCCAATGCTAAACTGCTGATGGATAAAACCGGACTGACCCAGGTTCACAGCTCCTGCAAGGACTGGCTGCGGGATGAGACCACGGTTGGCAATGAGGTGTCCTTTAGCATGGCGGACGGCGACCACGAATCCTGTTACGATGCCGTGTCAAGACAGCTGGTGGAAGAGCTTCTTCTCAGTGTGGAAGCTCAGGAGGCAGAGTGATGCTGGCACAACTGAAGAAAAATAAAATGATGCGCAGAGTCATCACAATCGGGGCAGTGACCGCCTCGGCGCTTCTGCAGACTTTTGTGATTCAGTCCTTTATCCGCCCGGCCAACTTACTGTCCGGCGGATTTACCGGAGTGGCGATTTTGATTGAGAAGATCACCTCGCTGTACGGATTCAGTTTCTCAACGTCTCTTGGAATGCTGGTGCTCAACATTCCGGTGGCAATTCTGTGCAGCAAAAGCATCAGTGTGCGGTTTACCTTTTATTCCATGATGCAGGTATTTTTAGCCAGCTTCTTTCTGAAGGTGCTGCACTTTGAGCCGATGTTTAACGATGTGATGCTGAATGTGGTGTTTGGCGGATTTTTATATGGAATCGGGATTGTGATCGCACTTCGCGGCAATGCATCAACAGGAGGAACGGATTTTATTGCGCTTTACGTGTCCAACAAGACCGGCCGCTCCATCTGGGAGTATGTATTCGCCGGGAATGTGCTGATTCTCTGTATTTTTGGATTTATATTCGGATGGATTTATGCGGGATATTCGATCTTGTTTCAGTTTATCTCAACAAAGACGATATCCTCGTTCCACCACCGCTATGAGCGGGTGACGCTCCAGATTACCACCACCAAGGCCGAGGCGGTGATCAAGGCCTATATCAGCCACTACCGCCACGGAATCTCCTGTGTGGACGCGGTGGGCGGTTACAGCCATAAGAAGATGAATCTGCTTCATACCGTGGTTTCTTCCTACGAAGTGCCGGATATCGTGGCACTGATGAGAGAGGAAGACCCCCATGTGATTGTGAATATGATCAGAACTGAGAATTTCTATGGAGGGTTTTACCAGGCTCCGATGGAATGATGGAAAAGGACCTGCGGCTGCAGGTCCATACCTTTCGAATATAGAGAAGCAGCGGCACCTGCGAAATTGGTGTAGCTGCTTCTCTTTTATCTGCTATATTCTTTAGTTCGTGTACTTGTGCTGATCGTCATTGTCCAAAAAGTTTAAAAATGCCAATACTGCTTTAATCTGTTCCGGCTGAAGCCGTTCTATTTTCAGGATGGCTTTTTTGTGATTTTCAGTAAGCGCTTTGTTGGCTCTGGGGTATTTAAGCTTTGGCTCGGTTCCCTCCAGAACCCAGCTGCTGTTGTAGCCGAATTTTTCTTCAATTAAAGAAGCCAGGGCCTGGGATATATTTGTATTTCTGCCTTTGAGCAGAGCTGAGATATAGCTTTCAGTAACACCGAGTTCTTTTGCAAGATCTTTCTGTTTTAGATGATTTTCTTTCAGTATCATTTTGATTCGATCGCTTAAATTCAAGTTGGTCACCGCCTTTGTATTGAATATATCATATCAACTAAATTCAGTCAAGAAATCAAAATTGACAACTAAACTCAGTTGTGTTAAACTAAACTCAAATTAGAATATCTTTGTTAAAGGAGAAAAATATGGAGCCCACGGAAAAAGATATTGTAATAAAAAAAATCATGGAATTGCCACCGGAGCAGCTATCAAAAGTGCTGGTTTTTCTTGATGCGCTGGAGTCCGTGGGGAGCGGGAAAGCGATGGCATGGATGGAAGGTGATGGGAAAGAGCCTAGGACGATGAATGGGGAAGGGAGGGAAAAAATCGAACGTTTTGCATTGGGTAAAACAGACACAAAAAGGTTTACATAATTTGTGAAATAAGGAGACGAATATGAAGAATTTCAGAAAGCAGATGGCAGCATTGATGGCCGTCATAATGTTTGTCACTTGTATTAGTTTTAACGGGTCAGCGGCCGAGGTAGAGCGACGTTGGGAACTAAGCGAAGACGGAGAATGGACGTTTTGGAGAAACGGGGAGATGGTAACCGGGAAAATGATCTCCGAGACCAAGAATGGTGTGAAGAAGACGTACTACCTGAAAGAGGATGGAATTATGGCCAGTGATGAGACCTTTCAGGTATATGATATTGTAGATGGCCAGGATGAAGAGTATACTTGCTATGCGTATCCGGATGGGCATCTTGCAATCAGACAGTGGGTGAAACTTAACGATGAAGGCGAGTTGGCGTTAAAGAACCCGGATGGCAATTGGTACTACTTTGGAAATAATGGAGAGCGGTTCGAGAACAAACTGAAAAAAATTAATGGAACTGTTTATTATTTTGATGAAGACGGGAAAATGCTGACTGGATTCCAAGAGTGGGAAGAAAAAGACGGAGAAAGCACCACATATTATTTTATGCATGATGGTGGGAGAGCAGAGGGAAAATGGCTGTATATCGATGGGAACTGGTATTGTTTCAACAGTGACGGTACTTATAGGACAGCGCAGACGGCTTCCAGTTCTGATGCGGATTATGTATTTGACGATGACGGCAAACTATCTTCCTCATCGCCTTATACGCCATGTCGTCCGGTGGAATCCATAGCTTCTAGTGGTGAAACCGAGAGGGCGGTGGAAGTCGGAGAGGAAGTCAAACTTACTTTTGAGGTCGAACTTGCAACAGCCAGCAATGCAAAAGAGCAGGGATATACAAAAAACCATGATTGGTGGGTGGATATGGAATCAGAGGATAACCATGATCTGGCTCAGGAAAAAAAGCAGAAGTATGAAAATGGGAAAGTTACCGTAACCTATATCCCTAAGATGCCCAATACGGTATCGTTCAAAGCGGTCATTGACGGAGTGGAATCAGACAAGGTAACCGTAGTGTCCGACTGGGCTCAGGGTGAAAAGGCAGATGACCAAAAAACAGCAGTCATAGCAGATGCGCTGGCATCTGAAGACGTGGCAAGCGCAGTGTCAACCATCAAAGAACTGAGCAAAGAGATTGAGGACAGCGGCAAGATCAAGAGCATCTTGATGAAAGAGGTCGGCGCATTGGAACAACTGGATGAATCCTATGCCATGGCAAATCGGAATATAACCACACAAAATACTACAACCGCTGCGAAAGCATTGATGGGAAGCGGAACTGTCAAACTGATCGGCGGCAGTCTGAACGCTGAAAAGGGGGAAACGGTTGAGTTGAAGGTTGACCAGGGAGAAGAGGCAGAACTTCCGGAGACCTTTGAGAAGCAGGTTTCTTTCGGACTGAATATGTATATAGGCGGTTCTGAGACATCTCAGCTGGATGTTCCGGTAGTAATCAAGATGCCGATTCCAAAAGAACTCAGTGCAGATGGGCTGAAAGTTTACCACATTACATCAGACGGGCCGGAATTGTTAGACACGAAAGTAAGCGACGGCATCGTGACATTTGTGACGGACAGCTTCAGTGATTATGTGTTTGCGGGCAAAGCGGCCGGCGGCGAATCCAGCGGCGGATCTACGAATAATCCGAGTAGTTCCAGCAGCAGTTCCGGCAGCAGTTCCAACAGAAGGGCAGCCACAAAGTCCACGATTCCGGAAACACCAGGCTCCTGGAATAAGCTGGCGAATGGCAAATGGCAGTTTATACAGGTAAACGGAGCGCCTTATTCCAACACCTGGATCTATGTGAATGGCCAGTGGTACTGGATCAACCAGACCGGGATTATGGCCGAAGGCTGGCAGAATATCAATGGGAAACGTTATTACTTGAATCCGGCAGACGGAGCCATGAAGAAAGGCTGGCTGCTGGACGGCGCTTCCTGGTACTATTTAGATAACACCGGCGCAATGCAGACCGGCTGGGTATCTGTCGGCGGTAAATGGTATTATCTGAACACAGACGGCGTGATGATGTTCAACAACATGACACCGGATGGTTATCAGGTTGACGCTACAGGCGCCTGGATTAAATAAGAAGAGTTGTAAAAAAGACGCGGTATCCCAAGTTTCCGGGATATTGCGTCTTTGTATGTTCCGGCGTCAGATTCAAATATCCAAATGTATTAACGTTTAATATAAGTCAGCTGATATTTTGGCGAGTTCAGAATCAACTCCGTGTAGTCCATCACTTGTCCATTTTCCAGGTGGGTGATATTTGCCACCTTGATGATGGGAGTGTCGGAGGTAATGCCGAACAGCTCAGCCACATCTTTGCTTGGATGAATCGGCGTGACGGTGTGGTGGCTGTATGCAATCGTCATGTGTTTCACCTGCTCAAAGTAATGATACTTGGATTTCTCCAGCATTTCGATGGATAAATCCGGATATAAGCGGGCGGACATGTAGGAAGTCTCCAGCTGGAGAAGCTCGTCGTTGCCGTAGCGCTGCCTTCGAATAAAATAGATTGGCTCGTCTTTTTCGATATTTAAGATCGATGCGATATTGGCGGATGCTTTCTGCAGGGAGAATGCGGTCACGCGGGTGGCGGGAGTCATCCCCTGGGCCTTCATCACGTCCGTGAACCCTAAAATCTGTGTGGGATTGGAGGTGACGGAAGGATGGCAGACCGAGGTGCCAACCCCTGCCATTCTGGACAGCAGGCCTCTGGCTACTAAGTTGTCGGTTGCCTTGCGGACAGTCACCCTGGAGACCTGGTAGGTGGCGGCCAGTTCCAATTCTGTGGGAATCAAATCCCCTTTCTTATAGTAACCCAGATTGATTTTTTCCAGCAGATCATTCTCAATCTGTTTGTACTGGGCAATCTTTTTTTCAGCCATATTCGTTGTGTTCCCCTCCTGTTCCCGCATTTCATACTTGAATTATAATACAGAAATCACGAAAATACAATAACGCTTATATGTATTGACATATAAAGGCCGAAAAGTGCGGTTAAAGATAAATACATTTAATAATACAAATAACGCTTAAATGTATTGACATTTAGAAAAAAGCAATATATAATCAGCATAGATTAAAGCTTTTATAGCAAATATGGACAAAAGGAGAGAGACAGGATGAATGTGGTTTATCTTCACACCCATGATTCAGGAAGAGTGCTAAGCCCATATGGGTATCAGGTGCCGACTCCGAATCTGGAAGCATTTGCAAAGGATGCGGCGGTGTTTCGCAACTGTTTCTGTGCCGGGCCTACCTGTTCGCCGAGCCGGGCGTCCATGCTGACGGGGACATACCCACATCAGAATGGGATGCTGGGACTGGCGCAGAGAGGATTTCATCTGGACTATGAAAAACATCTGGTGCGGTATTTAAACCGGCATGATTATCACACGGTTCTGTGCGGAATCCAGCATGAGGCCGGATGGTATCTGGACGAAGGCGGCGGAGCTCTCATTGGATATCAGGAGGAATTGACGGAGGATAACAGCGGTTACCGCCAGGAAGACCTGGTAGACTGGGATATAAATAATGCGAAAAAGGTCTGTGAATGGCTGGAGCAGGATTCCGGTGAGAAACCGTTCTTTTTGTCCTACGGCATGTATGCCACTCACCGGAGATACCCGGATACGGTTGCGGAGAACATTCACAAAGAGTTTGTACTGCCGCCGCCGCCGGTCCCTGACAGTCCGGAAACGAGAGAAGATTTTGCTAGATATATGACAAGTCTTCAGAAGGCAGACGCGTGTGTGGGTATGATCCTGGATACCTTAAAGCGGCTGGGTCGGATGGAGGACACCATCATTTTCTTCACCACGGATCACGGTCTGGCAAACCCCTTCTGCAAATGTACGCTGTTTGACAGCGGAATCGGCGTGGCTTTCCTGATCAGGGTGCCGGGTTCAGAGGCAAACGGAACCGTCATAGACGGACTAGTCTCCCATGTGGATGTGTTCCCGACGCTGTGCGATTTGCTTAAGCTGGAAAAACCGAATTATCTGGAGGGAGTATCTCTTGCGCCGATGCTGGAGGATGGAAAACGAAAGGTGCGGGATGAGATCTTTGCGGAAGTGAATTTCCACACGTCCTACGAGCCCATCCGTTGTGTGCGGACAGAGCGGTATAAATACATCCGGTATTATGACAAAGATTATTTAAAAATCAACCGGTCCAATATTGATGAATCGCTGACGAAAGCCTATCTGACGGAGCATGGGCTGGAGCAGCAGATGAAGTATGAAGAAAGTCTCTATGATCTGCTTTATGATACGGGAGAGCGGAACAATCTGGCAGGGAATCCGGATTATCAGGAGATTAAAAATCAGCTGGCAGCCCGTCTGGAAGCCCATTTGGAGCAGACCGACGATCCGATCCGCCATGGGGCGATCCCTGTGCAGAGCGGCTGGAAGGTCAATAAAGTGGAGTGTGAGACGGCCAGTTCCAAAAACCCGGAAGATTATGTCAGCCTGGGGAATGGCTGAGGAAGCGGTTAAAAGCGGTAGAAAAATGGTAGAAAAAAATGGCCGACAAGGAGGAAGTATGACAGGAATTATTGTAACAGGGCATGGAAGCTATGCCACAGGAATTACCAGTGGGTTAAAACTGCTGGCAGGGGAGCCGGAGCATTATCAGGCGGTGGATTTCCTGCCGGAGGATTCCACGGACAGTCTGGAAGAGAAGCTGCGGGAGGCCATCAGGAAGCTGGAAGAGTGTGATAAAATCCTGATTCTGGCTGATCTGGTGGGAGGATCACCCTTCAATGTGTCACTCCGGCTGAAACTGTCGGGAGAATGGGATATGGAGGTCATCGGAGGCTGCAATCTGCCGGTGGTGCTGGATTCCTATATGGCAAGAATTATGGAGGAAGATGTGAACAAGCTGGCGGCATCCTCGGCACAGGTAGGCAGAGACCAGCTGGTCCACTACATTCCGCAGGAGTCAGACGATGACGACTACGAGGAATAAGCAGGTTGTAATGCGGGGAGAGATCCCCGATAAAGCAGCAAATACAAACACTATACAAAGGTAGGAGGAAAATGGTATGAGTTTTTTTCAAGCATTACTGATTGGCCTGTTTGCTTATCTGGGAAGTAAGCGGACACCTTGGTTCTTCGGTGTTACAGGCGGATGGAACATGATTGGACGGCCGCTGGTAGCGGGACTGATTGTTGGTATTATTCTGGGGGATGTCCGGGGCGGCGTGATCGCGGGCGCCATGGTACAAGCATTATTTATCGGACAGATCACACCGGGCGGCGCAATGCCGGCGGATGTCAACTGGGCGGCATATATCGGAATTCCGCTGGCTCTGGCTGCAGGCGGTACGGGTGAGCAGGCAGTAGCCCTTGCAGTTCCGTTAAGCATGCTGGGCCTTGGCCTGTTCAACTTCATCATGACGATCAATGCCTATTTCCCGCATATGGGTGACAAGGCGGCGGAAAAGGGCGACGGAAGCGGAATCCACAAAGCAACCTATCTGGCGGCAGTTCCAAGCTTTATCCTGCGCGCCGGTTCCGCTATGATTATCTGCTATCTTGGAACACCGGTAGCCGAGGCATTGTTAAACAACATGCCGGAGATCGTGCTCCACTTCTTTGAAGTAGCCGGTAAATTACTTCCGGCCATCGGATTTGCCATGTTGTTAAAACAGTCCTTATCCAAGTCCTGGATGATCGTTCTGTTCCTGATGGGCTGGATTTTAATCGGTTCCACGTCCATGTCCGTGACAGCGCTGGCTATCTTCGCGACAGCCATAGCCTTTATCTTTGTTATGGCACAGGGCAACCAGGAAGCAGCTGCAGCCGTGCAGCCAGCAAGCGTAGAGGAGGATGACTGCTATGAAGAATAAAGCACAGGGACAGTTACTGAGCCGCAAAGATATTGACAAGGCGGCATGGTCGTACATATTCTTTGCCCAGGCCACCCAGAACTTTGAGCGTATGATGGGTCTGGCGTTCTGCCACGTGGTAGAACCAATCTTAAAGAAGCTTTACAAAAATGATGACGAAGAGTACAAGCGCGCGTTAAAACGCCACATGCAGTTTTATAACACCGAGCCGCAGTTAGGCGCATTGATTCCGGGTATCACCATCGCTATGGAGGAAGCGCGGGCTTCCGGTGAAGAAGTCAGTGAAGAACTGATTGTCAACACCAAGAACGCCCTGATGGGACCATTTGCAGGAATCGGTGATTCTATGCTGATCGGAACCTTCAGCCCGATTTTACTGAGTATTGCCATGAGTATGTGTATCAACGACGGCAACCCGGTAGGTCCGATTTTCTTCTGTGTGACCTGGCTGGTATCCATCGTGGCGCTTCAGTGGTTCCTGTTCCACAAAGGTTACAGCATGGGGATCGATGCCGCCAACACGTTCTTTAAGAACAAGGCGCTGACCAACAAGATCACCACCGGCTTAACCATGATGGGTCTGATTGTAATCGGCGGTGTGGCCTCCACTACGGTCAAAGCCAGCGTGGTTTACAAGTTCGTCAGCGGCGATATGACGATCTCTTTGCAGGAACAGATTTTTGACAAGATCATGCCGGCTCTTCTTCCTCTGGCCGCCACTCTGGCAGTGTGGTATCTGATGGACAAGAAGAAATGGAACGCCAACAAGATCATCCTGGCCATTGTGGTATTTGCGGCCATTATGGTAGCACTTGGTATTATGTAAACTAATATGAAAGATATCTTACTGATTATGTCGGACCAGCATGGGATGGCATACACACAGATGGAGGACGGGAGAATCCGCACGCCGCATATGAAGAAAATCGCGGAGGAAGGACTCTCCTTCTCCCACTGTTACTGCAATGCTCCTTTATGTGTCCCGTCCCGGATGTCCTTTTTAAGCGGGAAAATGCCGGGAGAATTACAGATCTTTAATAATGACACCACACTGCCCATCGATATGCCGACGATTGCCCATGCCATGGGAATCCGCGGGTACCATACGGTGCTGGCGGGGCGGATGCATTTTAAAGGGGACGATCAGAAGCATGGATTTGATGAGCGGCTGGCTGGAGATATTACCTCCCAGTACTGGGGGACCGGGGGAAAGCAGCGGACGGATTTTGGCGCTTACACCGGGACCAGCAACCGGAAGCACTGCTTAGACGCGGTGGGCGGCGGGTATTCGCCGGTGATGGCTTACGATGAGGCGGTGTTTCAGGCGGCGATGGAGTGCCTGGAAGCCGGGCATGAGGAACCGCTGTTTCTGGTAGTGGGTTTCTATGGGCCTCATTTTCCATTTGCCTGTGAACCGTCCCTGTACCGGTATTACAAAGAACTGCTGGGAGAGGAAGAATTGACGGTGCTGGACTGTGAGGATGAATACCGGGAGTACCGACAGACATTTACCTTGGAAAAGGCGAGGAACTGTAAGGCCGCCTACTGCGGACAGGTGGAGACTCTGGACGGGTATGTGGGACGGCTGTATGACAAGTTCCGGCAGAGGAACGGAGAGCAGTTATTTTTCTATGTTTCCGACCATGGGGAGCAGCTGGGGAAGCATGGAATATTCGGCAAGCAGACGCTGTATGAGGAATCTGTGCGGGTGCCGCTTCTTATCGCAGGTACGGGTGTGGGGCCCGGCGTGCGTGAGGAACAGGTGAGTCTTCTCGATTTGTCGAAGACCATATTGGCACAGGCCGGGGCGGATGGCAGCTGGCATTGGGGCTGCGCCATTTCCCTGGAAGAATCGGAAGACGTGCGGCCACCGGTTGTGATTCAGCAGATGCTTGACCTTGGGGGAGAATTGGCGCTGGCGGAGGCGGTCATCCGCGTTCCGTACAAGGCCGTAAAGATTGGTGATACCGTCCGGGTATACCGGCTGGAGAAAAATGGCGGCGAAAAGCTGTGTGCTTTGGAAGAAGGCCAGGAGTTTTTGAAAGAAGTGATGTCCTGTTTTACGGGGGAAAATACGGTCAGGAACATCATCACGAGAGAACAGGAATTGAGACAACAGCATGACATATTAAAACAATGGGGAAAGGCGAAGAAACCGCCGGAGCCCGCCCGTATGCCGATCCCGGAATGCGCGCGGGAGATGCCCATGGAATAAGGGGAGCAGACACATGAACTATAAGAAACTTTGGACGGATATGCACAGCAACCTGCATCACGAGCAGATCGAAGAACTGCCCATGTGGTTTGGGCAGATCAGGAAAATGATGGATTTCTGGCCCATTGCCTACTATCCGTTTTACATGAGGCCCACTGAGTGGGGATTAAAGGTAGAGGACCGCTATGAGGATGAACTGGTTCAAAAAGACTGGGAGATCATCCGGGAGTTTACAAAGAAGATCAATGAAGAGGGATATCCTATGTTCATGGGGTACGAATGGCAGGGCGCCGGACTTGACGGGGACCACAACGTATTCTTCCTTGGCAATGAGGAGGACCAGAAGCACCCCATGCGTTATCAGGAACTGGCGGCGGCTTACCGCGATGTGGCAGCCATCGGCATTCCCCATCATGTAGCCTACAATCTGGGGTCCCGTGGGAAAAACTGGGAGACCCATGACGAGAAATTCTCCCCATTTGCGGAAATTTACTCTTCCCACGGCAGCAGTGAAAATGACGACGGACCGCTGACCATGAACCGCCATATCCATATGGGGCCAAGAACTGGTGAGACCGCTTATGAGGTGGGCTTAAACCATGGATATAAAGTGGGCATCATCGCGGCGGGAGATAATCACGGTGTGCCCGGAGTATTTGAACATGGCAGCATGTGTGTGCTGGCGGCGGACAATACGAAGGAGGCCATCTGGGATGCCATGGTGAACCGGAGAACCTACGGGGTGTCACAGAGCAGAATCGAGGTTGATTTTGCTGTCAACGATACCTGCATGGGCGGCGAAGTGGAGGTAACTGACGAGGCGGAGCTTCAGTTTCATGTGAAAGGGACTTCCGCGGTAGACCGGATTGAGATTCTGAAGGACAATATTCTGGAGGAGATGGTGATTCATTCCGGAACCTGGGAGAGAAAGCCCCAGGAAGGTGTGATCCGGTTCAAATTCCGGGTAGAATTCGGCTGGGGACCTGACACCAGAGTGTATCAGGATATGATCATCCGCAACTGGAGCGGCAGACTGACCACAGAGGGAAAACTCTTAAGCGTGGAAAAATGCTGGAATAACTACGGACAGGATTTGACCTACGTGGATGAGAACAGCTGTGAGTTTGAGATGACTACTTACCAGTCCACCGCCACCGGCAAATGGATGGGACCGAGCAATGTGACGACGGAGGGCTTTATCTTTGAGGTGGAAGCCGATGTGGACAGCACCATTCATTTATGGGTGGACGGAACCGATTATCCGATGAAGGTCCGCGACATGCTGAAGAGTTCCAAAGTAACCGCGTTGTGGGATGAGGTAAAGCAGCTGACAAAAGACCGTCACGGCGACGTGGAGCATTACCGGGATGACCCGTGGTGGCACAATGCATATAAGTTTAAAGTCAGCAAGGCTTCCCCGGAGGATTCCTATGTGGTAGACTTTAAGAAGAAACTGAATGTGGAGGAATCCTGCAATTTCCGTCTGCGGGTATGGCAGAAAAACGGGGATGTGGCATGGACCTCACCCATCTTTATCACGAAAAATAGGGGGAATTGACATGGCAATTGTAAATATCCGAATTGATGACCGTTTAATCCACGGACAGGTGGCTGCCGTGTGGAGTCTGGTGACAAAAGCCAACCGTATCATGGTGGTGGATGACCTGGTTGTAAAAGATGTGGTCAATAAAGAGGCTCTGAAAATGGCCTGCCCGCAGCAGTGCAAGCTGTCCATTCTCACCGTGGAGAAAGCGGCTGAGAACTTAAAAGCCGGTAAATACGACGAGGAGCGCGTCTTCATCGTAGCCAAGAATCCAAAGACCATCCGCGGCCTTTTAGACCACGGCTTCGCTATGGAGGCAGTCAATGTGGGAAATATGGGCGGCAAGCAGAATACCAAAATGCTGAAAAAAGCAGTCAGCGTCAGCCAGGAAGATATCGAGAATTTCCTATATCTGGCCGACCACGGAGTCAAAGTGACGGCCCAGATGGTACCGACGGACGAGGCGTTGGATTTTATCGAATTGATTAAAAAAGCTGAAGCATAATTGGATAGGAATCAGCGGAAGCATTTAGAAAGGGAAAAGGGAGAGACATCTAGATCTCCCTTTTCCCTTTCATTGTGTCTTTAGCCATTTGAGCGCTCAAGGCATGAAATAAAACTTATGACTGCAGCAGTTTCAGAATATTCTGAGGCGTGGCGTTTGCCTGAGCCAGCATGGACTGGGCGGCCTGAAGCAGAATATTGTTCTTGGTATGCAAGGTAATCTCATCTGCCATGTCGGTATCACGAATACGGCTTTCTGCGGCCGTAAGGTTTTCTTTCGTCACAGCCTGGGCATTGTAGGCGTGTTCCAGTCTGCTCTCATAAGACCCCATCCGGCCGCGTTCTTCACTGATGAGATTGATGGTTCTTTTCAAAGTGTCAAGCGCGATACTCGCCCGCTCCTGGTTGCTTACATTAACTTCCAGCAGGCCCATCTCCCAGGTATCGATATTGGGAAGGTCGATATCCATGATTTCGGAGGCGGAAGCGCCGATCTGCAAATGGATACCGCCGTATATCTCCTGAGCGTATGTCAATACCCCGGGGGGGGGGTATCTGGGTCGGGTATGAATTTTTCTATGAGTTCAAATTTTCCACCTCTGGGATTCGTATTATAATTAATATTAAAATCTGCAAGATCCCAATTTTGCCATCCATTGTGGTTGGGTGCGCCAGCAGGAGGGGGTTCTGTACTTCTTGTATCATAAATTCTGAGCTTTCCACCCTCTGCCTTAAAAACAGTATAATGATTATTGGGCTTTCCGTTCTGTGTGGCGTCCACAATAGCCTTTGTTACTTCCTCAGCTTTTGTAAGCCCCTTGATATCAACCATGTAGGTATAATCTCCGTTGCTTTCAATCACTCTGCTGCCAGCTCCATCGTTAACAAATTGAACACCGTAATAACGGGGGCAGGTGAAGCAGGTAGTCTTAAAACCAACGCCAACCAGATCAGCAATATTCGCGCCGGAGGAAGCATCATCAATAGCGCTGAAATCCAATGTAGCGGAAGCATGTGTTATCTCATGTTTTGTGCCATCCTGATAAGTCTCTTCCGTCTTGTAGGTACCATCCAAACGTCCGGAAGGAGAGTCATTCGTCAACCAGGAGGGAAAGTAGGAGGAGCCGGGGGTACCGATATAAGTATGGGTCTCGGTGGTTTTATGTACGCGAAAACCTTGCAGTACAGGGATACCGTTAAACTCAGTATGGGCGGCAATGCGGTCCAGTTCCGAGAGAAGAGCGTCAACCTCCTCCTGCATACACTCCCGGTCGGAATTCGTATAAGTTCCATTGGCAGAAGCGATACTCAGCTGGTAAGAGCGCTGGAGCATGGAATGGATCTCCTGCATAGCGCCTTCGGCAGTGTGTATCAGGCCAACTCCATCCAGAATATTGCGTTCCGCCTGGTCAAGTCCTTTGATGCGGGCCCGCATACCTTCGGAGATTGCCAGCCCTGCGGCGTCATCTCCCGCACGGTTGATCTTATAGCCGGAAGAAAGCCGCTCTAAATTTTTGTTTAATGCTTTTTTGTTTTTATTTGTATTTCTGAAAGAGTTGATTGCAGAAATATTATGCTGAATAATAATTGGTATCACCGCCTTTTATTATTAATGTTTCGAATATAAATATAACAGTACTATTTATATCGGCAGCTGCATTAAAAAATATAAGCGGGTATCTTTATTTCTGACTATTTTATGAGAGAATGATCATGCGCAGCAGCAGTTCCTATAAATCGTAGTATTTCTTAAACTCTGCCGGATGTGGAATCTGTTCGATTTCATTGCTCTCTGCCCTTTTTTTCTTAAGCCAGATTTCAATCAGGTGATCCGGGAAGACACCGCCCTCTGTCAGGTAGTCATGATCGGCTTCCAGGGCGTCCAAAGCTTCCGCCAGTGTTCTGGGGAGAGACTGAAGCTTTCTTTTTTCTGTCTCCGGCAGGTCGTAGAGGTTATAGTCAAAGGGGCCCCAGCCGCGGGCAGACGGATCAATCTGCTTTTTTATCCCATCCAGCCCGGCCATAAGGATTGCAGCATAGGCGTAATAGGGGTTGGCTGTTGCGTCGGGGCTTCGCAGTTCAAACCGTTTCGTTTCCGGGGATTTTGCATAAGCCGGAATGCGGACCACCGCGCTTCGGTTGGAGGTCGCATAGCCGATTGTCACAGGAGCCTCGAAACCCGGTACCAGACGTTTAAAAGAGTTGGTGGACGGATTGGTAAAAGCACACAGGGATGCGGCATGCTCCAACAGCCCGCCTATAAAATAATGTGCAGTCCTGCTCAACCCGGAATAGCCATTCCTGTCATAAAAGACCGGCTCCCCGTCCTTAAGCAGCAGCATATGTACATGCATTCCGTTACCGGCCTCCTGGTAGATCGGCTTGGGCATAAAGGTTGCTGTTTTTCCGTCCATGGCGGCAGTATTCTTTACCACGTATTTGATGATCATGGTCTTGTCAGCCATATCCACCATATCGCCCAGCTCCACTTCAATCTCCATCTGTCCGGGGCCGCCCACCTCGTGATGATGGTATTTTACCTTTACGCCCCAATCCTCAAGAAGCATGCACATTTGACTTCGCAGGTTGAATCCTGTATCCTGTGGAGCGGTAATGTGGTAGCCGCCCTTTAAAGGGACTTCATAACCGTTATTATGGCCATTGTCCAGTCCGGTGTTCCATTCCGCCTGCCTGGTGTCGATGCTATATGAGGCCCGCTGGGGACTCACCGTGTAGCTTACATGATCAAACAGATGAAATTCAAATTCCGGTCCAATCAGCATCCGGTCGGCGATCCCGGTGTCTTTCATATATTGTACCGCGCTCAGGGCGACATTCCTGGGATACTGGTCAAAAGGTTCGTTGTTTTCTCCGATCACGCATACATTTCCGCACATGGTAAGGGTAGGGATCTCTGTGAAAGGGTCGATAACTGCCGTGTCCATGTCCGGTATAAACACCATATCACTTTTTTCAACGGGAGCGAATCCATAATTGGAGCCGTCAAACCCGATTCCATAGGTGAAAATGTCCTCGTTAAACCGTTCCGCCGGAATCGTGATATGGCGCCATCTTCCATTTAAGTCTGTCATCTTAAAGTCGATCATCCTAATGTTTTTTTCGCTGCACAGTTCTTGAAGTTCGATACGTTTCATTTTATGACCCTCCTTGAATATAATTATTTAGAAAAAAGCCCAAATTACCGCAATAATCAGTGCCGGCAGCATATTGGCAGCCTTGAGCTTCTTTTCCCAGATCAGATTCACACCGACACAGAAGATCAGAATGGAACCGGTCAGTGATAAATTGGACAGCGCCTGTTTCGTCAGCATCGGCTCCAGAAAGGTGGAGAGAAGCGTGATACTGCCCTGAAACAATGCCACGGGTATAGCTGCGAAGATACAGCCCTTCCCCATAGATGCAGTCATAATGACTATGATAATCAAATCCAGCACAGCTTTGGCGGCCAGAACGGAGTAATCCCCGTATATGCCATCCTGAATGGCTCCTACCACCGCCATGGCTCCGATACATATTGTGAGGGATGCGGTCACAAAGCCGTCCACAAACCCGGCGTCTTTTTCATTTCCGGTTTTGGCCTTTAGCCAGGTCCCGAACTGTTCCATCTTCTGTTCTATATTCAGCCATTCTCCAGCCAGAGAACCGATAGCGAAGCTTCCGATCACCATCATGGTGCCGCCGGAATTCAGTTTTCCCTGGCTGACCGTCATCATTTCCTCCAAAGCGCCGCTGATCCCAATAAACAGCACACAGACTCCGGTCGCTTTCATCAGCGTGTTCTGATACCGTTCCTCCAGCACTTTTCCAAACAGAATACCAATAACCCCGCCGGCCACAATCCCGGCCACGTTGATAATGGTTCCAAGTCCTATCATGATCCTCGTCTCTTTTCCGATTATTCGTCCGGTTTTAAGGCGGCAACCCGCCAGACTGGACTATCTTATTTTAACATATTGGGAGGATTCGGCAAGTCCTGGTTCGATAATTTAAAATCTCTGGGGCTCATTCCTGTAATTTTTAAAAAATAAGAGGAGAAGCGCTTATAGTCCAGATATCCCACAGCAGCCGCAATCTCCGATACTTTCAGGTCGGAATTTAAAATCAGCTGTTTAGCATTTTCAATTCGGATATTATGAATGTACTGTACGATTCCGATATTGATATGGCTTTTAAAAATCTTGCTGATATAAGATGGCGACACGGAGCAGTATTTAGCAATATTATTTAATGAAATTTGTTCATTGTAGTGTTGTTCGATATATTCAATCGCCATTTTGACAATGGAATTGTGAGGGAGTTGTGGGCTGAATTCCTGTATCATATCATTCATCATCCGGAAGATTTCATCGGCATCAGTCAGCTTCTCAAGAATTTTCAAATAGGAAAGGGCCTGATCGTATTTACTGGAAATACTGAAAACGCCAATGATGATCCGTTCCATGGCCGACTTGTACTGCCCAAAGGGAACCTGGTGCTGCTGGAAGAAGGAAAAATATTGATCCAGCTTCCCTAACACATCCATATAGTTACTCTGTGAGAAAGAACGCAGAATTTCCTGTTCCAGTATCATAAGGAGATTCAAATCCACTGTTTCTGCTGGTGTTTCACTCAGCCATACCAGTTTCTTGGCCGGGTGCCAATATAGGTGTTCTTTTTCCGCTAACAGGCGTCCCAGTATATAAGAAAGGTCCTCAATTCCCACAGTTTCATGAGGCATCAGCAGCTGGATTCTGCCGCAGTTGTGACCCAGCTGTTCCAGAATGTCCTCAAATTGAAAGGGAGGAATGTCATCGGAAGGAAGGTTCATAATACCGACAATCCCAAACCCTTTTTTCCAAACGAGGAAAGGAGAGAAAGTATTGAAAGAGAACAACAGTGTCATGATTATATCATCAATATTTGAGGAGGATTCTGTGTACAGCAGGAATGGAAAATAACGGGGGCCGGACAGGTTGACCTCTAAAAGTTGTGCCTGCTCCATGAGAAGCTCCTGAGTCATCCTGCCGGAGATGATATCATCCATAAAGTTAATACGGATATTTTGAAAACAATATTCCATGAGAGAGGAAGAATCTGAAAAAGAGTCTTCCTGGTTTTCTGTTACCATTTTTTCTCTGCATTTTAATACAGCTTGAAGAATATCACTGGAATTAGCCGATTTCATTACAAAATCCGCAGCTCCGTTATGGATAGCACCCAGCAGATATTCTTTATCATCATAACCGCTGATAAAGACAATTTTTGTATCTGGAAGCAGTTCCCTGATCTTTTCTGCCATCAAAAGACCATTCATCACCGGCATCTTGATATCCGATATAATGATATCCGGTTGATATTTAATTGCTTTCAATAGTCCGTCTTCCCCGTTGACTGCCTCTGCTACCACCTCGATATCATGAGCCGGCCAGTTGATATGAAAATGAATTCCTCTTCTTATGATGGCTTCATCATCAACAATCATCAGTGTTGTCATGAGCTGGCACCTCCCTTTGAATCACTGGTATTGTGACACGAAATACAGTTTCGTCTTTTTCTAAGGAACAACTGATTCCGTATTCATTTCCATGACGTAACCGTATCCGGTCATTAATGTTGCGGATTCCAATTCCCGATTCCGCAGAAATCGGCTTCTTTAGAATTTCCTGTATTGCTGAAATATCGACTGCAGTTCCGGTATTTCTTACTTCATAGATCAGACAGTCTCTTTCCTGAAAAATGTAGATTTTCACAGTTCCGCAGCCGGTGACATCAATACCGTGAAGGATGGCATTTTCTACAAGCGGCTGAAGAATCAGTTTGTTTACCATATAATGGCTGGCATCTACCTGAGTATCAAGAAGATAGGACAACTGGTCCTGATGCCGAACCTGTTGAATGTAGAGGTAGCACTCCACATGTTCAATCTCCGTAGTGAGCGGTACCATGTCATTTTCGTCGCCGGCCAGAGACAGGCGGAAGAGGCGGGACAGAGAAGATACCATCTGGCTGACATCGCTTGTCCGGTTAAACTCCGACATCCAGTAGATGGTATCAAGCGTATTGTATAAAAAATGAGGATTGATCTGTGATTGAAGAAGGGAGAGCTGCGCATCCTTCAATTTAATATTTTTTAAGTCCACCTCATTATAAGAAATCTGAAGCCGTTCGCACATTTCAAAAATAGTTTCTCCCCAAATACTGTTGACAAATTTAATAAACGTATATATAATATGTTTATTAAAAAAGGAGATGAGGTATGCCAATGGATTACGGAAAGCTCACTTTAGAGGAGTTAAAACAAGGTTATAGGTATGATAAAGAAAAAGATACTTATATTTGCAACTATTGTGAACAACAATTTGAAGTTGGGCAGATTTTTTCAATCGAAAACAATTTTTATGTGGCTGAACATGCTGTATCAAAGCACATAAAAGCGATTCATAGAGGAAATTTGTCACAACTTCTCGCTTCTGAAACAAAGTACAATACGCTAACCAAAAATCAGAAAGAGTTACTATCGCTTTTTGCTCTGGGTGTGTCCGATAAAGAAATGGCAAAAAAATTAGGTGTGACAGAAGCCACCATAAGAAGGCAACGCTTTACTTTTCGAGAAAAAGCTAAACAGGCAAAATTATATTTAGCAGTATACGAGCAAGTATTTGAAGCTAAACCAACTACGGATAATGCCATAATACCTATTCATAATAGTGCAATTTATGTAGACGACCGCTACTTGATAACAGAACAAGAGAAACAACATATTTTAGAAACATTTTTTTGCAGTTTGGAACCTCTTGTATTAAAAGTCTTTTCGCCAAAAGAAAAGAAAAAAGTTGTCATTCTTACTAAGATAGCCGAGCAATTTGAAAAAGGAAAACAGTATAGTGAAAAAGAAGTAAACCAAATATTGAAGCCTATTTTTGAAGATTACATGACGATTAGACGCTATTTAATCATGTATGGCTTTATGGAACGCACAAGGGACGGTTCAAAATATTGGTTGACAGAATAATGGAGGAGGAAGTAATGCAACCAGTCATAGACCACATTCAAATTACAGTAAAAGACATAAAACAGGCAGAAAAATTCTATGATAAGCTAATGCCGATTTTAGGATTTGACCTTACTAAAAAAGTAAGTGCGACAATTCAAGAACATGATTTATATGTTGTAGAATATTTGCATGAAAATATGGATTTTGGGATTTGTTCTCCACGAACAGTTTTTATGAATGATATTGTTCATAGACGCAAACCCGGTGCATTTCATCATTTTGCTTTCCGGGCAACATCTAAGCAGGAAGTTGATGAACTGTATCAAAGAATAAGGGACATTGGAGCTAACATAGTACACCCACCTCAAATATTTCCTGAACATGGACCGAATTATTACGCAACTTTTTTTAAGGATTTAGACGGGATAAAATATGAGATTGTTTATAATTCAGATAAAGGGGTGAACTAATGTAATGGAACATGGACAGTGGTTACTTTGTCCTGTCTGTAAGAACAAAACACGAATAAAACTACGAACGAATACACTACTTGAAAATTTCCCCTTGTATTGTCCAAAATGCAGACAGGAAACACTAATCAATGTAAAACAACTGAATACGTCAGTTATCAAAGAGCCAGACGCTAAGACGCAGAGCCGATAACCTATGAGATTATTTCCTCATGGTAATCGGCTCTTTTCTTTTTTAGATAACTGCTTCTACTATGCGATTGCTGACAGATTGCAACAGATAAAAAAACCGTTGCTTGTCGGCAAGGACGCGCCCGATCTGAATAGCGGCGGTTTTGAAATAACAATCAAAGCCGCCGTTTTCTTTTTTGTAAAATAGGAATACGGAGGGTGTGTTAAAGTCGCCCTTATTTAAGGATACGGCGGTATCAAGGAGGTGCCGCCGTGTTGCTTTTGTATCGACATAAAACGACAAACATTTCATCAAAAAAAGCCCGCCCCCCGCCACGGGATATTCCGGCTTTATAGATGATTACACATATCATCATAATACTGTTTATTTTTCATATGCGCCCGATTGCGTTTTGCAGTCGGGCGCATTTTGTATTTTCTCAAAAGTTTTTCAATATACATTCATTGAGTTGAAAAGAAAAATGTCCGCGGGCGATTGGCAGAATTATCTGGCTCGGATTCGGGCAGGATGATGTACTTACGGAGTCAGGAGAGGTTCTGACGGTTCCGCTATACCTTGCGGACCATATTACATTTGATTTGGGAAAGAAAAATTCATAAGAGATGGTTCTTGTTTTGCCAAAAGATGCAAGGTTCATATAGCCTTGCATCTTTTGCTGGATTGTGATATAGTAACCCGTGCAACAATCGGTGTGTTCGAGACCTTCCACACCTAAAACAAAACTAAAGGAGAGAACTTCATATGAACAAATCTGACAACCGGGCTGTGTATTACATGGCCTATGCAGCTGTGATTGCTGCAATCTACGTGGTGCTTACCATGGTTTTTGCCCCGATCAGCTTCGGGCCGGTGCAGTTCCGTATCTCGGAAGTACTGTGTATCCTCCCATTTTTTACTCCGGCAGCCGTTCCAGGGCTTTTTCTGGGATGTCTGTTATCCAACCTACTTTACGGCGCGGCAGCGCTGGACGTGATATTCGGAAGCCTTGCCACACTGATTGGAGCGGCAGGGTCTTATGCGCTTCGCAGGAATAAATGGGCGGTCTGCCTTCCTCCGATCCTGGCCAATACCGTGATCATCCCCTGGGTCCTCCGCTACGCCTACGGCTCCCCGGATCTGATTCCGGTGGCAATGGTGACTGTTGGAATCGGGGAGATTCTGGCGATTGGCGTGCTGGGCAATATTCTGCTGGTAACGCTGGAGAGATACCGGTATGTGATTTTTAGGAACCATGTGGCATAATATTTGCGATTGAATTTAACATTTTTTTAAGTACCGGAAGGGCATTGACATGAAAAGACAGGTGTCAGCCTTTCCGGTACTTTTTTGCAAATAATAAAAAGATGGTGTATGAAATGCATAAATAGCGAGGAAAATAGAGGAGTCAGAGCAATAAAAACACAATAAAAACATTACATAAAAATATAAATATGTGAAAATGCATAATAAAATAAAAAATAAATTTGATATTATGTGCAAAAATATTGACAATGGAAAAAATGTGTGATATTCTTTTGGTACATCGTTTTAGCAACACGATATTTATTTTTTTATTAAACGCTAAAACGATTTAGCATGTTTTGATCAAAAAAGGTGGAGGTAGTAATGAAAAGGGACAGGATTTTAAATACTAATCTGATTTCAGAAATAGCAGCAATTGGACACACTCAATATTTGGTGATTGGCGATGCGGGGCTGCCAATTCCCAAAGGAGTAAACGTGATAGATTTGTCTTTGACCAAGGGGATACCCGGATTTATGCAGGTTCTGGAAGCAGTGAATGAAGAATTGGTCAGTGAGTCCTATATTCTGGCCGACGAGATTAAAGAAGGCAACGGGGATTTGGAGGACCGGGTGCATGGATTATTAAAAGAGCAGCCAGTTTCCTATGTACCACATGAAGAGTTCAAGAAAATGACGGAAGAAGCCAGAGTGATTATCCGAACCGGAGAGACCTCTTCTTTTGCCAATATCATTCTTGTTGCCGGAGTCAATTTTTAATAGCAGAGAATTAAGAAAAGAGAGAAGGGATTAAATCATGGAACTGTCTCAGAATACGGCGCTTATCATTGTTTTGATCGTTACTTTTTTATGGGGTTCCTGGTTTCAGGTTGTAAAACATACCGGTGATTATCCAATCTATGCATTTTTGAGCTGGCTTTATGTTTTCTCACTGTTTATCGTATGGGGTTCCATTGCAGCTTTGCACAATTACATGATACCGAAAGGTGTTTTTTATGAAATCAGTACAGATATTCCGAGAGTCATTCTGGTATTTGGCTGCGGCGCTGTGTATGCCATAGGAATGCAGATCCAGTTGTCGGTAGTGAGCCGGGTAGGATTAATTCTTTCAAGCTCCATATCTTCCACCTGTTCCATTCTCAGCGGAATTATGATTACGGCGGTTTTTGGAGGAATCTCAGAGAATTCCTCTCTGCTGTTAATTATACTGGCAGCTATCCTGCTGATTGGAGGAACCATTGTCTGTCAGGTTTCCGGTGTGATGAGAGATAAGGATGTGGGTAAGCATGAGAAACAGGATGCCAAAGAAACCGGTTCTCAGAAGAGAGACATTGCCTTGCTGGTCATCAGCAGTGCCATAATGATTCCGTTTTACTCGGTGGCATCCTCCTTCGGTCTCAGTACAGCGTTAAGGCCTCAGGGATTTTCTTCCCTCACCTGTATGGGGATATTGAGTATCGGGGCACTGGCAGGTACTAGTGTCTATACCGCATATTGGCTTACCAGAGAAAATAAGTGGAACAAGGTTCTGCACCCTGGAAAAGGACTTCCGTTTATTCTGATCCTGGCTTGTATTGCAGCCTTCTGCCATTTTGGCGGCAATGTGCTTCAATCCATAGCAGCACCGGTGGTAAGTGTGGTGATTGCAACAGGCATCGGATATTCCTACGGAATGTGGTCTTATCTTTGGGGACTGATCTACGGCGAATTTAAAGGGGCCGGTAAACGCACCTTCGCTGTTCTGGCAGGCGGCATTTCCCTGTTTGTAATAGGTGTTCTGATTTTAACTTTTAATGTATAAAAACGGGTCCGTAAAAAGGAGGAATCATGAAGAAGATACTTGTAATAGGAAGTACCAATATTGATTTTGTTGTAAAGGTAAATGAATTTCCGGTGGCTGGGGAGACGGTTATGAGCCAGTCCTTTCAGAAGATGCCGGGAGGAAAGGGGGCAAATCAAGCCTATGCCTGCGGAAAACTGGGCGGAGATACTGCCTTTATCAGTGCAATCGGAGATGATGGCCTGGGTGATCTGGTGATGCGCAATCTGAAGGATGCAGGAGTCAATGTAGACTGTGTAAAGACAGTGGCGGACACTCCAACGGGGATGGCACAGATCAGTATTAACCATGACGGCAATAACTGTATTATCGTGATACCAGGAGCGAACCGTGCATGCGGCCAGGAATACATGGAAACGGTGTATGACAAGATTGATGCCTGCGACATTCTGCTGGTTCAATTGGAGACACCTCTTGAGGGTGTGAAAAAAGCCATAAGGAGGGCAAAGGATGCAGGAAAAATCGTTATCTTTAATCCGGCGCCGGTGCCGGATGAGCCATTGCCAGACGAGATTTTTCAAAATTTGACTTACCTTACACCGAATGAGACTGAACTGGAAAAAATAACCGGAATGCCGGTGCATACATGGGAAGAAGCATGCGCCGCCGGGAAAGAGATGATAAGGCGCGGAGTTAAAAACGTAATTGTGACGCTGGGAGAAAAGGGATCTGCTTTTATAAACAGTGAGACAGAGGCATTGTATGAAGCCATGAAGGTAAAAGCAGTGGATACGACAGCGGCAGGGGATACCTTCAATGCGGCAATCGCGGTAAAGCTTGCAGAGGGTGAACCGATTGACAAAGCCATCCGGTTTGCCAATATTTCATCAGGCATATCCGTGACGAGACAGGGAGCGCAGCCCTCCGTACCCTCTAGAGAAGAGGTAGAGGCAATGGCTGCTGACAGAGGTTGGTAAAAAACAATATAAACAAAAGAAAAGGAGAAAGTATTATGAAGAAGAGAACACTTAGTATGATTCTTGCAGCGGCGCTTATGGTTTCCCTGGCGGGGTGCGGTGGAACACCGAAGAATTCAGAAGAGACGACGAAGGCGCAGACAGAAGCTGCCGGCGGGACAAAGGCAGAGGCGGCTGATACTACGGAAGCGTCATCCAAAGAGACGTCGGAGCCCTTAAAGGTTGGACTTAGCTTTGTATCCTTGAATTTCCCATACTTTGTCAGAATGTATGAGCAGTTCATGTCGGAAGCGGATAAGAATGGCTGGGATGTCTCCTTCGTGGACGGCAATCTGGATGCGGCGACACAGCTGAACGGGATTCAGGATATGATTAACAACGATGTTGATGTGATGGTAGTCAGCACATGGTTTATCGATGCCATGGAGGATGTGTTTGCGCAGTGCAAGGAGAAAGGAATACCAGTATTCATCATTGGCAATACACAGAATCCGGACGCTATTAATGACCTGATTGTTTATGCCTGTGGTACGGAGCATTATGATGCAGGATTTTTAGGCGGAACCTGGGCATCAAAATACTTCAACGATTTAGGAAAGACGGAGCTGAATATAGCGATCATGTCCGGTTCCACCGAGCAGATGAAGCAGCGGGGCCAGGGCTTTGTAGACGGTCTGACCAAGGGCGGAATTAAAGTGGAAGTGAAGAATGAGTATGATGTATCTACCAGAGAGGACGCAATGGCCAGTGCGGAAGATGCATTGACGGTTTATTCAGATTTGGATTTGATTTACGGCGTCAGCGCTCAGGGATCTCTTGGTGCATATGATGCAACTGTGGGGGCAAACCGGACAGAGGTGATGGTTGTCGGTTATGACGGTGAAGATGAGGAGTTGGAACTGATTGACAAGAAACTCAATTATATTGCGACGATTACGCAGGACCCGGCAGGGGAAGCGTCAACAACGGTTGAGTATATTTTGAAATACTTAGACGGGGAGAAGTTTGAGAAAGTAGTTCCGATCTCAGCAGGAATTTACTGTGCAGAGGGGCAGCTGACATCCGAACAGGTGCTGGGCAATTAACGAACAGAGGCGCAATTTAATCCGAAAGGTGACTTGGTTATGGAGAGTGCTGTAAATATACTGAAATTGACAAAAATTAATAAGGCATTTCCAGGCGTAAAAGCACTGACAGACGTGGATTTGACAGTCAGAAAAGGAGAAGTGCTGGCCCTGGTTGGGGAGAACGGAGCGGGGAAATCTACCTTAATGAAGATACTCTCCGGAGCCTACAAAAAAGATAGCGGAACCATAGAATTTGAAGGCAGGGCGGTAGAGATTCATTCGCCGAAGCAGTCGGAGGAACTGGGAATTTCCATAATCTATCAGGAACTGAATTTGATACAGAGAGTGACTGTGGCTGAAAATGTATTTTTAGGACGGTATCCCATGAAAATGGGAGCCGTCCAATGGAAAAAGATGAGAGAGGACGCCAGGAAGCTTTTTGAAGATTTAGGGATTGAGATGGATGTCCGGGCAATGCTCAGAGAGTTGAGCCTTGCGCAGCAGCAGATTGTGGAAATCGTGAAAGCAGTGAGTATCAATGCTAAAGTGGTGATCATGGATGAACCCACGTCCTCCTTATCTCATAACGAGACGGAGATTCTATTCCGGATCATCAGGATGTTGAAAGAAAGAGGAACCGCGGTGATCTTCATCACCCACAGACTGGATGAGATTTATACCATCTGTGACAGAATGACAATCCTGCGGGATGGCTGTTACATAGGAACCCGGGATGTAAAGGACGTTACCAAAGCTGATATGATAGAAATGATGATCGGACGGCAGCTTACCAACCAGTATCCTCAAAGAAATACAAAAATTGGGGACACGGCATTGGAGGTCCGGGGATTGTCAGACGGAGGAAAACGGGTCAAGGAAGTATCGTTTGCCGCCCGTGCCGGTGAAGTGCTGGGATTTGCCGGGCTGGTTGGAGCCGGGCGCACGGAGACCATGAGAATGATTTTCGGGGCTGATAAAAAAGTAAAAGGTGAGATTTTCATTGATGGGAAAAAGGTAACAATCAATTCTCCGAGAGATGCCATCGGACTGGGGATCGGCTTTGTGACAGAAAACAGAAAAGAGGAGGGCTTGTTCCTCCGGTCTTCTGTTAAAGTCAATACGGTTATGGTTGCTTTAAAGAAAATCCTGAAAGCCGGATTTTACTTTGACTTTAAAAAAGAGAAAAAAGTGGCAGAAGAATATGTAAAACTCCTTCATACTGCAACACCTTCCGTAGAACAGAGAGTCATGTTCTTAAGCGGTGGAAACCAACAGAAGGTCGTACTCGCCAAGTGGCTTTTCTCAGATTCTAAAATCATTATATTTGATGAGCCTACCAGAGGAATCGATGTTGGAGCAAAGCGTGAGATTTATGAGATTATCAACAACCTGGTGTCAGAGGGCAAGACCGTGATCGTCGTGTCATCCGACTTGGAGGAGATTATGGGAGTGTGTGACCGGATTCTGGTCATGCATGAGGGGAAAATCTCCGGCGAAGTGGATAAATCCGAGTTCTCACAGAGCAAAATTACAGAATATGCAGTAGGAGGAAGTTGACCATGGATCGTAAGAGTATCAAATCAAAAGCATTTTCTATTGCCAATAATATGGGCGCATGGCTTTTAATTATTGTAATTATCGTTATTATGGCGTTTGTGAATGACAAATTTCTGACCGTCAGCAACATTATTAATGTACTGAGGCAGGTGTGTGTGGTTGCGATCTGTGCGCTGGGCGTATCCTTTGTGGTGCTGGGTGGTGAGATCGACTTGAGCAGTGGTATGGCGGCTACATTTGCAGGATGTAACGCCGCGCTGCTGATCACAAAGTGCGGGATACCGCTGGTACCGGCAATTTTGCTGGCTGTGCTGCTGGGGGCAGTGGTGGGAACCTTGTCCGGCTGTATCGTTACTTTTTGGCGAATCCCATCCTTTATCGGTACTCTGGGCGTGCAGTATGTGATTCAGGGACTGATCTTAATCACCACCAACAGTATGCCGGTGACAGGACTGCCGGACGGATTTTTGTTCCTGGGCAGAGGATATGTCGCCAATATCATCCCGGTTCCGGTTATCATTATGCTTGTTTTCTTTGCAATTGGCACCTTCCTGTTGAAGTATACGACCTTTGGACGTTCGGTGATTGCAGTTGGGGAAAATGCGGAAGCAGCCGCGTTATCGGGATTGAAGGTGGTTCAGACAAAAGTGCTGATGTTCACGATCTGCGGATTTTGCTCCGCCTGTGCAGGGATTGTCATGACGGCAAGATTGTCCTCCGGGCAGCCAAGCTCCGGCAGTGATATGGCACTGCAGGCTCTGGCAGCAGTTTATATCGGCGGTACTTTCAAGGGAAGTATGTTAAATACACTAGCAGGCGCGCTGGCCTGGGGCTTTGTCAACAACGGATTGAACCTGCTTGGAGTCAATGCTTACTGGCAGAAGATTGTGTTAGGCGCAGTTATCGTAGTTGCAGTATTGTTCGATTCTATCAGAGCAAAAATTTCAACAGCTAAATAAAAGGAGGTTCACATGAAGAAAAAAGCTTATATTTTTTACGGCGGCTGGGAAGGGCATGAGCCGGAGTTAGTCAGTGCAAGATTTCAGAAAATGCTGGAAGAGGAAAATTTTGAAGTGATCAGAGAGGACACCCTGGAACACTTAGAGGATGAAGAATTCTTGAAGACCATGGATTTGATTGTTCCGTGCTGGACCCAGGGGGAATTGGAGGATAAGTGCTGCTTCCCAATCACAGAAGCGGTGTTGTCAGGAGTTGGCTTAGCAGGCTGTCATGGCGGAATGTGTGATTCGTTCCGCTGGAGTGTGGAATGGCAGTTCATGACAGGAAGCCAGTGGGTATCCCACCCCGGAGATCAATGGATGCACCATGTATCCAGACTGACTGAAGAGAATCTGGAATACGTACATCAGTGTTATCCGGAGAGTGAAGCGCCGGGAGCGTTTTGGACACACTATGACGTCAATTTTAAGAAACAGTCGTCCTCACCGCTTATCCAGGGACTGGATGATTTCAGTGTCTATACCGAGCAGTATTATCTGCATTTAGATCCCTGTGTGGATGTTTTAGCCTCAACAAAGGTTCAGACGGCAGGACCACACAGAGCCAATGGCGTTGTGGATATGCCGATTATTTACACCAAACTCTGGGGAAAGGGACGGGTGTTCTACAACGCGCTGGGACATCATGATGATATTTTTGATATTCCCCAGGTAGCAGAAGCTCAGAGAAGAGGTTTCCTCTGGGCTGCCAGATAACTGTAAACCGTTTGATAAAAAGGAGAATATAATTATGAAGGTAAATGGCGTTTTCGTTACAGATTATATGAAGCTGGGAGTGATGGAACATGAGATTCCGGATGAGCCGAAGGCGGATGAGGTTCTGATTAAAACCATGGCCTGTGGAGTATGCTGCTGGGATTCCTGGCTGTACCGCGGCGTGAATGCCCCGGGACCTATGCCCTATGTGATCGGCCATGAGGGAGTCGGCATTGTGGAAAAGGTAGGAAGCCTGGTGACGAACTTCAAAAAGGGCGATAAAGTGTTTGCAGCCTATGGTGGGAATGACATGATGTGCGAGTACTTTATCAACCGGGCAGATGGAATCGTGAAGCTTCCCGATGATACCACCGATTGGGCCGGAGTGGTATATGAGCCGACCTGCTGTGTGGTGAACCTGTTAAACACCGCCGGCATTCAGATGGGAGATCATGTAGTTTTAGTGGGCGCCGGTTATATGGGGATGCTTACTTTGATGGGACTTACCAGGGGCACCCAGGCGGGAAGAATCACCGTATTCGAGCTAAGAGAGGACAGACGGGAGATGGCAAGAGGGCTGAATCCGACGGAAGTACTGGACCCGGAAAGCGAGGAAGGAAAACGTGTGATCAAAGAGATTCAGGAGGGGGGCGGTGCTGATGTAGTGATTGACTTTGGCGCTTCTGATTCCGGATTCCATCTGGCAGACTCGATGACAAAAACAGCCGGTAAATTTGTAATTGGCAGCTTCCACAGGGGTGATGTCACGTTTAACGGAACTAAATGGCATTTAGGCGGGTTAACTGTGTATAACCTATCTCCGTTCAGCAATGCCCATTATCCGGAGATGATTCCGAGGACTTATACGATGATCCAAAAAGGTGTCTATGAGCCTGAGAAATTCATCACACACACCGCCTACTTTAAAGATGCCGAAGCCATGGAGCATATGTTCCAGAGGGCTTGTGACAAAAAGGACGGCTATATCAAAGGGGCTGTATTATTCTGCCAGAATTAAGGAGTGTAAATTATGAGCACATCATTTCCAAAAACAGAAGTTGCGGGAATCCAGCTTCCAAGAATGATTATTGGCTGTAACTGGATATCCGGGTTCAGCCACCAGACACCGGCCAAGGACGAACTGATTTTAAAACGTCACAGTTCTCCTGAGTCGGTGGCAGATATCTTCACGGCTTTCCTGGAAGAGGACGTCAATGCAGTGCTGGGCTTATTCGGTGTTGACCATGATTTGATTGATGCGGTAAAAATGGCGGAGGAGCGGACAGGGAAAGAGATGATTCTGATGGACTCGCCCATCTTAAATGTGGATGACACAACACTGGCCAGACAGGAGGCGGAGAGAACCATCAGGGAGTGCGCGAGACGGGGGGCAAAGTTCTGCCTCCCCCTCCACTCCTGCATTGAACAGCTGGTCAATAAAAACACAGGAACCATCAACCGCCTGCCGGATTACTTGAAGATGATCCGCGACGCGGGAATGATCCCGGGGCTTTCCGCCCATATGCCGGAGATCATCCAGTATGCAGATGAAAATGAATATGATGTGGAGACCTATATCCAGATTTTCAACTGTATGGGCTTTTTGATGCAGGTGGAAATCGAGAGCGTGGCGAAGATCATCCACAATGCGAAGAAGCCTGTGATCACCATCAAACCGTGCGCGGCAGGGCGGACGACACCTTATGTGGGATTGAATTTTTCCTACAACGCGATCCGGTCTCAAGATATGGTGTGTATCGGCTGTTTTAACCCACAGGAAGCATACGAAGATGTAGAATATGCCAGGGCCGCCATCGAGCGGAGATTGCCGGATATCCAGTCCCGCAACAGCCCCTTAAAAACCAGTGTAATCAAAGGTTCATGATAGCCCGAAGTTCTCATTCATTTTCTTCCCAATATTGTAAATTACGTTGTTTTAAAGTATAATGGTTACAAAATGAATGGGAGCAATGTATGAGAGTAACAATCAAAGATATTGCGCGTGAGACAGAGCTATCACCTACAACCGTGTCTATTGTACTTAATAATAAGCCGCACCGTCTCTCAGCGGAAACGAGAAAAAAAGTTTTAGACGCCGCAAAAAGGATGAATTACAGGCCAAACAGCCTGGCAGCCAGTCTTAAAACCCATAAAACAAAGACAATCGGCATGGTAGTACCCAATTTTACCAACCCCTACTCCAGCGAGCTGGCCAGGGGAGCGGAGGCCAGAAGTTCACAGGACGGTTATGCCCTGATTCTGTGCAATACCAACGATAAATCAAAGAAAAATTTTGATTACATCAATATCCTGATTGACAGGGGCGTGGATGGCATTATCATCTCTTTTGACGGTATTGAAGCGGACGAGACGGACAGGCTGATTGCCCACATGCTGAGTTTTGGCATTAAAATTATCTCAATTGATTATAAAACACAGTACAAATCGGTCAGCAATGTGCTCCTGGACAATAAAATGGGTGGTTATATTGCCACCAGACATTTGATTGAGCAGGGCCATAAAAAGATCGGCTGTATCACCGGTCCCATCCAGGCGGATTCCAGTACGGCCAACCAGCGTTTCATGGGATATAAACAGGCGCTGGCCAAGTTTCATATCGAGGAGAATGAAAAGTTCGTCGCCTACGGGGAATATAACATTGAGGCCGGCGTGAAGCATGCGGGGAAACTGCTGGCCGAGGGTGTGACCGGAATCGTGGCGTCAAATGACTTATGTGCTTATGGCATCTACAAATGGGCGAGGGATCATGGCGTTTCCATACCGGACGATTTATCTGTTGTGGGATATGATGATATCGTGTATTCCGACTTCTTCAGCCCGCGCCTGACAACGATCCGCCAGCCCGCTTACGACATGGGATTTGAAGCGGCGAATAAAATTATTGAATGCTGCGAGGGGATCGATACCGGCGGCAGTAAGGATTTGATTTTTAAACCGGAGCTGGTGATCGGCGGAAGCACGAGACAGCTGTTATAGAGAGTGATATACCTACACCATAGTCTCATCTTTCAGCAGTTCCACTAAATCCCCGCGGCAGATGTATCTCCCGCCCAGGTAGTAAGCCAGTCCCACCGTCATCAACACCATTGCCGCAAACACAAATGCCGGAACAATCGGTGCTTTTGGCATAAAAGCCCCAATGGAAAGGCGGGCGGAGTGGAGCGCAAAAATCACAACCGGAATGTTGAGTAACAGGCTGATGAACAAAGGCTCCAGACTGATGATCAACGTTTCCATGAATAGAATCTTCCACATCCCCTTAGGAGACATACCTGCGGAAGCATATCTTGCGAATTCTTTCCGGCGCTGGCAGATCTGTCCCAGGACGGAGGAGAATACATTGGTGATACCAATGCAAGCCAGCAGTCCGGTCAGAGCGCCTATGACGAATTTCATAGCATTTCGTATGGAAATATCGGAGGCTTCCCGCTCCAGCCGGCTCTCCAGGGTGTAGCGGCTCCTCTCCGGCAGGATGGTTTCCAGGGCTTTTAATACGGCTGGACTGTCACTGTCGGAAATCGTTTTAATGTTATAACTCATTGTGCCGCCTGGATAACTGCCCGCCATGGTTTGATACAAACTCCGGGACAGGATGACAGATCGGGAATCTTGGACATAATCTTCCCGGATCGCCGGAAATGCCGTAGAATCAGCGACCACCACCGGACTGCTTCCGTCATTTCCCTGGCTGTCACAGTACTGCTTAAAACTCTCATCATCCAGGACGTAAACCAGCGTCTGGGGAGAATCGTCCGCCTGCTCCGTCTCAGCCACGAATATCTGATAGGCAATACAACTCTCCACTCCCTCCATGGAGCGAATCTCTGCAATCAAATCCTTATCTTGATTCTGCGCGTCCTCCGCCGTAAACATCACATCCCAAACATCCCGAAACCGCTCAAAATACGTTTTCTGCGTACTGATCCCCGATATGGCCTCCAGGTTGAGAAAACTGACAAAGGCTAAAATAGCAAGCATCAGGGAACAGGCAGACGTTCTCAGTGCCTTTCTGCGGGCATACAGAGACTTTCGGGCCAGTTCCCCATAGATTCCAAAGACACGGGAGAATACCCGGAAATGTTTCATTTTCCCGGCAGAAATCTCCGCCCCGGCATGGATGGCCTGGAGAGGCGTCAGCCGGCTGATGTTCCTTGCCGGAATCCAGGCGGACAGCAGAACTGTCAGCATAGAGAGCAGGTAAGAAACCACTCCAATTCCCCAATGATAGCGAATGACCACCTCATAGGTCCTTGCGCTGTCCGTAGCAGCGAGAATAAAATGCAAAAATCCATGACACAATCCCCAGCCCGCCAGAACACCGGCCGCCGCCGGAAACGCACAGAGCAGAAATACTTCCTGAAGCAGGAAATTCCGAATCTGCCTGGGAGTTGCCCCTACGCTTTTTAAAATCCCAAGCTGATGGAGCCGGCTGTTCATGGAGACTTCAAAAGCATTGTGAATCATAGCAACCAGAGAAGCGCAGACAGCCGCCAGGACAAAAAGATAGGCAGCGACAATGGGCTCTGTCGCAGACGGGGCGGTTCCTGTCTTTAAGATCTGCCGCTGCACATGGTCAATCCAGAGATTGTAAAACACTCCACAGACCAGCGAGAGCAGAAGCGAGGATAGAAACGTGATACCGGCCAGAAACAGACTGGCCGCTTGGTTTTCTTTTATATATCGGTTCGCATAATCTCTCCACATTCGTTCCACCTCCCATTCATCTCTTGATCCGGTCATCAGACACAATGCTTCCGTCCTGTATCCGTATTATGCGGTCCGCCTGTAAGGCAATCTCCTCGTCGTGGGTTACAATCATGAGGGTCTGCCTGTATTTTTTGTTGGAATATTTCAGCAGCTCGATTATCTCGTGGCTGTTCTGGTTGTCCAGATTGCCCGTAGGCTCGTCGGCCAGCACCAGAGCCGGCGCGCCAATCAGAGCGCGTCCAATGGACACCCGCTGCTGCTGGCCTCCGGATAGCTGCCTCGGCAGATGGTTCCGCCGGTTTTGAAGCCCCAGTATGTCTAGCAGCTCCTCCAGCCGCTGGCGGTTCACCTGCTGGCCGTCCAGTTTCATTGGCAGCGTGATATTCTCCTCCACATTCAGAACAGGTATCAGATTATAAAACTGATAGATCAGCCCTACCTGCCTGCGGCGGAAGATCGCCAGCTCCTCCTGTGTCTTTTTGTGAATCTCATTTCCCTCCACCAGCACCCGGCCGGAATTTGGCACATCCACTCCGCCGATGGTATGAAGCAGCGTGGATTTCCCGGAGCCTGACTGCCCTGTGATGGCGACAAATTCTCCTTTTTCCACAGTAAATGAGATATTTTGCAAGGCGTGTACCTGGTTTTCTCCGTTGCCATAGGTTTTACAAAGTTGTTCCACTCTCAGTATTTCCATGATAACCTCCTGTTTTTGGCAAGTATAACATATCTTCCGTGACAGCTTCATGACAGTTTTATGACAGAATTGTCACCAAAAAAGGGGCGCTATACAGCCCCCTTATAAAAACGTATCTGAAATTCTGCTCCTTGGTTTGTTCCATTCTTTGCCGTTATTGTTCCATTTTGCCTGCCGGCAATCATCCGCGCCAATGCCAGACCGATGCCTGCATGGTCCATGCCGGAGTCCTTTCCTTTGTAGAAGCGTTCAAACAGATGAGGCAGATCCTCCGGGGCAATGCCCGGACCATTGTCAGAGATTGTGATTTCGGTGTAAAGCGGATTCTCTGTTGCGGCAACGGTTAATGTTCCGCTTTCCGGCAAATGCTCCATGCAGTTTTTCAGGATGTTACCGACTGCTTCCACGGACCAGGACAGATCCCCGCAAAAAGTGCATTCCCGGTTGATATCCACAGCCACGGCAATTCCCTTCACATCCAGCATGACATCAAGAGGAGCCAGGGCTTTTTGGACCAGATCCCCGACGTGGACGCGCTTTTGCTCAAAGGCCACCGTACCGGTCTCCAGCCTTGCGATCTTTAACAGGGAGGAGATCAACCATTCCATGCGGGAGAGCAGTACGTTGATATCCCGGACATACCGAAGTCTTTGCTCTTCGTTCATATCCAATCGGCCAAGCCGCGGTACTATCATGCGAATCGAGGTGAGGGGCGTCTTGATCTGGTGGGAGATATCCGCGATGGAGCTGCTTAAATATTCCTTATCCTGCTGCAGCAGTTCTGTCTGCTCCTGAAGACGGACGGTCATCTTATAGATCTCACTGGATAAAAGCGCCAGCTCTCCCTCTTTGTCCGGCACAAAGCAAGTAGGCTCATTTCCATGGAGAATTCGGTCCAGCTGTTCGTTTAAACGGGCAATCTCCCGGTAGCGCTTGGCCGTATGATACAAAAACATCACCAAAGCCGACAGACAGACCGCCAGCACATAGACTGTCAAGTTCAAATCCCCGGAAAGCAGCAGTGCGCCCGCCGCCGCGGCTGCAGTAAATATCCCATAGAAGACCAGCATTTTTTTGATTTCAGGGTTTCTTAAAACCAGCATATTATTCTCCTAACAGATACCCCAGTCCTCGGACCGTCCTGATGATGGCCGGTTTAGCGGGATTATCCTCAATTTTATCGCGAAGACGTTTGATATATACCGTTAGCGTATTGTCATTTACAAAATCTCCTGCGATATCCCAGATTTCTTCCAGCAGACGACTGCGGGAGAGTACCTCCCCCTGGTGGTTTAACAGTACCAGCAGCAACCGGTATTCCAGCGCGGACAGCAAAATTTCCCGGCCGTTTTTTGATACAGCGGCTTTCAGGGTATCAATCTTCAAATTGCCGATTTCAAAAACCGACGGACTTTTCCCGTGCCGCCGCAGTACATTTTTTACACGTGACACCAGTTCCAGCGGTTTGAATGGCTTGGTAATATAATCGTCAGCTCCCAGGTTAAAACCTGTCACAATACTGGCCTCGTCGTTCATCGCCGTCAGGAAAATCACCGGCACGTCTCTCTGCCGTCTGACTTCCGTACACAGGGAATATCCATTCCCATCCGGCAGCGTTAAATCTAAAAGAATCAAGTCGCAGCTGTTTTGCTCAAGTTCAGCCAGCGCTTCTTTCCGCGTCCCGGCTGTCCTAACCTTAAAGTTTTCTTCTTCCAGCAGCAGGCGCAGATACTTCTGAATGTCCAAATCGTCTTCAATTATTAAAATATTTGCCATTTCTATCACCTCCTGGATTTTTCTGCGTTTAGTATAGCATAGGCCATTCAAAATTCCTAGAAAAAGGTACCTGCCTGAACAAAAATAAGGCGGCGCCGCCGGGAAGCAGTGGATTTTCTGCCGGTTTTCTACTATAATATAAGAAAACCATTGACTTTCTGCTGGAAAAGAAGTAAAAGTAAGGGGACTAAAAACCGAAAAAGGATGGAAAACCATATGTATCAGATAGATTTTAACAAACCGGAGTCGATTCATTTTATTGGAATCGGTGGCATCAGCATGAGCGGGCTTGCGGAGATTCTGATGGAGGAAGGGTTCCGGGTAACCGGTTCGGATTCCCAGAAGTCGGATTTGACACAGCAGCTGGAGGCGAGAGGGGCCAAGGTGTATTACGGCCAGAGAGCCTCCAATATTGAGGATGGAATCGATGTGGCGGTATACACGGCGGCGGTTCATGCGGATAATCCGGAGTTTATCGCCGTGCAGGAAAAGGGAATTCCCATGCTGACCAGGGCGGAACTGCTGGGGCAGATTATGAAAAACTACAAGTATGCGGTTGGGATTGCAGGAACCCATGGCAAAACCACCACCACATCTATGGTGACGGAGATTCTGCTTGCGGCGGACGCCGACCCGACGATTTCTGTAGGAGGTATCCTGAATTCCATCGGCGGCAACATCCGTGTGGGAGACTCCGAATTGTTTGTGACGGAGGCCTGTGAGTATACCAACAGCTTCCTGTCCTTTTTCCCCACCATGGAAGTGATTCTGAATATTGAGGAGGACCATTTAGACTTCTTTAAGGACATTGACGATATCCGCCATTCTTTCCGCCTGTTTGCCAGGAAGATGCCGGAGGATGGATTTCTGGTGATCAACAGCGATATTGACCGGTATCAGGAGATTACCGACGGACTGGCCTGCCAGGTGGTTACCTGCGGAAAAGAGCCGTCCAGCGACTATTCCGCGGCCAATATTACCTATGATGATTATGCGAGACCGACCTTTGATCTGCTGGTTCACGGGGAGAAAGCCGCCGGGATCACCCTGGGCGTACCGGGGGAGCACAATGTATACAATGCACTGGCGGCCATCGCGTTATGCCAGAAACTCGGCATTTCCATGGAACATATTCAGGCAGGGCTTCGCAAATTCACCGGGACCAACCGCCGGTTTGAGAAAAAGGGCGAGTTGGCCGGCATCACGATCATTGATGATTATGCCCACCACCCGAGAGAGATCGCGGCTACCCTGGCGGCGGCAAAGAATTATCCACACAATAAGATATGGTGCGTGTTCCAGCCCCATACATACACAAGAACTAAGGCATTCTTAGACCAGTTTGCCGAGGCCTTGTCCATGGCGGACGAAGTGATACTGGCGGACATCTATGCGGCCAGGGAGACCAACAATCTGGGCATCAGTTCGGGAGATATTGCAGAGAGAATCGAGAAACTGGGGACAAAAGCTCACTATTTAAGGTCTTTTGACGACATTGAAACATTTATTTTAGAAAATTGTGTTCACGGTGACTTGTTGATAACTATGGGCGCCGGAGACATTGTAAAAGTGGGAGAAAAGCTGATTGGGATGTAGTTATCCACATTATCCACATAGTTGTCAACATTTTATGTTAAGAAGCTATGTGGATTTTCTAATTTACATAATAAAGTGTCTCACAATTTTCGAACCCGTGATTCAATAAGGGATTCTACATGTTTCGACAGTTTTCTCACGATTATGTATACCGGATATCCACATTATCCACATTATCCACAATGAAAAAGTGGAAAAGTGGTGCCTATTTTCTTTTGAAAAAACATGTGGTATGATGGTGTTAAGGAAAGAGAGGCAGGGTGAGAACAGGACTATGAGAAGCAGTTTTCAGATTCAGGCAACCGAGGTTGCCAATCAGTTTATTGACGAGTATATGACGGCCGCGAGCGGAGAGTACGTGAAGGTTTACTTGTATATACTCCGTCATCAGGATGAGACGCTGAACGTAGATACAATTGCAGACGCCCTGAACCATACGGAGGCCGATGTGCGCCGGGCGATTACATATTGGAAGAAACAGGGCGTGCTTGTGGAAGATGGGGGACAGGAAGGATTACAGGCGGGAAAGAAGAGCTTGGATGACATGGCTGAGAAGCCGCAGGAGACAGGCCGGCCAGAGACGCCCCGGAAGACCGGTAAGACGGAGTGTCTGGAGGAGGAAGATTTTGATGCGGACTACGATGACGAGTTCGATGAACAGCTTCCTGTTACGGAGAATGCGGCCACGGTGGAGCATGTTGTGATGCCGAGGAAAAAGGAAACCCAGGCTGCGGCGCCGGGCAGGGCCAGAAAGAACGCGGCTATGGCTGATAAGAAGATTCCCCAGGTGAGACCTTTCTACACCACAGAGCAGGTGAACCGTGTTTCTATGGAGGAGGACTTCAGCCAGCTTCTTTATATTGCCCAGAAATATATGAACAAAGTTTTCACGCCCAGAGACTGTGAATTATTTGCCTATCTCTATGACGGGCTGAAGATGTCCATGGAACTTTTGGAGTTCCTGGTGGAATACTGTGTGCAGGGAGGGCATTCCAATCTCCGGTATCTGGAGACGGTGGCCATCAACTGGCATGAGAAGGGCATCCGCACGGTGGAGGAAGCCAAGCAGTATGTGACGTCCTACAACAAGGATACGTTTGCGGTGATGAAGGCGTTTGGCCTCGGAGACCGGAATCCGGGCAGTGTGGAACTTGACATGATTCAGAAGTGGTTCAAGGAGTATGGTTTTTCCAAAGAAATTGTGGTGGAAGCCTGTAACCGTACTCTTGCCGCAATACATACCCCCAGTTTCCAGTATGCGGATAAGATTCTGTCCGAGTGGAAAAAATCCGGCGTGAGGACCGTAAGGGAGATCGCGGCCCTGGATGAGAAGCGGGAGAACCGGGCCGCAGGCAAACAGCCGGTTGCACCGAAGACAGGCAGAAACCAGTTCCATAACTTTGAACAGAGAGATACCAACTACGACGCCATGGTGCTGGAGCGTTTAAAAGAACGCCTTGGAGAGCAGTAACAACAGTGAGGAGATAAGATGGCACTGAGCAATTCGCAGTACAATGCAATTATGCGGGTTTACAACCAGAAACAGCTGAAGAATAAGCATGAGCAGGACGAGCGGGTCCGCAGGGTCTATGAGCGGATTCCACAGATTCGGGATCTGGAGCAGGAGATCAGTTCCAGAGCGGTTCAGTGTGCCCGAAGACTGCTGGACGGGGACGAGTCGGCAAAGGATGGTTTGAAGCAGCAGATCGAGGATTTGAGAGAGCAGAAAGAGATTCTGCTGGCGTCTGCCGGATTTCCAAAGGATTATATGGAGATGCATTATACCTGTCCGGACTGCCAGGATACCGGATATATCGGCGGTAAGAAATGCCACTGCTTCAAGCAGGAGCAGATCAAGCTGCTCTATGCCCAGTCCAATATTGACAAGATTATCGAGACGGAGAATTTTGACACGTTTTCTTTCCGGTATTTTGACAATCGGGAGATCGTGCCGGAGATTCAGATGACGGTGGCTGATTACATGAAGCAGGTGCTCATCTGGTGCCGGGAATTTGTGGACAATTTTAAGACCGAAGGCGGCAATTTGATCTTTACCGGAAGTACCGGCGTGGGGAAGACCTTTCTTACCAACTGCATTGCCAGAGAATTGATCAATGCTTACCAGTCGGTGATCTATTTATCGGCCAATGATTTGTTTGACGTGTTTTCGAAAAATAAATTTAACTATGAACCGGAACTGGAGATGCAGGATATGTACCAGTATATTCTGGACTGTGATCTGCTGATTATCGATGATCTGGGGACGGAACTGAATAATACCTTTGTCTCCTCCCAGCTGTTTTACTGCATCAACGAGCGGTTATTGAGGAAGAAATCGACCATCATTTCCACGAATCTGTCGGTTACCATGCTGAGAGATACCTACTCGGACCGCGTGTCATCCAGGATTATGAGCCAGTACACGATCATCCCCTTATATGGAGATGATATTCGAACCAAAAAACGTTGATTAGCTTGACTATTTCGGCGCATAATGATATAAAAGAGAAGCATTAAACGATACCATAGAGTGAGGTTGGAGGAAAATCATGATATACGAAGAGAAGACCATTGAGACCATACCGGTTGGGCCTTTGGGCCTGGTTCCCCTTAAGAGTTGTTCAGAGCTTGGCAAGAAGGTTGATGATTACCTGGTGGCATGGAGACGTGAGAGGGAGAGTGAGCACAAATCTACCATTGCATTTTCCGGATATCAGAGAGAAACTTATATTGTTGAAAGCAAGATTCCGAGATTTGGAACCGGGGAGGCAAAAGGGACCATTACCCAGACGATCCGTGGCGACGATCTGTATATTATGGTGGATGTATGTAATTACAGTCTGACCTATTCCCTGTGCGGCATGACCAACCATATGTCGCCGGATGACCATTTTCAGGATTTAAAGCGGATCATCGCGGCTGCTGCAGGCAAGGCCCGCAGAATTAACGTGATTATGCCATTCTTATATGAGAGCCGCCAGCACAAGCGTTCCGGCAGAGAGTCTCTGGACTGTGCGCTGGCCCTTCAGGAGCTGATCAATATGGGCGTGGAGAACATCATCACCTTTGATGCCCATGATCCCCGCGTACAGAATGCAATCCCGTTAAAAGGCTTTGAGACGGTTCAGCCGATTTATCAGTTTATCAAGTATCTGCTGAGAGTGGAGACCGATTTACAGATAGACAGTGACCATATGATGGTAATCAGTCCCGATGAAGGCGGTATGGGACGGGCTGTATATTTCGCCAATGTGCTGGGACTGGATATGGGGATGTTCTATAAGAGACGTGACTATACACAGATTATCAATGGCCGCAACCCCATTGTCGCCCATGAATTCCTGGGCTCCAGCGTGGAAGGCAAGGACGTGCTGATTATCGACGATATGATCTCCTCCGGAGAGAGTATGCAGGATGTAGCCAAGGAGTTAAAGAGAAGAAAGGCCAGAAAGGTCTTTATCTGTTCTACCTTCGGTTTATTCACCAACGGTCTGGCTAAGTTTGATAAATATTATGAGGACGGTCTCATTGACCGTATTCTGACTACGAACCTGGTATATCAGACACCGGAGCTGCTGTCGAAGCCGTACTACATCAACGTGGATATGAGCAAGTACATTGCGCTGATCATCGACAATTTAAACCATGACGCATCTTTAAGCGAGCTTCTGAATCCAACCAGAAGAATCAATAAGCTGTTAGATGCTTATCGTTCCAAACAGAACAAGTAAAAAGAATATGATAAAAACAGGCCCGCGGTTTCAAAAAAACGCGGGCCTTGTCTATGCAATAGAAAATTACTGATTGATATTGATCAGGTGGAATGGCAGCTGGTTGGCTGTCAGCATCTGAGCCTCCCTGTGATGGCAGGTAAAGATGATAATCTGTCCGCCGTAGGACTGCACCAGCCATTTCAGGGCATTTCTGAGACGCTCATCGTCGTAGAGCGCAAAGCTGTCGTCAAAGATCAGCGGCATCTGTTCGGTGCCATTCTGTATCATCATGGCGGCTGCTAAACGGAGCGCTAAGTATACCTGATCCATCGTACCACTGCTGACCTGTTCCAATGGAACCAGTTTTTTTCTGGTGTTTAAGAATACGTTTAAGTTCTCATCCACACTCATGCTGGTATAAGCGCCGCCGGTGATACCCGATATGAGCTGGGATGCCGTCTTATTCAAGTACAGTCCGAAGGAATCCTTGATGGAGGAGGAGAGTTCTGTCATGGTCTCCTGGGCCAGGTCGATGGCCTCGATTTCCTGCATGACCTTTTCGTTCTCCGCTAAGGTATGCTTTAAGCCTTCTGCCTGGGTCTTGTAATTGCCCAGGTTCTCCAGCATTTTCTCCATTTCCCACTGATTCTTCTGCTGCTTTTCGATAACCTGGCTGCATTCGTTCTGTTCTCTCTGAAGGGATGCAATCTCCTCCGCCAGCTTATGAAGCGCGCCCTCTGACTTGTCCATGTTGGTGCTCAGACTCTGATAGCCTGCCATCTTCTGGTTGAATTCCTTGAGTGCATGCTCGGAGATTTCGGAACTTCCGTTGTGGCGGTTGAAGGCTTCCTCCAGTTCCTTGGTGCAGGATGCCAGATCGTTCTTGTCCCGCCGCCCGGAGATAAAGCTGATGAGGGCCAGCAGGTAGAATAACAGGGAAACGCCCCCGATGCCGGCACATACCATCCACGGCTGGACATTTAAAAAACGCCCGATCAGCCCGGATTTGTCGATAAAGAAGAGATAAGCCGCCGTTCCCAGGAACAGGGTCGCCAGAATGACAGCAACAATCCTCAGAACCAACGGGGATTTCTTTTTACAGTAATGTTTTAAATCATCATACTCTTCATATTCTTCCTGAATCTGTTTCTGATAATCAGTGATGGAGTTTAAGGAGGTAAACTGATTCTGTGTCAGGATCTCCCTGCCTCTGGCCGTGCTGGCCAGCAGCTGTTCCTTCTCCTTCTGCCGCATCTCCAGCTGCTGCTGGGCGTAGCTGCGCCGCTTTTGGTAGGAGGCAATCTGATTCTCGTATTCCGGGGAGGAAAGCTCCTTTTCGATGGCCTTGATTTCCCCCAGTACCGTGGTGTAAGAGCGGGCCGCGTCCGGAACCAGCTGGGCTTCCATATGGCGGCGCTGGCTCTTCAAAAATGCGGATGCTTTGGTGATATTGAGGGCCATATTTCCGGAGGTATTCATGTTGGCTATGTAGTTGCGAAGCTCCGATACCATTCCTTCCTCGGTGGCGCTTTTGAGCTGGCCGATGCTGATGGTATTGTTGTAGGTCGTCTCATTGAGTCCGCAGAGCAGTTCGTCCATAAATGCCTTCGTGGCCGAAACCTGCTTGCCCAGCGTCTCATTGACAATGACGAGGGTCTTGTTGTTCTTCTGGAAGGTGCGCTCAATCCGGTAGATGGTGTCCTGATGCATCACTCTCAGGGTACCTTCATAGGTGCCGCTGTTTTCCCACGGTTCGTATTTGCTGTATAAATCGTTTCTGGCTGCCCGTCCACGCTGTCTGTCGATGCCAAAGAGCATGCCGCGGATGAAGGTGTGGAATGTGGATTTGCCCGCCTCGTTGGAGCCGTAGACAATGTTTACTCCATCCTGAAATGCAACCGTACAATCATGAAACTTTCCGAAACCATGGATGTGAAGGTCTAATAATTTCATGGCTAACTCCTTTCATCTGTTGTACGAAGCAGGGCATTGATGCCGTAGTAGAGTGCCTTCTTCTCCACGGGACTCATCTCCGGCTTCTGAAGTGTCTGGATATAAAAACCGATCATATCGCCGGGATGCTCCGCAAAAAGAGCGGCGAAGTCATATTGAGGCTCTGTCTCATCCAGCACCTCCACAACACGGTACTTGGTCCTTAAATTCTCAAAATCAAAGGTCATATCCGGGTCCCGCATTCCGCAGACACGGAACCGGTATAAATGCTGCCGCCCCCGCTTTTCGATTTCCTGGGAAATGCGGATGTCCAGCTCCGTATTGGTGGTGTTCGGAGTAATGTTGACGGCCAGAGGAACGTACTGGGATTTGCTCAGCGGAACGAAGTTCAAAGCTTCCAGCTTTCCGGTTTCATCGTTGATCTCGCCGACCAGAGCGCCATGAGGGCCGGTTTCCGTTTTGTCCAGAGGCTCCGGGGAACCAGGATAGGCCATCTTGCCGTCGGCAATGATCTCCGGCTTGTGAATATGTCCCAAAGCGACGTAGGAGAACCCTGCTTCAGCCAAAGATTTGCGGTCGAAGGGTAAATGGGTGGCGTCGCCGCCGTGAACCATCAGGATATGAATCCGTCCATCGTCGGGAGCCTTGATGTTCTCGATCTTATTCTCCTTGATCTCCACGGAGTAGTAGCTGAAACCATGAATCTCCGTATTGAGTTCCTCAAAATAAATAGAAGATAACTCTTCATTCATAATAAAGGTCACATTGGGAGCCCATGTAAAGCTCATCAGGGCAGAGTTAGTTCGGATTCGGTCATGGTTGCCTGCAATAATGATGATTCTGACACCTGGAATCGTTGTGAATAAATAATTAATGTCCTTTAAATCTTTGGCCAGAGGCTGCCGGTGGAACAAGTCCCCAGAGATGAAGAGGAAATTCACCTCTGCATCTCTGGCTTTGGTTATCACTTGTGTAAATGTATCTTTAATCGCCTGATACCGCTCACGGCTCCACGGAGAGTCACTGTCGGGAGTCATGCCCCAGTGTATATCTGCTGTATGAAGAAATTTCATGTCAGTCCTCCTTTGTATAGGCTTTTACACCAGCCGGTACGGCTGTTATAGGTCACAGTTGTTCACAGTTCTTGGGAATGGGATGACGTCGCGGATATTGCCCATACCGGTCAAATACATCACGCAGCGCTCAAAGCCCAGACCGAAGCCGGAGTGGCGGGTGGAACCGTATTTTCTTAAATCCAGATAGAAATCGTAATCCTCCGGTTTCAAACCCAGCTCCTCCATACGCGCCATCAGTTTGTCGTAGTTGTCCTCACGCTGGCTGCCGCCGATGATCTCGCCGATGCCTGGAACCAGACAGTCCATAGCGGCCACGGTTTTGTTGTCATCGTTTAGCTTCATATAGAAGGCTTTGATCTCCTTCGGATAGTCGGTGACGAACAGCGGCTTTTTGTAAACCTCCTCGGTTAAATAACGCTCATGCTCTGTCTGGAGATCGCAGCCCCAGAATACTTTATATTCGAAAGCGTCGTTGTGCTCTTCCAGAATCCTGATGGCTTCCGTGTAGGTTACATGGCCGAACTCGGAATTCAGCACGCCGTTCAAACGGTCCAGCAGTCCCTTGTCCACAAACTGATTGAAGAAGTTCATCTCCTCAGGCGCGTGCTCCAGGACATAACGGATCACGTATTTTAACATGCCCTCCGCCAGAGCCATATTGTCATCTAAATCGGCAAATGCCATCTCCGGCTCGATCATCCAGAACTCAGCCGCATGGCGGGTGGTGTTGGAATTCTCCGCGCGGAAGGTAGGTCCAAAGGTGTAGATGTTGCGGAAAGCCATGGCGTAGGTCTCGCCGTTTAATTGTCCGCTGACGGTCAGACTGGTAGGCTTGTTAAAGAAATCCTGGCTGTAATCCACAGCGCCGTCTACGGTCTTCGGGATATCGTTCAAATCCAGGGTGGTCACCTGGAACATTTCTCCGGCGCCCTCGCAGTCGCTGGCTGTGATCAGTGGAGTGTGGACATAGACAAAATCCCGCTCCTGGAAATACTGGTGGATCGCATAAGCGATCAGTGAGCGCACACGGAACACGGCCTGGAAGGTATTGGTTCTCGGACGCAGATGGGAAATGGTTCTCAGATACTCAAAGCTGTGCCGCTTTTTCTGAAGCGGATAATCCGAAGCGGAAGGACCTTCCACAAAAACTTCCGTGGCCTGAATCTCAAATGGCTGTTTGGCCTCCGGAGTTGCCACCAGAGTTCCTGTTACGATCACGGCGGCGCCTACGTTACATTTACAGATCTCATCAAAATTCGGCATCGTATCATGGTAAACCACCTGAAGCGTCTCAAAATACGACCCGTCACTGATTACAATAAATCCAAACGCTTTTGAATCACGATTGCTTCTAATCCATCCACCGACAGAGATTTCCTTAGACAGATAACTCTCACGGTTTTTATAAATCTCTCTAACTGTTGTTAAATTCATGCTGCTTCTCCTTTTTCATATTCCCCCGGGCATATGTGATGGGGACTTTCCTTATTATACGCACTTATGCCAATTATACTGTATTTTTCTATATGATTCAAGGGCTTCCAATCTATTTAGTGGGAATTATTTACAGATAATACAACATCTGGTCCAAAATCATAAAAATCGCAAAAAATGCGAAAAATGTCGGAAAATGCACAAATTTTCCAAAAAATTATTCATAAATTTGTTCACTATTTTAGAAATATATGGTATAATGGAATTACGATTAAATACAACAGCAAGAGGTGATAACGTGATTAAAAAAGAAATGATTGCCATGCTTTTGGCAGGAGGACAAGGCAGCCGCCTTGGAGTGCTTACTCAAAAAGTAGCAAAACCAGCAGTATCATTTGGCGGAAAATATCGAATTATCGATTTTCCGCTGAGCAACTGTATTAACTCGGGGGTGGATACCGTAGGCGTATTGACCCAGTATCAGCCGTTGCGTTTGAACACTCATATCGGAATTGGTATTCCGTGGGATCTCGATCGTAACGTAGGTGGCGTAACCGTCTTACCACCTTATGAGAAAAGCAAAGGCAGCGACTGGTATACCGGTACGGCCAATGCAATCTTCCAGAATCTGGAGTACATGGAGTCCTACAATCCTGATTACGTTCTGATTCTTTCGGGAGACCATATCTACAAGATGGATTATGAAGTGATGCTGGAGTATCACAAAGCGAACAACGCTGACGTCACCATTGCTGCAATGCCGGTTCCCATCGAAGAGGCGAGCAGGTTTGGTATCCTTATTACAGATGATAACAATCGTATCACCGAATTCGAGGAGAAGCCGGCCAATCCAAGAAGTAACCTGGCTTCCATGGGCATTTACATATTCAGCTGGAAAGTACTCAAAGAAGCGCTTCTTAAGTTGTCGGACGAGCCGGGCTGTGACTTTGGCAAGCATATCATCCCCCACTGCCATGAACAGGGGCAGAGGATTTTTGCTTATGAGTACAACGGTTATTGGAAGGATGTTGGCACCCTGAGTTCTTACTGGGAAGCAAACATGGAACTCATTGATATTATTCCTGAGTTTAATCTTTACGAAGAATACTGGAGAATTTATACAAAGAGTGACATCATTCCACCCCAGTATATATCGGCGGATTCCAGGATCGAGCGTAGTATTATTGGTGAAGGGACGGAGATTTACGGAGAGGTGATAAACTCCGTGATCGGCGCCGGCGTCACCATTGGCAAGGGGGCCATCGTCAGAGACTCCATTGTCATGAGAGGCAGCATCGTCGGAGAGGGCAGTGTGCTGAACAAGGCAATTATCGCAGAAGATGTGACCATTGGGGCGAGAGCGGAACTGGGTGTTGGAGAATACGCGCCGAGCACTTACGACCCGAAGGTATATCAGTCTGATTTGGTAACAGTAGGTGAGCGCAGTGTGATTCCGGACGGTGTGAAGGTCGGCAAGAATACCGCAATCTCCGGTATAACAGCGGCAGAGGATTATCCTGATGGATTACTTGCAAGTGGCGACTATATTATGAAGGCAGGTGGTGTACGATGAGAGCAATTGGAATCGTTTTAGCAGGTGGTAACAGTAAACGGATGCGAGAGTTGTCCAACAAGCGGGCCATAGCTGCTATGCCGATCGCCGGCAGTTATCGGAGCATCGACTTTGCACTCAGTAATATGACAAATTCTCATGTGCAGAACGTGGCGGTATTTACCCAGTACAATTCCCGTTCTCTGAATGAGCACTTAAGCTCTTCCAAGTGGTGGGATTTCGGCAGAAAGCAGGGAGGCTTATACGTATTCACGCCAACCATCACAGCTCAGAGCAATGACTGGTACCGCGGTACCGCAGACGCCCTCTATCAGAACCTGACGTTCTTAAAGAACAGCCATGAGCCTTACGTAGTGATCGCGGCAGGCGACTGTATCTATAAGCTGGATTACAGCAAGGTGTTAGAGTATCACATCGAGAAGAAAGCGGACATCACCGTGGTTTGCAAAACTATGCCTGCCAACGAGGATGTGACCAGATTCGGTGTAGTTAAGATCAACGATGACGGAAGAATTACGGATTTTGAGGAGAAGCCGATGATCGCTTCCTCCAACACGATTTCCTGTGGGATCTATATCATCCGCAGACGCCAGCTGATCGAGCTGATTGAGAGATGCGCGGCGGAGGACCGGTATGATTTTGTCAATGATATCCTGATCCGTTATAAGAATTTAAAGAGAATCTATGCTTACAAGATGGATACCTACTGGAGCAATATCGCTTCCGTGGAGTCTTACTACAAGACCAACATGGACTTCTTAAAACCGGAAGTGCGCGATTATTTCTTCAAACAGTATCCGGAGGTTTATTCTAAGATTGGCGATCTGCCGCCTGCCAAGTATAATCCGGGAGCAGAGGTTAAGAACAGTTTGATATCGAGTGGTAGTATTGTAAACGGAACGGTTGAGAATTCCGTACTGTTTAAACAGGCCTATATTGGCAATAACTGTGTGATTAAGAACTCCATTATCCTGAATGACGTCTATATCGGGGACAACACGGTAATTGAGAACTGTATCGTGGAGAGCCGCGATACCATACGTGCCAATACCACTTATATCGGTACACCAGAAGAAATCAAAGTGGTTGTGGAGAAGAACGAAAGATACACATTATAATGTGACAGAGAGGGGTTTTACCATGCAGATTACAGACGTAAGAGTTAGACGGATTGAAAAAGAGGGGAAGATGAAGGCCATTGTTTCCATCACTCTGGATAATGAATTCGTGATTCATGATATCAAAGTGATTGAGGGGGAGAAAGGTTTGTTTATCGCAATGCCGAGCCGTAAGGCTGCAGATGGTGAATATCGGGATATCGCTCACCCGATCAATTCAGAAACCCGGGATATGATTCAGAACGTGATACTGACGAAATACGAGACAACTGCTTTGGAAAGCGAAGGAGAATCAATCATAGCATAATGTAAGGGACAAGGAATAAAGGATCAACAATATAAAGGAGGATGCTGTATGGGAGCCGTCATGGTTCCTGTACAGCTTCTTTTTTTGGAAGGAGTGTTGAAAATTGGAAAATTATTACTGATCCAAGTGGTTTGTAACCGTGCTGTAACCATGGGATGATATAGTGAAGCTATCAGGTGGAAAATTGGGAGGAGTGAACCGTTCATGAAGAAAAGAATAGCAGCAGCCATTGTGGCAGCGGCGGCGGCACTTCTGGCCGTGGGAGGGACGATGGCATGGTTTACGGACGACCGGGAGGCAGTTTCTGTGGTGCAGACCGGCAATGTAGATATTGAGATTGTGGAAAATACCAGAGAGCCGGAGGGGGCTTATGAGAAGACGGTGAATGGAATCAAATACAAAGGAAACTTTATGCCGGGGCAGACGTTTTCTAAGATTGTGAAGGTTAAGAATAAAGGGGTAAACCGCGCGTTTGTGCGGGTGAAGGTTTCTTATCAGGGGGAAGAGGACAAAGAGCTGAGCTATGATCCGCAGCTGGTGCCGGAGGTGAAGTCTTCGGGGCTTGGAAGCAGCGGGGACAGCTGGGAACTGGCCAGCGACGGGTACTACTATTATAACCAGGCCTTGGAGCCGGGAGCAGAGACCGCACCGATGATGGAGGAGATTCATCTTCCCCTCAAATGGGAGTTAGAGCAGACCAGCGCCCTGCGCCGGGTGGTGATTGGGGCGGAAGCGATTCAGGCGGATTATACTGGGAAGGACGCGAAGGAGGCTTTTGGATATAAGGAAGTGGTGAGCGGTATTATCGCTGAGGCTATGGACTTGACGTCAAAGTTTAGAGAACTGGCAGAGACGTATCAAAAGGCCAGCGGGCAGGAAAAAGAGGAAACTCTTAACCAGATCCGTGAGTTGATGGGAGCCGGGCAGGATGCAGGATGGGGAATTATTAACAATAATGACATGTTCCGTAAGGCGCTTGCTGGGGCGAACGTCCCGTGGCCGACGGTAGAGAAAGAAGGCCTGGCAAATGAACTGCATATGTCTGAGGAAGAAAGTCAGAACTGGTATGTCAATATTTATGTAATTGTGAAGGACAATTACCGGGTAGTGCCTTATATCAGCCGAGCTTCAAAATGCGGAGCCGGTGAGCAGTGGAAGGCCAGATATGTGAAAATTGATGGGAAATGGTACCAGCCGGCATCGGCGGATTCCCCGGCTGCAGATACGACGGGGATGATTAACACGTTGTATAGTGAAGGATGGGATGGGATTAAGGAGGATTGGAAGCTGGTGGATTTTGGCGAACCGTAAGGTTAAGTGAGTAACTGAGGGAAAAGAACCCCTGCTATGCGGCAGTATAGCAGGGGTTCTTTTTGTCTAAATCCATCAAAATACGTGTAATCGATTACATTTATTATAATTGGTAAAACTTGACATATTTCGACAAAAATATAGAAAAAATATCATAAATTGGTTGAAAAAGGATGTGCTGTATGATACGATTGAGTTACAAGAGTAAAACTATAATGTAATCGATTACAAAGAAAAACAGGAGGGGAAAGATGAAAAAAGAATTTAAGAAACTGATGGCAATGGGGCTGGTACTTGTGATGGCGGCATCGGTAACGGCCTGTGGTGGAAATGAAGGGGACAAATCAAAACAAAATGCAACGGAGTCCGATACGGCAGCGGGGCAGATTGGCGGTGAGACAAAAGCAGCTTCAGGAGCTTCTGAAACTGCCGGTAAGACAGACTTGCTGATTGCAATTCCGGGCGAGCCCACGACACTGGACCCGTATGCGCATTCCCTGTATTACGGATTTATTCCGTCCACATTTATATTTGATACGCTGGTGACGACTGATGATAATGGCGAGTATATCCCGGAATTAGCGACAGAATGGGAATTTGTGGATGATACGACGCTTCACCTGAAACTGAGAGAAGGCGTAACCTTCCACAATGGCAATCCATTTACCGCGGAGGATGTGGCATTTACATTGAAGACCGCGGCTGAAAGTTCTTTTTCGAATGCGCTGTTCGGCTGCATTGATTACGAAAATATTGATGTTGAGGACGATTACAATCTGACCGTTAAACTGAAATATGCCTATGCACCGTTAATGGAAGTATTGTCTTCCTATCGCGCCGGGATGCTGGACAAAGAGACTTATGAAAGTGTTGGCGCCGATGCCTATGGCAGACAGCCGATTGGAACAGGACCAATGAAACTGTCGGACTGGGTTTCCGGTGACAGGATTGTATTTGCAGCCAATGACACCTACTGGGGTGATTCTCTTCCCTATCAGACCTGCACGATGCGTGTGATTGTGGAAGCGTCTTCCAGAACGATTGAGCTGGAGACAGGAGGCGTTGACATTGCGGTTGATATTCCGTTTTCTGACTGGAGCAGGGTAGAAGGAACCGATGGAATCACGCTTGTGAGTGGTCAGACTGACGTGCTTGCTTCTTTGGTATTTAATAATTCCCAGGAACTGTTTCAGGATATCCGGGTTCGTCAGGCATTGGCCTATGGACTTGATTTAAATGCACTGGTTCAGACCTGCTGGGAGGGAACCGCAGATGTGGCGGACAGCTTTTATGCAAAATCTCTGCTGGGCTACAAGAAGGAAGGGCCGATGGAATACAACGTGGACAAAGCGAAGGAACTGTTGGCTGAGGCCGGATACCCAGATGGGCTTTCCTTTAAGTACACGACTTACCAGACGACATTAAATCAGACGTTCGCTGAGGTTTTGCAGAGCATGTGGAGCAAGATTGGTGTAAATATTGAGATTGATATTGTTGATTTGGCGACTTATACGCAGATGAATAACAGCGGAGAGCTGACGGCATGTCTTCTCACCCCGAGTGTGGCAATCAGCGATCCGGCGGCGGCTTTAATTCTCTGGCCGATAACCCGTACCATCTCGCTTCGTCACAATGATCAGAAGATTCAGGACCTGCTGAATCAGGGTTCTTCTGCTTATAATGATGCAGACCGTGTGAAAGCATATGAGGAACTGCAGGATTATTTATACGAGAAGACTTACACGGTACCGGTAGCTTACACAAAATTTGCATTTGGAATCCAGAACAACGTGGACGGTTTTACATTCTCATCCAGCCAGGTTCCTGATCTGACGAAGGTGACTCTCCGCTGACAACAACGGCATAAGAAAAGGAGTGAAACACGATGCTGAAATTTGTGATCAAACGGATACTGGTTACGCTTCCGGTGCTGCTTGGAGTGACCTTTATCGTATTTTCTATGATGTATTTTACTCCGGGAGATCCGGCTCAGCTGATGCTGGGAGATATGGCAACAGAGGAGGAGATTGAGGAACTCCGGGAGGAGATGGGGCTGAACGGTTCTTTTGCAGAACGCTACCTCACTTATCTTGGAAATGTTCTGCAGGGAGATTTGGGGGGTTCCTACTCCACGAAGCAGCCGGTTACTACGGCCATCGCGGAGCGGCTTCCGGCAACGGTAAAGCTGGCATTTATCAGCTGTCTGTTTGCCATTGTAATTGGAGTTTCCGTGGGTATTATCTCGGCGGTGCGGCAGTACTCCGTGATTGACAATTTATCCAGAATTCTGGCCCTGGTTGGGATCTCGATTCCCAATTTCTGGCTGGCTCTTCTTCTGGTGCTGTTCTTTTCCGTCAAACTGGGCTGGCTTCCGGCTTCCGGTTTGTACGGACCGCTTTACTATATCATGCCAATGATCAGTATTTCTGCTGTGTCGGTAGCTACCTTTGCGAGAATGACAAGGTCCACCATGCTGGAAGTGATCCGACAGGATTATGTGCGGACTGCAAGGGCGAAGGGGCAGAAAGAATCGGTGATCATTTTCAAACATGCACTGAGAAATGCGCTGATCCCGATCGTGACGGTGGTAGGAATCCAGTTTGCGACCGCTCTGGGGGGAGCGGTCGTGAACGAGCAGGTGTTTGCAATACCGGGATTGGGTAAATTGATGGTGGATGCTATCAAATCCAGGGATTATCCGGTGGTGCAGGGCGGTGTATTGGTGATTGCCATTCTGTTCAGTGTGCTGAATCTGGTGATTGATGTGCTCTATGCATTTATTGATCCCAGGATCAAGTCGCAGTACATCAAAGGAAGTGGAAGAATCAGAAAATTAAGGGAAAGGGGGCATGCGGCATGAAGACTCCGGAAGACGGAAAGAAGACGAAAAAGAGGAGCCAGCTTTATGAGACCTGGAAACGCCTTCGGAAAAACAGACTGGCGGTCCTTGGCCTGGTGATTCTGGCGCTCATCATCATCATGGCGGTTTTTGCAGAACAGATCGCACCCTATCCCTATGATGCCCAGGATTATTCCAGCACGTTTCAGTTTCCCTCCGCAGAGCATTGGATGGGGACAGACAACTATGGAAGAGATATTTTCAGCCGTGTGATCTACGGAACGAGGACTTCGCTTCAGATTGGTTTTATCGCGCTGCTGGGAGGCGCTGTTGTGGGAAGCGTGCTGGGAGCTGTCTCGGGATATTTCGGAGGAATTACAGATACGATTATTATGCGATTTACGGATATTCTTATGGCGATTCCGCGTACGGTTCTGGCGATTGCCATTGCCACTACGCTGGGAGCAGGACTAACCAATGCGGTGATTGCTGTGGCGATCAGTTCTATTCCGAATTTTGCCAGAGTGGTGCGTGCATCTACCTTGACAGTCAAGGATCAGGAGTATGTGGAAGCGGCGAAATGTATTGGAGCCAAAAGTCCTCATATTATCTGGAAGCACATTTTTCCCAATGTTCTTGCTCCGATTATCGTACAGGCGACGCTGGGGGTTGGCACGGCGATTATTCTGGCGGCAGCTCTGAGCTTTTTGGGACTTGGAGTACAGCCGCCGGTTCCGGAATGGGGATCCATGCTGTCGGCGGCCCGGACCTATATGCGGGATTACTGGTATATGGTGGCATTTCCAGGTCTGGCGATTATGGTTACCGTTCTGGCGCTCAATTTGTTTGGTGACGGTCTCAGGGATGCTCTGGACCCGAAACTGAAAAAGTAAGGGGGAGAGAAGATGGAACAGACGGCATTGCTGTCCGTGCGGAACTTAAAGATTCAGTACACAACGGATGAAGAAGTGGTCCGTGCGGTAAATGGCATTGATTTTGATCTTAATGCGGGAGAAACCATGGGTCTGGTGGGAGAGACCGGAGCCGGGAAAACGACAACAGCGCTGGGAATTATGAGGCTGATCCCCAGGCCGCCCGGACAGATCGTGGGTGGAGAGGTGCTTTTAAATGGTGTTGATCTATTAAAGGTAAATGATCACAAGATGAGGGGACATAGAGGCAAGGATATTTCCATGATATTTCAGGACCCTATGACATCTCTAAATCCGGTTATGGCAGTGGGAGAGCAGATTGCAGAAGTGGTGCGGCTTCATGAGAAGATCTCGAGGGCAGGGGCCATGAAAAAGGCGGCTGAAATGCTCCAGATGGTCGGAATTCCATCGGAGCGGATGAGTGAATATCCCCACCAGTTCTCAGGTGGAATGAAACAGAGAGTGGTGATTGCCATTGCTCTGGCCTGTACGCCTCAGCTGATTATTGCAGATGAACCAACGACAGCGCTGGATGTGACGATTCAGGCTCAGGTGCTGGCCCTGATGTCGGATCTGCAGAAGAAATTCCAGACAGCAATGCTGCTGATCACCCATGATCTGGGAGTGGTAGCGGAGGTGTGTGACAAAGTCTCGATTATGTATGCGGGACAGATTGTGGAGAGTGGGCCGATTGAGAAGATCTATGATGAAACGGCACATCCTTACACAAAGGGGCTGTTTGGTTCACTGCCGAGTATATCTTCTAAAGTAAAACGCTTAAGTCCTATCAATGGGCTGATGCCGGACCCCAGTAATCTGCCAAAGGGATGCCCATTTCATCCGCGGTGTCCGAGAGCGTGCAAGGCGTGTGAGAGCCGTGAGCCGGTAAGGACAGAAATATCACCTGGGCATGTTGTCCGGTGTCTGCTGTATGAACCGGGGGTGGAAATGGAGACGGAAGCGAAGACGGAAGCAGCGGCAGAATAGGGCGGAAAGGAGCATAGGATGGCCGAGTTGTTGGAAGTACATAATCTGAAAAAGTATTTTAAAACCCCACGGGGGATGCTTCACGCGGTTGACGGAGTGGATTTTAGTATCGGAAAAGGAAAAACGTTGGGCGTGGTTGGAGAATCTGGCTGTGGTAAATCGACCCTTGGGAGAGTGGTGATTAAGCTGTTGGAACCTACGGAGGGGGAGGTGCTGTTTGAAGGGCGGAACATTGCCGCAGAGAAAAAAAGTGAGGAGATTCACCGGAATATGCAGATGATTTTCCAGGACCCGTTTGCTTCCTTAAATCCCAGGATGTCAGTCAGCGAGATTATTGCAGAACCGCTTCAGATCCATCGGATGTGTCAATCGAAAAAGGAGTTGGATGACCGGGTTGCTGAACTGATGGAGACGGTAGGGCTGGCGGACCGGTTTGTAAATGCTTATCCTCATGAATTGGACGGAGGGAGAAGACAGAGGATCGGAATTGCCAGGGCCCTTGCTTTGAACCCGCAGTTTATTGTATGTGACGAGCCGGTTTCGGCACTGGATGTGTCAATTCAGGCGCAGATTCTGAACTTGATGCAGGATCTGCAGGAATCTAACGGATTTACTTATATGTTCATCACCCATGATTTGTCTGTGGTGAAGCATATCTCGGATGAGATTATGGTGATGTATCTGGGTATGATTGTGGAAAAATGTAATCCGGATGACCTGTTTGATAAGCCGCTTCATCCTTATACAAAGGCGCTGCTGGCTGCGATTCCGGAACCGGTTGTGAGGAAACATAGAGAACGGACTTTGCTGAAGGGAGAGATTGTCTCGCCGATTGATCCGAAGCCGGGATGCCGGTTTGCGGCGAGGTGTCCAAATGCAGCGGAGAAGTGCTCAGCCGGACAACCGGTGCTGGAAGAGGTGGAGAAGGGGCATTTTGTGGCCTGCCACCGGATTCATGAGATATGTTAGGCGGTGAGGGGATGGAGAAGGCGGAAGTAGAGAAGACAGCAATGGAGAAGACCGTGATTGAGACATTGGCCGGGTTTGCGGCAGGGTTACAATTTGAATATCTGCCAGTAAAGGTAAGAGAGCGGGCTAATGACTGCCTGTTTGATTTGATCGGATGCTATTATGGGGCGCTTGGCAGAGAGAAAAATGTACGGCTGCTGGAGAAAATTGCAGGATTTAACCGGATGCCTGAGAGCGTTTTGTGGGGAACCAATCTGTCTTGTGGTACTGCGGAGGCAGCATTGGGGATCGGGACCTTGTGCTACGATTTGGAATATGATGACGGAATCTCAATGTCGGGGCATTGGGGAAGTGCATCAATACCGGCGACATTTTTGTCTGTGGCAGAGCATGGCGGAGATGGAAAAGATCTGCTGGCAGGAATTGTAGCAGCCTATGAAACCGGGAGCCGGATCAGCAGATTGTTTTCGCCGGAGCTGTTGAGACGGCATGTGCATTTTCCATGTACGATGGGGGCTTTTGGGGCAATTACAGGGTATGCGAAGGGGGCCGGATTTGACAGCAGACAGCTGGCAGGAGCTTTGTCTTTGGCCGGATTGTTTCCGGTAGGGACTTACAGTACGGCGATCTCGGGGGCGGCAGGAAAAGGGCTGTATTCCGGATGGCCGAATTATCTGGGGGTGAACTGTGCGAGACTGGCTGAGGCAGGGCTGACTGGGGATGTGGATATACTGGAAAGCCGGGATGGATTTGGAACGGCGGTAGGACTGGACCCGGTTAAGGAAGAGGCGGCGGCCTATGCCGTGAAGAAGCTGGGAGAGGAATATCGGTTTATGGAGGTGTATTTCAAACCTTATCCGTGCTGCCGGTGGCTTCATGCGCCGATTCATGGGGCATTAAGATTGATGAAGAAATATGGGATAAGTGCTAAGGACGTTGAGGAAGTACGAATCGGCGGACCGGAGTTTGCCATGATGTATGACACACATAAGGGGTATGAGTCGAAGGTGGCCTGTCAATATAGCATTCCTTATACGGTGGGAGCAGCTTTGCTGTATGGAAAGGTGACGACGGAGGAATTTGAGGAAGAGATCCGTGTGGGAGCGCCGATGAAGGAGATTTCGGGGCGGATTACTATGGTAATAGACGAGGAACTTCAGCGGAATTTCCCGGGGACATTTTCTGTGAATATGGAATTGTATACGAAGGACGGGAATTGTTACCGGTGCAGTGAGACGACGCCTTGGGGACCTGATTGTCCGCCTGCGAGGGAAGAACTAATCGAGAAGTTCCGTGTACTGACGAAACAGGTGCTTTCGGAGGCTGAAGTGGAGCAGTGGATTTCGCTCTATCAGGACGGTGTGGAGTCGGATGGCGGCTTTTTGAGGGCGATAAATCTGCTTAAGGGGGCGGGATGAAATCTTATATAGAAGAAATCTTGGATTTTTATGAGAGTAACCGGGAAATGCTGTTGGAACCGAAGCGGCTTGAGAAAATGAAGCAGTGCGTACTGGACCTGATTGGGTGTGGGATCGCCGGGGCAGGTGGGAGGGTGGAGGCCGGAGGAGAAACTGACGATGGGGAACCCAGAATGGATCCTCTATGGAGTTTTGCAAACATGATTTCTGGTGGAAAACCTGTGTGTACTGTATGGGGGAGTCCTAAAAAGTATTCGATATCTGCCGCCGCATTCTTAAATGGAACGTTCGCTTCCCGTCTGGAACTGGATGATGTAACTTCTGTGGGAGCGTCCGTACACCCGGGGGCAAGTGTGATTCCGGCAGTGATGGCAGTGGCGGAGACGAAAGCATTATCGGGAAAAGACTTTTTATATGCGGTGATGCTGGGATATGAGGTGTGTAACCGATTCGGGATGATGGCGACAGAACGAGTCCGGGATTTGGGGATGTATGGCCCGGCTTTTGCGGGGACACTTGGCGCGGTGGTGGCGGCGGGAGCGGCGGGAAAACTCTCTGGAAAACAGATGATCAACAGTTTTTCTATTGCGTCATCCCTGGCTCCGGTCTGCCCTTTTATCAATTTTATTGATGGGGCCGGAGTGAAGGAATGTTATAACGGATGGAGTCTGTTTGTGGCTATGGCAGCACTTGGGATGACTGAAGCAGGAGTAACGGGAACAGACCGGATTTTACAGGGAGAGAAATCATTAGAGACGTTTTATCGCCCTGACAGGCGGCTGCCAGTGACTGGAGCAGACTATGCGTCAAAGACACTGTTTAAGAAGTATGCCTGCTGTCGTTCTGTTCATTATGCACTGACTGCTTTGGAAGAAATGATGGAAGAGCAGGCGATGGAGATCGATCAGGTGCAGAGCGTTCGGGTGACGACCTATCCTTATGCATATCAATTAAGCAGTCAGACGGTACATTTAAACAATATCTCCGCAAGACTCAGCATTCCATATTGTATGGCGGCCATGTTGAAAATGAAACGGCTGGAAGCGGATGCATTTTACTATAAAAATTTTAATGACCCCGTACTGCTTCAGCTGATGGACCGTATCAGCGTGGAGACCGGCGGAAAATATGGTGAGGGGCCCTTTGCCCTGCGTGGGGCGAAAGTGGTGATACAGCAAAAGGATGGGAATATCAGAGTTAAGGAGACGGAACACACTGCATGGGGAGAAGGCCGGGAACCGGCATGGAGCGATCTGGAGGAACGGTTCAGACGGATTACAACTGGGAAGTGCAGCAGGGAGAGACAGAACCGGATCATAGAGTTTGTGCGTCAAATGGATGGTGAGAAGGATGCGCGGCTGCTAATACAGATGATGGGAGCGGAGTACGGATACAGGTAGTGGGGAGCAGATGCTGAAAAAGCAGAGAGGAGTCAGAAACATGAAGGTGAAAGTGAAAAAGAGCAGTCTATCCGGGCAGATCAGAGTGCCTGGTTCTAAAAGTCATACAATCCGTGCCGTTTTGCTGGCAGCTATGGCGGAAGGAACCTCCGTGATTGAACATCCGCTGACCAGTCTTGACTGTCAAAGCGCGCTGACGGCGGCAGAAGCGTTTGGCGCTAAGACAAGTGCGGAGAAGGGCGTTTGGACGGTGACTGGCTGCGGCGGCAGATTAAAGACACCGGATAATTATGTGGATTGTGGGAACAGCGGAAGTACGGCTTATTTTACGGCCTCTATGGCGGCGCTGGCAGAGGGATACACCTGTCTGACTGGTGACCGGCAGATTCGTAAAAGGCCCATCCGGCCAGTTCTTGATGCGATTGTGCAGCTGGGAGGCGAAGCATTTACAACGAGAAGAGATGTGGATGCCTGTCCGGCGGTAATTGGTGGACGCATGAAGGGAGGGACTGTTCATTTTAAAAGGAGCTTATCCCAATTTGTATCCAGCATCATGCTGGCGGCTCCTTTGCTGGAACATGACACGGAAATATATAACGAGGACCCTTTGGAAAAGCCGTATCTCCAGATTACCATAGACTGGCTGAAGCGGTTTGGCGTTTCTTTATTGGAAAACAGTGGCGATTACAGTTATTTTAAAATTCCGGGAAACCAGAATTATCAGGCGGTCAAAACTCAGATTCCCGACGACTGGTCCGCAGCTGCATTTCCGATGACGGCAGCTGTCATCACTCCTTCCGAAGTGGTGATCGAGGGTGTGGACTTCCAGGACAGCCAGGGCGACAAGATGGTGGTTGACCATCTAATGAAAATGGGTGCGGATATTACTAAAGACCGGGAAGGACAACGCTTGATTATCCGTGGAGGTAAGCCGTTAACGGGCGGTACAACCATTGATCTGTCGGATATTCCGGACTCGCTTCCGGCATTATCGGTGGCGGCGCTGTTTGCTGAACATGATACCAGGTTCACAGGTCTTGCTCATATCCGCCTGAAGGAGACAGACCGTGTAGCGGTGATGGAAGCGGAATTAAAAAAGACCGGCGCTCAGATTGAGACCGGCAGTGATTTTATGGTGGTGCATGGAGGTGAAAGAATCCATGGGGCGGAAGTAAACAGCCACGGGGACCACCGCATAGCCATGGCGTTGGCCGTATGCGGCCTGGCGGCTGATGGGATTATGACGATTGATGGTGGTGAATGCGCCGCTGTATCCTTCCCGTCCTTTTTTGAAAAAATGGAGGCACTGGGAGCAGACTTCTGCCTGGAATGTCAGGAAGATATAGGGGAAGAGTGATTGCAGCTGGACTGCCGTACAACCAGATGAACATCAATCAGTGTGTCGTCAACTTCCTCTCCCTCAAACAGACGGTGCAGGGAATTCACACACTGGTATCCAAGTTCAGCCGTATTCTGGACAACAGAAGTCAGTTGGGGCTGGGCGCAGGTGGCCAGAATGCCGTCATCGTACCCGACGATGGAAACTACATTTGGGACATCAATCCGCTGAGTGTTCAACATATGGATGGCGCCTGTGGCCGAAAAATCATTGGCGCAGAAGACAGCATCAAAATCAGTGGTTTTTGAGATCAGTCTCTGCATAGCCAGGTAGCCTGTCTCGTAAGGATTGCCAAGGTCGACGAATTCCAAAAGCTCCGGATGGAACTCTACGTTTTTTTCGGTCAAAGCCTGGCGGAATCCTATGTATTTGTCAAGTCCGGAGTAAGGCCCTGCAAGCAGAGGATTCTCCAGGAATGGTTTTAAATCTTCTTCATTATGAAACGGGAATCCATAAACACCGGCAAAGAGACAGATCTTCCGGTGCCCCATCTCCAGTAAATACTTGGTGGCCAGATAACCGCCTTTCTGATGATCGAAATATACATGAGGACGGCCGGGAAGCAGGTGATGACGGGAGCAGACAATCACAGGAATTCCCTTGAAATACTGTTCAAATTCATCAGGAACTACCCGGGAGATGCTGCAGTAAATCAGACCGTCGACGGCAGCGCCCAGCATCTTCTTAAAGCAGGAGGGTTCGTCATAGCCTTCTTCTGATTTGGATATCTGAATCAGGACATTAAACTGGAATTTTTCCGCATTCATGATGATGTGATTCGCGATAGAGCCAAAAAAAGGGTCTGAAAGATTAGGCAGAATCAGGCCGATTGTTTTTACACTTCCGTTCCGCATAGAGCGGGCGATTGGATTTGGATGATAATTTAATTCTTTCATGGCATCCTGAATCCGGCTGACAGCATCTGGCGTAACGCCGGGATTGTTGTTGATGACACGGGAAACGGTGGCAGTTGAAAAACCGGATAAAGCTGCTACATCTTTTATTGTGCTTTTTTTCAAGAAAATCCCTCCCTGTCGGATGCCAAAATGATAGTTTCAGTTTACTTGAAAACGGCCGGAAACGCAAGCATTTTCACGAAAAACTAATGAAATGGCGGCAGGCGGAAAGAACGGGAAAGAGAGGGCAGAACATGAAATGGATAGGGCAAATAAAATTCAGGCGGGAGCAGCTGTATGCAGTGATTGCGGCAGTCGTCATTGCCGGAGTTATCTTTATGGAACGGCCGCTTCAGATGAATACCAGACAATGTGCAGTGATTTCGGCATTGCTCATCTGCGTCGTCTGGTGGTCCACTGGCTGGATTCACAAAAATATCGCTTCGAGCCTGCTTTTGGCGGTGTTCTGTCTGTTTTCGGGGGTCCGCACCAGAACCGTGTTTGCGTTTCCGCTGTCCAATTCCTTTTTGCTTATTTTATTCACTTACATCTTCTCAAGAGGAATTGAGAAGTCCGGCCTTGCTGAAATGTTTTTGGAACCGGTATTAGTAAAATGTGCGGATTCACCGCTTAAAGCTCTGCTGTCAGTTGTGGCGATGTTTTTTCTGACCATGTACGCCATCCCTCAGCCGCTGGCCAGATTGATTGTGGTGTCTGGGATTTTCCGCCAATATCTGGATAAGACAGATGCCAAAAACGAGGTGAAGGAAATCCTGATGTTTGGTGTGTTTGCCATCTATGTATTTGTCAACTGTTGTACGGAAAAGGCGGATATTATACTCAATACAACCATTGTTGCAGTGGCTGGATTGAATTTCTCGGATATGGACTGGATTCGTTATATGGCAGTTCCGTCACTGTTATATCTTGGGATTTTGCTGGTAACTCTTTGTGGTCTGTTCCGGAAACAGCTTCATGGCTGTCAACTGCATTTGAAGGCTGACGCTGATACGCAAAAAGGAGAATTTCGAACATGTGATAAGTATATGCTGTACCTGCTGCTTGCAACTGTGCTTTTCTGGATGACGGAAGAGCTGCATGGAATCCCGGCCTGGATTGTGACGTTGGTGAGTATTGTGGGGATGTTTGCGTTTGGAGTGCTGGAAAAACAGGACATTCTGGCGGTGGATTTATCCACGCTTTTATTCCTGACGGCGGCTATGTCGATTGGGGGAGTGATGAGAGAGGGCGGGACGGCGGATGTCATCTTTTACTCATTGCAGCAGGTATTTCCGACGGGAGAAGTGTGGCAGTATATTCTTGTGATGATGTTGATCATTATCAGTATGCATATGATTCTTGGCAGTAATACCACCACGTTATCTGTGGTAACACCGGGGTTGATCTTTATGTATGGGGGAATCATACCGGCAGAAATTATTATGTGCATCACGTCCGTGACGCTCGCCACCCAGTGGCTGTTTCCATTTCATTCCGTTGGAATGATGATTGGTGTCTCAAAAGGATATTTTAAGAGCCGCCATATGTTGAAAACAGGTTTAGCGCTGACGCTGGTCGTTTTTCTTGCTGTGTTTGGTCTCTATCTTCCGTGGTGGAAGTTAACGGGTGCATTTGCTTTGTTTTAAGGGTGAAAATAATAGGAAATAAGGGAGCCGTTTCATCATTTAGTTTAATGATGAAGCTGCTCCCTTATTTTATGATGATTTATTTAAGATACTTCTCGCCACACTAATCCCGTTAGCCGAAGCCTGCTGGAGTCCTCTCGTGACAGAGGCGCCGTCTCCGATGGCACGCAGTCCCTTCACGCTGGTTTCAAAGTCGGAATTGACTACCACTTTATTGGAGTAGAATTTTACTTCCACGCCGTAGAGCAGAGTCTCGTCGCTGGCGATGCCTGGGGTGACTTTGTCCAGGGCCAGGAGCATTTCCTTGATGTCCACCATGATTCGATGGGGGAATACTAAGGATAAGTCGCCGGGAACCGCATCCTTGAGGGTGGGAATCAAGTTGTTGCGGCAGAGGCGTTCCTCGGTGGTGCGGCGTCCACGCTGGAAATCGCCGAAGGTCTGCACCAGGATTTTGCCGTCGCAGAGCATGTTGCTGAGCTGGGCGATGTGTTTGCCGTACTCAATCGGTGTCTTGAACGGTTTGGTGAAGTTCTTGGACACCAGGAGGGCAAAGTTGGTGTTGTTGGTCTTGTATTCCTGGGACTTGTAGGCGTGGCCGTTGACCACGGCAAGTCCGTTTTCGTAGTATTCGGTGGCCACTTCGCCGGAGGGGTTCGTACAGAAGGTGCGGACCTTGTCGTCGAAGGTGGGGGTGTAGTATACCAGCTTGGCTTCGTAGAGATTCTCATTCAAGAATTCCATTACCTCGTCACGGACTTCAACGCGGACACCGATATCGACAGTGCCGACCTGGGTCTCGATGCCGTGGCTGCTGCAGATGTGGCTGAACCAGTCGGAGCCTTCGCGGCCGATGGCAGATACGATCTCAGGGGCGTAGTAGGTCTCGCCTTTGTCAGTGACAATGCCTTTTGCTTCGTTGTCTTCAATGAGGATATCTCTCACCATGGTATTGAATTCCATGTGGATGCCCTGAGCCAGTAAATGCTCCTGCAGCCTGGTATAAATCTTATAGCCCTCCTCCGTGCCCAGATGGCGGATGGGGCATTCGATCAATTTTAAGTTGGCGCCGATGGCTTTGCGGCGGATCTCCTGAATCTCTTTCTGTTTGTTGATCCCGTACACGTTGGTGTCGGCACCGAATTTTAAGTAAATGTTATCGGATTCTTTCAACAGCTCCACGGTCTTGTCGTAGCCGAGAATTTCAGGCAGATTCCCGCCCACATCCGGTGACAGGGAAAGTTTTCCGTCGGAAAATGCTCCTGCTCCCGCAAATCCCGTGGTGATGGAGCATGGCTGGCAGCCTACACACACTTTGGTGGTACGCTTGGGGCACATCCGTTTCTCGATGGGACGGCCTTTCTCTACCATAAGGATCTTCATATCCGGTTTCTGTTGAATCAGCTCGTAGGCACAGAAGATACCGGATGGTCCGGCTCCGATGATGATGACGTCAAATTGGTTCGTAGAATTCATATACAACACTCCTTTTCAAATGCATGACTCCGGGCAGTAAAAAACCAACCACTCATAGAGCCAGTGATACAGTAAACTATCACTTATAGTCAACTATTGAGGTAGTTGGTAGAAACGTTCAACCGATCTTGAACTTATATAAGCCATCTTTTTCAGTTTAGCATATTGTCCAGCTGGAATCAAGTGGTAAACGCCCTTTACTTCTGGGGATTTTGCTGTTAAAATGAGATCACCAGCGTTAGATACCCCAGTGTGGCGTATCTAACGCTTAAGGGCGTGCCTTTGCATAGACCGTTTGTTTTGAGAAACAATAAAGAATGCGAATGTTTGGACAGGAGAAAAGATATGTATATAATAGTTGGGCTGGGAAATCCAACCAAGGAATATGATAAAACGAGACATAATGTGGGATTTTCCGTGATTGACGTGCTGGCGGACCGAATTGGCATTGATGTGACGGAGAAAAAGCACCGGGCGCTCTGCGGAAAAGGAATCCTGGAGGGACAGAAGGTGATACTGGCAAAACCGCAGACATTTATGAATCTCAGCGGCGAGAGTGTCCGGGCCATGGCGGATTTCTATAAGGCGGCGCTGGATGAGGTGATTATTATATATGATGATATCAGTCTGGAGCCGGGGCAGCTGCGCATACGTTCCAAGGGAAGCGCGGGGGGACATAACGGAATTAAGAATATTATCGCCCATCTGGGAACGCAGGAATTTCCCCGAATTAAAATTGGCGTGGGTGAGAAACCGAGAAATATGGATCTGGCGGACTATGTGCTGAGCAGGTTCTCCAAGGGGGAACAGGAACTGATGGACGACGCGTTTAGAGAAGCTGCGGACGCGGTGGCGATGATGGTCGCGGAGGGGATTGACCCGGCCATGAATCATTTTAATGCTAAGAAACCGAAGGCGGAGACGAGAGGATAATCTATGAGCAGGTTGTTTGCCAATCCATTGGCAGAACTGATTGAATTTGAGGAATTAAATAAGGATTTGATTCGGGGAAACGGTCCTGTTCAGGTGACCGGGTGTATGGATTCCCAGAAGGTGCATCTAATGCAGGAGGCGGCGGAAAGTCTGCCCTGGAAGCTGGTGGTGACCTATGATGACTCCCGGGCGAAAGAGATCTATGAGGATTTCCGGTGCTTTCGGGAGGATGTGTGGCTGTATCCGGCCAGAGATTTACTGTTTTACAGCGCGGACATCCATGGCAATCTGATGACGAGACAGCGGGTCCAGGTGCTGCGCCATCTGAATGAGGATGGTGGCGGCGTGGTGGTGACGACGCTGGATGGGCTGATGGATCATCTGGTGCCGCTGGGGTATTTGGAATCCCAGGTGATGAAGGTGGAGAGCGGCCAGACCATTGATGTGGAGGTGTGGAAGAAACGGCTGACGGCGCTGGGGTACGAGCGGATGGCCCAGGTGGACGGCATGGGACAGTTTTCGATCCGCGGCGGTATCATCGACATTTTTCCGCTGACGGAGGAACTGCCGCTTCGAGTTGAGCTTTGGGATGATGAGGTGGATTCGATCCGTTCCTTTGATTTAGAAAGCCAGCGGTCGGTGGAGCAACTGGAGGAGGCGCTTATCTATCCGGCTACGGAGATGGTGCTCAGCGAGGCGCAGATTCAGGCTGGGATTGAGAAGATCCGCAAAGAAGCTAAAAAATATGAGAAATCTCTTCATGATCAGTTTAAGACCGAGGAGGCGGCAAGGATTCAGGGGATTGTCCGGGAGCTGACGGAAGGGCTGGAAGAGGGCTGGCATGTCAGTGGACGGGACAGTTTTTTGACGTATTTTTATCATGACACGGTGTCATTTCTGGAGTATTTTCCGGATGACAAGACTGTGATATTCCTGGATGAACCGGCAAGACTCCGGGAAAAGGGTGAGACCGTGGAAGCGGAGTTCAGGGAGAGTATGGTACACCGGCTGGAGAAAGGGTATCTGCTTCCGGGACAGACGACTCTGCTTTATACGGCAAAGGAAACACTGGCCAGAGTGCAGGTGAAGCGCGGGGCCATGCTGACGGGGCTGGAGCAGAAGATCGTCGGAATGTCGGCGGAGAAACGGTATCATATTGATGTCAAGAATGTGAACTCATACCAGAACAGTTTTGAAATCCTGATTAAGGATTTGAAGAAATGGAAACGGGAGAAATACCGGGTGATCCTGCTGTCCGGTTCCCGGACGAGAGCCAGCCGTATGGCCGGAGATTTGCGAGAGTATGAGCTGAGCGCATTCTGTCCGGACGATGATGCCAGGCAGGTGAAGCCAGGGGAGATTCTCGTCACCTATGGCAATCTGCACCGGGGATTTGAGTACCCACAGATTAAGTTCGTGGTGATCACCGAGGGCGACATGTTCGGCACCAGGCAGAAAAAACGGAAGAGGAAGAAGACCTCCTATGAGGGGAAGAAAATCAACAGCTTCTCCGAATTGTCTGTCGGTGATTATGTGGTGCATGAGGACCATGGACTTGGTATTTACCGGGGGATTGAGAAGATCGAGCAGGATAAGGTCATCAAGGACTACCTGAAGATCGAGTACGGGGACGGCGGGAATCTGTATCTGCCGGCCACCAGACTGGACGGAATTCAGAAATATGCCGGGGCGGATGCCAAGGCGCCAAAGCTGAATAAACTGGGCGGTGAGCAGTGGAACCGGACGAAAGCCCGGGTGAAGACGGCCGTCCGGGAGATTGCCAAGGATCTGGTGGAATTGTATGCAGCCAGGCAGGATTCCGATGGATTTGAGTATGGACCGGATACGGTGTGGCAGAGAGAGTTTGAGGAACTGTTTCCCTATGAGGAAACGGAGGACCAGATTGACGCCATCGAGGCCACAAAGCATGATATGGAGAGCCGGAAGATCATGGACCGGCTGATCTGTGGCGATGTTGGATATGGGAAGACGGAGATTGCGCTGCGGGCGGCATTTAAGGCGATACAGGATGGGAAGCAGGTGGTGTATCTGGTGCCTACTACGATTCTGGCCCAGCAGCATTACAATACCTTTGTCCAGAGAATGAAGGATTTTCCGGTGCGGGTGGATCTGCTCTCCCGGTTCCGGACGGCGGCGGAGATTAAGAAGTCACTGGAGGATTTAAAGCGGGGGCTGGTGGATATTGTGATCGGCACCCACCGGGTGCTGTCAAAGGATGTAGAGTTTAAGAATCTGGGACTGCTGATCATTGATGAGGAGCAGCGGTTTGGCGTGACCCACAAAGAGAAGATCAAGAAAATGAAGGAAAATATCGACGTGCTGACGCTGACGGCAACGCCGATTCCCCGGACGCTGCACATGAGTCTGGTGGGAATTCGCGATATGAGCGTGCTGGAGGAGCCGCCGGTGGACCGGATTCCGATTCAGACGTATGTGATGGAGTATAATGATGAGATGGTCCGCGAGGCCATCCATCGGGAATTGGCTAGAAACGGCCAGGTGTATTATGTATACAACCGGGTGCAGGATATCGAGGAAGTGGCCGCCCATGTGGCGGAGCTGGTGCCAAACGCGGTTGTGACATTTGCCCACGGGCAGATGCGGGAGCATGAGCTGGAACGGATTATGTTTGACTTTATCAACGGAGATATTGATGTGCTGGTGTCTACCACGATTATTGAGACGGGGCTGGATATTCCCAATGCCAATACGATGATTATCCATGACGCGGACCGGATGGGCCTGTCCCAGCTGTATCAGCTGAGAGGGCGCGTGGGGCGGTCCAACCGGACGGCATTTGCATTTCTGATGTACAAGCGGGATAAGCTGCTGCGGGAAGAGGCGGAGAAACGTCTCCAGGCGATCCGGGAATTTACCGAGCTTGGTTCCGGAATCAAGATCGCCATGCGTGATTTGGAGATCCGCGGCGCGGGAAATGTACTCGGTGCGGAGCAGCATGGCCATATGGAAGCGGTTGGGTATGATCTGTACTGTAAACTGCTGAATGAAGCCGTCCAGGCATTAAAGGGACAGCGTCAGGAAGAGGAGGAGTACGAGACCGTAGTGGAGTGCGATATGGACGCCTATATTCCTTCTACGTATATTAAGAATGAGTATCAGAAGCTGGATATCTATAAGCGCATCTCCGGGATTGAGACGGAGGATGAGTATATGGATATGCAGGATGAGCTGATTGACCGGTTCGGCGATATGCCGCGGTCTGTCGGAAACCTGCTGACAGTGGCGGCTATCAAGGCGATGGCACATAAGGTATATGTGACGGAGGTTTATGTAAACCGAAGCGAATCCAGGTTGACGATGTATAAAAACGCAAAAATCAACACCATAAAAATTCCCGACTTTGTGGCGGGCTATGGCGGGGATTTGAAGTTTGTCATGAAAGATGGCCCGTATTTCCTGTATCAGACGCGGGATAAGAATATGGACTGCGAGACGATGATGGAGAGGACGCAGGATATATTGAAGGATATGATGGGATTGGTGGAAGAATAGAATTGTGGAGATATATAAAGAAAAGATAGGACGATGCCGCACTGCCGGGCGGCAAAACAGGAGGAAGGCAATGAACTATGTGTTAGGAATCGACAGCGGTGGAACCAATTACCGTGTGATGGCGGCGGACCTTGAGGGAAAACAGCTGGGATATTATGTGGGAGAACCGGCAAGTATTTATTATTTGAACGAGGAGGAACTGCTGGAACGGATCAATTATAATATAGAGGAGTGTTTAAAACAGTTCTCCGGCAGGCGTGAGGATGCACGATATCTGGTATGTGGGACGACCGGTATTGACTGTGAAGAGGATGCGGTGCATCTGTTGACATATTATCAAAAGCTGGAAGGGATCGACTGCCCGATGAAGGTGATCAATGACGCGGAACTCGCTCATTATACTGTTACGGGAGGAAAAGGAATCCTGATTATATCGGGAACCGGTTCGATCGCCTTTGGAGTCAATGAAAAAGGAGAACAGGCAAGAGTTGGCGGCTGGCCGCTGCCGATTCTGGGGGATGAAGGTTCCGGCATCTGGGTGACCAAGATGGCACTCCGATATTTTGCCCGTTATCTGGACCAGGCGGTGGAGAGGGGTCCGTTGATTCAAATGATTGAGTCGGAGACAGGGATTCGAACACGAGATGCATTGATACAGGTATCTGTAAAAGGCGGAAAGAATCCGGCGGATTTCCCGCAGCTGGGAAGATTAGTAAACCAGGCAGCTAATGAAGGTGATCCTTATGCCTTGGAGATATTAATCGGTGCGGCGGAAGAACTGCTCCAGATCATTGAAGATATCGTCTATGCGCTGGGAATTGAGAAGACAGAGCCTGATTTCTGTGTTGGAGTGTGGGGGAGTAATCTTGTGAAGTCTAAGATTGTTCTGGAACGATTCACCGAATTGGTGACAAAACGATATCCAGAAGCCAGAATTCTCCTGCCGCAGAAAGAAGCAATTGAGGGTGCAGTGGAGATGGCGCTAGATTTGCTGAAGAAAATGTAAAGTAAATAAATATATGATAGGGGTCTTCTATGATGGAATCAATAACCATAGGAGACTTTTTTTATGGAAAGAGAAAGGTAATCTGTATGTAGGAAGACATGTTTTCGCCTTTTAATGAAGAAAAAAGCAAATTAAAGCGGTGCACCGTTTGGACGATGCGCCGCGTGCTATTATCCGTCTGTGTCTGCCAGGGAGGCCAGATACCGGGAAAGGGCGGATGCCTGGGACTGAGCCGTCCGTTCCAATTCCTCCGGGCTTAAATGCTTATATACCCAAATCGTTGGGACAGCATTTCCAGCCCCACCGTCAGCAAATCCCGCCTCACCTGCTCCCGTTCTTCCTTGGAATAGCCCTTTTTGACATGGCCCCACCTCCTTTTTGTTAAGATACCAACAGTTTACCGCAGCGGCTGGAAAAGGTCATGCGTCCTTTTATATTTTGTCAGCAGCTCGTTTTACAGGTTATTAGCGGCCTTTTTCATCTCTTTTACATAACGGCACACCGGTTCTACACAGTCTTTTCCGTACTGTGCAATCATGCGGACAATAGCGCTCCCCACGATAACCCCATCGGCGGAAGCTGCCATTTTTTTCGCCTGCTCCGGAGTAGAGATGCCGAATCCAATGGCGCAGGGAATGTCTTTGACTTTTTTTACCAGGGAAACCATCTCACCGATGTCCGTGGTGATTTCCTGGCGGACGCCGGTGACACCCATGGAAGACACGCAGTAGACAAACCCTTCGGCCTCCTTGGCAATCTCGGTAATCCGCTCTCTGGAAGTAGGAGCGATCAGGGAAATGAGATCGATGCCAACGGATTCACAGTAAGGAAGCAGCTCCTGTTTTTCCTCAAAAGGCATATCCGGCACAATCAGGGCGTCGATTCCGCAATCCCTGCATCTGGTCAGAAAACGCTCCGCCCCATAAACAAAAATCGGATTGATGTAGGTCATGAAAGCCAGCGGCGTATCCATTTTCTCCCGAATCCGTTTCACCATATCAAATATCTTATCGGTGGTGGTCCCGGCAGCCAGCGCCCTCATATCCGCCTCCTGAATCACAATTCCCTCCGCAATCGGATCTGAGAATGGGATTCCAATCTCAATCAAATCCGCCCCGGCTTCTGCCATAGCCGGAATCAACTGCTCCGTCGTAGCCAGATCCGGATCTCCGGCAGTCACAAAGGGGATAAATGCTTTCCCATTCTGAAATACATCACTGACTCTACTCATAGATATTCACCCCCATATATCTGGCGATTGCCGCCACATCTTTGTCACCACGTCCGGATAAATTAATTACAATAACATCATCTTTCTGCATATCCGGCGCTGCCTTCCTTGCATAGGACACGGCGTGGGCGCTCTCGATGGCTGGGATAATTCCCTCCATTCTGGATAAATACCGGAATGCATCCACCGCCTCGTCATCTGTCACAGGCACGTAGGTGGCGCGGCCGGTGTCATGCAGGTTGGCATGTTCCGGTCCGATCCCCGGATAGTCAAGTCCGGCGGAAATTGAGTAAACAGGGGCGATCTGCCCATATTCATCCTGGCAGAAATAAGATTTCATCCCGTGGAAAATACCTAAGGAGCCCTTGCAGATCGTAGCCGCATGCTGCTCTGTCTCCACGCCCTTTCCCGCGGCCTCACATCCCACCAGCGTCACCGACGGCTCGTCGATAAACTCATAGAAAGCACCCATGGCATTGCTGCCGCCGCCCACACAGGCGATCACCATGCTGGGCAGTTTCCCCTCGGCTTCCATCAGCTGTCCGCGGATCTCTCTGCCGATAATACTCTGGAAATCGCGAACAATGGTAGGGAATGGATGGGGCCCCATGACAGAACCTAGTACATAGTGGGTGTCCTCCACCCGGTTAGTCCACTCCCGCATAGTCTCATTGACCGCGTCCTTCAGAGTCTGGGTGCCGCTGGTAACCGGGTGGACCTTGGCTCCAAGCAGCTGCATGCGGAATACATTGAGTGCCTGGCGGTCTGTGTCCTCCTTGCCCATATAGACTTCACATTCCATACCCAGAAGTGCAGCGGCGGTGGCAGTAGCGACACCATGCTGGCCGGCGCCGGTCTCGGCTATGACCCGGGTTTTGCCCATCTTTTTTGCCAGAAGAACCTGGCCGAGAGCATTGTTAATCTTGTGAGACCCGGTATGGTTTAAGTCTTCCCGTTTTAAGTAAATTTTGGCTCCGCCTAAGTCTTTTGTCATTTTCTCCGCATAATAGAGCAGGGACGGCCGCCCGGTATAATTCTTGAAAAGATCATCCAGTTCGGAGATAAACTCCGGGTCTTTGCTGTATTGATTGTATGCGGCTTCCAATTCCAGAACCGCGCTCATTAAAGTCTCGGGGACAAACTGTCCGCCGTGCTGACCAAATTTTCCGTTTGCCATAGTGATATTCTCCTTTTCTAATGTCCGCCGCGTGACTGATCCGATAGGGGGTGGTTATCCATTTGGATGGTCTGTACAATCTGTTTGATTTTATCAGGATCTTTCTTACCGTCAGTTTCCACACCGCTGCTGATATCCAGACAGTAGGCCGGTGTCTGCGCAGCCAGGGTAATGTTGCCTAAGTTCAGCCCGCCAGCCAGAAAATAGGGCCGCCTCATCCTGGGAATGCAGGACCAGTCAAAGGTGTGGCCGCTTCCGCCGTAGGCTCCCTTGGTATAGGTGTCAAACAACAGATAGTCACTGGGAATTGACTGGGAATGGCGGATATCGTCAGCTGATTGCACCCGCACCGCACGGATCACAGGAACACTGGTTTTATTCTTGAGGTCAAGAATCATGTCATTTGTCTCATCTCCGTGAAGCTGAATCGCATCGATGATTCCAGCTTGTGTCAGAGAGAGAATCCGCTCCACCGATTCATTGACAAAGACTCCAACAGCCTGAATACCGGGCGCCAGACGGTTTTTCAGTGCGGCTGCTTCCTCAAAAGATACCCGGTGTCTGCTGGGAGCAAAGACGAAACCAATATAATCCGGCCATACCTCATTGACTGCTTCTATATCCTTCTGGGTGGTTAAACCGCAGATCTTTATCTTAGCCATCCTCAATGCTTCCTTTCTATATTAATAACAACCTGACCGCAGGTGGTCCAGCTCCAGCCGTTTATTCACCGACCGCATCAGCGTCTCACCGATGAGAACTGCATTTACCCCGGCTTCATAAAGCACATGGATATCAGCCGGAGTCCGGATTCCGCTCTCCGCCACAAACAGAATATCAGGCGGAACCAGGGAGCGGAGTTCGATGGAATGATGAAAGTCCACCTCAAAGGTCTTCAAGTTCCGGTTGTTAATTCCGATGATCCGTGCACCGGCCTCGCGGGCGGAAAGCACTTCCTCTTTTGTATGCGCCTCGACCAGAGCGCTGAGCCCAAGTCTGGTGCAGATATTTATATAGGAAGAAAGTGCATTCGTATCCAACAGAGAACAGATCAGCAGCACTGCGTCGGCGCCGATCAGTTTCGCTTCATAAATCTGATATTCATCTACCGTAAAATCCTTGCGGAGCAATGGAATCTGCACTGTACTTCGAATCTCCGTCAGATATTGGTTTCGTCCCATAAAGAAATCCGGCTCCGTCAGCACCGAGATAGCGGAAGCCCCGGCCAGTTCATAATCCCTGGCGATCTCGGTGTAGGGGAAATTGGTGGCGATGACTCCCTTGGAGGGAGAGGCTTTTTTCACTTCACAGATAAAAGCCATCTCCGGGTTGTCGATTGCCTTCTCAAAGGCGAAATTCCCTTTGGGCAGTTCTAACGCCTTTTCTTTGATTTCTTCCAGCGGACATTGTTTCTTTGCTTCTAATACCCGCAGCCTTGCGGTATCTGCTATGGCATCCAGAATCATATCATCACCTCACACGATTTACTGCGTTTACAAACTCCTCCAGTTTGGCATTCGCCATACCTGAATCAATCAAGTTGGCCGCCTTCTGTACACAATCCTTGATGGTACAGTCATCAATTCCCAGGTAGAGACTCATGGCGGAATTTAACACCACGATATCCCGTTTGGCCCCTTTTAACCGGCCTGATAAAATATCTCTGGTGATCTGTGCATTTTCCTCCGGTGTCCCCCCGATGATCTCGGACAGTTCATAGCGGGAGAGACCCACCTCCTCTGGTGTGATATCGTAAGCTTTTAATTTACCAAACCGGATCTCACACACATGAGTCGGTCCGGTCACGGTAGCTTCATCCAGGCCGTCCGCTCCGCAGACAACCAGCCCCCTGGTAACACCTAAGTTGCTCAGCACTTTGGCAAGCGGCTCCACCAAGGATTTGTCGTACACGCCCAGAAGCTGCATAGTAGCCCCCGCCGGATTGGACAATGGACCAAGAATATTGAAGATCGTGCGGATAGCCAGTTCTTTTCTGACCGGAGCCGCATATTTCATGGAAGAGTGGTAAGATTGTGCAAACATAAAGCACATTCCGGTTTCCTCCAGAACCTGTTCCGACTGCTCGGCCGTCAGTGCTAAATTGACGCCTAAATGCTCCAGCACGTCGGCTGCCCCGCTTTTGCTGGACACGCTGCGGTTTCCGTGTTTAGCAACCGGAACACCGCCTGCCGCCACCACAAACGCGCTTGTAGTGGAAATGTTAAAAGTTCCCACCTCGTCGCCGCCGGTGCCGACAATATCAATCACATCAAAGGACGGCGTCAGCTTCAACGCTTTTTCCCGCATCACCGCCGCGCAGGCCGTGATCTCCTCGATGCTTTCTCCCTTCATCCGGAGCCCGGTCAAAAAGGATGCCATCTGTGCCTGTGTGGCCTCCCCGCTCATGATTTCTCCCATCACCAGCTTTGCTGTCTCAAAGTCTAAATTCTTGCGTTCCGTTACGTCGTGAATTGCCTGCTGTATCATAAGATTTCCCTCCTGAAATGTTTCGTTTATAGTTGAATCGCCGATGGCTGCTATATAGCCAGAAAATTCTTAAGTATGGTCATGCCATCCGGTGTCATAATGGATTCCGGATGAAACTGAAGTCCATAGATCGGATCATGTCTGTGCTGCACTGCCATGATCTCTCCCATATCATCCTGGGCCGTGATGAGAAGTTCGTCAGGCAGTGTCTCTCGGGAAGCAATCAGCGAATGGTACCTGGCCGCCGGTATCTGCTCCGGCAGTCCGTGAAACAGCGGACATCCGGGATTCAAGGTAATGGTACTTTGCTTTCCATGCATCAGTTTCTTTGCATGGACAATGGCCGCGCCAAACACTTCACAGATTGCCTGATGCCCCAGACAAACACCCAGTATCGGGACAATGCCTTTTAATTCCCGAATCACGTCCTCGCATACCCCGGCATCTTTTGGATATCCCGGTCCGGGTGAGAGAATCATATGACTGGGATGCAATTGCCTGATCTCTCCGGCTGTCATCTCGTCGTTACGGATGACCCGGATATCCGGTGTCAGACTTCCGAAGAGCTGAACCAGATTGTAGGAAAAACTGTCATAATTATCTATCAGCAGTATCATCAGTCATTCACCTCCCTGGCTTTTAAGATTGCATTGATCACAGCGCCTGCCTTGTTGGCGGATTCCTCGTATTCCAGTTCCGGAACACTGTCGGCCACGATGCCGCCGCCGGCCTGGACGTATACCTTATGGTCTTTCTTCACTGCCATACGGATAGCGATACAGGTATCCATATTGCCGGTGAAATCAAGATATCCCAGCGCGCCGCCGTAGATCCCTCTCGGCACCTGCTCCAGTTCGTCGATAATCTCGCAAGCCCGGATCTTCGGCGCTCCCGACAGGGTTCCCGCCGGAAGGACCGCTTCGATGGCGGAGCATCCGTCACAGTCCGGCCGGATATCCCCCTCTACCTGGGAACAGATGTGCATAATCCGGGAGTATTTGTGGATCATTTTGTATCCGGTGACTTCCACGGTGGAAAACTTTGAGATTTTCCCTAAGTCGTTTCGTCCTAAGTCCACCAGCATGTTATGTTCCGCCAGTTCCTTTTCATCTGCCAGCAGCTCGGCTTCCAGCCGGGCATCCTCCTTTGCAGTGGCTCCTCTCGGCCTGGAACCGGCCACCGGAAAGGTAGTCAGCCGCCCGTGCTGTAATCGCACCAGCGTTTCCGGGGAAGTGCTCATGATCTCGTCGTCATCCAGCTTCATATACACCATGTAGGGAGACGGATTCGTTGTCCTCAGAACCCGGTAGGCATTTAATAAGCTGCCTTCATAGGGACTGGTAAACTGTCTGGATATAACCGCCTGGAAAATGTCGCCGTCCACAATATACTCCTTCGTTTTCTCTACCATCCGGCAGTAATCTTCTTTGGAGACATTGCAGGTGAATTCGGGCTTGTCGGTGGAGATGGATTTTGCAAGCGGCGCGTTGTTCTCAATCAGCCTGGCGATAGCTTCCAGCTCCCCGCAGGCCCTGCCGTACTCTTCCATCACATGGTCGGTTTTCATATTGACCACAATGCTGATTTTTTGTTTTAAATGATCGTAGGCGATCACCTTGTCAAACAGCATCAAATCATAATCATTGCCCCCGTCCTTTTTAAGCTTCAGTGTCGGTTCCGCGTAACCAATCATGGCATAGGAGAAATACCCCACGAAACCTCCGGTAAACGGTGGCAGCCCGTCAATGACCGGGGCTTTATAGTCCTTTAAGATATCCCGTATCACATCTAACGGATGACTGGTTTTGACAGTCCGGTCTGCAGCCCCTTCCGTGGAAGCGTCCTCCACATGCACCGTGCCGTCCTGACAGGTCAGTCTCATAATCGGGTCAAACCCCAGGAAAGAATAGCGTCCCCAGGTCTCCCCGCCCTCGATGCTTTCCAGCAGATAAAACCGGGTGCTTTTCTCAGCGATGCGCCGAAGCAGAGTAATCGGCGTCACCACATCCGCGTAGACTTCCCGGCACAGCGGAATTCGTTTGTAATCCTTAGCGAGTCTGGTAATTTCCTCACAGCCTGGTGTGATGTTCATATTGCGTTCTCCTTTCCTGGTTTCATAATCTGGAATTAAAATAATAAAAAAAGACTTCTGTCCCCATACAGGGACAAAAGTCTTGAATTAACTTCTGCGGTACCACCCAAATTGGCGTAAACTACGCCCACTCAACAATGCACTGACATGCATCTCCCCTTGATAACGGATAGGAAACCCGTCGCCACCTACTCTCTGCTGTTATCAAAACAGCGATTTCAAAGCACCCTCGCAAGTCCATTCGGATTAATTATTAAGACCTTCTTCCACCATATGAAGGCTCTCTGTGCATAATAGAATAATCTTACTTACTCTTGCTCACCGGTTTAATTGGTAATATTTAATTGTGCTTTAGTATATTACAGTAAAAAAGAAATGTCAACTAATTTTTGGAAAAAAATTTATAACTTTTTTTTGAGCGCAAAGTTTCCTTTTTGTAAAAGAAGTGTATAAATTCCTCAATTTTACAGATACTACTTCCAGAAACGGATAGTACAGTATATGGAGGAATTATTTTATGAAAGCTACGGGAATTGTAAGAAGAATTGACGATCTGGGGAGAGTAGTAATACCAAAGGAAATCAGAAGAACGCTGCGTCTGCGTGAGGGGACGCCACTAGAGATTTTTACGGACCGCGAGGGAGAAATTATCTTGAAGAAATATTCTCCCATGGTGGAACTGACTGCATTTTCCAGCCAGTATGCCGAGGCTATGGCCCAGTCCACCGGTCTGATTGTGTGTATTACAGACCGCGACCAGGTGATTGCCGTGTCCGGCGGTTCCAAGAAGGACATCCTTCAGAAAACCATCAGTAAACAGCTGGAGCACATCATCGGAGAACGAAGCGTGGTGATGGCAGTCAAAGATGATAAAGCATTCATCTCCCTGACCTCCGACGAGATGGAAGGCATCACCGCAGAGGTGATCGCACCGATTATCTGTGAGGGCGATGCCATCGGCTCGGTATCCTTACTTAGCAGAGATGTAAAAGCAAAATTTGGTGAAATGGAGATGAAGCTGGTCATGACAGCCGCCGCCTTCCTGGGGCGCCAGATGGAAGCATAGACGAGGGATTGTATCAAAGAATAAACGAATAGACGGAGACTGGACATGCCGGATAGACATGTCCTTTTTCTTTGCTGCCGGTCAGGCGATACCCTCTTTTTCCAGCGCCAGCATAATGCTGACCGTAAATGCATGATCGTCGTGGCTGATCTTCATGTCGCCCTCGTAGCGTTCGACCACGGTGGAGACATTGGATAAACCGATGCCGCAGAAGGTTTCCCCGGTTTTGGTACTCTCGTAGCGGCTGCCTTTCATCTGGTATTCCCCGTTAAAGGAATTTGTGATACTGATGACGAGGAAGGCTTTGCGGAACAGGATTTCCACGTTGATGTATTTTCGGACGGAGTCATCGGTGATGCGGCTGCAGGCTTCCACAGCATTATCAAGCAGGTTGCCGAGGATGATGCACATGTCCACATTTTCGATGGGTAATGTGGGCGGGATCATGATGTTGGTAGTGAAGGTGATGTGGGCTTCTTCCGCCTGCTGCTTGGTACGGCTCAGCATAATATTCACCATCCGGTTGCCGCTGCTGACCGGGACGGTCAGGTGGTTGGTGGAGTCGTAGATTCCGTTGATGTATTGGAGCGCCTGATCATACTGTTCCATCTGAAGCAGAGACACAATGCTGTGTAAGTGGCGTTTTAGATCATGGCGGAGAGCGGTGACCTCGGCCTGTGCCTCCTCCACCTGCTTATAATAGTCGGTCTGCATGGACAACAGCTGGTCGGCCATGATCCGCTTCTGGCGCACCTCGTTGATGATAAAGGTCTTGTCCACCAGATAGAACAGGAAAAAGGACGTACACATCAAGATCCCCGCAATATCGGAATACAGTAAAAGCGTATTGTCCCTGACATAAAACAAATGGATCGCGATCAAAAGAATGCCAAACGGATAAATGTAGCTGATAATGGCATACAGTGTCAATTTGTTGGAATCATGCATCTTCCGGAACTGGACAAACAGCAGGGTAAACAGGAAAAACAGCACACAGGCCAGCATCTGGGACGCCGGTCCCTGGACAAAATCGCTTGGCATCGCCGGAAGTTTCTGATGCACCGGTCCCATCAGCAGAATGGAGGCCAGAAGCTTGCAGGCATAATTTAAAAACACAAACAGACAGGCTACCAATACTTTAATCTGATTAGAGTCCTGATAAAGCCAAAAGACAATCAGGAGTGAAAACAGGCAGTAGAAAAACCAGGCGCTGAACAGCGGAAAATCGAATACATAAGTCACCATCTGAAACAGAAAGTACACAAAAAAGGCCCCCCTCACTGCGGCGCGGGGCCTGGCCTTGGGCAGAAGAAACGTCTGGCAGAGCCATAAGAAAATCCAGGTTTCCGATGCGGATAAAAGCAGGCTGTTGAACAGATGATAAATGGACGGATTCATAAGTGGGCCTCCATGTAAGTTAAAAATTCATGGCTGACATCCTTGCGTTTATGTTTGCTCATAGGTATCACATCATGGTTGTCCATGGTAACCGATTCTTTAAAGATATTATGAATCCGGCTGACATTCACCAGAAAACTTTTGTGAACCCGGATAAATCCATGGGGTCTTAATTCCTCTTCCAGCGCGCTGATGGTGCCTGTGAAGGAGAACCGCCCCTCTTCCGCCACCACCTGAATTGTCCGGATGTCAGACTCTAAATAATAAATATGATTTGTCATCAGCTTGGTAGTCCCATTCTTGGATGGAAACGTCAGAAACGAGTTCTGCTGCAAAATCAGATGATCCAGCGTATTCTTCACCGCATTTAAAAAATCTTCTTTTACCACCGGTTTCACCAGATAACGGAACGCGTTCACCCGGTATCCCTCCACCGCATAATCAATCGTGGCCGTCACAATCAGGATGGGAAGGGAGTCATCCACTTTTCGTATTTCCTCGGCCACCTCAATGCCGTTCATCTCGTTCATCCTCATATCCAGGATGAGCAGGTCGTAAAATTGTTTCTTCTGATAATCTTTGATTAAGTCAATTCCATTTGTATAAGTAAAAATCTGAATGGGATAATGTTCTTCCAACTCAGATAAATAACCGGTAAGCTGTAAAAGATCTGCATCACTGTCGTCGCAGCATACAATTCTAAACATGATAATCCTCCTTAAAATCCCCTGCTTATTATAGTATAGATGACCAATTATTACAATGAAATTATCGATTATGCGCATCATCTTGAAAATGAATTTTGAAGGAGTAAAATAAGAGCCGATAAGAGGATAAAAAAGACAATGACAGACAAGGGGGAAAGGTTTTATGCCTGAATCAAAAGGAGCCGCACAGGGCGGCGCAGGGATGAAAAAGACATTATCCATCTGGAACTTTTTTACCATCGGATTTGGAGCCATTATCGGTACCGGATGGGTGCTGCTGGTAGGTGACTGGATGGTAATCGGCGGCGGTCCAATCGCGGCCATGATCGCATTTTTAATCGGAGCTATTTTCCTGCTTCCAATCGGAGCAGTGTTTGGGGAGCTGACGGCGGCGATCCCCATATCGGGCGGTATCATCGAGTACGTGGACAGAACTTACGGCAATAATATGTCCTACATAACCGGATGGTTTTTAGCACTGGGAAACGGTATCCTGTGTCCATGGGAAGCTATCGCCATCTCTACACTGGTATCTGACATGTTCGGAGATTTATTCCCGATCTTAAGAGCTGTCAAACTGTATTCTATCATGGGCGCGGATGTGTATTTATTCCCAACCGTGATTGCACTGGGATTTGCGTTCTACGTGATTTCCTTAAACTTCAGAGGCGCCAGCGCGGCGGCGAAGCTCCAGGCATTTTTAACAAAAGCGCTGTTGGCCGGCATGCTTTTAGCTATGGGTATTTCTTTTGTAAAGGGCGGACCGTCCAACATTTTCCCGGCCTTTACACAGGTACAGGGACCAAGCACCACCACAAGCGCCAACAACATGTTTGCGGGAATCATTTCCGTGCTGGTTATGACGCCATTCTTCTATGCGGGCTTTGATACGATTCCGCAGCAGGCGGAGGAAGCGGCGGAAGGTCTTGACTGGAATAAGTTTGGAAAGGTCATCAGTATGGCTCTTCTGGCGGCAGGCGGATTTTACATGATCTGTATCTATTCCTTCGGCACTATCATTCCGTGGACGGAATTCGTTAAGAGTACGGTTCCGGCGCTGGCCTGCTTAAGAAATATTAACATGATCTTATATGTGGCTATGTTGGTGATTGCCACCTTAGGGCCGATGGGCCCCATGAACTCCTTCTACGGAGCCACCAGCCGTATCATGCTGGCCATGGGCCGTAAAGGACAGCTTCCGGCTTCTTTTGCAGAGATTGATCCCAAGAGCGGCGCTCCGAGGATGGCCAATATCGTACTGGCGGTTCTGACCGTAGCCGGACCGTTCCTGGGCAAGAATATGCTGGTTTCATTGACCAATGTGTCGGCTTTGGCCTTTATTTTCTCCTGCACCATGGTAAGCTTTGCCTGTCTGAAAATGCGTAAGACAGAGCCGGATCTGCCACGTCCTTACAAAGTTCCGGGCGGAAAGCTGGGGATCGGAGCGGCTTGTCTGGCAGGAAGTATCATTATCGCTCTGATGGTAGTACCGTTCAGCCCTGCGGCTTTAAAACCGGTTGAGTGGGCAATCGTAGCGGGCTGGTTAGTGATTGGTTTGGTTTTAAAAGCATTTTCCTCAAAGAAAAATGCTTAAAAAATAATATTCATAACATTTTTAAAAGGAGGGTTTACATATGAACAAAATTGCATTTCGCGGCGGTCTGTTGATTGACGGTACCGGTGCAGAGCCAGTAAAAAACAGCCTTGTGCTGGTGGAAGACGACAAGATCGTCTATGCAGGCGCAGACAAAGAAGTAACCGGTTATGATGTAAAAGACATTACAGGCAAGACCATTATGCCAGGTCTGATTGACTCCCATCTGCATTTCTCCGGAAACTTAACGGATGATGACAGCGACTGGGTACTGGAGGATGTGGTACAGAAATCAGTAGTTGCCGTACAGCAGGCTCATGAGTGTCTGGAAAATGGTCTGACTACCGTTGGTGAGATCGGCCGCAACGGTATTGCCATCCGCAACATGGTGGAAGCCGGCGTGATGAAAGGACCTCGTGTGGTAGCGACCGGACTTGGCTTCTGCCGTACAGCAGGCCATGGCGATTCCCACAAACTGTTAAGAGAGCACAACGACTTGGCTCATCCTTGGGCAGAGCGCGTTGACAGCCCATGGGATCTGAGAAAAGCAGTCAGAAGAAGACTCCGCGACAACCCAGACGCCATCAAAATCTGGTCTACAGGCGGCGGTATCTGGCGCTGGGATCAGAAGCTGGATCAGCACTACACACTGGAGGAGATCCAGGCAGTGGTTGACGAGTGCAACATGGTACATATCCCGGTTTGGTCCCATGCAGAGGGCTACGGCGGAGCGCTTGATTCCGCAAAAGCCGGCGTACATTTGATCATTCACGGTCAGACCTTAAATGACGAGTGCCTGGACATTATGGCAGAAAAAGGCATCTACTTCTGCCCGACCATCCAGTTCTTACATGAATGGTTCAAGACCTATGCTCCGCCATATATCCCGGAGGTACATGATCAGTACCCAGGCGATACCGTAGCTGAGAAAGAGTTAAACCGTGTCTATGCAAACCTTAGAAAAGCAAAAGACAAAGGCATCGGCTTAACCATCGGCTCCGACTCCTTCTGTTCAAGCCTTACACCATACGGAACAACCGCAATCGGCGAGATGTACTCCTTCGTAGAGTGCGCAGGCATCAGCCCGATGGATACCATCATGGCTGCTACCAAGATTGGCGCTGAGATGCTGAAGGTGGATGACGTGACAGGTACTCTTACCGAGGGCAAGAGTGCGGACTTACTGGTTATCAACGGCAATCCGCTGGAGAACATCCGCGCCATCGCGGTTGACAACATGGATGTCATCATGAAAGAAGGATATTTCGTAAGAAATAACTGATAAACAATGACTGAATAGAGTGCCTCAAAAAAGCCGGCCATCAAAAGAACCGGCTTTGGGGCACTTTTCTTTTTCTGCGGATTCTGTTATGATAAATCATAGAAAAGAAAACGTGGAGGTCAGGAATATGCATACATTTGATGATTTGGTCCATATTATAGAAGAGCTTCGTTCGGAACACGGCTGTCCCTGGGACAAGGAACAGACTCATGAGAGTTTAAAGGTCTGCCTGGCCAATGAAAGCCAGGAGGTTTACGACGCCATCGACAATCAGGACATGGACAATCTGTGTGAAGAATTGGGGGACGTGCTGCTTCAGGTCATGCTGCACAGCCAGATCGCCAAAGAGGAGGGGGCGTTTACCATCGAAGATGTGGTGGACGGGGTATGCAGGAAGATGATTCGCAGACACCCTCACGTATTCGGGGATGTAAAGGTGAATTCTGTCGAAGAAGGCCTGGCGCTGTGGAATGCAATAAAAAAGCAGGAAAAAGCCGAAAAACCTTGACAAAGCAGGGAGAAAAGGCTATAAATGATAGAGTATAGAAAATTTATAATGGAACAGAATGGTTGCCATTATAATCCATTTTTAGGAGGAAGATGTCAATGAATAAGACAGAGTTAATCGCAGCAGTAGCTGAGAAGGCAGAAATTTCGAAAAAGGACGCCGAGAAAGCAGTGAAAGCTTTCACAGAGGTTGTTTCTGATGAATTAGTAAAGGGAGAGAAGATCCAGTTAGTTGGATTTGGTACATTTGAAGTATCTGAGAGACCAGCCAGAGAAGGCAGAAATCCTAAGACAGGCGAAGTGATGACAATCGCAGCTTCCAAGGCTCCAAAATTCAAAGCAGGCAAAGCGTTAAAGGATATGGTAAACGCATAATTCATGAGACTGGACAAGTTTTTAAAGATATCACGTTTGATTAAGCGCAGAACCGTAGCCAACGAGGCATGTGATGCGGGCCGTGTCCTTGTTAATGACAAGCCGGCCAAAGCATCTTTGAACGTCAAAGTGGGAGATACCATCGAGATTCAGTTCGGGACAAGCTCTGTCAAGGTTGAAGTACTGGATGTGCAGGAGACCGTGAAGAAAGATGAGGCCAAAGAGCTTTATCGATATCTATAACATGAATGTAACAGTTCAGGACGGCGGGAATATAGATATAAAAAACTGCGTCAAGCTTGCTTGTAAGCAGATTTTTATATCTATATTCACATCGGATGAACATCCGATGCTTCTTGACCGGCCTTTTGGTCAAGAAGATGAGCCGTCCTGAACAACGATACATGAATAATTCAAAGAACCTCGTAATATACTTAAGCAGATGACTGTATAAGTATGTTAGGAGGTTTTTTTATGGATGAAAAGATCGGGACTCGCCCTCACAAGCTGGCCGTGCAGAATCGTTCCGTTGGAAATATCACAGGAATTCAGGATGTGGTGTCCTTTGACGAGAATCAGGTGGTGCTGGACACGGATATGGGCCTTTTGACCATCAAGGGGAAAGATATGCATGTGAGCCGTTTGACGCTGGAGAAGGGGGAAGTGGACGTGGAAGGGACCATCGACAGCCTGGTGTATACCTCCAACGCCTCCTACCGGAAATCCGGCGAATCCATGTTTTCCCGGCTGTTTAAGTAAAAGGGGGGAATGAAGGTGACAGGCATGAGCGGAACCATCAATTATGAGGTAAGGCTTCTGGTGATGAGCTTTCTGACGGGGGTAGGTTTCCTGATGGTCTATGACTGTCTTCGGGTATTCCGCCTGTTGTGTCCCCACAATCATATTGCCGTCGGAATAGAAGACATGCTCTATTGGATTTACGCGGCCCTGATGACGTTTAGCCTGTTATATCGGGAAAATGACGGTGATATCCGTGCCTACGCCGTAGCCGCGGCTTTTGTGGGAATGGCCCTGTATCAGCAGCTGGTCAGCCGTAATTTCCTAAAGTACTTGAAAAAACTGCTAAAGTATCTTAGAATGAAAGCAGGTAAACATAAAACAGAGCATATGATGCGAAAACAAAAGAGAAGAAAGTATAAGACGAGCAGACATGTAGACAAGACATAAAGAAAAGAAGCCGGTGATAGAATGAGAGTCAGAGTTTCCAAAAAAAAGAAAAAAGACAAGCTGGGCAACCGCATGGCGCTGCTGGGTATCACGTTCGTAGTGATCAGTATGGCAGTGGTAGTCAACCTGCGCGGCGCGTCGCTGAAGGATAAAGAACTGCAGTATCAGATGAAAGAAGAAACACTGCAAAAGCGCCTGGAACAGGAGCAGCAGAGAGCAGAGCAGCTGGAGGAGCAGAGAATCTATGTCCAGACGAAGCAGTACATAGAAAAAGTAGCCAAGGAGAAACTGGGACTGGTGAATCCGGATGAGATCCTGTTGAAACCGGCGGAATAAAAGGAACTTCATAACTGGAATATTTTGTCGATGATTTTTATGGTTTCGTGACCATGAAATGACATTTATTTCCCTTCTGACCATGTATAATGCGAGTGGAGAAGGAATGCCCGGTTGGGGCATTTCCGAAAGACCGGCCCACGAAAGCGGTGGGAGATACAGGTTAGGAGGGATTTTTTGTGCTGAATCGAAGGAGCGGCCATAAGGATATGGCCGATATTCATGTATATACGGCAAAGAAACTGAGTGATATGGCCGGTTCCCTGGAGGAACTGGCGAGGTCCTTTGATGAGGAGGTGACCGGGGGCGGACGGCTGACGAAGGAGGACGGGCTTGCGGCCATGCAGACGGCAGGCGCCATGGTGTGCGGGGACTGCCGGCGGTGTAATGTGTATTCGGATTCGGAGAAGGAGGACAGTTATTATCTGTATTATCTTCTGAGGGCTTTTGAACAGAAGGGGAGCATTGAACATGAGGACATGCCCCGGCTGTTCCAGGAGACATGCAGGCGGAAGGAGGAGTATCTGGGACAGTTAAACCGCCATCTGGGGAAGGCGACCATGAATCTGTCCTGGAAGAACCGGTTTCTGGAGAGCCGGGACGCGGTGGTGTCCCAGTTTCGGGAGCTGGCCGTGATTTTAGAGGAATTTTCCAGACAGATGGAGGAGGCGGTGGACGTGACCTCTCAGTACGAACGCGCCATTAGACGGACTTTTTATCATCAAAATATGGTGATTGACCACATGCTGATTCTGGAGTATGAGAACCGCTGCCGGGAGGCATTTCTCACGGTGAAGACGAATCATGGAAAATGCATCACGACCAAGGAGGCGGCCGGTTATCTGGGACAGGCGTTCGGGGACGGGGACTGGGATGTGGCAAGAGACAGCAAGGCGATTGTCACCAGGCAGTTTGCCACCATCCGGTTTATCGAGAGCGGAAAATACCGGGTGCTCTACGGTGTTGCCAAGGCAGTGAAGCAGGGGGAGTCCATCTCCGGGGATAATTATACCTTTTGCGAAAACACGTCGGGACAAGTTGTCATGAGCCTGTCTGACGGCATGGGCAGCGGGGAGACAGCCTGGGAGGAGAGTAAACGGGTGATTGAGCTGACGGAGCAGCTGCTGGCCGCCGGATATACGCCAAGGTCGGCGTTAAAGCTGGTGAATACGATCCTTCTGCTGGCGGGCTCGGAGCAGCATCCGGCTACCATTGATCTGTGCTGTATTGATTTATATACGGGTGTGCTGGAAGTGATGAAGCTGGGGGCGGTAGCCACTTTTGTGGTCGGGGACGACGGGGTGGAACTGCTGGAGGCGGTGGATGTGCCGGCTGGGGTATTAAACCCTATTGAGCCGGTTTTACTGTCAAAAAAGCTGTGGGAGAACAGCCGGATTGTGATGGTCAGCGACGGAGTTCTGGATGCACTTCCGGGGGCGGACAAGGAGCAGGTGATGAAAGAGTTTTTGGAGAGCATCCCCCGCAGGACCCCTCAGGATATGGCGGAGAGGATTTTAGAGTTTTCATCCTCGTTTGCGGAGAGTGCCAGGGATGATATGACGGTGCTGACGGCAGGGATCTGGAAGCGAAAATAAGGAACATCCGATGTGAAAATCGCTGCGAAAAGGTGCTTACAAGCAAGCTTGACGCGCCTTTTTGCAGCGATTTTCCCGCCGTCTTAACAAGTTACGAAAATAATTGCAACCGGAGACATTTCCGGGTATACTAAGCACAGATAGTTGTGATTGGGGATAATATGATGCAAAAGAAGGTTAGGGACTATATATCGTCCTTTCATATGCTGACAGAGGGGGAGCAGGTGATCGCCGCGGTGTCCGGTGGGGCGGATTCGGTGTGCCTGCTTCATCTTCTTGTGGGGCTTCGTGAGGAACTGCATATCGGGGTCAGTGCTGTCCATGTCCACCACGGCATCCGCGGGGCGGAAGCGGACAGGGATGCGGCTTTTACGGAGGAACTCTGCAGAGAATGGGGAGTTCCCTGTCTTGTTGTGCACAAAGATGCGCCGGGGTATGCAAAAAGTCAGGGCTTGTCGCTGGAGGAGGCGGGACGAATTCTGCGCTACGAGGCCTTTCGGGAGGAAGCGAAACGGCTTGGCGGGGCGAAGATTGCCGTGGCCCATCACCGGGATGACCAGGCGGAGACCATTCTCCACAATCTGCTCCGGGGCAGCAGCCTGAAAGGGCTGGGAGGGATGGCCCCGGTTCGGGAAGGCATTATCCGGCCGCTGCTGGTGTGCAGCCGGGAGGAGATTTTAGCCTATCTATCGGATCGGGGGCTGGATTACTGTGAGGACGGTACCAACAGCAGTCTTCACTACACCAGGAACCGGCTGCGTAACCAGATTATCCCGGAGCTTGTCGGTGAGATCAATCTGGGCACGGTGGAACATATTATTCACGCCGGGGATATGATCGGGCAGGCGGATGCATATATTAAAAAAGCGGCTGTCAAAGAGCTGGAAATCCATGGACAGTGGGAAGAAAACCGTGTGGGGATCGAGACCGGTATCCTGGAGGGACTGGACGGGATTGTGGAAAGCTACGTCATCATGGATATGATGGGAAGACTTGCCGGTTCCAGAAAAGACATCACTTCCACCCATGTGGCGCTGGTGCGGGAGCTTCTCTCAAAAGAAGTGGGCGCCCGGGTGAGTCTGCCTTATGCACTGACGGCCAGAAAAAGCTACACCAAATTGTGGATCGAGCGTGAAAAAAATTCCATTACTGTGGATAACATTCCGGAACTGGAGCTGCCGGTGCCCGTATTTACCAGGTTTGACCGGGAAAAACATCAGAAATTTCCAGAAAATGAGTATACGAAATGGTTTGATTATGATAAAATAAAGGGTACGTTATCTGTTAGGACCCGGCAAACCGGGGATTATATCACTTTGAGGGATGGAAAACACAAAACTGTGAAATCCTATATGATTGATGAGAAAATTGAGAGAGAGCTGCGGGACCGGATTGTGCTTCTGGCAGACGGAAACCATATTTTATGGATTGTCGGATATCGTATCAGTGAATATTATAAGATAACAGAAGAAACAAAGCAGATACTGCAAGTACAGATGGATGGAGGAAAAGACCATGGCAGATAAGATTCGGGTACTGATCCCTGAAGAAGAGGTAAATGAGAGAATCAGTGAAGTGGCAGCACAGATCAGCAAGGATTATGAGGGAAATGATATTCACCTCATCTGTATCTTAAAGGGCGGCGTATTCTTTACCTGCGAGCTGGCAAAGAGAATTACGGTTCCGGTATCCCTTGATTTCATGTCTGTGTCCAGCTATGGAGCAGGCACCGTATCCAGCGGAGTGGTGAGAATTATCAAAGACTTAGATGAACCTCTTGACGGCAAGGATGTTTTGATTGTGGAGGATATTATTGACTCCGGCAGAACCCTGGCTTATTTAATTGAGGTCTTAAAGCAGAGGAATCCAAAACGGATTCAGTTATGCACCTTGCTTGATAAGCCGGAGCGGAGAGTCAAGAAAGAGGTGGAGGTTGCGTACACCTGCTTTACGATTCCGGATGAATTTGTAGTGGGATATGGTCTGGACTATGACCAGAAATATAGAAATCTACCCTATATTGGAGTGGTAGAGCAGTAAATAAGGAGGCAGCTTTGAAACAACGTCAGCCATTAAGCGGTTTTGGTTTTATTGTGCTGGCCATCATGATTGTCATGCTGGCTACGACATTTAGCAGACAGAATTACACCACCCGGATTACGACCCAGGAGTTCCTGACGGAACTGGAAGCTGGGAATGTGACATCGGCGGTGATCAAGCCTAACAAGGAGATTCCGACGGGAGAACTGATTCTGCTTATGAAAGATGGGGAAGGCAGGCAGCTGTATCGTTCCGACGTGGCAGCCACAGAGGAACTGCTGCAGGAACACGGAATTCCCTATGATTTAGAGAATGTGCCCCAGGAGAATTATCTTCTGACCATAGTGCTTCCGATTATTATTTCGGGGGTGGTGCTGGTGGCACTGTTCATGTTCTTAAACGCCAGGGCGGCAGGAAGCGGCGGAGCCAATGCCAAGATGATGAACTTTGGCAAGAGCCGTGCGAAGATGAGCAAGGAGACCGGCAAGACGAACTTTAAGAAGGTGGCAGGACTGCAGGAGGAGAAGGAAGACCTGGAAGAGCTGGTCGATTTTCTCCGCAATCCGCAGAAATATACGGCGGTGGGAGCCAGAATCCCGAAGGGTGTGATCCTGGTGGGCCCTCCAGGAACCGGTAAAACCCTGCTTGCCAAGGCGGTGGCCGGGGAGGCGGGAGTTCCCTTCTTCAGCATTTCCGGTTCTGATTTCGTGGAGATGTTTGTGGGCGTCGGCGCGTCCAGAGTCCGGGATTTGTTTGAGGAAGCCAAGAAGAATGCTCCCTGCATCGTGTTCATTGATGAGATCGATGCTGTGGCAAGGCGGAGAGGCACCGGTATGGGCGGCGGCCACGACGAGAGAGAGCAGACCTTAAACCAGCTTTTGGTTGAGATGGATGGTTTCGGCGTCAACGAGGGAATCATCGTAATGGCGGCCACCAACCGCGTGGATATCTTAGACCCGGCGATCCTGAGACCGGGACGTTTTGACAGAAAGATCGGTGTGGGACGGCCGGATGTAAAGGGCCGCGAGGAAATCCTGCAGGTTCACTCCAAGGAAAAGCCTCTTGGCGAGGATGTGGATTTGAAACGGGTTGCCAAGACGACCTCCGGGTTCACCGGAGCGGATCTGGAGAACCTGATCAATGAGGCGGCGATTGTGGCGGCCAAGGAGGGACGCAAGTTCATCCAGCAGTCGGATATTGACCGTTCCTTTATCAAGGTGGGAATTGGCGCAGAGAAGCGCAGCAAGGTGATTTCCGAAAAAGAGAAGAAGATTACGGCATATCATGAGGCGGGGCATGCAATTTTATTCCATGTGCTTCCTGATGTGGGACCGGTTCATACCATCTCCATCATCCCAACGGGGATGGGGGCCGCGGGATACACCATGCCGCTGCCGGAGAGTGATGAGGTGTTCAACTCCAAGGGAAAGATGCTTCAGAATATCATGGTGTCATTAGGCGGCAGAATCGCGGAGGAGATCATCTTCGATGATGTGACTACCGGAGCATCCCAGGATATTAAGCAGGCGACTTCAATCGCAAGAGCCATGGTTACCAAGTACGGCATGTCGGAAAAAGTGGGTATGATCAACTACGACAGCGATGACGATGAGGTTTTCATCGGCAGAGATCTGGCTCACACCAAGAGCTACGGGGAGCATGTGGCGTCTGCCATTGACAGCGAAGTGAAGCGGATTATTGATGAGTGCTATGAGAAAGCCAAAGCGATTATTCAGGAGCATGTATCGGTTTTACACCGCTGTACGGAGCTTTTGATTGAGAAAGAGAAGATTGGGCAGGAAGAATTCGAAAGTTTGTTCGAATAATTAGAAAAGTTGCACAAAAATTACGATTCATTTTTGTGAAGTTTGTGCAGGCTGGTTCTTACATCCTGGAGGAACCTGTGATATTATAATTATCGTAACCCCCCCCAATACATTATATAGTTTTTGCTACACCCCATAAGTAACGAAATACCTTCTCCTAAAAGAGCCAGCTACCCCGCTGGCTCTTTTAATGTCTATGGATCTTATGGCTGGTTTTCGATTGACAGTTGTATAATTGGGCAGAATCATATAAAATAGAACTATGAGGGTGGTATGAAAGAAGGGAAACAGGATTGATGGAATCTGTAAATGAAACGGTAAATATAGAGAAGTTGAACACGGGGCAACTAAATGGAGAGCAGTCAGATAAAGAGCAGTCAGATAAAGAGCAGTCAGATAAAGAGCAATCAGATAAAGAGCAATCAGATAAAGAACAGTCAGATAAAGAGCAGTCAGATAAAGAGCAATCAGATAGAGAGCAAACAGATAAAGGACAGCAAGATCAGGAACTGTTAAATGCAGAGCCACTGACGGAAGAGCAATTGTGCATTACAGAGTTAAAGATGGAGAAATTAAACAGGCAGGCCCTGTTTTGTGATGAGAACGAAGATTTCCGCATTCCTGCGGAACCAGATGCCGGGGAAGAGGTGCTGATCCGGTTTAGGACGGCGAAGGATAATGTGGATCATGTCTATTATATAGAAGAGGGAAATCCGGTGGAAGTGGAGATGGAAAAGGCTGACAGCGACCAGCTCTTTGATTACTACGAGCACCGGTTTGCGGTTGGGGAAGAGGTTGTGTCCTACCGCTTCCGTGTGGAGAAGGGAGAGGAAATCTGCCATTACAACCGTCTGGGGGCCGCCATGGATACCCAGAGCTGTTTCAGCTTCCGGATTACACCGGGCTTTCATACGCCGGACTGGGCGAAGGGGGCGGTGATGTATCAGATCTTCGTAGACCGGTTCTGCTGCGGGGATACCAACAACAATGTGGAGTCCGGGGAATATGTCTATATCGGACGCCCGGTATACCGGGTAGATGACTGGAACCGTTATCCGTCTACCATGGATGTAGGCTGCTTCTATGGAGGGGACCTGCAGGGCGTGCGGGATAAGCTGGACTATATTCAGTCCCTTGGGGTGGAAGTCATTTATTTTAACCCTATTTTTGTATCTCCTTCCAACCATAAATATGACTGCCAGGATTATGACCATATTGATCCCCATTATGGGAAGATCGTGAAGGACGGCGGTGAGCTGGTGCGGGAGGATGCCGCGGACAACAGCGGGGCATCCAAATATGTGATCCGCTCCGCCGATAAGGCCAATTTGGATGCCAGCGACCAGTTTTTTGCCGACTTTATGGAGGAGATACACAGCCGGGGTATGAGGGTCATTATCGACGGTGTGTTTAACCACTGTGGTTCCTTCAACAAGTGGCTGGACCGGGAGCTGATCTATGAGCGGAACGGCACCTATGAACACGGGGCTTATGTATCGGCGGATAGTCCATACCGGACCTTTTTCAAATTTTTCCGGGAGGATGCCTGGCCGAACAATCCCAATTACGATGGCTGGTGGGGACATGACACGCTGCCGAAGTTAAATTATGAGGAATCGCCGAAGCTGTATGAATATATTATGAACATTGCCAGAAAATGGATTTCACCTCCATACAATGTGGATGGCTGGCGTCTGGATGTGGCCGCGGATTTGGGGCACAGCAGTGAATTCAATCATCAGTTCTGGAGAAATTTCCGGAAGGTGGTCAAGGAGGCCAATCCTAACGCGTTGATTCTGGCGGAGCACTATGGAGACCCCATGGAATGGCTCCAGGGAGACCAGTGGGATACCATCATGAATTATGACGCGTTTATGGAACCGCTGACCTGGTTTTTGACGGGGATGGAGAAGCACAGTGACGAGTGCAATGCCAGCCTTTACGGGGATGGGGAGAATTTCTTCCGCTCCATGTATTACCATATGAGCCGGATGCAGACACAGTCGGTGCAGACAGCCATGAACGAACTGTCCAACCACGACCACTCCCGGTTTATGACGAGAACCAACCGGACGGTGGGACGGATTGGCAATATGGGGCCGGCTGCGGCGGAACGGGGCGTCCACTTTGGGATATTCCGTGAGGCGGTGCTGGTGCAGATGACCTGGCCCGGCGCGCCGACAATTTACTATGGCGATGAGACCGGCATGTGCGGCTGGACGGACCCGGATAACCGGAGAACGTATCCCTGGGGACGTGAGAATTACGAGCTGATCGAATTTCACAAGTATATGGTGAGCATACATAAGAAAAATGCGGCGCTGCGAAGAGGTTCCCTGAAGAAACTCCTGGCTGACCGCCAGCTGATCTCCTACGGCCGGTTCTGTGGCAGAAACCGCTGCGTCGTGGTGGTGAATAACAGTGCCGTCAGCAGAACCGTGAAAGTGCCGGTATGGGAAATCGGAATCCATGACGAGGACCGGTTGACTAGAGTTATGTTAACCTATACGGAAGGATACAATGTGGGCGCCGAGGATTTCCCTGTGGAAAACGGGATACTGACGCTGGAGATGTGTGGAAACTCCGGGATAGTGCTGGTTTCCAATGGGGAAGATTTATAAAAGATGTCCGAGGTAAAATACAAATACAAGGAGGCATATGAAACTAATACTAAGCGATAAAGAATTAAGCATTCTGGTTAAAAACAGCCAGGAAGAGATCAGGTGTCTTGATTTATCATCATTACAGATAGCGAATTGTATTGGCTGCTTTAGCTGTTGGACAAAATCACCGGGTAAATGTGCGATACGTGATGATGCAACGATGGTGTACCCACTTATTGCGAAAAGTGATAAAGTGCTATACGTAAGCCGTATTAAATTCGGCAGTTATGATACCATAATGAAAACCATGCTGGAACGTGCGATACCAATCCAGCAAGCGTTTATCCGTCTGTTAAATGGAGAGGCCCATCATGTACAGCGTAATGTAGCTGTAAAACAGGCAACAATCATTGCATATGGCAGTATTTCTGATGAAGAAAAAGATATATTCAGAAAACTTGTAGAGCGTAACGCAAGCAATATGAACTTTGAAAGCTATCGTGTATTGTTTGTTTGTGAGGAGGATTTAAATGATACGGTGAATAGGGAGGTGGCAGCATGGGGAAATTAATAATTCTGAATGGAAGTCCCAGGGCGGCAAAATCAAACTCTAAGCGGTATGCTGAGATCTTCTCACAACACTATCAGTCTCCGGTGGAATATTTTAATATTTCTAAACAGAACCATAATGAAATAAGTGATGTCTTGAGTGATTGTTCGGATGTTTTACTTGTTTTTCCACTTTATGTGGACGGCATTCCTGTAACACTCCTTAATTTTTTAAAAACATTGGAAAAAAAACAGATCCAGAATACTCCATGTGTATCGGTTCTCGTAAATTGCGGCTTTTATGAATATGAACAGAACGATGTGGCAGTGGAAATGATAAAATTATTCTGCCGGCAAAATGGCTGGCTCTTCGGTTCTACACTGCGTATCGGAAGCGGTGAGGCAATTTTAGATACCCCATTTAAATTTATGGTTGTTTCTAAGATAAAAAAATTATGTCATTCCATTTATAAAAAAGAGTATCAGGAGCTGCATACCAGTATGCCGATTACGAAGAAGATGTATTTAAAAGCATCAACCACTTATTGGATAAATTATGGTAAGAAAAATGGAATTACAGAAGAGCAGATGAAAACCATGCAAATTGAATAATGCAGATTAGAAGGAGAAACGCTGCATGCCGGGCAAAAAATGTCAAGGCTCTTCTTTTGTACGCGATTGTGCAATTACTGTCTACTCCCCAGTCCATCATTATGTTGATTGGACTGGGGAGTAGTACGTCTAAGATCAGCAACATTACGCAAACGTTTGAGTAGAATTTATTTACAGGAGAGTTGACAAATGATTTTATATAGGGTAATATTCATATATACACACGTGTTGACAAAATAATAATATAACATAATATACAAAAAAGTAAAGGAGGAGTTTATGGAGAAACAGTTGAATGTTGGTTTTCTTACCACGTATTCCGGACGCTGGCCTCAGGAAGTTCCCAATCAGCGGAACCGGGAGTACGGGGACTGGCTGGAGCAGAATCTTCCCAAGTTGCATATCGTGAGAGCCGATGTGCTGGGATGCGGTAAGGCGGAAACCGCTTCCATCGTGAAACAGTTTAAGGAAGCAGAAGTTGATGTGATCGTCATGGTGTACGGCGCATTTACCGGAGATGATATTTCGACCTATTTAAGTGAGATGCTTCAGGTTCCGATTGTGCTGTGGGCGCCTTATGAGGTTCCGTTTGAAAAGGATGACCGGCTCTATTCCAACGCGCTGTGCGCGATGACCATGAACTCTGCGGCTCTTCGAAGAGTGGGAGTGAAGTGCCATACCGTGTATGGAAGCTGGGATGATGAGAGGGCGGCCGGGAAGGTTAGGTCCCTGCTGATGGCTTATCACACGGTAAAGTGCTTGAGACATACCCAGTTAGGACTGCTTGGATACCGGCCCACTGCTTTTTACAACTGTGCGTTTGACGAGTCCCTGATTCGCAGAGTGTTTGGCGTGAAGATCGAAGAGACCGATTTAAAGGTGGTATTTGACAGGATGGACGCGCTGCCGAACGAGGACTGGGAAGCGGATATGGCCAAGATGGAGCAGGAATTCGACACCAGCAGAGTGCCGGAAGGCCATCTGGAGAATCATTCCAAGCTATATCTGGCGCTGAAGGAAGTGATGAAGGAGCAGGGCTACGACTTTGGTACTCTGAAATGCTGGCCGGAGATGGGCAATTTACATACGACACCCTGCGCGGTGCTGGGGCGTCTGGCGGACGAAGGCATCAATATCGGCTGTGAGGGCGACGTGGACGCGGAGCTGACCCAGATGGCGGAGTATTATCTGACTGGGCAGCCAAGCTTTATCACCGATATGATCAACATTGACGAGAAAGAGAATGTGATGACATTCTGGCACTGTGGCAACGCGGCGCCGTCTCTGTGCAACACCAAGTATCCGGTATCTATGTGCAATCATCCGCTGGCGGGCCAGGGAACTGCTTTTTACGGGGCATTGAAGCCGGGGAAGGTGACTGTGGCCAGGTTCTGCAACTTGGGCGGGGAATACAAGCTTTACCTGTTGAAGGGCGAGGCAGTGGATATGGACCGCTATACGAAAGGAATCATGGCAAATATCCGGGTGGAGAGACCGGTAAGAGAGGTTATAGAGCAGATTATTGAGGAAGGCGTTCCCCATCATTACAGTGTTGTGTGGGCGGATGTGGCCGGCGAACTGAGGGAGATCTGCGGACTGCTTGGAATACCGGTGATCGAAGGGTAATCCGGGAGCCGGGGTTCAAAGGACAGTAACTTCTGTAACCGCAGCATTCGGAAATAAAACTATGATTGATTTGACAGCCGTTTGAGGAAAAGATAAACTATATATATTCTAGTATGCAAGATAGAAAAGAGGGTTTCTTATGAATCAGAACGGTGAACGGGTGACAAGAGCGGATGTGGCGAAGCTGGCGGGAGTCAGCGAAACCATTGTCTCATACGTGATCAATAACAACCGTTACGTGGCAAAGGAAAAGCGTGTCCGGGTGGAGGAAGCCATCAGCGCGCTGAACTACCGGCCCAATAACGTGGCAAGGGCATTGAAGGGGAAACACAGCAACCAGATTCTCTTTATTGCCGACCAGATCACCAACGAGTATTTCAGCCGGATCGTCAGCGAGATGGATAAGTATGCTTATGAGGCAGGATATTTGATCTCCCTGTGTGCCAACCGGAACACGCCGGAATTTGTGTCCCAGGTGATCAGCAGACAGTACGACGGTATTATCATCAGTTCCACCAGCTTTCCCACGGAATATGTGACGGAGCTGGATAATGCGGGGATTCCCGTTGTGATGTTTAAACACCGCAGAAGGCAGGAACTGCCGGAACGGGTGGCGGTACTGGCTTCGGGCCTGTATACGGGAGCCAGGGACTGTGTCAGCCATCTGGCGGAGACAGGAAGAAAAAATATTATCTATATTGACCGCATCAGCCGCAGGGGAAACCGGAGCACGGAAGATGATTTGAGGCTCAGCGGATTTATGGATGAGATGAAGGCCAGAGGTTTTGAAGTGAATGAATACAGCACCGTGGCCGGCTGCCATAATGAGGAGGAACTGATGAAGGCGGTGGCGAAGAGGCTGAAGGATGGGCCGAAGGTAGACGGGATGTTTGGCAGAAATGATATGGTGGCCTGCATCGCCATGAACGCGGCTATGAGCCTGGGATACCAGGTCCCGAAGGATTTAGGCGTCATCGGATTCGACAATTCCAGTATCAGCCAGTTTTGTTCCCCGCGACTCACCACGATGGAAATGCAGCGGGAGGAGATCAGCCGCACCGCGATCCAGATGATTATGGATATGGTGGATGGGAGACGGCCTGAGAATGCGGAGTTTTGCACAAATTTGATTGTGCGGGAAAGTACGTAACTTTTTATAAACATGATGGAATCCAGTTTTTTATCTGCCATATACACACGAGTGTATACAGAGACACGGGAGGACAAAATATGGAGTGTTCCGGCAGGCGGCAGAAAACCAGGGGATTCTGTGATGAGATAAACTTTAAAACAAATTTAAAAGAGAGAGAGGGTATTATTATGAGGAAAAGACTGTTAGCACTTGCACTTGCGTCTGTAATGGTAATCGGAACAGGATGTTCCAGTGGAAAGACCGATGCGCCGGCAACCACCCCGGCACAGACAGAGGCAAAGACAGAAACAAAAGCGGAGACCGATGCGCCGAAGGAGACGGAGAGTTCCGGGGAGCCGGTCACCATCAAGGTTGCCAATTATGCACTGTTAGAGCAGGGCTATGAAGCCTTCTGGAACGGCGTGAAGACCGGTTTTGAGGCGGAGAACCCCAACATCACTATCGAGTGGGTGACAGCTCCTTACGGGGAGATCGTGAACCAGGTGATCAACATGGCAGGCGGCGGCGACCGCATTGACATGATTTTTGGTGAGATTGGCTGGGTTCCAGGTCTTGCGGACGCAGGGCTGACGGTGCCGATCACCGATGTACTCCCGGCGGATTATCTGGCAGATTTCTATCCGGCAATCCTGGATTCCTTTCATATTGATGGCCAGCCTTACGGACTTCCGATGTATGTGTCTCCTTACGTTTTATACTACAACACGGATTTGTTTGAACAGGCAGGTTTGGACCCGGCGGCTCCTCCCACCACCTATGACCAGATGTTAGAGTACGCGGAAAAATTATCTAAGCTGAAAGACTCCAACGGCAATCCGGTTTATGCGTTTGGGCAGACCACGGCATCCGTACCGGTATCAGGTTCCTCCATAAACGGTATGATCTTTAACTTTGGCGGCACACTGCTGGCAGAGGACGGCACACTGGATATTGACAACCAGGGCTTCAAGGATGCCATCACTATGTTAAAGACGCTGGATGAGAAAGGTTACAACCCGCAGAACGCGAAGTTAAAAGACTTGAGAAACTTATTTGCACTGGGACAGCTGGCAATGTATTATGACCAGTCCTGGGGCTTCAACGGGATTCAGTCCATCAATCCGGATGCAAAAGATTTCACGGCTTCCGCAAAACCGCTGGCAGGCGGCTCCGGCACTGGCGAGAGTATTTTGCAGGCCCACTGCCTGATGTATGCAGACAACGGCGATGCCCAGAGGGAGGCTTGCAGCAAGCTGACCCAGTATCTGGTTACCTCTGATGTATTAAATGATTACCTTGCTAACATTACTCCTGCATACCCGGCCAAGAAAGCAATGGAAGGCAGCGAGAATATGAACCCGGTACTGGAAGGCGCGGCAGGCTCCGCAGAGAACGTTACCGCACAGGTATTTGTTCCCCAGATCAATGATTTGAACCTGGAACTCTGTACACTGGCCCAGTCCGTGACCGTATCCGGCAAAGATGTAGACACGGCAATTGCAGACTTTAAGAAAGCGGCGGAAGCGATCCTGGAGCAGTAGGAACGCCGATGAGGATTGGAAAGGCGGTACCCCGCAGTCTGCGGAAATAACGATATGGAGGTAAGTTTATGGAACGTGGCAGAACCTTAAGCAGGTCAATGAAAGATAAGCTGTTTTCGCTGCTTCTGGCGTCGCCGGCAATCATCATGACAACGGTCTTTATTCTGGTGCCCGTGGTAGACTCGGTGATTAAGAGCTTTACGAAGTACCAGATTAAAAATATTATCAGTGGAAAGCCGGGGACCTGGAATCATTTTCAAAATTATATCAAACTGTTTCAGAATGCCAAGCTGCCACAGGCCATATCGAATACCTTTCTCTTTGTGATCGTGGTTGTACTTAGTGCATTTATTCTTGGCATGGCGCTGTCTCTGATTCTGAACAGCAATGTCAAAGGGGCAAGAATTATTCAGGGCGTTATGATGACGCCCTGGGTGATCCCCACAGTGATCTCGGCCCTCATCTGGATGTGGCTGTTCCAGCCTCAGTACGGCCTGGTAAAATATTTGATTTCAGTGTTCAGCGGCGGGGCGGTGACGAATCTCGCGGTGCTGAACAATCCCAAGACGGCACTGATGGGCGTCAGCGTGGCGGCGCTGTGGAAGCAGGTTCCGCTGATGACGCTGCTGCTTCTGGCAGGACTTCAGAATGTGCCGGAGGAACTTTTGGAGGCGGCCACGGTGGACGGGGCCAGCCGGGTGCAGAAATTCCTGCACATCACCATACCCAGTATGAGAAGTGTCATCAGTATTGCGGTATCCATGTCCATCATTGAGAATTTCAAGCAGTTCCCGCTGTTCTGGACTATGACCGGCGGCGGACCGGATGGAGCCACCACCACCCTTGCAATCTTAAGCTATCGGGAGGCATTTGTCAGCCAGGACTTAGGGTCCGGCGCGGCGGTGACCACGGTCTGGATGCTGCTGATGATCGGCGTCATCTTCATTTACAATAAGCTGTTTAAAAAATCTGACGATTAAGGAGGGGAATAGCCATGAAGAAAAAGCAGATTGGACTTCAATGCGTGATGTACGCGATTATGGCTCTGATTCTGGTGTTTCTGCTGTTCCCAGTCTACTGGATGGTTGTGACAGCTTTGAAAACCAATATGGAGGCATACAAATATCCTCCGACGCTGGCGCCGAATGAACCGACGCTGGCCAGCTTCAAAAGCCTGCTTACGGTTAATAACCAGTTCTTTGTGTATTACAAGAATAATTTTATCGTATCCGGGTTTGCAGCTTTGATTTCCACATTTGTGGCCCTGGTATCCGGGTATGCCCTGTCAAGGTTTCATTTTAAATGGAACCGGTGGATTCTGGCGGCCCTGTTATCATCCCAGATGTTCCCGGTGGTCAGCCGTATGATTTCCCTGTACGGGCTGCTGGGAAAGGTAAACTTGATTAACACCAGAGTCGGGCTGATTTTGGCAGTGGTGGCGGCGCAGATTCCCTTCTGTACGATCCTGATGTCCAGCTTTTACGACGCAATTCCGAGGGAACTGGAGGAGGCTGCCACGGTGGACGGCTCCAAACGGTTCCAGACACTGTTCCAGGTGATTGTGCCTCTGGTAAAGCCTGGAATCCTGGCGGTAGGCATTTACTCCTTCCTGATGACCTGGGATGATTATCTGCATGCGGCTACATTGATTCAGACGGATTCTCTGCGGACCTTATCCGTGGGAATCGCACTTCGCTATCTTGGCGAGCTTTCTTATGACTGGTCGCTGGTCAATGCCATCTCCGTTGTGGGAGCGCTGCCGATGATTCTGCTGTTTGTCTTTTTCCAGAAGTATATGGTGAAGGGACTGGTAGCAGGGGCGGTAAAAGGTTAAGGATAGCAGAAAAAGGAGAATACAACTATGTTAGTGACAAATAGAGAAAATATGATACTGGCGGCAAAAGGCGGTTATGCCATACCCGCGATCAACACCCAGGGCGGAAATTTTGACATTATCTGGGCGGTGTGCAAGGCGGCGGAGGAACTGCGGTCGCCGGTGATTCTGGCGCATTACGTGAACACGGGATCTTATTCCGGCAATGACTGGTTTGTGGAGGTGTGCCGCTGGTGCGCCAGCAAGGTTTCGGTGCCGGTTTCCATCCATCTGGATCACGGTGCGGATTTTGATATCTGCATGGAGTCGCTGAAGCTGGGATTCACCTCGCTGATGATTGACGGTTCCACAAAGCCCATTGAGGAAAATGCCGCCATTACCAATGAAGTCATCAAGGTGGCTAAATGCTTTGGCGTGCCGGTGGAGGCCGAAATCGGGGAACTGCTGCGTCTCGACAATCTTGGGACTGTAATGGAAAATAAAAATATTGTGGACCCGGAGGAAGTGAGACGATTTTTGGAGTTATGTAAACCGGATTCTTTGGCAATTGGAATCGGCAATGCCCATGGCTATTACCGCGGCGAGCCGGATATTCATTTGGATGTCCTGGAGTCTGTACGAAGATTCACGGATATTCCATTGGTACTTCACGGATGTACCGGGATGAAGGAAGAAGTAATCAAGGAAGCGATCAGTCTGGGAGTGGCTAAGATTAACTTTGGCACGGAAATCAGGTATAAATATGTGGAGCATTATGAGGAAGGACTCAAAACGATGGATCACCAGGGACATTCCTGGAAATTGTCCCAATATGCCAATGAAAGGCTTCAGGAGGATGTGAAAAAGATTATCCTGCTGGCCGGGTCTGACGGAAAAGCGGAAAGTTAGGTGATTTAGTGGGGCGGCCGAATATAATCTTTTATTTTACAGACCAGCAGAGATGGGATACCATTGGCTGTTACGGTCAGAAATTGGATATCACGCCAAACTTAGACCGGCTGGCGGCGGAGGGAGTTCTGTTTGAGGAGGCGTACACGGCGCAGCCGGTTTGCGGGCCATGCAGGGCCATGTTTCAGACGGGGAAATATCCGCTGGAGCTGGGCTGCTATAAGAACAATATCGCACTTCCGCCGGATGTGAAGACGGTGGCGGATTACTTCGAAGAGAATGGATACGAGACCGCTTATGTAGGAAAATGGCATCTGGCCAGCGGTGGAAACCGGTATGGGGAAGAGAAGGACGACTATAAGACGGAGCCTGTGCCGCCAAACCGAAGAGGAGGTTACCGGGGATTCTGGCGGGTGTCGGATGTGCTGGAATTCACGTCTCATGGCTATGGCGGATATGTGTTTGATGAGAATGGGAACCGGCTGGACTTTACGGGGTACCGGGCAGACTGTATCACGGATTACGCGTTGGAGTTTCTGGACGGATATGACGGGGCGAAGCCATTTTTTATGACGGTCTCCCATATTGAACCGCATCACCAGAATGACAGGAACCGGTATGAAGGGCCAGATGGGTCGAAAGAGAAGTTCCGGGAGTTTGAACTGCCGCCTGATTTGAAACTGCCGGGAAGCAATGCGGCGGAGGAATATCCGGACTATCTGGGGTGTTGTAAGAGTCTGGATGAGAATCTGGGGCGCCTGGTGGAGAAACTGAAAGAGAAAGGAATTTATGAGGATACGGTGATTGTGTTTGCATCGGATCACGGGTCCCATTTTAAGACCAGGAACCGGGATGAGCATTTGAATGGATATGACGATTATAAACGCTCCTGCCACTCCGGATGCCTGCATGTGCCGCTGGTGATTGCGGGACCGGGATGGAGAGGCGGGAAGCGGATAAAAGAGCTGGTCAGCACGGCCAGTCTGCCGAAAACCTGGCTTGCCATGGCGGGAATTCATGTGGGGGACGGGATGATCGGAGAAGAGCTGCAGGAAGTGGCGGATGGGAAGACGGCCGGCCGGCCGGATGAGATCTATGCACAGATCAGTGAGAGCCGGGTGGGCAGGTGTATCCGAACGCCGGAATACTTGTATGCAGTATACGCACCGGAGAAAGACGGGCGGGAATCTGGCTGCAGTGACGTGTACCAGGATGACTTTTTATATGATTTAGGGAAAGACCCTTATGAGCTGGTGAATGTGGTGCATGAGGAAAAGTATCGTACGGTTAAGGAAGAGCTGGCCAAGCGGCTGCTCCGGCTGATGGATGAAGCCGGGGAGAGCGGAGCGCGGATTGTACGGTGAGTCGGCGCAGTGGGCCAGGCAGTATCAGGTAATACAAAAGCCGATATAGGAAAAAAATAATGGAGTATCGTTCAGTTATCAAAGGCTGACAGGAAAGGATTTACGAAGAATGGAAAAGAGAAACAGTGAAATAACATATCGCGAGATTTATTTACAGCCGGATTCCTTTGCGGCAATCAATGCTGGCTTGAATGGGATTTATGAGGTGCTGGAGAAGGTGTTTGCCGAGAAGTATGATGAATTGATTTTTACAGGGTGCGGAACCTCCCTTTATCTGGCACAGGCGGCGGCTCATGCATTTTCTACCTACAATGCGGTGCCGGCTAAGGCGATGTGCTGTTCGGAACTTTATTATTTCCCGGAAAATTATGTGAGGGACAGAAAGGTGCTGGTGCTACCCATTACCAGAAAGAGCTATACCACGGAGGTGCGGATGGCGATTGACAAGGTGAAAAGTTTTCCGGGAGTGAAGACACTTGCGATTACCTGTGATCCGGACAGCTCAATCTATAATGACTATGTGGCGCTCTCCCCGGATACGGCGGAGGACAGTGTGATTATGACGCGTTCCTTTACCAGTATGGTATACTTAGCGGCGGTGATTGCCATGTTTGCGGGCGGCCGGAAAGAGGAGATCGAAGCGATGTCGGAGTATGCGGTCCATGCGGCGGACGCATTGAAGAAGATGGACGATCTGGCAAAGCGGATTGTGGCGGAACATGAGCATTTGAATCTTTATATTACGCTGGGGCAAGGCGTTTACTATGGCGTCGCCAATGAGTGTATGAACAAGATGAAGGAGATGGGGCTGACCAACTCCGAGGCGTACTATACACTGGAATACCGCCATGGACCCATGAGTCTGGTGGATGAGAATACGCTGGTGCTTCTTCTGGGAAGTGAGCGGACGGCGGACGGGGACAGCAAACTGCTGGCCGAGATGAAGAGTTATGGAGCCGTGACGGCCGCTATCAGCAATCAGGCGTCGAAGGATTTTGGGGATGCGGATTATACGCTGGACCTGCCTTATGGATACAATGATGTGCAGAATGCGGCGCTGATTGGATTCATTGGACAGTTTATGGGATATTATATTGCGGAGAAGAAGGGGCTGGATGCGGATACACCGAGACATCTCTCTCAGGCGATTGTGATTAAATAAGGAAATGGGATGGGGCCATGTGTGGACTCATCCCATTTCCGTTTTTTTGTTGAAAATTATTCTTACAAAGCCTTTCGACACCGTTTTAGACAAAGTGTCGATAAAAAAATAAAAATAGTATTGACAAATGTATAAAATGACGATAATATAAAAATACAAAACATGAAACCGGTTACATAATAACCAATCGGTTTTATGATTCAGGAGAACTTATGATTACCATTAAAGAAGTAGCTGACTTAGCAGGAGTATCCAAAGCAACGGTTTCCAGAGTTTTAAATAACAGTGGTTATGTGAGCATGGAAGCGCGCAAAAAAGTGGAAGAGGTTATCAGGGAATATAACTATCTGCCGTCGGCGTCCGCCGTAAACTTATCGAAGCAGGAGACCTCCACCGTGGGTGTGGTGGTACCTGAGATTGACAATATGTTTTATGCGGATATTGTCCATGGGATTACGGAGATTGCGGATGAGCTGAACCTGTCATTGATTCTGTTTGACACGCAGAACAGTCTGGAGAAGGAGGAGCGGGCCATCCGCGCCCTTTGGCATCTCCGGGTGCGGGGGATTATTCTGGGGCCGTCTGTGGATTACCCGGAGACAAAAGAGGGCCGTCTGGTATTGGAGCAGCTGAAGAGTTTAGGCGTGCCGATTGTGGTGGTAGACCGTGACTTTACCGGTATGCCCTGGGATGCGGTTTTATATGAGAATTACGAGAGTTCTTATGCGGCTGCACAGGAGCTTTATAAAGCTGGAAACCGCCGGCTGGCGGTGATCACCGGCGATATGTCACTGAAGATTGGGCGTGACCGTCTGGAGGGATTTTGCAGGGGAGCCAAGGATTGTGGACTTACGATCCGGAAGGAAGACATCTTATACGGAGATTTCCTGATGGAGAAGGCTTATGAATTGTCGAAGGAGCTGCTCACAAGAGGAGATCTGCCGGACGCGGTTTATACCAGCAATAACCGGACGTCGCTGGGATTTTTGAAGGCGGCCAATGAGTGCGGCATCAAGATTGGAGAAGATATTGCACTAATGGGCAATGACAGGATTGAGACAGTGGATATTTTAGGAATTGCACTCAGCTGCGTGTATCGTGACAACTATGAGATGGGGCGGATGGCGGTCCGGATGCTGCAGGAGCGGATGAGCAAGCCGGATAAATCCCGGTCCATCAGCATTATCCCTCACAGCGTCAGGTTGAGGGGGTCTGAGAAGAAACAATAGAGCGTTGCTCTATATGGCATGTGGAACCGGTTCCACACAATGGCTGAAACATAGGGGATAACATTTTTAGGAAAAGGAGAGAATGGGCCATGATTTACAAGAAAGTATCAAGAATTGAAGAACAGATATCCGCAATTGGCGTTGGATGCTGGAATATGGGGGGTGACTGGGACGGGTCGGAAGAACGCAATTCCATCCAGATTATCCATTCTGCAATGGATATGGGAATTAACTTTTTTGATGTGGCGCCGGTTTATGGCTGGGGCGTGTCGGAGACGGTTCTTGGCAAGGCATTGAAGGAAGGCGGGCGGAGGAATCGGGTGCTGATCGCCTCCAAAGGAGGGCTTCTCTGGAATGAACAGCACCAGACGACAAACAATCTCTCGAAAGAGAGCCTGTTAAAAGAGATTGATGACAGTTTGACCAGGCTGCAGACGGATCATGTGGATATCTACCAGATGCACTGGCCGGACCCCAATGTCCCGTTGGAGGAGACGGCTGAGGCGCTGAACCTCATGAAAAAGGCCGGGAAAATCCGCTATGTGGGCTTAAGCAATTTTTCCCAGAAGGACATGGAGACCATGATGGAATACATATCGGTGGACTGCCAGCAGTCGCTGTACAACATGCTGGAGCGGAATCCCACCACCTACCACGGAATCCCTCTGGATTATCTGGCGGAAAAGGAGGTTCTTTCAAATGTTAAGAAATATGGGCAGGCATTTTTACCGTACAGTCCGCTGTTCCAGGGCCTGCTGGCAGGGAAATTCCTGGATGGAATTGATTTCTCCAAGCGTGATATCCGCAATGAGAATCCAAAGCTGGTGGGAGAGCAGTTCAAGGTATATCAGGAGGGGGCAAGGAGGCTGAAATCATTTGCCGACGAGGCGGGTCATCCGATGAATGAGGTTGCGCTTAACTGGCTGAGGCAGAAAGAGGAAGTGACGTCGATAATCGGAGGCGCTTCCACGGCGGCGCAGCTGGAGGAGAATATCCACTGTGTTACCTGGGATTTGACGGATGAGGAATTGGCGGTTATCAATAAGATTCTGGAACCTTTTGAGAATCTGGGCTGAAACCGGAACAAGGAGAAAACATATGGCAGACTTTTTAATCGCCCATGATTTGGGAACATCCGGTGATAAGGCGACATTATTTACCACGGACGGGGAACTGGTGCGGAGCATTACCTACACTTACGATACCAATTTTTTTAACAGTACCTGGTCGGAGCAGAATCCGGAGGACTGGTGGAAGGCGGTGTGCGAGAACAACCGCAAACTATTGGAAGGGCTGGATAAAAGCAAGGTGGCAGGCATGGCCTTCAGCGGCCAGATGATGGGATGTGTGGTGGTTGACCGGAATGGAAAGGCGCTCCGGCCGGCGATTATCTGGGCAGACCAGAGAAGCCAGGAGCAGGAGAAGAAGATCCGGGAGCAGATTGACGAGAAAGAATTTTACCGGATTGTGGGACATAAGATCAGCGCCTCGTACAGTATCGAGAAGCTGATGTGGATTCGGGACCATGAACCGGAGATTTATAACAATACATATAAAATGCTGCAGCCGAAGGATTATGTGATCTGCCGGCTGACGGGAGAGTTTTTGACGGACTATACGGATGCATCGGGAACTAACTGTCTGGATTTGAACCGTCTGGAGTGGTCGGACCGGATTCTGGAGCTTGCCGGTATTGACCGGGAGAAGATGCCGGAAACACGCCCGTCCACCCATGTGGCCGGGGAGGTGACGGCGGGGATTGCCGGGGAATGCGGGCTGGCGGCAGGTACACCGATTATCATGGGCGGCGGAGACGGTGTCTGTGCGGCGGTCGGCGCGGGGAGTGTGCGGGAAGGTGACGCCTTTAACTATCTTGGTTCCTCCTCCTGGGTGGCGCTGACCAGCAGAAAGCCGATCTTTGATTCGGAGCTGCGGACGTATAACTGGGCGCACATGGTGCCGGGGATGTATTCCCCTAACGGGACGATGCAGGCGGCTGGAAACTCTTATCAGTTTATCAGAAAGACACTCTGCAAGGATTTGGAGGAGAAGGCAGAGCGGCTGGGAGTCAGCGTCTACCAGCTGATGAATGAGGAGGTGGCGGCGTCCCCGCTGGGAGCAAATGGGCTGTTATATCTTCCCTATATTCTGGGGGAGCGGAGTCCCCGCTGGAATACCAACGCGAGAGGCGCGTTTGTGGGGCTGAAGATGGAACATACCAGAGGAGATATGCTCCGGGCCACGGTGGAAGGCATTCTGATGAATCTGTGCATTATTCTGGAGGTGTTCCGAAAGGATATGGACATCACGGAGCTGAATGTGATCGGCGGGCTGGCTAAGGGAGATCCGATCCGGCAGATGCTGGCTGACATCTATGGGGTGAGGGCGAAGCGGCTGAACTGGCTGGATGAGGCAACCTCCATGGGAGCCGCGGTGTGCGCCGGAGTGGGAGCGGGAGTGCTGGATGATTTTTCGGCCATTGATTTATTTATCAAGACGGACGATGTGATCGAACCGAACTGCGAAAACCACTTAAGATATGGGGAATGGAAACAGTATTTTGATGAGTGTTACGCTGGCCTGTTGAAGACTTATGACAATCTGGCGCAGTGGAAATAAAAACAACAAAAAGGAAAGAGAGGGAGGAACTATGGAACTTGCAAATTTGACACCGGAAATGCTGGCGGGGATGATTGACCAGACGCTGTTAAAGCAGTTTGTGACGCTGGAGGATTTGAGAAAGCATTGTGAGACGGCGGCGGAGTATCATTTTAAAACTGTGGCAATCAATAACGCGCCGGTGCCGTTCTGCCACAAGGTGCTGGAGGGGACCGGGGTGCTCTGTGACGCGGCGGTCAGCTTTCCGTTAGGGCAGTGCACCATCGAGACAAAGGTGTTTGAGACCAGGGATGTGATTGAAAAGGGGGCTGGAGAAGTTGATTATGTGGTAAATCTGGTGGAACTGAAAAGTGGGAACTGGGACTATGTCGAGGAGGAGATGCGCCGGATTGTGGAGGCGTGTAACGAGAAGGGGATCACCAGCAAGGTGATTTTTGAAAACTGTTATCTGACGGATGAGGAGAAGCGGAAGCTTTGTGAGATCGCGCTGAAGGTGAAGCCCACATTTATCAAGACATCCACAGGATTTGGGACCGGTGGGGCCACGGTGGAGGATGTGCGGCTGATGAAAGAGTGCGTGGGAGACGCCATCAAGATCAAGGCGGCAGGCGGTATCCGGGACGCGAAGACGGCATTGGCTATGATTGAGGCCGGGGCGGAGAGAATCGGTACCAGTGCCGGGGTGAAGATTGTTGAGGAGTTTAACGAGATGCGTAACTAAAGTAGGCGTGCGGATGCACTCCAGTTTGACGGCAAGAGGAGAATGCCATGAAATTTGGAATTTATTATGCTTATTGGGAGCGGCAGTGGGGCGCTGATTATCGGAAGTATGTGGAGAAGGTAAAACGGTTAGGATTTGATATTCTGGAAATCTCCTGCGCAGGGCTTGGGGATGTGCCGGACCGGGAGATCCGGGAGTTGAAAGCATGCGCGGATGAATACGGAATTACACTCACCGGCGGTTATGGTCCGAAGCCGGAGGAGAATATCGCATCTGCCGATCCCGGGATCGTGAAGAACACATTTGAATTCTGGAAAAATACTTTCCCTGTGTTGAATCAGCTGGGAATCCGGCTGGTGGGCGGCGGCCTGTATTCTTACTGGCCTGCGGATTACTCCGGCATGGTGGATAAAGAAGGTGACTTGGAGCGGAGTATCACCAACATGAGAAAACTGGCGGACATGGCAGCCGGGTATGGAATCACGCTTGGCATGGAGGTGTTGAACCGCCATGAAGGCTATTTAATCAATTCGGCGAAGGAATGTGTCCGCTATGTGGATGCGGTCGGCGCGGACAATGTGAAAATCATGCTGGATACCTACCATATGAATATGGAGGAAGATGACTTTGTGGAGGCGGTCTTGACGGCCGGGAAACGGCTGGGACATTTCCACGTGGGGGAGAACAACCGAAAGTTGCCGGGGCAGGGCCATATGATTCCCTGGGAGAGTATTGGGAGAGCACTAAAGACCGTGGGATATGACGGCCCGGTTGTGATGGAGCCGTTTGTGATTCATGGCGGAGAGGTGGGACGGGATATTCGAATCTGGCGGGATTTAAAACCGGACTGTTCGGAGGAAGTCCTGGACCGGGAGGCGGCAGAGTCCGTCCGTTATTTGAGAACTGTATTTGAAGTTTAAAGATGTCTCATTGGCATCGCAATTAAGAAAAGGAGAGGAAAGATATGAGAAAACAGCAGAAACTGGCAGCAATGGTACTTGTGGGGGCAATGTGCGCATCTTTGACAGCCTGCGGCAGCAGCAATACGACAGCGACGACAGCTGCGGAAAAATCAGCGGATACCACCGCGGCAACAACGGCGGCGCCGGCGGCGGAGACTCCCAAAACGGAGGCGGAAGCGGCGGCAAAGGCAGGGGAAACCTACGATATCACCTGGGTGACATGTTCCACACAGTCGGAATTCTGGCAGTACCAGCAGATCGGTATGGAAAATGCAGTGAAAGATATGGAGGAGAAATACGGAATTAAAATCAATTTCACAACCGTAGGACCGGCAACGGAAGCGGAGACTGAGGCTTATATCCGGGCCTTTGAAAATGCAATCGCATCCAAGCCGGCCGCCATCATTTCCGCGACACAGGTACCTGATTCTACAAGAAGCGTGGCAAAGGAGGCCATGGACCAGGGCATTATCGTCAACTTTACAAACTGTGGTTTGGAGACGCTGGATTCAACGGAGTATTCCGATTGCTACAACCAGTTCTACACGACGGTCAGTGCGGATGTGGGTGATATGGCCGGCAAGGTGATGCTGGAAATGCTGGATGAGGCAGGCATTGCGAAGGAAGGCGTTATCTCTATGGAGTTTTCCAACGTAAACCCGGCGTTACAGCCGCGTATGGATAACTTTAAGGCTTATGTGGAAGCCAATTCCGATATTGAGGTTTTGGATACTCTGTACAACAACAATGACCTGGCACAGGCTCAGGCAGACAGTGAGAACCAGATTGCGGCTTACGGTTCCAAGCTGATTGGCCTTTATGGGGCCAACAATATTTCCGACGACGGAATTGCTCTTGCAGTTGAGAATGCGGGGATTGCAGACAAAGTGATTTCCATCGGCGTGGATTCCGATCCAACCGAGATTGCAGCCCTTGAGGCAGGCAATCTGGACTGTATCATCATTCAGGATGCTTACGGACAGGGATATGCTTCCTTAAAGAACGCGGTGGAGACTCTGATTCAGGGATCGAATCCGGAGAAGGAGCAGAAGGTGGCAATGCCTCCTGTTGCAGTGACCACAGAGAACATGCATGAGCCGGAATATGCGGCATTACTGGACCCGACTCTGCTGAAAAAGTAAGATAACCGGCAGCCGGCCGTCTCCTTCAGGGCTGAGGCCCAGCTGGAGACGGGACCGGCCGGTTAGAGGAAGTTGTGGGCAGGCAGCGCACTGTGGTGTGGCGGTGTGTGACGGTAAGGCTGGAAGGAGTAAGGTATGGAGCAGGACGTATTGCTTAAAATTGAAAATGTCGTGAAAACTTATCCGGGCGTTCAGGCGTTAAAAGGGATTTCGACAACGATCAGAAAAGGAGAAGTACGGGCTCTGGTGGGGGAAAACGGAGCGGGAAAATCCACGCTGATCAAATGTATTATGGGAGTGGAGACTCCCACTGAGGGAAAAGTGGAAATGAATGTGGATGGCAGATGGGAGACCCCGAAAAATGCCATCGACGCGAAGAAATTTGGCATGCATGCCAATTATCAGAATGTGAATATTGCAAAGAATTTAAGCATAGCAGAGAATTATTTTCTGGGACGGCTGCCGATGAAGGGGATGATCATTGACTGGAATCGGATGTACTCGGAGAGCCAGAAGGTGATTGACAAATTTGGTCTGCACGTGGACCCCAGGGACACGATCGCGTCTCTTTCGGTGGCAATGCAGGCGATGATTACCATCAGTAAGATCTCCATCAATGAGGATATCAGGCTTGTGATTTTTGACGAGCCAACCGCATTGCTGGAAAATGAAAAAGTAGAGACCTTATTCCGCTATATCAGAGAGTTGAAAGAAAGTGGTGTCAGCGTGATCTATATCTCCCACCGGCTGGAGGAAATCATGGAGATCTGCGACACTGTTACGATTATGAAGGACGGAACCTATGTGGAGACGAAGGATGTGAAGGACGTTGATAAGGATTATCTGATCTCCAAGATGGTTGGCCGTTCCATGGTTGATATTTATAATATTGAACACCAGAAGCCGGGTAAAGAACTTTTGCGGGTGGAACATTTGACAGGTGAGAAGTTTAAGGATGTCAGCTTTACGCTGCATGAGGGGGAGATCCTGGGATTTTTCGGCCTGGTGGGGGCCGGGAGAAGCGAGGTCATGCGCGCGATCTTCGGCGTGGACCCCATCGAATCCGGAAAAATCTTTGTGAAGGGACAGGAGGTACATATCAGGAGCCCCAAGGATGCCATGGTGAAAGGAATCGGCTTTTTGACGGAGGACCGGAGAAAAGACGGGCTGGCGCTGCAGCAGACAGTGAAACTGAATACAAATATGTATTCCTATGAGATTATCAGCAAGGGCGGTATTATCGATCTGAAGAAGGAGACGAAGCGGGCGGAGGAATATAAGGAGAAAATCGCCATTAAGACGCCGACGGTCAACCAGATTGTGAATAATTTGTCAGGCGGAAACCAGCAGAAAGTGGTCATCGCGAAGCTGCTGTGCCGGAATCCGGATATTTTGATCTTTGACGAGCCAACGGTTGGCGTGGACGTGGGAGCCAAGGACGAGATTTTCAAGATTATCGAGACGCTCACGAAAGAGGGCAAGGGAGTGATCATTATTTCATCCTATCTTCCGGAGGCCATTGGTCTGGCGGACCGGATGGTGGTGATGGCAGAGGGGCATGTGTCCGGAAGCCTGGGAAATGAAGAACTGCAAAAGGTGGAGGAGGAGCAGGTGCTCCATCTCGCGTCTACGGTTTATTATGATGAGAACCAAAAAGGAGGTAATTGAAACGATGAAGACAAAGCAGTCTGACAATGGCAGGATGAAAGCGCTTCTGATGAAGACAGAAGTTTCCATGGGGGTGATCATTGCCCTGATTTTCCTTCTCGCGGCATTTGGAACAGAGAATTTTATGACGGCGTATAACTTGACGAATATTCTGAAACAGTGTGCGATTATCGGCATTATCGCCATTGCGGAGACTTATGTGATTATTACCGGCGGCATCGATATCAGCTGCGGGGCGATCGTGGGCATGAGCACGCTGATGGTGGCGATGGCCCAGGCGCAGTGGGGGATGAGTGTGATGTCTTCCATGATCATTGCGGTGGCGGTAGCGGTGATTGCAGGTCTGTTCAACGCCATGCTGGTACATGAGTTTAATGTGCCCGCATTTGTGGCGACGCTGGGGTCCCAGACAATTCTGCGCGGACTGATTAAAGTGATCTCCAATGGCGGTACGGTGTCGGGGATTAATAAAGCATTTTCGGCGTTTGCATCCGGGTCGGTGCTGTTTATTCCGAATCTGGCGATTGTATGGTTTGGAATTGCCATTGTGTGTTTTCTGATCCTGCGGTATACGATTTTTGGGCGGAATCTGTTTGTGCTGGGTTCCGGTTCCGAGGTGGCGAAGCTGAACGGTATTTCCATTCGGAAGACGATTTATTCGACTTATGCATTTGCAGGTCTGCTCTATGGAATCGCCGGAATTCTGCTCTGTGCGAGAATCAATTCAGCCATCCCGACAGCGGGGGAAGCATATGAGACGAACGCGATTGCGGCAAGTGTACTGGGTGGAGCGTCGCTGGCTGGCGGCTGCGGTTCGGTGTTTGGAACTCTGCTTGGCACGGTGCTGATCATCCTGATCGATAATGTGGGCACCCAGTTTGGAATTGGGGCATTCGTGATGCAGGTGATCACCGGATGCGTAATTGTCATTGCAATTGTTGTGGATCAGTTGAAGAAGAAAGGAAAGAAATAGAGATGGGTGCGGAATGGAATGAGGATGTGGGGGCAGATATGGGTGGAAGAAAGCTGATGGATATCTGCAATGGAATCCAGCATATCGGAATTCCCAGTGCCGACGTGGAAGGAACCTGCCGTTTTTATGAGGGTTTAGGTTTTCAACGGGTATTCCAGACTGTCATAAGGGATTGCCAGAAGGTCGCGTTCCTGCAGTCCGGCAGCTTGATTCTGGAAACATATGAGGCAGTTCCTGTAAAACATGGAGGGGCCATTGATCATCTCGCGGTTGACTGCCTGGATGTAAAAGCCGCATACCAGCTGGCGTTGGAACAGGGCTGTGTGATCGTGAGCGACGGGATCGAAGAACTCCCATTCTGGGACCACGGAGCCCGGTTTTTCATGATTGAAGGACCGAATGGAGAGAAGATCGAGTTTGACCAGAAACTGTGAGAAACTGAAGTAACATGATTCCAGCAGGTTCCAGGGAAACTTTCGAAAAATTGCTTGACTTTAAACCAGGTGCTATGATAGACTAATTACTGCTTATGATAGCACTTATGGATGGGTTCCCGAGTGGCCAAAGGGGGCAGACTGTAAATCTGTTGCGACACGCTTCGATGGTTCGAATCCATCTCCATCCATTCTGATTCAAAGAATCTGTAACACAAAATCCCGGCAAAATCTGCCGGGATTTTTAAAATTATTTTGCTTCACGCTTGTTTTGAATAAAATGATAATCTTCTATTAATTGTTCTTCATAAGGAGCTACTTTCTGTAAAAGATTATCGGCTTCTTCATCAGAAATTATTTGTAATTCCTTAAGTTCAAGAACAGAAATGATTATCATGTAAAGTAAAGGATTTATGTTTCTTAAGTTTTTAACCTCATTTATAAAATCTTGTTTAGTATGAGACTTCATATAATCCTCGGTATCTTTTTCAATTTCCTTCTGTGTTTTTATATGATTTTTTATCATAAGACATTATCTCCTTTTTTCTCAATTATATCATAGTTGCTTCTATTTTGGAATCAAATTTACTTCTATTTTGGATACACTCTCAATATGAGGTGTATATCATGGAGAGAGTTAATCAAAGGACAAATCATCTTTTAGGCAGCAACATTAAGCGCTTAAGGCTGGAAAAGGGATTGCGCAATAAAGATATGGTGGCCAGGCTTCAGACCCGCAATGTGGATGTGACAACTGGAACTTATAGCAAAATTGAGATGGGACTAAATAATCCTAGTGTAGATTTATTGATTGCGTTGACTGAGATTTTTGGATGCGATTTCAATGCATTTTTTCAAAAAGAAGATGAGTGGAAGAAGTAAAGTGATATAGGCAGCAGCCGTAAATTCTGATTGACCAGAATTTACGGCTTTTTTCCTACATAGAATACTTAAAGCACCTACATGCCGGTTCAATATATTAAGAGACCTGTAATAAAAACTTTATTGTAAAAAGTTGTCAGATGAGGTAGGATGTAACTTGTTATAAGATGTTCATAATGCAGCAAAAGGCGGAAGGAGAAGAGGATGAACAGAAAAATTTTTAGGAATGGAAGAGCGCTGGTGCTGCTTGCGGCGGTTTTCTGCAGTGTGGGTGCTGTGGGGACAGTGACTTCCAGGGCGGATGAGACGGCGCAGTCTACGGAGGAGACACAGGAGTTTGTTCCACAGGTGAGCACGTCGATCACGTCCTGTACCATTACTTCAGATAAAAATAATATCCATATCACAGTGAACGGCAGCGGTGATACTACGGGGACAGACGGGAAGATGTATCTGTTTGAGCTTCAGCCTTATGAGGATGGAATCGGAAGCAGAACGGATTATATCACATCGACAGGAGTCGGCATGGGGGCTTCCTTTACGATTCCGTTGAACCACAATACTGCGTCAGATCGTCTGTACAGCAAGTTTGTGATGGCGGTCTATGATACGGAAGGCAGAAAATACATGGAAGTGAGCGACCCTCACTATGTGACAAACCCGGAGGCGGTTGCCAAGAACCAGGCGGCATTTTCCGAAGCCCTGTCCAAGAAGGGTCTGAATATTGAGCTTGATATGCTGGCGGATGCCTTTGAGCTGGGTGTAAAACACGCTTCCACCAATATTGCGTTCTCCCAGCTGGTGGGAACCGGCATTGAATATACATACGATGGCAAGGTTTATCATTTCAACAAGGCTGTTGTGGATGACTACGACAAGACGATCAGCGCGATGTCCAGCAAGGGGATGACTGTTACCGCCATTATCTTAAACGACTGGAATCCGGCTACGCCGGAGTTGGTATATCCGGGAACCAAGAAGTCTTCCAACGCATTTTACTACATGTTCAATGCGGCAACCCAGAAAGGGTTTGAGGAGACAAGAGCCATCGCGGCGTTCCTGGCGGAGCATTACAACGGATCGAATCCAAACGCGGGCAAGGTGTCCAACTGGATCATCGGCAACGAGATCAACAACCAGCAGTGGAACTACATGGGGCCTATGGATCTGACCAACTATGTCAAAGCGTTCCAGCAGGCGTTCCGTGTTTTCTACACGGCGATCAAGAGTACCAGCGCCAATGACCGGGTATACTTTTCCCTGGATTATTACTGGAATTCCGCTGGGGACAACAACCTTCGCTATACAGGCCGGGAAATTATGGAGTCCTTCAATGCCATGTGTATCACCCAGGGGCAGATGGAGTGGGGGCTTGCCTACCACCCGTATTCGCATCCGATGACGGAGCCGGAGTTCTGGGATGATGCGGCAACCGGCACCATCACCAATGATGCCAATTCCCCCATCATCAACTTTGCCAACATCAATGTGCTGACAGATTATCTTGCGGGTGATGCTTACCGGACACCATCGTATGGTGTGCGCCACGTGATTTTGACGGAGGAGGGCTTTACATCCAGAAGCGCCACGAGAGGGGACATTCCGGAAGTGCAGGCGGCGGCCTACGCTTACTCCTACTATTTAGTGGACAGCAACCCCTACATTGACGCCTATATTTTGAGCCGTCAGGTAGACGCACCGGAGGAAGGCGATTTACGCTTCGGACTCTGGGAATGTGACAGAACGCAGACAACCAAACACGTTGCCACCAACCGCAAGAAGATCTGGCAGGTGTTTAAAAATATCGACAAAAAAGACCAGACATTAGAGAACACAGAATTTGCAAAATCCATCATTGGCATCAGCAAATGGTCCGACGTGATTCCGAATTTCAAGTGGAAGAGTCTGGAGAAATAATGACGGAAGAACAGGAGATGCCTAAGGTGTCTCCTGTTGCTGTTTCGTCCGCATTTTCAGATAGACGAAAGGGCGGTTTATCGTTTATACTTAATGTAAGGATATACAAAAGATGCCCATCGTATCAGTAAGGTGGTCATGATGAAAGGGGGAACTGCGGCTATGGCATACAGGCATGTGGTCTTTGCAGAGGATTATGAGCTGATTGGCGCAGATGGAATGAAACTGGTTTTAAAGGCATTGAAGGCAGCAGGGTATCAGCTGGGACTGATTGTCACAATGATGGAGGAATATGAGGAAGACGACAGAACCTGGACCTTACACCGCCAGTTTGACTGTGTTCTGCGCAATACGGTCATAGAGGAGGAACCGGTGCTTGACGGAAGGCTGCTGAAGGACTATCTCCAGTGTTACAAGGTGGACAGAACCGAGGTCTTATTCGTCGGCAGCAATATTTCCGATATGGAAAATGCCACCGGAGCCGGCGTGGACTGCGCGCTCGCTTTATGGGCCTGTGAGACGCCCAGGCACGTGTGGGCGGATTATTATTTCCCCCAGCCCTATGATGTGTGGTATCAGTTAAATAAGATCACAAAGCCGTTTCAGGGAAATGAGTGGGTCACCCTGGCGATGGAACTGCAGTTTCTCGCCCAGGGCGGGATTACCTACACCAAAGATTTTTACGACAAAGAACGTTTTACCCGTATTCGAGAGATCGCGGCCGAAGTGATGGAGATGGGGACAGGACTTCCCATTGAGCATATCAAAGACGTGTTCTGCAATGAGACCGGCTTCCAGACACCGAAGCTGGATAGCAGGGCAGCTATTTTCCGGGATGACAAGATTCTGCTTGTGCGGGAGAAGGGGGACGGCCAATGGTCTCTGCCCGGTGGATGGGTGGATGTGAATGAGACGATTGCCGGCAATACGGTAAAAGAAGTGAAAGAGGAAGCCGGACTCGACGTGGTGCCGGTGCGCCTCATTGCCCTTCAGGACAGAAACCAGCACAACACGCCGCCCTATGCCTATGGGATCTGCAAGGCATTTATGCTCTGTGATGTGATCAGTGGAGAGTTTGAGCGGAATATGGAGACAGACGCCAGCGCTTATTTTGGCCGGGATGAACTTCCGCCGCTGTCGCTTGAGAAAGTGACGGAGGAACAGATTCAGATGTGTTTTGATGCATATCAGGATGAGCAGTGGACGGTGTTAGTTGATTAACTGTTAAAATGATGGATATGGCCCGTCAGCTATGGAGGAGTAATCTCTCTGTGGCTGGCGGTTTTTCTGTTTGTTTATCTAAAATAGGCATAAACAACTTAAAAAAACGCGTTGCTGGCCGTCTTTGTTTTTGATATGGTAAAATAGGAAAAATTAGAAGAGGAGGAGTTAGCCATGTTGAAAAACGGGACTCTATGGCTGGACGTGGATGGCAATCCCATCCAGGCCCATGGGGGAATGATAGCAGAATTTCATGGAACTTATTATTGGTACGGGGAGCATAAGGGGGCCGATAACTGTCCGGGAACTACCCGGGTGGATGTGATCGGTATTTCCTGCTATACATCCGGGGATTTGCATCACTGGCATTATGAAGGGCTGGCGCTGAAAGCCGAAGCAGATGACCCGGACAGCTTTCTTCATCCCAGCCGTGTCTGTGAGCGGCCTAAAGTGATTTACAACGAAAAGAACCGGAATTATGTCATGTGGTTTCACGCCGATGACGCCGGGTACCGGTATGCGGGAGTCGGGGTGGCGGTGTCGGATAGTCCCGCAGGTCCTTTTCATCTGGTGAGAGTGATGCAGCCAAACCGTCTGGACAGCCGGGACATGACACTGTTTCAGGATACGGACGGCAGGGCTTACCTGTATCATAGCTCCAATTTTAATAAAACGATGTGCATCACGCGGCTGAATGAGGATTATACGGATGTGACGGCCGAATACCATTACGCGCTGGCAGATCAGGAACGGGAAGCGCCGGCTGTGTTTGTGCGGGAAGGAACCTATTATATGATTACCTCCGGCTGTTCCGGCTGGGCGCCCAATGCGGCCCTGATGGCTACGGCAAAGCATCCCTGTTCCGGGTGGAAACTCATTGATAATCCCTGTGTGGGACCGGGATATCGAAAGACCTTCCAGGGGCAGAGCTCTTATGTGCTGAATGTTCAGGGGACCTATTATTTGATGCTGGACCATTGGAAACCGGAGGATTTAAAAAGTTCCGGTTACAGCATTCTTCCGATTACGTTTACGGAGGACGGACCGGAAGTCGTGTGGCAGGATGAATTTTAATATAAGAAAGGACTGTATTTATGTATGCGCATAATCCGATATTGAGAGGGTTTCATCCGGACCCGTCTATCATCCGGGTGGAGGATGATTATTACCTTGCCACGTCCACGTTTGAGTGGTGGCCGGGGGTGCGGCTTCATCACTCCAAAGATTTGGTCAACTGGGAGCTGATGTCCTATCCCTTAAACCGGATCTCCCAGCTGGACCTGAGGGGCGTTGGGCCGTCACAGGGAATTTGGGCGCCGTGCCTGACTTATGACCATGGTATTTTTTATCTGGTGTATACGGTGGTAACGGCATTTTATTGTAACATGTATGATACCAACAATTATCTGGTGACGGCAGCGGAGATCGGGGGGCCCTGGTCCGACCCGGTGCCGCTGGGCAACTTTGGTTTTGACCCGTCGCTGTTTCATGACGACGACGGAAGAAAATATGTGGTCAGCATGGTCACGGACCATCGGATTCCCAAGAAGTATCAGGGACGTCTGGTTCTGCAGGAGTTTGACCCGGTCCAAAAAAAGATGATGGGAGAGATACGGTATATCTATCAGGCGGACAGTATTTTTCTGGAAGGCCCTCACATATTCAAGAGAAATGGCTGGTACTATCTTTTCAGTGCGGACACGGGAACCGGTGAAGGCCACGGCCAGACCATCCAGCGATCAACCTGTGTATGGGGACCTTATGAGATGTACCATCCGGCCAATGCCAGACGGACAAAAGAGGAGGAAGCCTGGTCTATTTTAACATCCAGGCATGATCCGGATTTTCTTTTGCAGAAATCGGGCCACTGTGACCTGGTGGAGACAAAGGACGGGCAGTGGTATGCCGTGCATCTGTGCGGCCGGGCTCTGGAAAACAGGAATCCGAAAGACCGGGAGCGGTTTCCAGACTGCCGCCGTTATCCGCTGGGGCGGGAAACAGCCATCCAGAAGATGCGCTGGACCCAAGACGGATGGCTGGAGCTGGATAATGGAACGACGCTGCCGGACGTGGAGGTGGAGATAACAACAGGGGCGGAAACAGAGACGGACCCCATCACCGGCCGTGATGACTTTGACTGTGATATTCTGAGCCTGGAATACCAGTCCCTGCGGGTTCCCATGGACGAAACCCACATATCCCTGACGGCCCGCCATGGTTATCTGCGGATGTACGGCCGTGATGGACTGGCTTCCCGTTTCCATCAGACCCTGATTGCCAGGCGCTGGACCGAATTTACCTTCCAGGCAGCTGCCTGTGTGGAGTTCGAACCGGAACTGTTCAAGCAGTTGGCCGGCCTGATCTGCCTGTATGATGAGGAAAACTATGCTTACCTGCATATCACCCGGGACGAGACCCTGGGAAAATGCATCAGCATCCTGACGGCGGAAAATAAACATTATCAATACCCCATAGGCTTTATCCCTCTCAAGGAGGGAAAGCCGGTATACTTAAAGGTTACGGTTGACCATGACCGTATGCAATTTTATTATGGATACAGTGAGAATACTTATGAATGCATCGGTCCGGTGCTGGATGCCAGTTTGCTGTCCGACGAGGCCTGCGACCAGGGCTGGTTTACCGGAGCTATGGTAGGAATCTGCTGTCAGGATCTGACCGGATTCCGGACATATGCCGATTTTGACTGGTTCTCCTATGAAACGAAAGTGATGCAGATTCTATAAAAAACGCAGTGGGAACTTAAAAAACGCCGTTTTTTTCACTAAGGGGACCTGTTATATTATAACCATAGCAAACATACACGGAGATTGAAGGAGGATATAATATGAAAAGAAAAGGTTTCTTATCAGCGCTTGTATGTACCGCCATGGCAGGATGCATGGTCAGTGGATGCGGCAGCAGCGGTGCGGATGCCACCACGGCAGCCCCGGCTGCGACAGCCGGAACGACAGCCGGGGCCGGTACCAGCGCGGCGGACACGACGGCGGCGGGTGGTGACTCTATTGTGACGGCTCCCACGGAACTGACATTTATCTTTGCGGATGGGGACGAAGGCGCCAAGGCAAGCATGAACGAAATTGTAAATCGGTTTAATGATAAATACCCGGATATTACCGTGAAGATTGAACCGGGTAATGGCGGCGCTTACAGTGAATTTTTAAAGACAAAGGAAAGCGTTGGAGAATTTCCGGATGTGATGGAGATGAGAGACACGGCAGTTTATCAGAGAGCCGGAATGCTGGAACCCCTTTCGGATGATATTGTTTCCCTGTTTAAAACGACCGTGGAATTTGACGGCAAGACCTATACGGCCCCACTGTCCGGTGAGAATACCAACGGGATTATTTACAATAAAAAATATTTTGATGAAAACGGCTTCACCGAACCAAAGACCTATGAGGAATTTATCACCCTGTGTCAGGCAATCAAGGATAAAGGAGATATGGCTCCTCTGGTAGTGGGCGGACAGGATATCTGGCATATTGGCTTCTGGTTCCATAAAGCTTACAACGACCAGGTTATGTCCCAGGACCAGGATTTTATTAAACATTGTTATGAGGGTTCCAAGAATTTCAGTGATGCCACGATCAAGGCGACATTTGAAGAATTGAAAGAGATCTTCCAGTATGCACAGGACGGATGGGTGTCCACTCCAGATGCCCAGATTACAACATTCATGGTATCGGATATGGCGGCTATGATGTATTCAGGTACCCATATGTTCAGCCAGATTGAGACTGCGGACCCGAATTTCGAGATTGGCTGGTTTGCGGTGCCAAGTCCTGATGGAAAGACAAGGCTGGTTGGCGGCGGCGGTGTCGGAGGTCTGGCGATTTCCGCAGAGTCGGCAAAAGACCCCAACAAAAAGGCAGCGGCAGAAGAATTTATCCGCTTCTTCTATGCGCCGGAGAATTACGCGGTATACTGTGAGACTTTGAACTTCATCCCTACGACAGTTGCGAAACCGGATATGAATGTATCGCCGGTACTGCAGGAAGTGATAGACGCAACCAACAATGCCGATGACCTGGGCGTGATGTGGAATGGCCGTGTGGGCGAGAATGAACTTCCTCCGGATTTCAGGAATTTCATGTACAAAACCACTGTGGAAGTGATTCAGGGGCAGAGAGATATTGATTCGGCCTGTGAGGAATTAGATAAAACCTGGAAAGTGGCTATGGAGAATTTCAATCCGCTCAATAACTAGAACAGACAAAAATGCTTATCGGAATCTCTCCCAACCGGGAGAGATTCTTAAAGTTAGGGGCTTTGTCCGAAGAAAGGAGTTATCAAGTATGACAAAGAAACGAGGAAAGTTTGATAAAGTAACATTCGCGTTTATTGCACCTGCATTTCTGTTCTTTACCCTGTTTATCATTGTACCTACGGCAGCCAGTGTTTATTACAGCTTCACTTCCTGGGATGGGTTAAATCCGGTTGTTAAGTTTGTAGGACTTGCAAATTACAAGGAGATCTTTACCAGCGCAAGATTCCGCAATGCGCTGACAAATACGTTTATATTGACGGTTTTCATCTCAATTTTAGAAAATGCGTTTGCGTTACTTCTGGCGCTTTTGGTTGATAACATCAGGTGGGGAAAGAATTTTTTCCGAAGCGCCTTTTACATACCGGTGCTGATCAGTGGCATCGTATCCGGCTTCATCTGGAAAATCATGTATAACTATAACTTTGGAGCCATCAACTCGATGCTGACCGCTATGGGCATGGGAGATTTTAAACAGGACTGGCTTGGCAATCCCAGCCTGACCCTGCTGATGGTAGGCGTGGTACTGGTGTGGAAGGGCGCGGGATATTATATGATTATCTATCTGGCCTCTTTACAGAGCGTGCCGACAGATGTGGTGGAGGCAGCGGCTATTGACGGGGCCAGTCCCTGGCAGCGGTTCAAGGCAATCACGATTCCCTTGATTTCAGGAGCATTTACCATCAACTTTACGCTGTCCTTAATAAACGGTCTGAAAGTGTTCGACCAGATTTCCGTTATGACGGATGGCGGACCGGGATTCACGACAGAGACCATCGTCTACCTGCTCTATAAAGTGGGCTTCAATGAAGGGCGGCAGGGCTTTGGTACGGCTGTGGGCATCGTGCTGCTGTTTATCATCATCATTTTAAATGGTATCCAGCAAAAATTCTTGAAGAGCAGGGAGGTGCAGATGTAATGAGCCAGCAAATGACTAAGAAAATAAAACAGAAATCCCGCATGGCGCCGGTCTTGATTTTTCTGCTGACGGTGGTGCTGGCAATCCTGTTTTTAGCGCCTGTGTTTTTTGCCATCATTTCCGCGTTTAAGAGTAATGGTGAAATCCTGAAATCGCCAATGGCATTGCCGACGTCCCTGTATCTGCAGAATTTCCGGGATCTGTTCGCCCAGTCGGATTTCCTGACGGCGATCAAACACAGCCTGATACTGACGGTGGTGTCGGAGGTGCTGATCGTCTGTATCGTGCCAATGGCGGCATATGCCATTGAGAGGCGGTCTACCAGAACCACAAGACTGATCTATACGTATTTCCTGGCCGGTATGATGATTCCCTTTCATCTTTACATGTTCCCGCTGTTTAAGGAAATGAAACTGTTTGGCATCTTTGGAACTCTGGCGGGACCGATTGCCTGCTATATCTCAGGTTCCGTTGCTTTCGGCTCCCTGCTGTACTGCAGCTTTTTGAAAGGGGTTCCGCTGGAGATTGAGGAGGCGGCCGAGATCGACGGATGTACGCCGTTTCAGACCTTCTGGAAGGTGACCTTCCCGTTGCTGGGGCCGTGTACCGCGTCCATGGTGGTGTTAAACGGTTTGGGAATCTGGAACGATTTCCTGATGCCTTATCTGGTGCTTCCCTCCAGCAAGGCGAAGACCATTACCGTGGAGGTATTCTCCTTTGTAGGACAGTATACGGCCAGGTGGGACATTGTGTTTGCGGGAACGGTATGCTCCATCGTCCCGGCGCTGGTGATTTTTATTCTTCTTCAGAAATATTTTGTCAAGGGGATCACGGCGGGGGCGGCCAAGGGATGATGGCTGGTAACGAATTTGTAATTGCACGGATACTATGATAAAATCGAAAGAAAGAGACAGTGATCGGAGGTGTGTTTTCGGAACATGCCTTCGATTTCCCTGCTTGTGGAAAAGCGAGGAGAACCGGTATGAAAAAATGGAGCCTGAATTTATATCAAAAATTTACTTTGGTGATTATCTGCGTGGGCCTGATCCCTATGAGTCTGCTGTCCACGTTAATTGTGAACCGTATGTTCAAAGAATATGGGGATTCTCTGCGGGCCAATTATGAGCAGGCTACGGTCTATGTGAATACCGGAATTGACAATATGCTGGAAGGCTACAACGGCATTTCCAAGATGCCTTATTATTATAATTACTCCGGGGAGGGGGATTTTGCCTTTAACTATATGTCCTTTGATAACCTGAGGAAAATTATCTATGGTATCGGTTATGACCCGGAGACCGTGGAAACGGCCAGGAAGCAGAACATGGAGATCTTTCTGAAAAATGTACATAATGTGGACAGCTCCATCGTGGGGGTCCACTTCCTGGTGGATGACGGAAAGATGGATATGCCCTTTCATTTCAGCCAGAGGAAGACCTATTTTGAGAGCGAGGAGGTATTCCGGGAGCGGATGAAGTTTGGGCAGCTTGACAAGACGTCCAAGCAGATGATGCTGATTCCGACTCATGCCATGGATTACTATAACCACGGAACGAATCAGGTTTTCACAGTAGCCAGGAACTATTTTGATCTGACGAAAGAGGTAGGATCGTCCGCTTATATCGGAACCATCTATCTGGATGTGGATATGGAGCGGATGGCGGGATTGTTCCAGGATGTACGGCTTCATGAGGGAGACCGGGTATATGTGGTCAATGAGCAGGGAGACTGTTTTTACAGCAATGACAGTGAGGTGATCGGAACCACGCTTCCGGCAGAGAACGGGCAGTTTGAGGAGACGCGCCAGAAGTTTGTCATCGAGACGCCCTACGGGAAACACGGACTTAAGGTGATGATGGTTATGGGTACAGCCGCCGCTTACGACAAAATCCAGCAGATGCAGAAAATGATGTATCTGATTTTAGCGGCATCGATTGTGGCCCTTCTTCTGGGATCGGTTCTATTTTCCAGGAGGCTGACCAAACCTATCCGCAGTATGATGGACCAGATGTCCCAGATTGAGACGGGTAATTTTAAGGTGGAACTGCCGGTAGAGTCCAACGATGAGATCGGTATTCTCTCCAAGCGCTTCAACCAGATGTCCCAGGAACTGGAAACGTATATCAATCAGTCCTACGTGGCCCGGATGAAGCAGACGGAGGCGGAGATGACGGCGCTGAAGTCTCAGATTTATCCGCATTTTCTGTACAATACTCTGGAAGTCATCCGCATGACGGCTTTGGACCAGGAGGACCGTGTGGTTTCGGAGATGATTGAGGCTTTGTCCCAGCAGATCCGCTATATGATCGGTCCCATGCAGGACATGGTTCCTATGGACCAGGAGGTGGATATTATCAGGAAATACGTATACCTGCTGAACTGCCGCATCCGGGGGAAAGTCAGTTTGATGGTGGAGCTGCATGGCTTGGGCGAGGTGTACGTTCCCAAACTGATCTTGCAGCCAATTGTGGAGAACGCCTATGTCCATGGAATTAAGCCTAAGGACGGCACCGGCCATGTGATGATTGAAGCGGAGCGGGTGGAAGACCGGCTGGAGATATCCGTGATGGACAACGGCGTTGGCATGAATGAGGAAGCACTGGAAAAGCTAAAAGATATTCTGGATGGTGATGAGATCGGAATCAAGAATCAGCACAACTGGCAGAGCATTGGACTGAAAAATGTCCATGACCGGATTCGGTACCTCTATGGAGAACAGTACGGAATCGCCGTCACCAGCACCCCTGCGGTGGGAACCATGGTGCGGATTTTGATACCCTGGAAGGAGGATGGATCATGCTCAAAATGATACTGGCCGACGATGAGCCCGTGATTACAAGAGGAATTCAAAAACTGGTGGACTGGAACAGCCTGGGCATCGAAATTGTGGGGGAGTATGAAGATGGCAAGGCGGCCATGGATGGAATTGTAACGCTGAAACCGGATATTGCCCTGTTAGATATTTATATGCCGAAAAAAACAGGGATTGAGATCCTAAAGGAGTGCCGGGAACTGGAAATAGACACGAAGATCATCTTTATCAGCGGTTTTCAGGATTTTCAGTACGCGAAGGACGCGCTGACTTACGGGGCTATGGATTATCTGTTAAAACCGGTGATCCGGGAGGAACTGGTGGCAACCATTGAAAAATGCATCCTGCTTCTGCGTCCGTATTTGTCGGAGCATGTGGAGGAACAGACCTCCATGGAACCCCATACAAAAGCAGCCTATGAAAAATTGGTTGAGGTGGAAGAATGCCGGTATCTGCCGGTGCTGACCGAGATCTTTTACCAGTCCTCCGGCAGCTCCCAGGAGAGAAAGCTGATCCAGTTTTCGGCGCTGAGTTTTTTGGAGCAGTATCTGGAAGAGCAGGGGCTGGGGATTGTATTTGTCAAAAATGGGCAGATGGTGATCGTCCTCAAGAATAAGAACCAGGAAGAGGCCGGTGATGTCATGTACCAGCTGCTTAAACAGGCGGAGGAGTCAATGGGGGTGAGACTGGGCTTTGTAATCGGGGAAACCGTGGAGAACATGGGAGAAATTCCGGCCGGATATCAGCGGTGTCTGCCGATGCTGGGATATTTCTTTTTTGAGGATCAGATGAAGGTGCCGGTGCTGAAGCTGGGCAGGGAGGTATTTTTAAAGCCAAAATCTTCCCGGGAGATGCGGGAATGCCGGGACAAGATGATCGATGCCATGATCGCCCAGGATGATACGGGATTTTTGAAGGGGGTAGAGCGGTTTCGGCGGCTGGTATGCCTGATATCGGATGGAAGCCGGGAAAATGCCTGCTTTCATTATGGAAGTACGCTTCGCATTATCCAGGAACGGTTCGACGTCCTGGGGGTAAAGGGACTGGAACTGGATCTGGAACAGGTTCTGGATCTGGCCAGGGAACAGAAGGACTACCGCCAGCTGACAGAGCAGTTTGAGGGGTATTTCAGCCAGTATAAAGAGAGGGTCCGCCAAACCGTGGCAAGCAGCGATAAGAAGGATATTCTGCATGCCAGAGAGTACATCGAACAGCATTATATGGAAAATCTGACTCTGGAGGTGATGGCCAGAGAGATTCACATGAATCCCTATTATTTCAGCAGCTTTTTTAAGAAGAACTCCGGGGAGAATTTTAAGGACTATTTAAATAAGGTGCGGATGAAGCATGCCGTGTCACTGCTGGTGTCAACGGATAAGCGGACCTCGGAAATCGCGGACATTGTGGGTTTTCGGGACGGCCGGTCCTTTTCGGAGTTGTTTGTGCGTGCTTACGGTGAGACCCCGGCCAGTTACCGAAAACGGGTAAAAGATTCCTGAAAAATATACAACAGCCCAGGTATTCTTACAGATGATTGCCGGGCGTGCCTTCATCCCCGTGTTGAGGATCATTCTCGTGGTTAAATGCCATCACACTGACTCCATTGACCTCCATATGGTCACTGACCGGGATGACCAGGCACTGGCGGCCGTCGATGTATTTGGTTTCAATCAGACTGGTATATTCGGGATTTACCTTGATGACCACGTCCGGGGTTTCGATGTTGAACTTCTTGGTGTTGGTGATATTGGCGGCCATGAGGGCGGTCTTCTCGCCGGCGACGTACTCGTAGTTCTTGTCGAATTCAACCAGCTTTTCATCCGGGACGCCGCTGTCCTCAAAGAGACGCTTCACATCCGTCTTGGTTAATGTCAGCGGTTCGGGAAAATCCTTGGATTCCTCCAGCATTTCATTCAGTGTCTCGTGGATGTTCTTGACCAAGTCATAATCACAGTCATCCCCCAGCGTGGTGGCGATCACCGCATTGAACGTCTCCTTCTGGCTCTCCGCCGACAACGGGATGGAACGGCAGCCAAACATATCCTCAATAAACGCTTCCTGGAGCTCCTCGGCATTCTTGGAATAGTAGAGAATACCGTGAATATCCGTAAAACGGTCATTGAATACCGGGAACAGGAAGCCTTTGGCCGGCGCCTCCACCACCCAGTCGCGGATGCGGTTTTCGATGGTATTTTTCTCACTGTTATAGCCGAGTCCTTCTTTTGATAAATGAACCGGGCAGATACTGCACATGATGTACTCAAAAACATTGTCGGAGGCGTCATACATCTGGGTGCCGTCCGTGGCTTTGCCCGGCACGTCGTAGACCGCATGAATCAGGATAATATAATAATTCTCACCGAAATCATAATATTCGATAATCTTGTTATAAAACTCACTGATCAGCATATCATCCTGCAGCTTGCTGTTGCGAAGCTGTAACAGGAAGGCCTGCTTCCCCTCTTCTTTTTCTTCCTCTAACGGAAAGTCCATATTTAATAAGTTTTTCCCGATAGAACCGGATAAGGTCTGCTTGAAAATGGTAAAATACTTGAAGGTATCTTCCTCCGGCAGTGATAAAAAGGCTTCTTTCAGTTCCGTTTTGATATTCTTTTCCGCATCCACGTAACAGCCGCAGATCCGGGTGATGGTGCAGTTTTCCGGGGAGAACTGCTTTCTGATTTCTAATACTTCTTTTTTATTCATATTGATTCCTAACCTTCTCTCTATGTATTCCGTAAATAACAATAAGTATATCACATGGCGGCCGGCAGATGCAATTGCAGATTCTGTCCTTTTCATCATACATATCCCGGCGGAACAGTTCATAAGATGGTAGCAGGAAATGAGAACAATCAGGAGGCCGGATATCATGAATTCCAAACAAAATCAAAAACAAACGGATGAATGCAGTGTCACCGTCAATCTGCCCTACCCACCCGTCCGGGCGGAAAGCCGCAGTATGGAGTATGCTACTGCTATGTTGAGCAATGTGGGAAGCAGTAATTCGGAAATGTCGGCGGTCTGCCTATATTTCTATAACAGTGTGATTCTAAACCCGGAGTATGGGGATTTCGCCAAATGTTTTCATCATATCAGTATTGTGGAAATGCATCATCTTGACATTTTCGCGACGCTGGCGTATCAGATGGGAATGGACCCGCGGATGTGGTGTGTGGAGCGGCGGGGAACGACTTACTGGACCCCGGCCTATAACCGTTATCCCCGGAGCATCAAAGAAGTGATCGAGAACTCTCTCCAGGGAGAACTGGCGGCGATTAACAAATATGAGCGCCAGGCAGAAACCATCCGTGACGCCAATATTGTGGAGAATCTGCACCGCATCATTCTGGATGAGCGGCACCATGTGGAGATATTTTATGACATGCTTTCCAAACTATCTTAAACAGTCATCCTATTTTTAAAACAAAAGAGAATAAAATTCATCAAAGGTATTTCTCACATTGCGGATATGCTGGCGCATATACTGTTCCGCCTTGCCGGCATCCTTCTCTTTGACCGCCTCCAAGATTGCGAAATGCTCCTGATAGGACCGCTCATCACGCCCCGGAATCAGAATGGTCTTGCTGTTATATTTTCGCATCTGATTTTTGAGACGGACGGTGACATCAATGGTGGTGCGGTTGGGGCATACTTCATAAATAATATCGTGAAACTTCTGATTGCAGGCAGAATAAGCCATCAGATTGGAGGAAGCCTTGTGCTCCGCCATTTCCGCCACCAAGTCCTCCAGCCTCTTCGTTGCTTTGCCGTCAAAGTGAGGGACCGCCAGCCGGACGATAAATCCTTCCAGCTCCTCTCTCAATTCCAGAAATTCCAGTACCTCCACTTTAGAATAACTGCGGACTTTCGCGCCCTTATTCTGCTCAATGGTGACAAAAGCATCATTCTCCAGCATTAAAAGGGCCTTTTTGATGGTATTGCGGCTCACATTATACTCGCTGGCCAGGTCAATCTCCGGAAGACTCTCAGCAGGAGAATAGTAGCCCTGCTCAATCCGTTCCTTCAGATTCTCATAAACCATCGTTGTCTGATTTGTTTTAATCATATCCTTTATCCTTCGTCTATATTTTTCCAATATAAGCTGAATGTTCTCCGGTCCATCTTCTGTCAAATTAACAGTATAATGAGTTTTTTTTTGCATGTCAAGAAGTTGTGCCGTCCGGACTGTTACAAATTATAAAATAAAGCGTTCTAAAATAGCAGGGAGTAATATTCCTCAAATGTTTTTCTGACATTGCGGACATGCTCCCGTATGTAGGTTTCGGCGAGAGCCGGGTCTTTTTTTTTGATGGCGTCCACGATGGCCTGGTGTTCCGCGAAGGAGCGGTCGCCGCGGCCGGGAATGAGGATGGTTTTACTGTTGTATTTCTTCATCTGTTTTTTCAGCCGGATGGTGACGTCCACGGCGGTGCGGTTGGGACATACGTCGTAAATGATGTCGTGGAACCGCTGGTTGCAGGCGGAATAGGCCATCAGATCGGACTGGCGGCGGTGTTCGGCCATCTCTTCCAAAAGGCCATCCAGCTTTTTGATGGATTTATCGTTGAAGCAGGGAACAGCCAGCCTTACGATAAAGCCCTCTAACTCTTCCCTTAATTCTAAGTATTCCAGCACCTCTACCTTGGAGTAGCTGCGGACCTTGGCTCCTTTGTTCTGCTCAATGGTGACAAAGGCATCTTTCTCCAGCATCAGAAGCGCTTTTTTGATGGTGTTCCGGCTGACATTGTACTCCTTGGCCAGTTCGATCTCCGGCAGACTCTCTGCGGGCGAGTAACATCCCTGCTCAATTCGTTTTTTTAAATTCTCATAAACAATTGTTGTTTGGTTCGCTTTTACCATATCCTTGATATCCCCAATCTTATGCTATCGATTTGTCATATAGACAGTCAGATGAACTAAAATGTTAAACAATTGTGATGCACATAATTAGTATAAATTGTCTGGAGTTCCATGTCAAGGCGGGAATCCGATAAAATACAAGTGTTTTAATAATATTGCATAAAAAAAACTGCGAAAACTGTCGAAAATTGACAAATACCGTATTACGGGATTGACAGAACGGATGGTTGGTGATAGAATCTGAATTACAATAAAACAAAATTGTTGAACAAATTTGATGAACTGAAAAGGAGAAATGAATATGGATTACAAAGAATTGATCAAAGGTGCTTATGATCTTCATGTACATTCCGCGCCGGACGTTCTTCCAAGAAAGATGGACGATATCGAGATGGCCGGACGGATCAGGGAGAGCGGGATGGCAGGATATGCGATCAAGAGCCATTATTTCTGTACATCAGAGAGAGCAGAGTTGATAAACAAGCTGTACCCGGACTGTGATGCGGTGGGAACCATCACACTCAACAGTTCCACAGGCGGGATCAATCCCACCGCGGTGGAGATGGCGGCGAGAAGCGGGGCGAAATTAGTATGGTTTCCAACCTGTGATTCCGCTCATGAGATTGCCCATGTGTTTGACGGGAATCCCAACAAGAAGCTGCCGTACTGGGCACAGATTATTATACAGATGAAAGAGGCGGGGATTCAGGCGCCGGTCATCAGCATTTTAGAGGAGAACGGGGAACTGAAGAAACCGGTACTGGACGTGCTGGATATTATCGCCAAGTATGACATCATCCTGGCTACCGGCCATATCTCCCATGAGGAGGCGTTTGCCCTGGTGGCGGAGGCGAAGAACCGCGGTGTGAAGAAGATCGTTATCACCCACGTGGATTTCCCTACTACCTATTATACCGTGGAGGAACAGAAGCGGTTTGTGGAAATGGGGGCGGTGATGGAGCACTGCTACACGACCTGGGCCACCGGCAAGGTGGAATTTGACGTGACAAGTAAGATGATTCGCGAGGTTGGTCCGGCCAACTGTATCCTGGCAACCGACCTGGGACAGAAGACGGCTCTTTACCCGGATGAGGGACTGCTGGAGTTTGCAAAACGTCTCTATGATGACGGCTTTACGGCTGAGGAGATCCGCACCATGACGGTGGAGAATCCGGGAAGATTATTGGGGAAATAAAGGAGGAGAAAAACGATGATTCAGGGAAAGAAAATGCTGGTAGTGAGCGCCCATGCGGCCGATTATGTATGGCGCAGCGGCGGCACGATTGCAAAGTACATAAAAAATGGTGCTGATGTGCATGTAGTTGTCTTAAGCTTTGGCGTTCGTGGAGAAAGCAATGATCTGTGGAAGCAGGAAGGCGCCACGGCGGAGAGTGTAAAAGAAGTGAGAAAGAGCGAAACTATGGCGGCGGCAGAGATTCTTGGAATTCAGGATATTGAATTCTGGGATCTGCCGGACTATCCGATGGCGCCGGAATTGACACCTGAGGTGCGGGAGCGTCTGATCCGCAAGATCCGTGAGGTGAGGCCGGACATTATCCTGACTCACGATAAGAACGGGGAGGACGTGCTGAACCCGGACCACAACGCGGTGAGCCAGTTCGTATTTGAATGCAGTATCCAGAGCAATTCAGGTGGTGTGAGAATAGAAGGGACAAAGACCACGAAGCAGATGCGCCTGTATGGATTTGAGCCGCATCAGACGGAACTGAGTAAATTTGCTCCGGGAAGCTTTATCGATATCACGGAAGCCTACGACCAGAAGGTGGCGGCTATGAAATGCTTCAAGGCCCAGGGACATTTGATTGAATATTATACGGAACGTGCATTTTTGAGAGGCAACCATATTCGGAGAATCTCCGGCAACCAGACGTTCAAATATGCGGAGTGCTTTTCTAATTTCTTTCCCACAGCGGGTGAGGAGCTATACTAATTACATTTATAAGGAGAGGAAAATCATGAAAAAACAGATTGTGGCAATGGCATTAGGTATGGCAATGATAACGGGCATGTTGAGCGGCTGCTCCGGCAGCAGCAACGGCGGTTCCACTACCGCGGCGGAGAAGACCACGGCAGGATCGTCAGCGGCAGATACCACGAAGGCGGAAGAATCAGCAGATACAGAGGCGGCGGGCGTGGACGCATACAATGTGAGCGGAAATCTGACGCTTGGCACGGCATCCTCCACAGGCACCTTCTATTATGTAGGAGCAGCCATCGGCAATGCCGTTACCGGCGCGGGCAAGCTCAACGTGCTGGTTCAGTCAACCAACGGTTCCAACGAGAACGTGGCGATGTGCCAGACCGGTGATATCGATATCGGTATGGGCAACTGTGACTCTCTGTATGCGGCTCACAACGGGGAAATGTCTTACGCGGAAGCAGGCCCCCAGGATATTCTGGAGGTTGCGTCCCTTTACAACTCCCAGCTTCATGTGTTTGTCAATGAAAAGAGCGGCATCACCGACATTTCCCAGTTAAAGGGGAAAAAGGTGTGTGTTGGTTCCCAGGGAACTAGCTATCTGTTCATCAACCAGGCATTGCTGGAGGCTTATGGAATCACGATGAACGATATCGAACCTTTCTATATGGACTATGCAGAGTCGGCACAGGCGCTGGCAGACGGCGATATCGACGCGGCGTTCCAGACAGGCGGATATCCGATCGCGGGAATCCAGCAGTCGGCGGCGACGACCAGCTTCCGGATGCTTCCGGTGGACGACACTCTGATGGATACGATTATTAAGGACTATCCATTTATTATCAAGACAACGATCCCGGACGGCACATACGAGAATCAGGCCAACACGGAAGAGGTGGAGACACTTGGCTATCAGACCTGCCTGTTTGCATCCTCCAAGGCGGATGAGGACCAGATCTATGCGTTTGTGAAGCTGATGATGGAGACCCTTGATACGTACAAAGATACGAACGATGCAACCCGCCAGATTTCAAAAGAGACCATTGCAACTCCTTATATTCCGTTCCATCCGGGCGCGGAGCGTTACTACAAAGAGGCGGGAATTCTGGAATAAGGCAGGCATAATAGAGATCCGGATGCCGGTATAACTGCCGGCATCCAGGGAGGAGGAAACATTGGTGAGCGAAAAAGAAAAACCGGTATCAAAATTGGATCAGGTGTTTCAGGGACTGGCGGTTTTAGATGCGGTTGTGTTATGTATCTTTCATCTGCTGGCGGCTTCCCCGTTTCTGACGCTGAACAATACGGAGCAGGCGGTGATTCACGGGGCGCTGGTGGTGACATTTTTCCTGCTGGTGCGTCATCTGAAGTTTAAAGGAGGCAAGCTGATTGATCTTGGACTGATTGTCATCACCATGATGGCGGCGTTTCAGGTGATCGCGATGCGGAATTCCAACTCGGCATCGGCGGTGCTTTACAGCCAGTTCCAGCAGATCATATCGATGATATTTGTGATTGTGGCATTGTTTGTCGGTTACCGGGCGCTGGGGAAGATTCTACCGACGCTGTGTATCCTGTTCCTGGCGTACACGCTGCTTGGGCGGTATCTGCCGGGGGCCTGGGCGACGGCAAAGGTGACAGTGACCCGTATGAGTACCTATCTGATGGTGAGCAGCGAGGGACTTTTTGGAAATGCACTCAGCACGGCGGCAAATTTTATCTTTTTATTTGTTATCTTTGGCTCGGTACTCAGCTTTATCGGAGCCGGGGAATTCTTTGTAAAAATTGCGTTTGCGGCTTTTGGCAAGGTTTGCGGAGGTCCGGCTCAGGCGGCGGTTTACTCCAGTATGCTGATGGGAATGGTAAATGGTTCCGGCGCGGCTAACGTGGTGACTACGGGAACATTTACCATTCCATTGATGAAACAGACGGGATTTGATAAGGATACGGCTGGCGCCATTGAGGCGGTGGCTTCCAATGGCGGACAGATCATGCCGCCGGTTATGGGAGCGGTAGCCTTTTTGATGGCGGATGCGACCAGCCTGCCTTACACGGTGATTTGTCTGGCGGCATTGCTGCCGGCGGTGCTTTACTACATCACGTTGTCTACGTCGATTGCGGCTTATTCTCACAGAAACCGGATTCCGGTGAGAGAACCGGACCCCAATGCAGAGACAACATGGCAGATTTTTAAGTCGGGGTGGTTTTATTTTCTGCCGATTGGTGTGCTGGTTGGGTTGATGGTGAAGGGATTCAGTACGCAGAGAGCGGCGTTGATTACCATTATCATGTGTCTGGCGATTGGACTGTTGACGGACCGGAAGAAATTCACGGCCAGGAACCTGATTGACTTGTGTGTGCAGTCGGCGAAATCGATTATGGCGGTTTCGATCGCCTGTATGATCGCTGGGGTGATTGTGGGCAGTATCAATATCACCGGTCTTGGTTTGAAGATCAGCGGGCTGATCACGGCGGCTGCCGGCGGAAGAATTTTTGTGATGGGGATTCTGACGGCGATCGTCTGCATTATTCTTGGTATGGGGCTGCCGACATCGGCATGTTATATCGTGCTGGCCGTGCTGGTAGCGCCGGCAATGATCGATCTTGGCGTAGCTACGATTTCAGCGCATATGTTTGTTCTTTATTATGGAGTAGTTGCGGCGATTACGCCTCCGGTGGCGCTTGCCGTGTTTGCGGCGGTGGGAATCTCGGGCGGCGATATGTGGAAGACCGGATTCCAGGCGATGAAGATGGCGATTTCCGGGTTTGTGATTCCGTTTATCTTTTTGTATAATACGGACTTGCTCATGTATCATGCCGCTTCGGACAGCTTTGGATTCACGCCTATGGTGGCTCTGAGTTTTGTGACGGCGGCACTGGGGTGTATGATCATGGCGCTGGCGCTGTTTGGGTGGTTCTTCCGCGATTTTAACAGGCTGGAGCGGGGGATTCTGCTGGTATGCGCAGTGTTCCTAATGTTGAATGAACCGTTGATTTTGAACGGAGTTGGGTTTGTGGTTGCCATGGTGGTGCTGATCGGGGCGAAAACCACGGCGAAAAAGAAGGAGGTAGTGGTATGAGAAACCAGTGTGCTCCGCTGCTTCCGGCGGATGTGATTGCCAGAGCAGAGAGACTGAATGTGCCGCTTCTGCTGGACGGGCTGAAGGCGGCAAAGATTGAGATTCCGGGCGGTGGATGTATGGCGATGGCGATTGGGCCGGTGGAGCGCGGGATGAAGGTGGCTGGCACGGCCATGACCGTTGAGACGGACAATGGAGACAATTTTCCCATTCATGTAGCCAGTTACAGCGTGAAGGAAGACGGTTATGTTATGGTGATTGACGGAAAAGGGTACGAAGGGCGGGCTTACTTTGGAGATCTGATAATGGGGGCCTGCCAGGCGGCCGGTTTTAAGGGAATGGTCATTGATGGCTGTACCAGGGACCGGGATGGCAATGTGGAATTGGGATTTCCGGTTTACAGCAGGGGATTCATGCCGAGAGGGCCGGTTAAGAAGGACGAGGGGAATATCAACACGGCGATTATGTGCGGCGGCGTGAGGGTGGAACCGGGGGATTTAGTGGTCGGTGACTCGGATGGGGTCTGTGTGATTCCAAAGGAGCATATTGAGACGGTGCTTGCGGAGGCGGAGAAGAAGCTGGCCTACGAGGAGAACCGGGAGAAGACGATTGCGGCATATCGAAAAGCGAAAGCGGAGGGAAGCGAACTACCCCAGCTGGCGCCACAGTGGGTGCTGGATATGCTGGAGAGTTAAATGGGCTTTGGTGAGCTGGGAGTGAAACGGGCAGGCGGCCGATAGAGAGTTTTTGGCTGTCATTTGGGATTGTGATGCCAATGTGTTTTTGATACTGGCGGCAGACAGGCTGTTGAGGCCATTTGGGGTATTGAAGTTGTCGGGGGTAGACGCTGTCAATACGCTGTGCTTTAAGGCGCTGCCGCCGGTGTCCCTCTTTAGAAAAATAAGAATGATAAAAAGTTGGAAAAAGTGTAGGTTTGTCAAACATATGTTACAGTGAATGCAGATAATCATCCATTACCTCC
>JAWZDV010000076.1:0-1921 GCA_034142505.1 Bacteroides thetaiotaomicron
AGAATAAGTCTGTAAGCTGTTTTTCTTGCTTACAAACTTATTATACGAGGAGACAGTTCATGAACGACAGATATCAAAGCCCGCTTTCCGAGCGCTATGCCAGCAAGGAAATGCAGTATATTTTCTCACCGGACAAGAAGTTTCGGACCTGGAGGCGGCTGTGGATCGCGCTGGCGGAGACGGAGAAGGAATTGGGACTGCCGATCACCCAGGAGCAGATCGACGAGCTGAAAGCCCACCAGGATGAGATTAACTATGATGTGGCAAAGGCCCAGGAGAAGCTGGTCCGCCACGATGTGATGTCCCATGTGCATGCTTACGGTGTTCAGTGCCCGAAGGCGAAAGGGATCATCCATCTGGGAGCGACCTCCTGTTATGTGGGGGATAATACGGACATTATCGTGATGACCGAGGCCCTCCGGCTGGTCCGCAGGAAGCTTCTCAACGTGATGGCGGAGCTGGCGAAGTTTGCAGATGACAACAAAGACCTGCCGACGCTTGCATTTACCCATTTTCAGCCGGCGCAGCCGACAACGGTGGGGAAGAGGGCTACCCTGTGGCTGCAGGAGCTTTATCTGGATTTAGAAGATTTGGATCATGTGATTGGAAGTATGAAGCTGCTTGGTTCTAAGGGAACTACCGGGACTCAGGCCAGTTTTCTGGAACTGTTCGACGGAGATCATGAGAAATGCCGGGAGGTGGACCGAAAGATCGCCGAGAAAATGGGCTTTGACGGCTGTTATCCGGTGTCGGGCCAGACCTATTCCCGCAAGATCGATACCCGGGTGCTGAACGTGCTGGCTGGGATTGCCCAGAGCGCTCATAAGTTTTCCAATGATATCCGCCTGCTTCAGCATTTAAAAGAAGTGGAGGAACCGTTTGAGAAGAACCAGATTGGGTCTTCCGCCATGGCGTACAAAAGAAATCCCATGAGAAGTGAGAGAATTGCTTCCCTGTCCAACTATGTGATGGCCGATGTGATGAATCCTATGCTGGTGGCTTCCACCCAGTGGTTTGAGCGGACGCTGGACGATTCCGCCAACAAGCGTCTCAGTATCCCGGAAGGGTTCCTGGCGGTGGACGGGATTTTAGATCTGTATTTAAACGTGGTGGATGGACTGGTGGTGTATCCGAAGGTGATCGAGAAACACTTGATGGCGGAGCTGCCGTTTATGGCGACGGAAAATATCATGATGGACGCGGTGAAGGCCGGAGGAGACAGACAGGAGCTTCACGAGCGGATTCGACAGCTTTCCATGGAAGCTGGAAAGAATGTGAAGGAGCGCGGGCTTGACAACAACCTGCTGGAACTGATCGCCGCGGATTCTGCTTTTGGACTTTCCCTGGAAGAACTGCAAAAGACCATGGACCCTGCCAAATATGTGGGGCGGGCGCCGAAGCAGGTGGAGGAGTTCTTGCATGAAGTGATTCATCCGATTTTGGAGGAGAACCGGGAACTGCTGGGGATGACGGCTGAGATTAGTGTGTAGGATGAGATGTGAGAAATATAGCGATAGAAATATAATGACGGAAATAGAACACTAGTATTAGTGCGATGACATTAGAATAATAGTATTAGTATGATAATGTTAGTATGATGGTGGTCAGAGTACGTATAGAGACTAAAGAAAGCTGCCTGCTCCTGGTATGAGGAGTGGACAGCTTTTTTGTGTTATCAATTAATAGGTATCCGTTCTGATTACATGGAGCGCAGCCGGTCGGACTGGTCGCGGCCGGGCAGTTCATCAGGGATATCGGTGGTGGCATCGGCGGTTCCCGGCAGATCGATCTCGGGGATGTCGCCGTCCCCGTAAGGAGCCGGGGTCTCGTAAGGCGAGCCTTCCTGTTCTTTTCTTCCCATGACAGTTCTCCTCGTATAATAAGTTTGTAAGCAAGAAAAACAGCTTACAGACTTATTCTT
>JAWZDV010000077.1:0-24175 GCA_034142505.1 Bacteroides thetaiotaomicron
GAAATAAGAACGGATGAAAGATATGTATAGCAATGTGTGGTTTTGAGGGTATATGCCCTAATCATGCGCGAGTGGCTCAGTTGGTGGAGCGCGACCTTGCCAAGGTCGAGGCCGCGGGTTCGAGTCCCGTCTCGCGCTCTTGAAAAGTCCAGTATTTACTGGGCTTTTTTTGTTCGTGGGGTTGTATTTTATGTTGCATGGTTATGGATTGGATGTGGGAAGGGCAAGGTGGAGCGGTCGGTGGACAATCGAATATTGTTAGTTGACGATGAGAAGGATATTGTGGATTTAATCGAGACGGTTTTAAGGCAGGACGGGTTTCAGGACGTGGAAAGGGCTTATACCGGTATGGAGGCAGTTCGGCTTTGCAGGGAATATCAGCCGGACGTTGTTGTCCTGGATATCATGCTGCCGGATCTGGATGGGATTGAGGTGTGCAAAAAGATACGGGAATTTTCGCTTTGCTCGATTCTGTTTTTATCCTCCAGAAATGATGATATTGATAAAATTCTTGGGCTGTCCAGCGGCGGGGATGACTATATCACGAAACCGTTCAGTCCCCGTGAAGTGGTTTACCGGATCAAGGCACAGCTGCGACGCCAGCATTACCAGACATCGATGGAATCGGGCGGGGAAAACCGGCTGATCGTGGGGGGACTGACCCTGGACAGGGACGGCTGCCGGATTTATCAGGGCGGGCAGGAGATTGGCCTGACGGGGCGGGAATTTCTGCTGTTGTCGTATCTGATGGAACATGCGGGTCAGATTATCAGCAAGGAACGGCTCTATGAACAGGTGTGGGGAGAGTATAGCAGTATCTGCGATAATACGATCATGGTGCATATCCGGCATCTTCGGGAAAAGATTGAGGAGATTCCATCTGAGCCGAAGCAGTTGATCACCGTGAAGGGGCTTGGTTATAAGCTGAAGAAGAGGGGGGATTAAATGAAAAAATCGGGTTACCGCTCGATTCTTCATATCTATCTGATATTTTTTATATCCCTGATAGGGACCATTCTTGCGGCGTTTGTTATTTTTCTGATGCTGGTTACGGTCAGGAAGCCGGATGGGGAAACGGTGAGGAGTAATTGGGCCAGTTTGACGGTGGAACGTATTGGGGAGCAGATTGTGCTGGTAGACGGCAGTCCCCAGCCCACCCAGTCCGGGATAGAATTGCTGTGGGATAACCGGATTGGCCTGCAGATCTTAGATGAGGCGGGGAGGGAAGTCTATTCGTTTCAAAAGCCATATTATGCGGCTGAAACTTATTCCAATGGGGATCTTTTGAAACTTTGTGAGACGGGGCATCATGACGGCGGCGGAAGCAATACTGTGCTGGCCGGGGCAGTTATGATTCAGGAGAAGGAGTATGTTTATCTGGTACATGTTCCAATGGAACTTGCAAAGATTACGATGTATTTGAATGGGGAGCGGTTTGCCGGGGGGAAGCAGGTGGCATTTCTGACGGTTGGAATCCTGTTTTTGGTGGTGCTGGCGGCGGGGATTGTGTATGGTTTTTGGATGGTGAAACTGATGAGCCGTGTCACGGTATCGATTCAGGATATTGCCAAGCGCTGTTATCTGCCGCTGAAGAAGAAAGGGGCCTTCGGCGACCTGTATGATAGTTTGAACGAGCTGGACCGGGAGATGAAAGCGAGTGACCGGTTACGGGATGAGACGGAAACCATGCGGAAAGAATGGATTGCCAATATTACCCATGACTTGAAGACGCCGCTGTCACCGATGAAAGGGTATGCGGAACTTCTGCAGTCGGGCAGGGGGCACACGGAGGAAGAGCGGGAACGCTATGCGGGGATTATGCTGAAAAATGCTGTCTATATGGACACTCTGATTGATGATTTGAAATTGACGTATCAGTTGGAAAGTGGCATGCTTCCTGTTCATCGGCAGAATCAAAATCTGGTTCGTTTTTTGCGGGAACTGGTGATTGACTTGTTGAACCGGCCGGATTTTGAAAACCGCAGGATTCAATTTGACAGTTATGAGGATACGATCTTGTTTGCTTTTGATGAGAAACTGTTTACGAGGGCTTTTCAGAATCTGCTGATCAATGCCTTTGTGCATGGAGAGGAAGAGACGGAGGCGGCGGTGGAGATCGGAAGGGCGGAGAGCGGGATATGGATTAAAATAAGTGATAACGGTAGGGGAATGACGGAGGAAGAGACGAAGCGGTTGTTTGAGCGGTATTACCGGGGGACGGATACCGGGAAGAGAACGGAGGGGAGCGGGTTAGGTCTTGCCATTGTGAAGGGGATTGTAGAGCTCCATGGCGGGACGATTTCGGTTTCCAGTGTTCCGGGGCTGGGGACTGCTTTTCAGATGGAATTTCCTCTTACCTGAGACGTTTGATAATTAAGGTTATTTAAGGTTCTGTAAAAGTGAGATTAAGGTTGACAGTTTATCATTACAGTATGATGATTGTCGGCCTTTTTTATTGAAACGAATTACAGAAAGCAGGTGTCATATGAAAATTATTTTAACTTATATTTTGACAAATGTCAGGGAACACAGGATGAGAACGGCGGTAATGCTTTTGTCCATTCTTCTGTCGGCGATGTTGTTGTTTGTGTCGTTTTCCATTGGGCTGTCCTATGAGAGTGCACAGCGCAAAATGGCTCGGGGAATGGCGGGGAGTGCGGCTGTCTCGGTCCGGGGAGTGGAGGGAAGCGTTGATATGGCCGGTATTCCGAAGCTGGCTTCGATACAGGCAGAGGTGGGGCTGGTTACGGGCACCTCCCTCTACCAGGAAGACGGATATTATGAGACGGTCGATCTGATTGCGGCGGATTTGGAGGAACTGAATCAGATCAACAAGCCGAGACTGCGCGGTGGCGGGGAGATAACGGGTTTTTCAGGAAACAAGGTCATTCTCCCGGACAGATTCACTTCTAAATATGGAATTGAGAAGGGGGACAATATCACCCTGAAAATAGGCAGTTCTTTGGTGGATTTTGAAGTGGCGGAGATTGCTGCCTATGACACGGTTTTCCTGCGTCATACGAGAGGGGCTACGGCGCTTCTGCCATTGGAGACACTGGCTGGGATATTGGGACAGACAGATGGATATACGGAGGTTTTGATTGAACCGGCCAGTGGGGTATCGGCCGGTGAGCTGGCGGCGGAATTAAAACGTGTTCTGCCGGATGAGGGGTATCAGGTGGCGGAAGTTGTGAACGAAGGCCAGATTGCGGCGGATGCAAGGCAAAAATCCATGCCCTTTTTTCTGATCAGCTTCTTCTCACTGACGATCAGTGTGTTTATTATTTACAGCAGCTATAAGGTGATCACGCTGGACCGGCTGCCGGTGATTGGAACATTTCGAAGTATTGGGGCGACAAAGAAGGCTGTGACCAGAATTTTGCTGTTGGAGAGTCTGTTGTACGGCTGTGCCGGCGGGGTGATCGGGATTCCGGTGGGGGTGGCGGTGTTGAAAGTGATTCTCCGGGGGATGGGGAAATCCCTGGCGCAGGGGATTGAGATTCCCGTGATTATTTCTCTGCCGGGGATGATTGTTTCGTTCGCGGTTGCATTGCTGGCTTCCCTGCTCAGTGCCTGGCTTCCGGTGAAAAGGGCCAGCCGTCTGCCGATCAAGGATGTGGTGCTGGGAACGGTGGAGGAGCGGCAGATTGCCAGTCCGGTTATTGTTGGGATCGGGGTGGCGCTGTTTCTTCTCTCTGTAAGTCTGCCGAAGCTGGCTTCGGGGAAGCTGTTGTATCTGGCAGGAGGATTTTCTCTATTGGGGCTGATTGTGGCGGCAATCCTGATGATCCCTGTGCTGACCAACAAAATTGCGGCAGTTTTGGAACGGCTGTATGGGGTGGTGTTTCAGAATGAGGGGAGACTGGCAGCCAGAAATATGCGGGACAACAAGAGCGCCGCGCAGAACATTACGCTGCTGTTTATCAGCATTTCCGCGGTTATCACAATCAGCGTGGTCGGGGACTTTGTGACGATGTATATCAGTGATGTTTTCCGGGGGGCTAAGCTTCAGGGGTTTGCGGATGGGCAGATGGATCAGGAATTTGTCCGTCAGGTTGAAGCGATGGATGGTGTGGAACAGGTGCTGCCATTGTATGTGTTTCATCATCATGTGCAGGGGGATGGCGCCGGGATTTCCCGGATGGAGGCGACGGACCGTCTGGACTGGTATGACTCTATGTTTGCCCTTCATTATGAGGAGGAAGGGATGGAGGAGGAGTCGGAGTCGGCTTTTGAGGCGGGAGAACGGGCGGTGGTACTCAACAGGGATTGTATGGAACGGCTGGGAGTTTCTGTGGGAGATACCATTGCCATATCAAATGGGGCGGTAGAGCAGCCGTTTGTAGTGACGGGTAGCTTTCGGTCGCGGGCCACGGATGTGGAGGCAGTGATTCCTTCTGTCTGGGCTGTTTCGGATTTTGGGGCTTCTGATTATGGCTTTTTGGCGTACACGGCGGCGGACCCGGACGCAGTTATGGTTCAGCTTCGGGCGCTGTTTGGGGAGACGCCGAACTGGAGCCGGACGGTAGAGGAGTTCAATCAGGATGCGCAGGCGACTGTGGGGGCATTTTTGGAACCGATGCACAGTATGACTTATTTTATTCTGCTGCTGGCGGCGGTGGGTGTGATGAATAATCTGCTGATCCATTATATTCAGAAACGGCGCACCATCGCCATGTACCGGTCGGTGGGACTCAGCAGGCGGCAGAATGTAAAAATGACACTGATTGAGGGATTTTCTTCCGGGCTGATTGGCGCGGCTATCGCGATTTTTGTCTCTTATCTGGAGATTCAGACGGTTTTCCTGGTGGCGGGGCCGAAGATATCGATGGCACCGGAACTGGATGCCGGGACATTTCTCCGGGCGGGAGCGATGGGGATTGTGGTTACCCTGCTTGGTTCTGTGGCGCCGATTGTGAAAAGTGGGAAGATGAATCTTGTGGAGGAAATCAAATATGAATAGAATGGATGGAGGAACAGGGATGAAGACATTGCCGGGTAAGATTGCAATTGAAGGAAGAGATATTGTGAAGGATTTTCGGGTGGGAGATACCATTACCCGAGTGCTGAAGCAGGTGTCGATTCAGGTGTTACAGGGAGAATTTGTGTCAATTATGGGGGAATCCGGCTCGGGGAAGAGTACGCTGCTTTATATTCTTGGCGGGCTGGATACGCCGACGGGAGGGGCCGTCTATCTGGATGGCATGGAACTGTCCCAGCTTCGGGATGAGGAGATGAGTAAAATCAGGCGGCAGAAAATAGGATTTGTGTTTCAGTTTTACAATCTGATTCCGAATTTAAATGTGGAGGAAAATGTGATGCTTCCGCTTTTGCTGGACGGGCGAAGGAGGAGGGATTATGAGAAAGAACTGAACCGTATGCTGGATATGGTGGGGTTATCCGACAGGCGCAGGCACACGCCGCGGGAATTGTCCGGGGGACAACAGCAGCGGGTGGCCATCGCCCGCGCTCTGATCGGCAAACCGGATATTTTGTTTGCCGACGAGCCGACCGGCAATCTTGACAGCCGGACGGGGGCGGAAATCATGTCTTTATTACAAGAGATTAACCGGGAATGCCATCAGTCCATTGTGATGGTCACCCATTCCCCGGAAGCGGCGAAAAGCAGCAGCCGGATCATCACAGTCAGAGACGGAATGATCGCGTAAATGCAGCGGGAGCGGTCCGGGATTTGTTATTCAAATAAGTCCATCATTTTCTTCCGGATTCGCTCCCGGCGTTTTTTTGTTGCATCTGTATCCAGTACCCAGCTGCCATCCTCTTCAAGGAGGATCACATCTCCTTCGTTCACGGAAACCGGGAGTTCGTTCCGTGGGATCGAAATCATTTCTCTGTCGTCATTTTCGCAGATTGCCAGTTCCTCTTCCAATCGATCAATTACATACTGCATAAGTATTATTCCTCCGTTATCCAGGTGATCTCGTTTCCATCTGTGGATGCGATAAGATTACCCTGTGTATCCGTCCGGAAGACGGTAATGTTCCGCTCTTTCAGCTTTGCGATGGTCTCCTTGTGGGGATGGCCGTAAGTATTGCCGGCGCCGCATTCAATCACGGCGTAGGACGGCGATACGGCATCCAGGAACTCGTCGCTGCTGGAGGTACGGCTGCCGTGGTGGCCGGCTTTCAGGACATCAGCCTGCAAAGCCAAGCCGTTGGAGATGATGTCGGCCTCGGCGTCGGATTCCGCGTCTCCGGTGAATAGAAAGGCGGTGTCTCCATATACCAGGCGGACGCCTACGGACCAGTTGTTTAAATCATCATCATAGTCTTTGTTCGGAGCCAGGATCTGGAAGGACGCGCTGCCAAGCTCGTAGATGTCGCCGACAACCGGCTTGGTAATTTTTAAGCCTTTTCCGGCAATGGCATCCAGTAAGTCCTCGAAGGTCTTCGTGGTGTGTTCTTTTGGCGGAAGAATGACCTTGCCGACGTCAAACGTGTCAATGACCAGATCCAGCCCGCCGATGTGGTCGGAGTGGGGATGGGTTCCGATGACGTAGTCCAGAGTCGTGACATTTTGCGATTGGAGATATTCAATCACCGTATCGCCCTGGTTGTTCTCACCGGCGTCAATGAGCATGTAATGCCCGTCGGATTCTATCAATGTGCTGTCGCCCTGTCCCACGTCGATAAAATGGACGTTAACCGCGCCGCCGCCTGCCGGGGCCGATACGGTGCTGCCGGCATGGAACTGGCTGTCGGATGCATCATCATAGAAGAATGCGGACAGAATAACGGCTAGGAAACATAATAGAAGTACCAGAGGGTGTTGCTGCCTTTTTTGTTTTGTCATAATCAATCTCTCCTTATCCTGTTTATTATAATATAGGTTACAAGAATCTGCAAAGCAGAATCTTGTAAAAGGCATTTATGCCGTAATTCTGATTATGGAAAATCTTTTCTTTCCATAAAATAGGTTACAAGAATCTGCAAAGAGTATTCTTGGCGGCTGAAATATATTCGCAAGAGTTCAGATTTCGGCAGAAAAGAGGGAAGACATTTACGAAAATCGTGTTATAATATAGAAATCGGACTGCAAATGACGAGACTGTCCGGGGTAACAGAGGAGAATATCATGAAATTAGAGACATGTATCAAAGAGTTTAGATCAGAATTGCCGGCATTTAAAGAGATGACGGACAAGTTTTACCGCAATGAGATTACAACGAAGGAATATAAAGGGTTTTCCGGGCGGTATGGGAGTTATGCACAGAGGGGCGGAGAAGCGAGCATGCTTCGCCTGAGGCTGACCGGGGGATGTATTGATAAAGACAAGCTGAGATTTATCGCGGATACCATTGAGAAGTACCAGGTGGACAAGGTGCATCTGACGACCTGCCAGACGGTTCAGCTTCACAATCTGGGGGCGGAGAGTGTCTGCCGGATTATGGAGGAAGCGATTGAATACGGGATTATCACCTGGGGCGGAGGCGGGGATTTTCCTCGGAATGTGATGACGTCGCCGTTAACCGGGGTGGAGCAGGGAGAGTATTTTGACGTGATGCCGTATGTGAAGGCATCGGCGGATTATCTGCTGACGATGATCAACCGTGTGAAGATGCCGCGGAAGCTGAAGGTGGGATTCTCCAATTCACCGGCCAACCGGTCCCATGCGACGTTTCGGGATCTTGGGTTTGTGGCGAAGGCGGATGGGACATTTGATGTGTACAGTGCAGGCGGGCTGGGATTAAATCCGAAGCTGGGAGTCTGTGTGGATACGAATGTGCGGCCGGAGAAGGTTCTCTACTATATTAAGGCGATGGTCGAGGTATTTATCGAGCATGGCAATTATGAGAACCGGGCGAAGGCCAGAACCCGGTATATGCAGGATACGCTGGGGCAGGAAGGTTATGTGGAAGCGTTCAGAAGAAAACTGGGGGCGGCTATGGCTTCCGGTGAAGATTTGAATGTCCGGGTGAAAGATGCGGCGGCCGGGAAGACTGGCGATGGCAGCGTGGCTGGTGGGGACCGGGTGATTTCCCAGAAGCAGGAGGGACTTTATGCGGTGGCCTACCACCCCATTGGCGGGACTCCGTCACCGGACATGTTCCGAAAGCTGTATGAGACGATCCGGTATATGAAGGGTGTGGAGCTGCGGCTGTCGCCGGATGAATCGTTTTATGTGATCAATTGTACCGGGGCGGAGGCCCAGAAGATAGTGGAGGTGACGAAGGACAGCGCCAGGAACCTGTTTGAGACCTCCGTGGCCTGTATTGGGGCCACGATCTGCCAGGTGGGGTCCAGGGATTCCCAGGGGCTGATTCATACCCTGGTGGAGGAATTGAGAACATATGATTTTGCGGATGGCGTGCTGCCGCAGATTCATATTTCGGGCTGTCCTTCGTCCTGCGGCACCCATCAGATTGGGAGCATTGGCTTCCACGGCGGCGTGAAGGTGATCGACAAGGTACCGAACCCGTCATTTACCCTTCATATCAATGGATGCGACCATGAGGGGGAGGAGCGGTTTGGTGAGAAGCTTGGGGTCATTTTGGAAAAGGATATTCCTGCGTTTCTGATTGAGGTGGCGAAGGCGGTTTCAGCGGCCGGAATGACGTATGAGAACTGGTATCCCGGTCATCAGGAGGAATTAGAGGCGGTTGCAAAGCCGTTTTTGCAATAGATGATGAGGCTGTTGTTGATGGGCTGACCGGTGAACAGCGGCGTTTGTAACAGGGAGGATAGGAACATGCAGTTTGCTAAGAGGATGGACCAGTTTGGCGCGGGGATTTTCTCCAAGCTGCTGGAGATTAAGAAGGAAAAGCTGGAGCAGGGGGGCCAGGTGATCGACTTGAGTATCGGGGCGCCCAATATTCCGCCGGCGGAGCATATCCGTGAGGCGCTGTGCAAAGCGGCGGCGGAGCCGGGGAATTATATTTATGCCATCAGTGACCGGAAGGAGCTTCTGGAGGCTGTGGCGGAGTGGTACGAGAGGCGGTATGACGTGAAGCTGGATGCTAAGACGGAGGTCTGTTCCTTGCTTGGGTCCCAGGAGGGCTTGGCCCACATTGCCATGACGGTGGTGGATGAGGGCGGACTGGTGCTGGTGCCGGACCCCTGTTATCCGGTGTTTGGAGACGGGCCGCTGCTGGCGGGGGCGGAGCTTTATTATATGCCGCAGAAGCGGGAGAACGGTTATATCATCCAGTTGTCGGAAATACCGGAGGATGTGGCGCGGCGGGCTAAATTTATGGTGGTGTCCTATCCCAACAATCCAACTACGGTGATGGCTCCGGACAGCTTTTATGAGGAATTGATTGCATTTGCTAAAAGGTATGAGATTGTGGTGCTTCATGACAATGCATACAGCGAGCTGGTGTTTGACGGGAAGAAATGTGGAAGCTTCCTGCATTTTCCAGGGGCTAAGGACGTGGGGGTGGAGTTTAATTCCCTGTCTAAGACTTACGGACTGGCGGGGGCCAGAATTGGGTTCTGCGTGGGGAACCCGGAGGTGGTGGCCCAGCTGAAGAATCTGAAATCCAATATGGATTATGGGATGTTTCTGCCGGTGCAGCAGGCGGCGATCACGGCGATTACCGGGGATCAGGCCTGTGTGGCGGTGACGAGAGGGGCTTATGAGAGACGGCGGGATGTGCTGTGCGACGGTTTGAACGGGATTGGCTGGGAGATGGAGAAGCCGGAGGCAACCATGTTTGTCTGGGCCAGGATTCCTGCTCATTATGAGAAATCGGAGGACTTTGCCATGGACCTGGTGGAGAAAGCCGGGGTGCTGGTGACGCCGGGAAGCGCATTTGGGCCGTCCGGGGAAGGCCATGTGAGGATGGCTCTGGTGAGAGATGAGGAGGATTTGAAGCTGGCGGTGGAAGCGATCCGTGAGAGTGGAATTCTGGAAGGCTGTGAAGGTCATGCATAAGGATATGGATAACAATAAGGTTAAGAATGGAAGCCGGGAGAGCAGGCGGATGCGCGGCAGACGAATCTGGAGCGTTCTGCTGGTGTTGTATGTAGGATTTGTATTCGGCAATTCCCTGACGCCTGCGGTGGAATCATCGGCGCAGAGCATGTCGGTGCTGGAGCTGGTGACCGGCGTTCTGAGTGCGGCGGGCCTGGGAAATGTGGGCGTGACGGAGCATTTGATCCGGAAGATGGCGCATTTCGGGGAGTATACGGTATTGGGGATGCTGCTGGCACAGTGTCTTTCCCTGTATGGACTGCCGCGTGTGAACCGTTGGCAGCTGCACGCAATGATGGGATTTCTGATTCCTTTTGTGGATGAAACGCTGCAGTTGTTTACGGAGGGGCGTTCGGGGCAGATCAGTGATGTGTGGCTGGATTGTTCCGGGGTGCTGTTCGGGACGATGGTTTATGTGGGATTCGGCTTATGGCGAAAGCGGCGGAGCGGGAAGAACCAGCATGTTAGGGAGGTAGTATCTTGAAGAAAAATTATAAAATGATCATACAGTATGACGGGACCCGCTATGACGGATGGCAGAGGCAGGGGAACACGGGAAATACGATCCAGTCCAAGCTGGAGGCAGTGCTTGGCAGGATGACGGGGGAAGAACTGGAGGTTGACGGTTCGGGACGGACAGACGCGGGGGTGCATGCCATCGCGCAGGTAGCCAGCGTGCATATGGATACGGATAAAACTCCCTTGGAGATTATGAATTATGTAAACCAATATCTGCCGGATGACATTGCCGTGACCAAGTTAGAAGAGGCTCCGGACCGGTTCCACAGCCGTTTGAACGCGACGGGCAAGGTGTACACCTACTGGATTGAGATGTCACCCAAATGTCCGGTATTTCAGCGGAAGTATATCTATACGCTGGGACAGAAGCTGGATGTGGAAGCTATGAGACAGGCGGCGAAGCTGTTGTGCGGAACCCATGATTTTAAGAGCTTTTGTTCCAAGAAGACGATCAAGAAATCCAGTGTGCGGACTCTTAAGAGCATCAGCTTTCACGAGCGGGGAAGCCAGTTGGAGATTCATGTGGCCGGCAATGGATTTTTGTATAATATGGTCCGGATTCTGATTGGGACCCTGATTGAGGTGGGGCTTGGGAAACGGAAGCCGGAGTCTATGAAGGAGATTCTGGAGGCGAAGGACCGGCAGGCGGCAGGGCCGACAGCGCCGGCCTGCGGATTGTTTTTGACGGCTGTGTTGTATGACTGAGAAGTGGAGTGAAGGAAAGCTATGATTGACTGGATGACAAGGAAGTTTGTCAGGAACTATGAGAATACGGAGGATGCCAAGGTGCGGACGTCCTACGGGCTGTTTGCAAGTATTGTGGGTATCTGCTGTAATGTGCTGCTGTTTGTGGTGAAGCTGATGACGGGACTGCTGATCAACAGTATCTCGGTTATGGCGGATGCATTTAACAACTTATCGGACGCGGCCTCTTCCATCATTGGGTTTGTGGGAGTCAAAATGGCGGGGAAGCCGGCGGATGAGGACCACCCTTTTGGTCATGGGCGGATTGAATATATCGCGGCGTTTATTGTGGCGTTTATCGTGATTCAGGTGGGTTTTTCGCTGTTTAAGACGTCTTTTGGCAAGATCAGGGAGCCGGAAGTCATGACATTTAACATGATTTCCATCGTGATTCTGCTGCTGTCCATCGGGGTGAAGCTGTGGATGAGTGTGTTTAACCGGAAGCTGGGGAAACGGATTCAGTCGAAGGTGATGCTGGCGACGGCGGCGGATTCCATGGGGGATGTGGTGACGACCAGCGCGACGATCGTGTCGATTGCGGTGTTTGGAATCTGGGGCGTCAACATTGACGGGATCATCGGTCTTGTGGTGTCGGTGGTGGTTATGATTGCAGGTGTCAATATTGCCAAGGATACGCTGGCGCCGCTGATTGGAGAGGCCATTGACCCGAAGATCTACAAGGAGATCACGGAATTTGTGGAGAAGTACGACGGGATTGTGGGAAGCCATGATCTGATCGTACATAACTACGGGCCGGCCAGGAGCATGGCTTCGATTCACGCGGAGGTGCCGCGGGAGGTGGACGTGGAGGTCAGCCACGAGATTATTGATACCATCGAACGGGACTGTGCAAAGCAGCTGGGCATTTTTCTGGTGATTCATTTGGACCCTGTGGAAGTGACGAACGCGAGAGTGACGGAGTTTCGGGAATTGGTGGCGGATGTGCTGGCGGGGCTGGATTCCAGACTGCAGTTTCATGATTTTCGGATTGTGGATGGGACGGAGCGGATCAACCTGATTTTTGATTTGGTGGTGCCGAGGGATTATAATTCCCAGTTACGGGATACAATAAAGCTAAAGGTTTCGGACGTTGTGCATGAACGGGATTCCAGATGCTATTGTGTCATTACCGTGGAAAACAGTTTTTGTGCGGAGGTTCCGGAGAACGACTAGAAAAGAGGAATCCCGGATGCAGAAAAATCGATCTTTGGATGACAGCCGGTTGGAATACGACCGGCTTTTATCGTGTGTGGCGGCAGGCGATGAGGAGGCGTTTCACCGGCTGTATGAGAGTACGGTCAGGGCGGTGTACGGGTATATTCTGTCCTATGTGAAGAATCCGCAGGACGCGGAGGAAGTGATGCAGGAGACGTATTTGAAGGTGTGGACGCTGGCAGATTCCTATGTGTCCCAGGGGAAGCCCATGGCCTGGCTGTTTACCATCGCCAGGAATCTGTGCCTGATGCGTTTCCGGCAGCAGAAGTACCAGGCGGATCTAAGCATCTACGAGTTGGAGGAACAGGAGCCGGGAGAGGTATGCCGGGAGATCGAGATGGCGCCGGAGAAGATGGCGCTGCTGGCGGCGCTTTCGCTGCTAAAGGAGGATGACCGGCAGATTGTGCTGCTCCATGAGACGGGGGGACTCAAGCACCGGGAGATCGCAGAGAGCCTGGAAATGCCGTTGGCTACGGTATTGTCCAAGTATAACAGGGCGATCAAGAAAATGGCCGGGTATATGCAGGTTGAGACTGCTGGCGGGAATTGAAATAATAAAATACGGATATTCCGAAGAAGAATAAGTCTTCGGAATATCCGTATTGCGGATGCAGGGCTGAATGGAATTACATACCTGCGAACTGGTTTTTCACCTTGGTGATCTTCTGCTGCTCGGCCTGCTCGGTTGAATACCAGCCCTTGGCGGACATTTTCTTGTAGATCTGGTCCTGAAGGCAGAGGCTCTCGTTTAAGGCATTGTCAAAAGCCTGGTGAACGTCTGCGGTAGAGGACTCGATGGTGCCGTGCAGATATAAGTCGCAGACACCCTTGGTTGTGAGGAGAAGGTTCTCCATCAAACATTTGTCATCCATGTCATATTCTCCTTTCCAAAATTATACCAGGTGGTAGAAGCTGTCAAAAATCTGCTGATGCTTCTCGGCCATCTGGGTAACTGTCTGCTTCAGCTCAGCATCCTGCAGATTCTGGGCTGCGTTCTGATACTGGGTCTTTAAAAATTTCTCGTGGCTTAACGCGTCTTCGATATAAGTTAATTCCTTGGGACTCATGATTTATCACCTCCAAATTTAGTATGTGCAGTTCAGGAGAGATTATCAAAAACGGGCATTGAAAAGAACTGTCAATAAAAACGGTAAAATTTTTCAAAAATAGGGCTTGACGAAGTCTGGTATGTTATTGTATAATGCAATTCGTTGTTGCTAGAGTAGCAATCATCCTTATAGATACTGGTTATTAATATTGGGCTATCGCCAAATGGTAAGGCAACGGACTCTGACTCCGTCATTTCAAGGTTCGAATCCTTGTAGCCCAGGTAAGCGAAAGCTGATAAACTGAGAGGAAATTCTTCTGTTTATCAGCTTTTTTTGTTGTAGCCCAGCGAGACCCTATTTCTTAAAAGATGTGACATTTTTTCCTTATCTTTCATTTAAATCAGTCGATATATTCACTAGAATGATAAGTTATAAAAAATATGAAGCTGATGAGGAATTTTATCATGAAAAAACAGATTTCCACCTTGAAAATCAAACAATTATTGAGCGTGTCTTTCGGGATTCTTTTGGTTATCCTGCTTTTGCTGGGGCTGACTTCTATTACTTACATCCATAATATATCCGAGAATACGGAGGTACTCTATGAACGGCCGCACACCAATCTGGTTGGAATGTGGGAGGCTAAGTCCAGGATTTCCCAGACTGGCAACGGGTTGAGGGAGATGATCCTTTACAATACCCCGCTTCCAGCGGAGCTTTCCGCTAACCTGACGGCTGTGGAGCAGGTAATAAGGGACATCGAAGGAAATAAGGTAGATAAAACAGCTCCTATGACCGATAATATGAAGAATATTCTGGCTAGGGTCGACGCCTGGTCCTCATCAGGGCAGCAGATTCTGGAGATAGTCAATTCCGGGCAGATTCCATCCGGGGAACAGGTTGAGCAGTATACAAAGCTTGAGCAGGATGCCATCAATGGTTTGGATGCCATTATTACAACGGCTGCAGACAATGCCCTGAAGTTTAAAAATACTGCGATGGAAAGTGCCTCCGCCAGCAGGATGGTGCTGTGTTTTATTTTTGCGGCTGCCTTTCTGTTAACCATCCTGATGCTCGCCATCCTGAGAAAACGGATTATTTCCCCTATTTATATTTTATTAGAATCTGCGGAGAAAATTGAACAGGGGAATCTGGAGGAGGAAATTCCTTATGCTTCCAGGGATGAGTTTGGGGAGTTGGCTGATTCTTTCCGGCAGATGCAAGCGAGCCTGAAAGATGTGATTATGGATGTAAAGGCAAATCTGGAGCGCATGGGCGGCAATGATTTTTGCGTGGATATCCATGCGGATTATCGTGGGGAGTTTGAGATGATCCGAGAATCAATGGAGGCAATTTCAGATCATTTGAGTATGGCGCTTTCTAGGATTAACGAATCTGCGGATCAGGTAGCCGTTGGTTCTGACCAGGTGGCCGCAGGAGCTCAGATGTTGTCTCAGGGGGCAACGGAACAGGCGTCCTCAGTTGAGGAACTTGCCGCGACCATTAACGAATTGACCAGTCATGTGACGCAGAATGCAGACAGTGCTTCAAATGCATCCCGGACGGCGGAAAAGGTGAAGGATTATGCCGTGGAAAGCGGCAGAAGAATGGCGGAAATGCTGGAGGCTATTTCCAATATCAGCGACCGCTCGAAAGAGATTGGAAAAATCATAAAAACCATTGAGGATATCGCGTTTCAGACTAATATCCTGGCTTTAAATGCGGCTGTCGAGGCGGCAAGGGCAGGGGAAGCCGGGAAAGGGTTTGCCGTGGTGGCTGACGAGGTGCGAAACCTGGCAGGCAAATCGGCGGAGGCGTCCAATAATACCGCGGAAATGATCAAGGAATCCCTGAAGGCTGTGGAGAACGGGGCCGTTATCGCAGATGAAACAGCCCAATCCTTAAAAAATGTTGTGGAAGGCGTGCAGGGAATTACACAGGCCATTGAAGATATCTCAGCGTCCTCAGGGGAACAGGCAAGTTCCCTTTCCCAAGTTACGATTGGCATTGACCAAATTTCCAGTGTTGTCCAGACAACGTCTGCCACTGCGGAGGAAAGCGCAGCGTCCAGCGAGGAACTATCGGATCAGGCCAGGAAGCTTAAAGAACTAGTGGGACAATTTCGGTTAAAAAAGGCTGTGATTTCAGAATTTAGAAATTTTGGTTAAGGTGTTCGCCGAGAGAAGGCCAGCGTCTTTGAGGAGAGAATTCTCGGGCGCTGGTTCGCTGCTTTTTAAGGATATGTGAAAAGGTTCGATACATTGGGCCGAAAAAAAGTAAAAAAATCAAAAAAGGGCTTGCCTAAATTACAAAAATATTGTATAATTCAGAATGTTGTATTAATGGGCTATCGCCAAATGGTAAGGCAACGGACTCTGACTCCGTCATTTCAAGGTTCGAATCCTTGTAGCCCAGGTTAAAGGTTCTGTGAGATATTCTCATGGGACCTTTTTTTGTGCAGGAAAGTTTCTATGGTATTTTGATTGACAAGCGGATGAGGATTGTTATAATGAACTTACTTTTGAGCGGACAAGGCGGTGTGGCACTGCGGGGGGAGCGTTTCGGTTTTTAAGGGAGCGTAGAGACGGCAAAGTAACACATAAATGGTAAAAAATTGCGGATAGAGGCAGATTTTTCCGGGAAATGGGTTATAATGAGAGGGAGGAGGGATAAAAATGTTGTCTTTGGATGAGAGGAAAACGATTGTTGAGCGGTTTTCTGATGCGGTGAAGAAGCAGTTCCCTCAGACGGACCGGTATAACGTGATGATTTTTGGCAGCTTTTTGACGGAGCATTATACGGAATTGTCGGATATTGATTTGGCGGTGTATGCACCGGAGGGGAGGCTGATGCACCGGGTGCGGGATTTTGGGCTGGATTATTTTGAGGAGAAGGGGATTGCCTGTGATGTGATTGAGATCTGCCTGGAGGAAGAGAAGGCGGTGAATCTGGAGGCGATTCTGACCCACTGCGCGGCAGTGACGGAATTTGTGCCGGAGGAACTGATTGAGTACGCGAAGAAGATGATTGAGATTTACGGTTACCATCCGATGAAAAAAGTATGTGAGTGCATGAGCGCGGAGGTAGGATTACATGACAGTCATTGGTGATGCGATGAAAAAGGCGGGGCTTGAGGCGCCGGAGCCGGTGGAGACCGGGGAGAAACACAGGCTGCAGTTTACACAGAAGGTGGCCTGCATGAAGTCTTCGATCCAGAACATGGTCCGTCTGACCGAAAAATATGAGAAGGTGCGGGGGGACGAGCAGGAGGAGATGGACACTCTGTCGGCGCTTCGGACCCACTTTATTGATATGACGGAAGCATTTAAGGATATGATCGACGACATCCGGGTGGCGGAACAGAAGATGGGAAAGTCTGAAAATGCGGAAAGCCTCCGGTTTTATATCCGGTACTACACCGAGTTTATCTGTCCGGAGGATTTGGACGGCGATATTGAGGAGGCCCTTGAGACCTTTATGCTGAGAAATGAGGCGTCCCACCGCTATGACCTGCGGGAGCATGTGAACCATGCAATTCTGCGGGGGTGTTCCAACTATGCGGATGAGTATTTGTCCGTCTGCCGGTCGGTTTATGACTATGCAAAGGACAGGAATATGATTTCTGGTAAATAGGACGTAAGTCCGGTTCGGAGGAAGTTACGATATGAGGAAAACGTGGTTGGCCTTTGCGCTGGCTGTTTTGCTGGCCGTGAATTTATCGGCCTGCGGGCAGCCGGAGCCGGAAACGGGGATTCAATTTTATGAAAAGTCAGAGGAAGCGGTTACGCTTTCCATGTTTGTGCCGGTGGGGGTGGACCTTGGCGGGACAGACAGCTTTCGTGATTTGACGTTGACTTACAATGAGCGGCACAGCAATGTCCAGATTTCTGTGGACAGTGTGTCGACAGCAGATGGATTTGATCTTTTTTTGGAGGAACGGCTTGATGCGGGGAAAGCCGTGGACATTTTCGTTGTAAATGCGGAAAATGTAAAGGAGATTGCCCGTAAAAAACAATTCTACGATTTGTCCGGTCTGGACAGTTTCCAAAAACTCACCAAAAGCGCAAAAGAGCAGGCGATGGTTGATGGCACTGCTTATACGATTCCACTTAAAATGGCGGTTTATGTGATGGATGTCAATGTGTCCCTGTTAAAACGCCATGGCCTTGCGGTGCCTCAGGACTACGATTCCTTTGTGCACTGCTGCCAGGTGCTGAAGGAGCAGGGAGTTACCCCCATCGCTCTCAACCGCTGGTGGTCTATGGCGGTTCCGGTTATGGCCCGCAGCCTTTATCCGGTTTACCAGGCGCCAAACCAGGAGGAATTGATCGAGGGGCTCAACAGGGGTGAGTTGAAGATCGGCGATTATATGATTGACGGTTTCCGGATGTTTGAAATGTTTGTGGAGAAGGGATATTATGGGGAGGACCTGGTGATGGAGGAGGTGGATGCCATCAAGGCCAACACACAGGACCGGGATGATTTTCACAATGGCAGAGCGGCATTTTTCTTTTATCCAATGGAAAATCTGAATGGAAGAACCATGGAGAACGGGGACGAGTGTATCTCCGTAGGCATCCCCATGCTTCCGGATGGCGTGGTTACACTGCCGTCCATATCTGTCCGCCTCTGTGTGAATCCCGATAGTGATTATCTGGAGGAGTCGGTGGAGTTTGCCGATTATCTTGCTTCTGAGAGGGTAAAGCTACTGGCGGGGGATGATTCCGGAGACCTATCGCCATTTCATCAAAAGTCCGCACAGAAAGCAAAGGCGCAATGGCAGCAGCCGATACTGGAACTTTTAGATTCGGGGCATCAGATTCCGCTAGAAGATATGAATCTGGATTTTGGCTGCTGGGATAACACCCGCAGGCTGTGTCTGGCGATGATTGGCGGCATGACGGCTGAGGAAGCGGCAGAAGAATACAACCGCCTTCAGATGGAAGAGATTGGTTCTTATGAAAGTGGCGGCAGGCCATAGGAGGTGGCAAAGTTGATCAAGGGAAATGACGGGATGAAAAAGAGACATGTTTGTTACATAGCAGTCTGTCTGATTGCGCTTTTGGTGCTGGTGGTGTTCCTGGGAAGGGCGGTTAATCGATATTCGAACGGAATCTATCGGAATATCCGGGAAACGACTACGGAAAGTGTCAGGGCCCTGACGTCGGACCGGGTGAAAATGCTGGACAAGACATTGAACCTTTTGGAGGTCCAGGCCCAGGTTCTGGCGGATCATATGTCGGACTCCGGGATGGCGGTCACCCCGGAGCAGTTAAAGACTCTGGTGGATCTGGATGAGGACTATTTACACGTGGCTGTGTTTGATGTAAATGGAACTGTTGCCGGTTCGGAACCGGATATGCCCGGGATTTCAAAGGATCATGAGGTATATCAGAAGGTTTTTGCCGGAGAATATGGAGTCACCGATCCTTTTTTGGGAGACATGGGCTATGAGGAAGTCCGCGTTTATGCTCCGGTTTATCAGGAGGGGGAGATTGCCGGCGGCGTGTTCTTGGACATGGATGCGGAGGTGCTGCGCAGCGCGGGTAAGAGCCCGCTGTATGATTCCGCCGGTTACAGTTATGTGCTGAAACAGGACGGAACCATTCTGCTTGCACCTGCGACTTACAGTTATGCCCAGATCTACCATAATGTCCGGGATATCTTTCTGTTTTCCGAAAGCAGCCAGGAGACGGTGGATGCGTTTATGGAGGCGTTAAAGGAGGGGAAAAGCGGCAGTGCGGTGTTGGATTTCTCCGGGGAAAACCAGATTATCTGTTTTGAACCTTCCACGGTGAAGGAGGGCTGGTATTATGTGTCCGTGCTGCCGCTGGCTCTGGTGGAGAACAATGGGCAGAGGGTGGTGCGGTTATCCAGCCAGATGGTTACGCTGTTTCTGGTAGTAATTCTTTCATTTATGGCTTTTTTAGGTATGGTTCTCTTCTTTCTTCTGCGGGACAAGTGGAAGCAGGAGATCAATGAGGGGCGGGTTTATAAAGCGATCTCTGAAAATATTGACACCTGTATTTTTATCATGGACCGCCAGACCCATTATATCCGCTATGCGTTTGAAAATGTACACTGTATTCTGGGGATATCCACCCAGGAGGTGCAGGGGAGTATCTTCAGTGTGGAATGGCTGAAAGAGGTGGGGCTTCCGGAGCAGGTGGCGGATTTGGTCAAGAAGGCGGAGTCGTCTTCGCAGCCGGTGACGGAAGAACTTCTGCATTACAATCGTCATCTTGAGAAGGAGGTGTGGATCAGTGTCAGTGTACTGCTCCTCAATTTAAAGGGGCGGAAGGAATATATGGTGACATTTACCGATGTCACGGAGAACAGGAGGCTGATGGAGCAGCTGCATACCAGCATGCTGGAGGCACAGAGCGCCAGCGCGGCTAAGAGCAGTTTCCTGGCAAATATGTCCCACGATATCCGGACGCCGATGAACGCCATCACGGGAATGACGGATATTGCAATCCGCAATATTGATAACCGGGACCGGGTGATGGACTGTCTGCGTAAAATCAGTATTTCCAGCCGGAATTTAAAAGGTCTGATCAATGATATACTGGACATGTCTAAGATTGAGAGCGGAAAACTGTCCCTGAATCCGGGCATTACCAGGCTGCCGGAGGTGTTGGAGGGGCTGATTCATATTGTACAGTTTCAGGCATCGGAGAAGGGGCAGAAGCTGGAGGTAATGATTCAGAATGTGAAACACGAGACGATCGTGTGTGACGCGGTGCGTTTGAACCAGGCGCTGTTAAATATTCTGGCCAACGCCGTGAAATTCACGCCGGACGGAGGGAATATCAGGTTTCTGGTGGAGGAACTGGCTTCTGTGAAGGGAGACGAGTACGTCCGTTACCGGTTCTTTGTGAAGGATTCCGGCATTGGGATGACCAGGGAGTTTCAGGAGACCATGTTTGAGGCCTTTACACGGGAAAAGGACAGCAGAATTGAAAAGATTGAGGGCAGCGGTCTGGGAATGTCGATCAGCAAGTGGATTGTGGACCAGATGGGCGGTACTATTGAGGTATCCAGTGAACCCGGCAGGGGAAGTGAGTTTTGTGTTACGGTGGATTTCCCTGTTGTGGATGAGCCGCCCTGTAACCAGACGGCAGGCGGCGGGCTGTTGGAGGAAGGGGAACGACAGCAGGCAGACCCGGACAGACCGCTGGAGGGATGCCGGATTCTTCTTGCGGAGGATAATGAGCTGAACCGCGAGATTGCATCGGAGATTTTAAGCGCCGCCGGAGCGGTTGTGGAGACCACCAATGACGGGTTCCAGTGTCTGGAAGCTTTTCGGACATCGGCGCCTGGTTATTACCGGATGATTCTGATGGATATCCGGATGCCGGTGATGAACGGGTATGAGGCGGCCAGGGAAATCCGCGCCTGCGGCCACACTGACGCGGCCGCGATCCCGATTCTGGCAGTGACGGCGGATGCATTTTCGGAGGATATCCAGGCGGCAAAGGATGCGGGAATGAATGGTCATATCTCGAAACCGCTGGATATGGCGCAGCTGATATCAGAGGTGAGACGTCATCTTTCCCTTTTATAAGGGGAAGATGGCTGCTTGGCCCCGCCGGAACGTTCCTTTCGAAATCTGGCAGGGGTCATCTGATACCGATCCGTGAAAATACGGTAAAAATACCCCTTATTCTGGTATCCCACTGCGTCGGCCACCTGCTCGATACTGAGCGAGGTGGAGACCAGCAGCCGTTCCGCCTCATCCAGTCTCAGCTTTTGTACATATTCGGTGTATGTCATCCCGCTTTTCTGCCGCAGCAGGCGGTTAAAATAGTCTTCCTGAAAATGAAACTGTTCACAGAGCCGGCGTATGGAGATATCCCGGAAATGCTTCCCGATATACTCGGTGATCTCCTCGTACACCAGCCAGTTCATCTCTTTTCGAAGTTCCCGAGACAGAGAGAAGTCGTAATCGGTACTGAGAAGCCGGAAGATGCGCATCAGCAGTCCACGGCAGATGTAGGAGGACGCCTCGTCGTGGGTGATCAGTTCCTCCAGCAGCAGCTGTAAACATTCCTCCAGCCGTGTCCCCGCCCCGGGGTTGGGTTTAAAATGAATATATTGCTGTAAATTCTTCTGTTTTAACAGGGCGGACCGCAAAAAGGACACGATTCGCCCGGCGGCCATATGGCTGTCCATAATCTCCTCAAAGATATCGTTGGCAATCCCCAAAAACAAGATGGAAGCCGAATTGGAATCCAGGTAATCCTGATGCAGACAGTTCTTGTCAATCAGACACAATTCCCCCTGTTCAAAGGTAATGTCTTTTCCGAGAATCCGCTGGCGGAATCGTCCCGATACGATGTAAGAAAGCTCTAAGTATTCATGGGTGTGAAGCTGGGTTTTGTCTCCCGGCTCAAAGCTGCAGCTGTATGAGAAGGAGGATGCCGCCGGTTTGATGGTTCCGTAGAGCCGGCGGTTGGGGCTCAAGGTCCAGCACAGGGCAAAGAGATGCTCCTCTTTTGGCAGCGGGTATGTTTTTTTATCCTCCAGATGCAGGGAGTACTCCGGGCACATGATGCGGGAGCCTAGGGAATTGTCCTCCCGGAGCATATGGGGATCGTTGCAGGATATCTGCTCGCAGAGTGATTTTAAAGTCATGGCTTCTCTCCTTTTTCTAAATTCAGTGTAACCGGAAATCAGGGGATTTGCAAGTAGTTTGAAGTCGGAATCGGTAACTTTTGACGGGAAATGGCAGGGGTGGGAAATTGCCCCGGGGAGCTTCCTTTTTTATAATGGAGTCATCAGGATGACCGGAACCGCTTTTTGGCTGTTTTATATACTGGCTGCTGGTTTATTTGGGAGATCAAGCGCTTGCAGTGACGGTGATCCGGGAGTAGAATAAGAGGAGAGAGCGGCTGAGGACCGGTGAGCCGGGAACAGGAGATGAAGGTATGGGAAATGAAAGAGAAGTGACAGCAGCGATGATCAGGGAGGGGAAGACGGCTCTGGGGATTGAACTGGGGTCAACACGGATCAAGGCGGTGCTGATCGATGAGAACCACAATCCAATTGCAGGCGGAAGCCACGACTGGGAGAACCGTCTGGAAGATGGAGTCTGGACTTACACGCTGGAGGATATCTGGACGGGAGTTCAGGATGCCTACCGTGATATGGCAGAAGACGTGAAGAGGCAGTATGGAGAGACGTTGACTGCCATTGGCGCCATCGGAATCAGCGCTATGATGCATGGTTATATGGTGTTTGACCGAAGCGGGAAGCTGCTGACACCGTTTCGAACCTGGAGGAATACCATGACCGGAGAGGCGTCGGAAAAATTGACGGAGGTGTTCCGGTATCCGGTGCCCCAGCGGTGGAGCATTGCTCATCTGTATCAGGCGATTCTGAATCATGAGGCCCATGTGCCGGAGATTGATTACATGATCACCCTGGAAGGCTATGTCCACTGGATGCTGACGGGACGGAGAGTTCTGGGGATCGGAGACGTGGCCGGGATGTTCCCGGTGGATGTCAAGGCGAAGGATTTTCACCAGCGGATGGTGGAGCAGTTTGACGAACTGACAGCGGGAGAACATCTGCCATGGAAGCTGCGGGATATTCTTCCAAAGGCGCTGGTGGCCGGCGAGGACGCCGGGGCGCTGACAAAGGAGGGGGCGAAACTGCTGGATGTCACCGGCAATCTGAAGGCCGGGATACCGCTTTGCCCGCCGGAGGGAGATGCGGGAACCGGGATGACGGCAACCAACAGTGTGGCCGTGAGAACGGGAAATGTCTCGGCCGGGACCAGTGTCTTTGCCATGGTGGTGCTGGAGGAAGAGCTGAAGCAGGTGCACCCGGAGATCGACTTGGTGACGACGCCTGCCGGAGATTTGGTGGGAATGGTACACTGCAATAACTGTACGTCTGATTTAAATGCCTGGGTCGGAATCTTTAAGGAGTTTGCCGAGAGTTTCGGGATGAAAGTGGACCAGAATGAGCTGTTTGGCACCCTGTACCGGAAGGCTCTGGAGGGGGATCGGGACTGCGGCGGGCTGCTGTCCTACAATTACTTCTCCGGGGAGCATATCACCGGATTTGAGGAGGGACGGCCCCTGTTTGTGAGGAAGCCGGACAGTAAGTTTAACCTTGCCAATTTTATGAGGACTCATCTGTACACTTCGCTGGGGGCATTGAAGACCGGTCTGGACATTCTGTTTAAGGATGAGGGTGTGAAGTTGGATGTGCTGCTGGGGCATGGCGGTTTCTTCAAGACAAAAGGCGTCGGCCAGAAGATCATGGCGGCGGCCGCCAATGTTCCGGTATCCGTGATGGAGACAGCCGGGGAGGGCGGCGCCTGGGGCAGCGCCCTGCTGGCGGCTTATATGCTGCAAAGAGAGGACGGGGAATCTCTGGCGGACTATCTGGCGGATAAGGTTTTTGCGGGTCAGGAAGGCAGCCGGATTCAGCCGGACGCGGCCGATGTGGCCGGATTTGAAACATTTATGGAGCGGTACCGCCAGGGGATGCCTGTGGAGCGGGCGGCCATTGATGCGATGAGATGAGATCATGTGATACTGCTGGACAGATGACTGCCGGCATGTGCAGGGACAGGAAGCAGCCGTGTATGGATTCCGGCGGTGGCGGGCTGCCGCCGGCAGGCGGTATCCCATCCGGCAGTTAGGAGAAAAGCATTCTGGTGATATGTCAAGAGAAATTTGAAAAAGATTTTTGGGTGTTTT